>NZ_CP040006.1:0-600000 GCF_005696695.1 Schaalia odontolytica | reverse complement strand
GGCCGTCGACCTCGTGGATCGCCTGGGCGAGGGCGGTGTCCACCAGCGCGGAGCCCATCACCTTCAGGAGCTTGGCGCGCTCCTCCTCGGAGATATCGCCCGTGGCCATCTGGGGCTTGACGATGCGAATGAGTCCGGGCAGGGTCAGGCCCTGGATGACGAGGGCACCCGCCGCGATGAACAGGGCGATCGTGAGCAGCAGCGCGCGCATCGGCGCATGCGTCGAGATAGTTTGCGCGGCGGCCAGGGTGATCGCACCTCGCATGCCCGCCCACACGATGACGCTGCCCTCGCGCGGCCCCAGCGGCTCATTCGCGAAGTAGTCCAGGTCCGATCCGCGCATCGCGTTGCGGCGCGCGCGCCGCTTGAGACGGCGACGATAGTGGTTAAGCGCGTCTTCCCAGTGTTCGGGACTCAGGTCGCGGGCCTCGAGCATGTCGGCGTCGACTTCGCAGGCCTTGTTCATGCGTTTCTCGAAGCGCGCGATTCGCGAGTTCTCAACTTCGTAGCGGCGTTGACGGTGGGTACGGCGGTGGTCCAGCCAGGCAAGCATGATGGCGATGAAGATGGCTCGCATCACCATGATGAGCGCGCCGAGGATGACGGCGAGGAACGCGGCGAAGGCCAAGCCGCCGGAGAACGCGGCGGTCTCCTCGACAATGCCGAAGGCCTGCAGGCCCATCGTCAGGAAGATCCCGCTCTCCAAGACGAGCGTCATGGTCTGCCAGTTCTGCTGGGAGAAACGCCTGTTCGCCGCGGAGATAACGGCCGCGCGTCGGCTCGAGACGACCAGTCCGGCGACGACGGCCGCAACGAGGCCGGACCCTCCCAGGTGCTCGGCGGGGACCGATGCGATGAAGGGCATCGCGAAGGAGAAAACCGTGTCGGCCGAGGGATCCTTGATGAGGGCGCGCAGACGCACGCCGACCTCGCCGACGACCCAGCCAATACCCGCAGCGATGCCGAGGGCGATGGCGACCTTACCGATGAGCGGGCCCGGGTGGAGGGCGTGTTCGTCGGCGGCCAGGCCGGCGCTCATCGCTGCGGAGAGCATGACCAGCGAGGTCGCGTCGTTAAAGAGCCCCTCGCCTTCGAGGACCGTGATGATGCGGTGGGAGACACCCGAGCGTTTCGCGATCGAGATGGCGACCGCGTCCGTCGGCGACAGGACCGCGCCCAGCGCGACACCCCAGGGCAGGGAGATCGCGGGAACGAGCCAGTTGATAACGAATCCGACCGCGAAGGCGGACAGGAACACGAGGGGAATCGCGAGCATCGCGACGGCCTGCATCTCGCGCCGGAAGTCCATGGTCGGCATACGCACGGCCGCCGAGAACAGCAGGGGTGGCAGCACCATCTCGAGGATGATGTTCGGCTCAATCTCGATGGCGCCCACCTGCGGCAAGAAGCCAATCGCCAGGCCGATAACCAGCAGAATCAGCGGCGACGCCACGCCCACCTTGGGCGCGACGAATTGGCATGCCACGATGATGAGCATTCCGGCCAGGGCGATAAGAAGGGGTTCCATAGGTCAATTGTATTGCGAGCAACCCCACCGGCGTCGTCGCCATCTCACCACGTCGGCTACCGGCGCCGCGAACTCGCGCGGCGTACCACGCCCCGACCGCATGGCCTCGACACCATCCCCGAATGTCAAACAGACCCACACGATCAGAGCACGTGCTACAATCGACGCATCGGTTCAAGGAGGTTCTCATGACCGCTTACGACCACTCGTCGGGGTACACCTACGGCACCGATGCCGTCCCCACATCCCCGCTCACACTCGAGGATCTACGCCAGATTGAGGCCGCCGCACACGTCCAGCCCGGTGACGCAGAGCTGCTCTCACGAGCAGAACCCATCCTGGCGCCACACGCTATGGAAATGGTCGACACGTGGCGCGGAATTCTGGCTCAGAAGACGTATCTGGCAGCACATTCCGCGCACCCGGACGGGCAGCCGAACCCCGAGTACGCGCAGGCGTCAAAGCCGCGCTTCGCCCAGTGGATCATCGACATGTGCACGCGCGAGCGTGACCAGGCGTGGTTGGACTACCAGTACCTGATCGGCGCACGGCACATGTCCGCAGCGAAGAACGCGGCGGATGGGGCGGACTCGACGCCATTCGTGCCACTGCGCTACGTGCTCGCCTTCATCGCGCCGACTGTGGAGGTCGGTCACCGTCTCCTCGCGGAGGGCTTCGAGGGTGACGAACTGAGCGCCGTCCGTGATGCCTGGACTCGCGCTGTGACTGTCGCCGTGACAGTGTGGGCGTATGCCTACCGAGAGCACCCCGAGCAGTTCTGATCCGGCGCTCGCCACCTACGACTCCCCCATCGGCAGCCTCACGCTGGCCGCGCGGGGCGGTTCGCTCGTCGGCTTGTGGGTGGTCGGGCAGCGTTTCTTCGGCTGCCCCATCGGCATCGGCGAGGCCTCGGCGCGCTCCGCGCTCGACCTGACCTCGTCCGTTTCTCGGGACAGCGTCCGCGCCAGGGCCGGGTGGGGCGAGGCGGACGCGCGGGCTCTGGGCGCGGCGATGTCCTGGCTCGACGGATACTTCGCGGGCGAGGCCCCCTCCCCCGCCACCATTCCCCTCGCGCCCGAGGGCACGGACTTCCAGAGACACGTGTGGGAGGCAATGGACGCTATCCCCTACGGCGCGACGCGCACGTACGGGCACCTCACGGCCACGCTGCGGGACGCAGGTGTGCCCGCGTCGGCCCAGGCGATCGGCGGAGCGGTGGGGCGTAATCCCTTGCTGCTCATCCGCCCCTGCCACAGGGTCGTGGCGGCCACCGGCCCGGGCGGCTACGCGGCCGGAGCGGAGGCGAAAGCCTGGCTGCTTGCGCACGAGGCGGCCACGGCCTCGCCGGTGAGCTGACTCAGTCGTTCGCCCGGTCGGCCTCGATCGCCTGCTCGACCAGGGCCTCATCGACGGGCAGAGCCTCGCGCGCGTAGGCGGCGGCGTCGTCCTGGGTGTCGGCGATCTGCTCGGCGATCGAGTCAGCTTCGCGGCGCAGCTCGGTGCCATCAACGACCGAGGCCTGGGCAAGGGTTCGCGCCTGAGCACGGTGCTCGTCCGTGTACTCCAGGTCGTCGGCGTGCTTGCGCACGAGGACGCGAATGAGCTTGCGACGCAGGTTCTCCTCGCGCAGGACGGCGGAGCGCTCGCGCAGCCACCCAACCGCGAGGACGACGAGGAGGGCGACGCCCAGCCACCCGATGATCGGATACATGCCGCCGATCAGCTTCTTGAAGCCCATGAGTGAGGCCGCATAGCCCACGGCGACCACGCCGACGAGGACGATGCGCATGCGGGTGGTCTGCCCGCCCGAGAAGCGGCGCGCCGTCGAGTAGAACAGAGAAAAGACCGTGTTGTAGATGAGCGCGAAAATGATGAGCGTGTAGACGAAGGCAAAGGCCGGGTGGATCGAGCGCGCGATCTCGAGGGCGGGGACGTTCACGTCCCAGATGCGATCCACGTTCAGGTACAGGCACAGGGCGTCCGCGCCGATGACGAGGGCGATGATGGTGCCGCCGATGCGCCCGGCGCGGCGGGCCTCGCCGATGCGCAGCACCGAACCGCCGAGCACGAAGGCCATCGCGATGCCGTTGACGACGCACAGCGCGAAGTAGTTGATCGTGGAGAGCCACAGGTTGGGCAGTGCCGGGGTGACCTGGGTGGCGGCGGCGTTGAGCTCCGCGACGCCCGGGTGCGGTGTGGCCAGCGAGTAGATGGTGAGGATCGTGATCGCAACGATGATCATAGGCGTGAAGACGCCGATCACCTTCATGATCCGGTCGAAATCCAGGAAGGCCGTGAGAACGACCAGAACCGCGCACAGGGCACTCCCCGCCCACGCGGGCAGACCGAACTGCTGCTCGAGGTTCGCTCCCGCGCCCGCGAGCATCACGAATCCCATCGCGAAGCCCGAGAAGACGAGCACGACGTCGATGACGCGGCGCAGCGCCGGGTGGGTGATGCGCTCGAAGACCTCGTCGTGGTGGCCGGACCGGTAGTAGGAGCCGAGCTGGAGCGCGACCACGCCGAAGACGACGTTGAGGACGCCCAAGACCGCGATGCCGATCAGGCCCTTCGCGCCAAAGGAGAGGAAGTACTGGAGCAGGTCCTGGCCACTCGCCAGGCCCGCGCCGATAATGACTCCCACGTAGGCGAAGGCGACAGAGAGGTACTTCTTGGACATAGGGTCCTTCCGATTGCGAACGTTTCACGAGGCCGTGGCCTCGTTCCACGGTAGACGCTCACCCGGGTGTCAGGTATGTCCGTGGGAAATTGTTCACGCTCACGATGAGTAACAGAGGCGCAGATGTGTACACAATGTACTAAAATGCCACTATGAACACACTCGCTACGACGCTCTCCACTCGCGAGCTGCGCGCAAACCTCTCCGACGTCCTCGGACGAGCCTCCTACGGCGGCGAGCGTATCGGAGTGACGAAGAACGGCCGCCTCGCGGCAATCGTGATCGGCGTCGATGACCTGTTGGCCTTGGAAGAACTCGAGGATGCACGCGATCTCGCAGCCTTCCGCGAGGCGGTACGCAACGACGACGGGCAGCGCGTCAGCCTGGACGACCTGCGCGCTGAGCTCAACGACTAGCGATGTACCGCGTCGAATTCACCTCAGCGGCGGCGCGACAGGTACGCAAGCTGGATCGACCGGTGCGCGCCCGCTTGCTGGATGCCATCGAATCGCTCGCCACTTCTCCTCACCCCGACGGAGTCAAGAAGCTCGCGAGCTCGGAGAACGCGTGGCGCATCCGCGTCGGCGACTACCGGATCATCTACTCAATCGAGGACGACATCCTGGTCGTGACGGTCGTGCGCGTCGCACACCGCCGCGAGGTCTACCGCTCGTAGCGTTACTTGCCTTCGAGAAGCTGGATCGGCGGGCGCGGCGCCTGCATCGCGTTGATCGGGGCCTCGGGATCCGCGTAACCGAGCGCAAAACCGGTGATGAACCGGTACCCCTCGGGGATCTCAAATTCGGTTTCGACGGGCTCGCGCCAGGTGGCGAGGATGCCGACCGGGCAGGAGTCGATGCCACGCGACTTGGCGGACAGGAACAGGGTCTGGAGCATGAGGCCAGCGTCCAAGGCGCTCCACGGGAGCATGTCCTGATGAACGAAGACGAAGCCCATGACGGGCGCGTCGAATGCCGTGACGTTGCGGCGGTTCACGCGGTTGCGCCCCTCGATGTCGGCGCGCTCGATGCCGTGGATGCCGTAGAGGAGCTTCGCGACCTCGATCTGGGCGGGGCGCACCTCGTCCGGGTAGCGCTTGCGCACCGGGAAGTCACCGTCAGGCACGGGGATCTCCACGGTCGGGTCCTCGGCCTTGCGGGCGTGGGCTGCGATCTCCTCGTCGAAGAGACGCCCGTAGTGTTCGCGCAGGCGCTGGGCACGCTCGCCCGTGGCCAGGGCGACGCGGAAGGCGCGCGTGTTGGACCAGGACGGCGCGGTCGTCGCGTCGGCGAGGATCGCCTCGAGGACCTCGGCGGGAATCTCCTGGTCTGTAAAGGCGCGCGTGGAGCGGCGCGAGGCGGTCAGGGCCGAAAAGTCGTTCGTCTCAACGTTGAGTGTCATGCGCCCAGGCTAACCCGGCTTCACTCCCCCGTTCCACCCAGCCCGCCCACCGGACGGCTGCCGTCCGAGCTACCGGGCCAGGGCTTGCTCGAAGGCCATCACGTCCTCCTCGGGAGTGGCCCAGGAGGTGCCGATGCGCGCGAGGTAGCGACCATCGGGCAGGGTCTCCCAGATGCTGTAACGCACCTTGTCCGAGAGGCGCTCGTGCCCGGCCTGGTCGAGGGCCACGAAGGTCAGGTTGGTCGGCGAATCCATGGTGACGACGTAGCCGGCACGCTTGAGGGCCTCGCGGATGCGCGCAGTGGCCTGAACGGCGGGCTCGCCGATCGTCAGGTAGAGGCCGTCCTCGAAGAGCGCCTCGAACTGCACGCCCAGGAGGCGCCCCTTCGCCAGGAGCGCACCGTGCTGCTTCATCTGGGTGACGAACTGGCGGATCGATCCGCGCTCGGGGATCACCACGGCCTCGCCGAAGAGGGAGCCGCACTTGGTGCCACCGATGTAGAAGACGTCGGTCAGGCGCGCGAGGTCGGCCAGCGTCACGTCGTTGGCGGGCGAGGCCAGCGCGTATGCGAGGCGCGCACCGTCGACGAAAAGCTTGAGGTCGCGCTTGCGACACACGGCTGAGAGCTCCTCAAGCTCCTGCAGGGAGTAGAGGGTGCCGTACTCGGTGGGCTGCGAAATATAGACGAGGGCGGGGGCGATCATGTGGTCACGCGCGCCATCGCCCTCCCACGCCGAGCAGATGCGTTCGACGTCGGCGGCATTGATTTTGCCTTCGACGGCGGGGGTGTCGAGGATCTTGTGGCCGCCGCGCTCGACGATGCCGGCCTCGTGCATGTTGATGTGACCGGTGTTGGGGGCGATGACGCCCTGCCAGGGCAGGAGGATCGCGTCGATGACGGTCGCGTTCGTCTGCGTGCCGCCGACCAGGAAGTACACGTCGGCGTCGGGGGCCTGGCAGGCCTCGCGAATCAGGTTGCGGGCACGCTCGCAGTGCTCATCGGTGCCGTAGCCGGCGGACTGTTCCATGTTGGTGGCGACGAGGGCGTCGAGCACCCGGGCGTGCGCGCCCTCCTGGTAGTCGCTAGAGAAGTTCGGCAGCGTGGCAGAAAAAGTCATTGGGCCATTATTCCACGCAGCGCCGTGCTTAGAGGCCAAACAGATCTGCGTGGGTTCCCGTCCGCGTGAGGGTCAAAACCAGGCGCTCGCCATCCACGTAATAGATCAGCAGCCAATCAGGCTGAACATGACACTCACGATGCCCCCGCCAGTCACCCCCGAGAGCATGATCTCGGTGCGAGATAGCGAGTACCTCGCCAGCTGCCAACGTTCGGATAACTTGATCCAGACGATTGATGTCGAGCCCGCGCTTCATCACACGCTTGTAGTCGCGCTTAAACTTCGTTGTCCAAACGACTTTCAGAGTCATTAGCGCTTCAACTCCGCCAGAGCGTCTTCAACATCCATGGCCTCAACACCTGGATCAGAGGCCAGCTGCTCCGCTTCCAACATCGCCAAGACAGTCTCACGCTGCTGCTCATTCAGACGCAGATCGAAGGGCATTCCACCCACCCGCACGCTCTGACGGAGGAAAGCGTTCACAGCGGACGTCAGATTCATACCAAGCTCCGCGTAGATCGCTTCAACCTCACGCTTAAGATCTGCATCCATGCGCACACTAAAATTCACAGTTGCCATGCACGAACCTCCTTCTGCATGTCATTATACATACATAAACTCTATCAAGACATGCACTTAAGGCGCAGTGAAGGGCTATCTCATGTCGACACAGAACAGCACAATTAACCGAGACTCGCAGGCCTATTGGAACAAGAGGGCCGCGACGTTCACGAGAGACGCGACCATCGACTACGAGCGCTGGCTCCTGGATCTCCTCGCGCTCGAAGATGGTGATGAGGTCCTCGACATGGGGTGTGCGACGGGCACGCTCGCCGTCCCCCTCGCCCGCGCCGGGCACCGCGTCCACGGCTGCGACTTCGCCGAGGCCATGCTGGCTATCCTCGACGAGCGCGCGGCCGCCGACAAACTGCCGATCACCTCCCACCTACTCGCCTGGGAGGACGACTGGGAGGAGGCGGGCCTGGGTGAGAACAGCGTGGATGTCGCCTTCGCGTCACGCTCCCTCATGAGCGGGGACGTGCCCGCTTGCGTGCGCAAGCTCGACGCGGCGGCCCGATCACGCGCGGCGGTCGTCGTGCCCGACAGCCTGCTCCCGTCCCGTGACCCACGCCTGCTCACCTACCTGGGACGCGCAGCGAGGCGCTCGCACGTCGTCCGCGACGTGACCCGCGCACTCACATCCCTGGGGCGGATCCCGGTTTTCGCGACCACACGCACCTTCCGCCCAATGCGTTTTTCTTCCTTCGATGAGGCCCGCGCGGACCTTCGTCGCCTGGCCGGCCCAGAGCCATTCACCGCGCGCGAGCAGCGACTTTTCGATGCCTACGCGGCCCAGCATATCGTTCGCGAGGCTCCCGCTGATCCCTCTGAGGTGGCACGGGAACACTGGGTTCTGGACTACCTCCTGCCCGTCACCTGGGTGTTTATCGGCTGGCGCACCGACGGGAGCGAGTGGGCGTAGGCGGCCTCGGCCTCGTTCTTCTTAGTCCGCATCCGGGCGGCGCCTGCGCGCCTTGACCTCCGAGCGCCTCTTCTTGTCCGCGAGGCGGCGCAGTTTAGACGCGCGCGTCGGCTTCGTGGCGCGCCGCGGGATGGGCGGGACGAGGGCCGCGCGTAGAACTTCCGCGAGGCGTTCGCGCGCGGCGGCGCGGTTGCGGCGCTGGGAACGGGTCTCGGCGGCGGTGATGGTCAGGACGGTCCCGGTGAGTCGCTCGCCGAGCACCGACAGGGCTCGCTCGCGCTGCTCGTCATTCAGCGCGACTGTCGCAGCGAGGTCCAGGCTGAGCTGCACCCGCGAATCCGCGGTGTTGACGCCCTGCCCACCGGGGCCCGACGCATGAGAGAAGCGCTCGACCAGATCCCCCGCGGGCACGACGAGGCCGCGCGGGCAGCCGGGCCCGGGAGGGATGCGCAGATCGTTCATGCGCTCTAGTGTGCACCACCCAGCCCGGCCCCGGCCTCGTCAGGCGAGCAGGGAGGCGACGCGCTCCTTCAGGTCGGGCAGCACGTCGGCGGCGAACCAGGGGTTCTTCTTCATCCACATCTGGTTGCGCGGCGAGGGATGGACCAGCGGGAAGTAGGTGGGCAGATACTGCTTGTAGTCGCGCACGACCTCGGTCAGCGAGGCCGAAGACTTCAGACCGAGGTAGCGCCTGGTGGCGTACGCACCGACAAGGATCGTCATCTCGAGCTTCGGCATGAGCTCGAGCAGGCGCGGGTGCCACGTGTCGGCGAAGTCCTTGCGCGGAGGCAGGTCGCCGCTCTTTCCCGTACCCGGGAAGTAGAAGTCCATGGGGACGATCGCGAGCTTCCCGGACTCATAGAAGGTGTCCCTATCGACGCCCATCCAGTCGCGCAGACGGTCGCCGCTGCGGTCGTTCCACACGATGCCGGTCTCTTCGGCGACTCGCCCGGGTGCCTGACCGACGATCATGATGCGGCACTGAGGCCCCGCGTAGAACAACGGCTTCACGCCTCTCTTCGTGAACGAGGCATTGGCCGGGTCTGCGGCGATCTCCTCGGCGATTGCGCGGACGGCCGGGTCGGTGATCTCAGGTGTCATAAACCCAGGGTATGCCAACCCCGCGAGCGCGCAACCCCCGGCGACTGACAGCTCACACTAGTCCGACTCTGGAACGCGGGCGATATCAACGCTCCCGCTCGGCGCGAGATCACCGCGCTCGACAGCAGCCTCACGCACTTTCTTTTCTAGCCTGCCCAGCTCGGCCACGGCGTAGCCGAGGTGAGAACGCCCCTTTTCCAGGCTTTGCCTCAGCTTCTTCTGATCTTTCTCTTTCGTTCCCTTCAAGGCGTCAATCGTCCGATTATCCGCGTCGATCGCGCGCTCCAAGCGCGCCTTCGATTCCTCGATGACCCTCAGTGCCTGCGCCGGTTTTTCCTCAAGAAGCACCGAACACTGGGCGAGCCACTCAGCACACCCTTGCTTCACCTGTTCGGCATAGTCCTTGCTCAGGACTCCCACCAGCGTCGCACCGCTGGCTGCAGTCGTCAGCCCGATAACTGCCCCGCCGCCCGTAATGATGGCGGTACCACCGGCCATACCGAGGCCTCCCGCAGCAAGGGAACCACCACCTACCCACGCGAGGCTCGCACTCGTCAGCGCCGCACCACTCAACCCAGTCACGGCCCCGCCCGCAAGAACCGTAGCAATCACGGGTGCCGCAGCAGCGGCCGCCCCACCCGTGGCGACGGTTGCAGCCACAGCCGCAGCACCGCGCAGCGCCCACTTCGTATAGGTGCCCGACAGCCAACGGTCATATGACTGCTGCGCACCCTTCAGACGCTTAAGTAAGGCCGCATCGATGACATCTTGCTCAGCCACGAAGACATCGGTCAGCCATGTCTGGGACAGCGAGAGGCCACGTTCGGCAGCGTAGGGCTGGTAGCCCAGCAGGTTCTGGGCGATGGCCAGGCGGACTAGCTCCCCACCCTCTCCCGAACAAATGCCCCGAAGCTCACGGTAGCCCTCGGCGGACTCCAGAAAGTAGCTGCCCTGGCCCGCATCAGCGGTAATTTCTTGCCTGCGCTTCCACGCGCCGATCTGGATTTCCTTGCGGGCGCGTTTGTCCTCCTTTTTCTCACGTTGACAGTCATCCTCGAGCCAGACCATGCGAAGCGAATCCAGCACGCGCTGCACGTCCTGCCCTAGCGGTGCATAGACGGCGACTTCTGCACCCTTTTCACTCTTCTGACGCTGCTCCCACCAGGCCTCCACATCCTCGTAGATGTAGGAGCTGTCGGCCCGAAGGGCGAAAGCAAAACGGCCAATCCCAGCGTAGTTGAGGCGCATGAAGAACAGGGGAACCGCCCCCACCCCACCACTGGCAGTGCCTTCCACCACCGCGCGCACGGCTGCAATGCCCGAGTTGACGACCACGAAGGAACCCGAGGCAACGGTCAGCATGCGCGTGAGCGCACGGCTGTTGAGAGGCAGGAATCGCGAGGGATTGATGCGCGCCAGATCCTTGACGCTGGACACGTCGCAGCGCTTCAACTCGTCGACGAACCGAGTGATCGTGTAGAAGCCACGAACAATGCACTCATTCGCGAGAACAGCGGGAACCTGCGTCAGGATTTGCTCCGCCAAGCCAACCTCCGTCCGCAGATCGAAGCGTAGGGGATTGCCGTCCTCATCCTTCAATAGGGTGCCGTTGAATGCTTTGGAAATCCACTGCGACAGTGTCCGCATCTTGCCCTCATAACCGATGGACAAGTCACGGAAGAATGGCAGGGACGAGGCCTCCTTGAGGAATGATAGGAGAGGCCCGGGGATTCCGGTGCCCGCGCCGGGGGTCGAGCTCGAGCCGGCCATGTCGCTGATGAGATGAAAGAGCCATTTAACGGTGCCATAGAGAATCTTTTCTGGAACGTTGCGCCCAACAAGCAATCCGTCCTTCATAGCGTCGGCAGGCAGGTCGAAGATTGCGAAAGTGCCGTCTGTCTTGGTTCCAAACCCCTTGCCAGTGAATTGCATGAGGAGGGAGCACACGAGTCCCACGGGCGAGGGGTGGTGCGAGAAGTCGCGGAGGTGATGCTGGAGCCCGCCACCGAATGCTGCGGTGAGCTTATCCCCCACGGATGGGAATCTCTTTTCGAGGAAGCGGATCGCGTCTGCGATGTTTGGGTGTTCCTTGTCGAGGCCCGCGCGCTGGGCCGCGCCGATCACGATTTTCTGAATTTTCTCCTCGCCAAACTTGCGAGCCTCCGTCAGGTTGATGTCTTTCTGCCACAGGGAGCCGAGTGCTCCCATGAGAATGCCGCTTGCCGCAGCGAAGAGATAGTCCCTGAACTGTGCGGGCGAGGCGTTCGGATCGAGTTCGAACGCAGCGGTTTCGTCCGGCTCGCTGCCCTCACTCAGGCTGACCTCGTATGTCCCCTCAACCCGAACGTCCGTCAGCTGGGGAAGAGGGGTTTCAGGAAACACCAGACGCTCATTGTCGCCACGACGGATCAGGTCCCGGGTCATGCTTGCTCCCATGCAATTCACGATAGATACCGGGAGACTAACACGATAACCATCCACACGTATCGACTCTCACTCCACACTTCCCTCCTCCCCTGCTCTGTCCCTCTCCCACATTTCGCATGCAATTCCCCTAGCATCCGTTTAGCCGATGCCCAATAAACCTTGGAATCCCAACGATCACGATTCAAATCTCGAAAGACTAGCGCGGGAATTGCATGCGAAATTGGAGGGAAGACTCAGCGCGGGAAGGGCCACACCGATTGGTAGCGACGCAGCGGGCAGGCATACAGTGGAGCGCATGAGGACAGCTGAACGCATGACGACGAACGGGCTGAGGCGCAGCCAGTGACAACACGACTCGTACGGAAAACCAATAGGTTCCGCATCACCGCCATCATCGCACTGTGCCTGCTCGCCCTCGTGGGGGTCACGTCGTTCGCGCTCAATCGTTCGGGCAACGGACAGAAAGACCCCACGGCCATTGCCTACGAAGAGGACGAGGACCCCCTGCCCGAGGGCGTCGCCTCACTCATGGACACGGCCCAGTCTCTGCACGGCACGATCGACACGATCACCTACGAGCAGAGCTACGAGGGAACGACTTACACCAAGCAGGCCTACGTGTACGTTCCCGCGTCCTACGCCTCGGACACACCCGCGAACGTCCTCTATCTGACGCACGGCTGGTGGGGGAACGCCGCCGGCCTCGCCGATGGCGTCGCGCCGGTCGTCGACGAGCTGGAGACCGCCGGCAAGGCTGCACCGACGCTGGTCGTTTTCGCGACCTACTATCCGGATCGCTCGTTCGCGACGGATGACTACGAGGAGGACTACACCCTCAATCGCTTCTTCGCGACGAGCGAGATCGATACTCTGATCGACGCCGTTGAGTCTCGCTACACCACGTTCGCTCGCGGGGACACCTCGGACGAGTCACTGCGCGCTTCGCGCAGGCACCGCGCATTCGGTGGTTTCTCGATGGGCGCGACGACCACGTGGGATGTTTTTGCCTTGCGTCCGCAGTACTTCTACGGCTACATGCCGATGGCCGGCGAGTCGTGGATCGGACGCGAGGAGGACGCGGATTCCCCGCGCATCGCCGAGCTGGTGACCGCCGGCGTCGAGCGCGCCCACTATGGGCCACGCGACTTCCTCATTCTCGCGTCGGTCGGCTCGGAGGACCCGGCCCTGTGGGACATGACCCCGCAGATTGATGAGCTCCGCGAGGACTATCCAGACCTCATGACCGAGGACAGCCTGCAGCTGTGGATCGACGACGGCGAAACCCACTCAATGGCCTCGATCGCCAACCAGGTCGAGCACAACCTGCCGTTGCTCTTCCCGGGCAAGTAGGGCGTGCCACACCGCGTGATCGCGACGCACGCAGCCCCGGCCTCGTTCCTTTTCTCAGGGACGAGGCCGGGGCTGACTTGCAGATAAGCGAGACCCTTATGCGCGGGGCTGGCGCTCCGCCCACTCGCCGAGGCTCACGCGCGGACCCGTGAAGAACGGGGTGTCCTCGCGCACGTAGAGGCGCGCCTCGGTGTAGCGCTGGGCGTGCATGACGCCCTCCAGGCGGTCCAGGCTGTCGGCCTCGAACGCGAGCACCCACTCGTAGTCGGAGAAGCCGAAGGCGGAGAGGGTCGAGCCCTTGACGTCCGGGTACTGTGCGAAGCCGTTGCGGCCGTGTTCGGCCATGATGCGGGAGCGCTCTTCGGGGGCCTTGAGGTACCAGTCGTAGGAGCGCACGAAGGGGTAGACCATCGCCCAGTCGCGGGGCGCGACGCCGCCGAAGCAGGCGGGAATGTGGCGCTTGTTGAACTCGGCGGGGGTGTGCAGGCCCATGCAGGACCACACCGGATCCAGGAACTTGCCGAGCGCCGACGCGCGCAGGCGGTGGTAGACGTCCTGGAGGACCTGCGGGTCGTCGTCGAGCCACCACACCATCAGGTCGGCCTCGGCACGGAAGCCCGAGACGTCGTAGAAGCCGCGGATTTCTGCGCCCGCGCCCTTCACGTAGTCCAGGGATTCGGCGACGATGCGGCCGCGCTCGTCGTCGTCGGCGGGCAGGGACTCACCGAGCGCGAACACGGAGTAGAGGGCGTAGTGCTGCTTGTTGTTGACCTCGTCGAAGTCGACGTCCGTCGCGTCGCGCGGGTCGGTGACGCGGGCGTGAGCGGCGTGCGAGTGGGGCGTCGCCTCGGTGCCCGCGTGGCGGGCCTGGTGGCGTGCGGCGTGCTCACCGACGCGGTCCGGCACTCCTGCGGGATGTCCCGGGTTTTCCGGGTTCTGCTCGGGCGGCACGACGGCGTGGGGATGCGGGGTAGACATGGAGTCCTCCTGAGTTGTGGCTGATTGACCGGCGGCTCGGGCGGGCGCGCCGGAAGAATGAGGGGCGGCGCCGGGGTGGGCGCTCACAGCGGCGGGTGAGGGGTGGCCAGGGCGTGCCGGAGAGAGGCAGCAGTCGCTCGGGCAGACGGTGTGGAAGGGGCCGGTGCCGGTCACGGTGACGGGCGAGGGATTCTCGCCTCGCGCCTGGGCCGCGCGCTCTTCGAGCACGTCGACCAGGGAGGACACGAAGGCCGGATCCGTCGCGACGGTGTCGGCACGCTCGTAGGGGATCCCCAGGCGCGCGGCGGTCTCCTTCGCCTCGGTGTCGAGGTCGTAGACGACCTCCATGTGGTCGCAGATGAAACCGATGGGGACGACGACGGTGCCGGTCGGAGGCGCTGTGTCGGCCGCGATCTCCTCAAGGAAATCGTTGATATCGGGTTCGAGCCAGCGGGCCTGCGGGGGCCCGGACCGCGAGCAATACACGAGGTCGTAACCCAGATCCTCGCGGCCAAGAACGCGGCGCAGCTCGGGCATGATCGCTTGGATAAGGGCGTGGTGCTGGGCAACGTAGCTGATTTCAGTGGCCGGGGTTCCCGCCGGCGACGAGGCCTCGCTCCCCTGCTGCTCGGCGCGACCGCCCGAGGCCGCCACGGCCTCGTCGATCGAGGGATGGAACGGGAAGGGCGAGGACCCCGCCTCCATGCTCACGGGGATGGAGTGGGTAACGAAGATCAGGCGAATCCCGGAGGTATCGACGCCTCGCGCAGCGAGGGCCTCCCACGCACGCTGGACGGACGCGATCTGCGCGCTCGCCATGCCGGGGGTCGAATAGTAGGGGCGGACCTTGTCCAGGATGATGTCGGCGTCGGGATTGTCGGCGCTGTCCTCAACGCCCAGTTCGATCGTCCCCCACTTGTCGTGCAGGGCCTCCGCGGCCTCGGCGAGGTCTTCGCGGTACTGGCGACACCCCGAGTACGAGGCGTAGGCGGAGGTAGGCAGGACGAGGATGCGGCGGGCGCCCGCCTGGGCGAGCTCATCGAGGCCTTCGGCGACGAAGGGGTGCCAGTTGCGGTTTCCCCACCCGACGGGGATATCGTGCCCACGCCTGGCGAGTTCCGCGGACAGGTCGGCGATCAGGCGCTGATTACAGGCGTTAATGGGCGAGACGCCGCCGAAGCGCTTGTAGTGAGCGGCGACCTGAAGCAGGCGTTCGTCGGGGATTCCGCGACCGCGCGTCGCGTTGCGCATGAACGGCAGGACGTCGTCCGGGCCATCCGGGCCACCGTAGGACAGCAGCATGATCGCGTCGTAGGTATCCATACCTGGCACTTTCAGTCCTCCTTCACGCCTAGCGTGGACAGTGTAGGGCCGCTCCCCTTCCCACTGCAGCGACAGATTGTCAGAAAAACGCGGTAAATCAGCAGTTTTCCCCTGAGCGCAGCGCCACCTTGCACACAAAAGTTAACACTGTTAACCTTGTCCGCGACACAAAGTTAACAGCGTTAACCGATGGGAGAGTCACCGTGTCACATCCACACACTCCAGGCCTGGAGGCCCGGGGAATCCTCAAGAGCTACGGCACCCACGAGGTCCTGCGCGGAGTCGACCTGCACGTCGAACCCGGACAGATCCTCGGCTTGCTCGGACGAAACGGGGCGGGCAAGTCCACGCTCATCACAATCCTGTGCGGCCTGCGCCGCGCCGATTCGGGAACCGTGACCATCTGCGGCCACCGCCCCGCATCCACCGAGGCCGCACGATCAATCGGGTACGCACCCCAGGACCTGGGCATCTACCCGGACCTGAGCGTCGCCCAGAACCTGGCAGCCTTCGGCGAGCTGCACGGGCTCGGCCGACGCGAAGCAGCCTCGCGCGCCGGCGAGGTCATGGAACTCCTCGGCCTCACAGAGAAGCGAGGACAGCGTGCCTCGCACCTGTCAGGCGGGCAGCAGCGCAGGCTCCACGCGGGCATGGCGATCATGCACCGCCCGAGCCTGGTCTTTATGGACGAGCCGACCGTCGGAGCGGACGTGGAGGCGCGCAGCCAGATCCTGCGCGCGGTCCACCAGCTCGCCGACGAGGGCGCGGCCGTCGTCTACACCTCGCACTACCTTGCCGAGTTCGAGGAGCTCGGCTCCGACATCGCGATCCTGAACGAGGGGCGCATCGTCGCGAGCGGCACGCTCGAAGAGATCGTCTCTCACCACGCGCGCGCCGAGGTCACGCTCGAGTTCGATCGCCCGATCCCCTCGATCGACGGGTGGAGCGCCGACGACAGGCGTCTCCACCTCATCGGGGACGAGGCCGACCCAGGTTCGCGGATCGGCGAAGCCCTAGCATCGCCCACCCTTCAAGGCGCGCGACTGATGGACGTGCGCATCACGCAGGCGAGCCTGCACAACGCGTATCTGCAGATCATCAAGGAGAGTGACCATGTCGCAGCTTAAGCAACTCGGGGCTATGACCCGCCTGAACATCCGCCTGCAGCTCACCGACCCGGCGCCCACGCTCATCCTGACGGTGATCCCCCTGGTCCTGATTCCCTTCATGATGCCGGCATTCAAGTCGATGCTTCTGGCCGACGGCTACACGGGCGTCACGGGCGCAGAACAGGCGGTCCCATCGATCGCGATCCTCTTCTCGTTCCTGGCCGTGCAGAACATCATCAGTTCGTTCTTCAACGAGCGTTCGTGGGGCACGTGGGAGCGTCTCGAGGCCTCCCCAACCTCGCGCGCATCCATCTTGACGGGCAAAGCGCTGGTCGCCTTCCTCATGCAGACCGTCCAGATCGCGGTTGTCCTCGCGCTCGGCGCGCTCATCTTCGGGTATCGACCGACCGGCTCCCTCGTCGCCCTCGCCGTTATTCTCCTCAGTTTCTCGGCGGTTCTATCGGCGCTAGGCGTCGCGCTCGCGCTGTGGTCGCGCAGCCGCGACGCAGCCCTGTCGTTGTCGAACATCATTGGCATGCTGGCGGCGGGCATCGGCGGGTCTTTCTCCACGGTCTCCTCGTTCCCCGATTGGGCGCAGCACGCCGCACGCCTGTCCCCCGCCTACTGGGCGATTACCGCGATTCACGAGGTGAGCCTGGACGGCGCGAGCCTTGCCGACGTCGCGACGCGGATCGGCGTCCTGTGGGGTTTCTTCGCCGTGATCGCGGGGCTGGCACTGATACAGTTCCGTTATCACAGGGAGTAACGTCCACCGAAGCGGAGAGTCCATGCCGTCGTCACGCCAGCGCGCACTATCGCGAGAGATCATCTTGTCGACCGCGCTCGACTTGGTTGACGAGGAGGGGCTCTCCGCTTTGTCTCTGCGGTCCCTGGGAAAGCGGCTCGGCGTCTCCCAGGCCGCTTTTTATCGCCATTTCCCCGACAAGGCCGCGCTCCTGGAGGGCATCGCTGAGCAGGTCTGGCGCCTCACGTTCGAGGCCTTCCTGGACCGCGTTGACGCCGGGGCGGCGATCCCGACGCACGAGGTGAGTGAGCCGACCGAGGGCACCCCCGCCTCGCCCCTGCTGACCTACATGCGCACCTACGCGCACTGCCTGGCATCAACGCTGCGTTCCCACCCGGGCGCGGTCATGCTGCTGCTCACGCACCCGATGTCGACGCCCGAGCAGCTCGCGCTCCTGGCGCGCGTGTTCGTGACGCTGTCCCGGCGCGGCTTCACGCCGAACGCGGACATGCTGGGACTCGTCAACGCGGTGTCGATCTACACGACGGCGTTCGTCGCCGCCGAGGTCGTTCCGCCCGTGGGCGGCTCCCCCCAGCAGCCCGCCGACCTGTCAGCCGCGAGCGCCGCACTCGACCCCGAGGACGCGCAGGCACTGCGCCCGCTCATCGAGGATCTCCTGGACGGCCGCTACGACTTCAACGCGCAGTTTGAGCGGGGCCTGGAGGCGATCCTGCGAGGCTGGAGCTGACGCTAACCGACCAGTTCCTCGACCTCGCGCACGATGCGCTTGGTGCCACCCAGAGAGGACAGCTCCTCGCGCAGCCCTCGGATCCCCGAGGTCAGGGCGGGTTCATCGACGAGGCGGCGGGCGGCGCGTGCGATGAGCGCCGGCTTGGGCTCGCGCACGGTCAGGCCGCAGCGTGCGTTTTCCACGGCCTCGGCGTTGAATTGTCGCTCGAAGACGCGCCCCGGGACGATCACCTGGGGGACTTCATAAGAAAGGGCATCCATCATCGAGTTTTGCCCGCCGTGATGCACGAAAACCTGGGCGCGCGGCAGGAGATCGGCGAAGTCGAAGCGGGGCGCGCAGCGCACCGTGTGGCCGCCCGAGACCTGGGTGGCCTCGGGCGCTCCCGCGACGTACACGTCGCATCCGAGGGCCCGGGCGAGCTCTCGCCCGGCGCGCACAGCGACGCCCGCGGGGACGCTGCCCGCGCCGAGGTAAACGAGGGCACAATCTCGAGGCGTCGCCGGCAGGGCGGGCGGCTCGTCCAGGAACCCGCAGTAGACGGCCCGCTCCCCCGCCCGCGGTTCCAGGGTCGGGCAGCTCGGGATGAACCGGCGCCGTATCCCCTCAAGGACCGTCAGGGACGAGGCCGGGGCGGGCATGCCCATCTCGCGCAGCAGGCGTCGAATTCCCGTGGATTTACGCGGGTTGGAAGCGTAGACGGCGGTCGTCGGCTGTGAGGCGCTGCCCACGCATGGGATGCCCTCGGCGCGGGCGGCAATGACGGCGGCGAGGCTGAATTCGGAGTAGACAACGTCGGGGCGCGAAGCACGCATGTGGGAGCGGAGCGTATCGATGGCCGCGCGCGTGTAGCGCTCGTCGAGGGCACCGGTCAGCCAGAGGACCTCCTCGAAGCTATGCACGGGCTTGCGGCCCATGAGGCCGAGGCGCGCGGCCAGGGGGAAGGTGTGGCGGGCGATGGCCTCGGGCAAGCCGAGGGGCGAGGGCACCGGAATATCAAGCGTCGGAGCGATGGGATCGGCGCAGTTGCCGTCATCTCCCCACGCGAGCGTGACCTCGTGGCCACCATCCCGGAAGGCCCGGGCGACGCGCTGCGCGCGCGACCACGGCCCGCCCATCCGCGAGCGGGCGACCATGGGAACGACGAGAACCTTCACGATTCAAGGGTACGCCGCTCGCAATCGCGCGCCCGCAGCACGCCCACGCACCGACCAAGGAATGTCCACCATGAACACCGATAAGGTCGAGGGCGTCGACTGAGCAGCTACACCACTAGCGGCCCAGGCGCTTGACAAAGCGGAACATGTAGTCGGCCTCGCCCATCGGCTCGCCCGCTCCGCGGAGATGCGAGGTGTCGGGGTGATGTTCGTTGAAGAACTCGACGATGTGGAAGCCGCACTTGTTGACGTAGAAGTGGATGTTTCGCACCTCGAAATAGGGCGTCTCCAGGGTCCATTCCCTCACCTGCGGGTGGGCGGCCTCGATGGCGAACCAGGCGCGCGTCCCCACTCCCCTGGAATGAACCGAGGCCTTCATCGCGAATAGGAGAACCTCGCCTCGATGCCCGACGACGGTGAGGATGACGTTGCCCACGACTTCGCCGTCCTCAAGGATGCGATAGGCGAGCGCTCCCGGTGCATTTAGGGACTCCTCAATGTCGGACAGCGGGAGAATCGGCTGCTCCGTCGCACTGCCCTCGCTGGGACCAGACGGATGCTGCTCACGCGCGGCGAGACGCTCCCCCACGAAGGATCCCTGCGGGTTGCCCTGGAAGTACTCGAAAGATTCCTGAAAGTCCGCGATCAGCGCAGGACGCTCGGTGTCAGTCAGGGGCACAAGCATGATCGTCATGGGCTCATCGTATCTGCAAACGGTTGCACATCTGAGAGCAGTGTCTCTTTCCTCAGCGTCCTGGAGATGGGGCCCAACGACGCGAGCCCCCACAAGCCGAAGGGGTACACATGGAACGACTGCGCGTCACGCCATTCGTCGTGCACATTATCAAGGTGCCCCACTCGTTTCGACGAAAGGAACTGGGGTTCTAGGCTCGTCAAGCTAGACACATAACCGCCAGCTACCCTCCGGGGCGCTACAACTCCAGCCTCATGTGCACGAGCTCCTGGTAGCCCGAAGCCGCGGACCGGTAGCCTCGTGGGTTGCGCCCATACTCCTCGAACCCCACGCACCGGTAGAGGGACAGCGCGCGTTCATTGTCAGCCACCACCTCGAGCTCGAGTTGGGTGTATCCCGCCCGGCGCGCACTGTCGATGCACGCGTCCATGAGCACTCGGCCGATCCCCATCCCCCAATGATCTGTGAGGATGCTGATGCCGAAGCGCGCCCGGTGCACCACCTTGCGCCTGCTGCCCACCGCCGTGACTCCTGCGCTCCCCACGATCCGTCCATCAAGGACGGCGACGAGCTCGACCTCATCGTCACTGCGTTCCATTTCCGCCAGAGCGCGAGCCTCTTGTTCATCATCAGAGCCTTGCTCGTCCGGGTATGACAGCAGGTAGTCGGTCTCCGCATGCGTGCGCTGCATGATGTCACGCAGCGCGCGAGCATCCGACGCGCTGGCATTCCTCACGAGGAGCTCCACCCCGCCCGTTAATCGCACCGTTTTGGCGTACCTCATCCTCGGTTCCCCTTCCTCCCCGACGACAGTCCTTCACAACAGTGTGAACGCCCCGCAGCATGCTATCAGCCCGAGGTAGCCACATTCACGCGCCCTCAGCCTGCACCGAGCGCCTGGCCCTGCCGACACGACCATCACCCCGTTCAAGCAGCTTTATTATCGAAGTCTTTTCCGTCGGACACCGCCGACACATCTACCAGTGATCACGTGACCGCGTCAGCGCCGCCCAGCATTACCGCCAGTTTTATACCACCACTGGCGGTAATCGCGTGGCACTAAAGGGCAGATGACCCACACAACGGCGGGAGGCCTCGTCCATTGACGAGGCCTTGGCTGGGAGAGCGTGAAACGCTCAGTCGGTCCCGTGGAACGCCCAGGCGCGACCGCGCACGCCGCGCGCAATGTAGCTGGCGCCTGCGAGGCTCAGGGCAAGGCCGAGGCCGGTGTAGAAGAAGGCGATGAACCAGTCAGGGAAGAGCCCTGCGGCGCGCATGCCGATACCAAACGACATCATGATCACCATCATCATGTAGCTCTTGCGGTCGAAGAAGCGGACGACGTGGTGGCGCTCCCCCTCCAGGTCAGCGATGCGCTGGGCGTTCTTCTGAACGAGCTTGCTGAACATCGGGTGGAAGGCACAGAAGATGGCGACCGCGCCGCCCGCGAGCGCAACGAGGACGATTGCGGCGAGGCCTCGCAGGTCGATGGCCGCGCGCACGCCGAGGATCGCGACATTCAGGCCGGCGAGCAGCCAGACGACGCCGGCGACGGCGATCAGGGGCTGTTTCTTAATGCGGAATCGACTCATTATTTTGCTTCCTTTTCGTCTGCGGTGTCGTCGTACAGGGCGGCGTCGAGGAGGGCGAACAGCGTCTCACACTCGCCGCCCTCCATGAGCGAAGCGAAGATACTGCGCAGCACGTAGCGACACAGGGCCTCGACACTCATGGGGCCGACGAGTCGGCAGCGATCCACGGCCTCGTCCGCGTCGAGGACACGCGCGAGCCCGCGCTCGATGTGGGCGAGCATGGGGGCACGCACGGCTTCGAGGGCTTCCTGTTCTGCGCTGGGGAGGCGACGCATCTCGGCGAACCAATCGACGCTCATGTCCGCGCGCGCAGCGCACAGGGCCTCGCGGAAGCGCCGCACATAGGAGGTGAATCGTTCACCGAGGCGCACGGCGCACAGCTCGTCGGAGAGATTCTCTTCGAAGAAGCGGGTGAGCACGGCGGCCGTCAGGTCCGCCTTGGTCGGGAAGTAGCCGTAGACCGAGCCGACCGCGATGCCGCATGCGCTGGCGACCTTGCGCACGGAGAGCGCAGAGATGCCGTCGCGCGAGGCGATGGCGTAGGCCTGGCTGACCAGTTTCTCCGGGTCGATCACTTGTTTGGGCACTGTTTCCTACCGTCTCACTACCTACGACAATCCATAATGAACACTGTTCAGTATAGGTGCGCGCGCCCCTTCGTCAACAGAGGGCACTAGGGATCGCACCACTGCCACCAGCAACTCATCAGACATTGACGAGGCCCGCCCTGCTTGGCGGGGTATGCCTCGCTATCAGATCCTCCCTTAGCGTTCCCTCTCACGCTCTATGCCCACTGACGCCTCCTGCATCGACTCGATAGGTCCGAGGCACGGAGGAGCACGCCTCCCCAACATTCCACCTGCATACAATAACGAAATGAACGAAACGAACAGCCTCACACAGTGGTTTTCTGACAATGAACACAACTGGGACGACCGCGCCGAGCTGCACATGGCTGGCAACTACTACGACTACCAGCGCCTTCTCGAGGACCCGACAGCCATTAGCACCGAACTGGCCCAAGATATCGAACGCTTCGGCGATCTCACCAGCAAAGATGTCATCCACCTGCAGTGCCACGTCGGAACGGACACAATCGGCTTTGCGCGCCGCGGGGCCTCGCGTGTCATCGGCCTCGACCTGTCCGAGGCCTCACTTGCCCACGCGCGCAACATCGCCGACCGCGCGGGCGCTGACGTGGAGTTTGTTCACGCAAACGTGTACGACGCGCGCCAAGCAGTGTCCGGCACCTTCGATCTGGTGTACACCTCGATCGGTGTCCTATGCTGGCTGCCCGATATCGCCCGATGGGCACAAGTCATCGCTTCCCTGCTCAAGCCGGGCGGCACCTTCTTCATCCGCGATGACCACCCGATGTTCATGACAATTGGGGAGGATATTTCCGACGGGCTAAAGATTGAGGCACCCTACTTCGAGCAGGATGCTCCGATGACATGGAATGACGATTCAAGCTACGTGGATTGCCCCGATGCCCCGCGGATTACTCACACGACAAATCACCAGTGGAATCACTCCCTTGGACAAATCGTTACTGCTCTCATCAACGCGGGTTTGGTGATCGATGAGCTTGAGGAGACACCGCGCGCGGCGTGGTGTCCGTGGCCCGAACTCATGGAACAGGATTCCGCTGGAGGTTGGCACCTTCGCGACAAACCAGAGCGCCTGCCCCTTCAGTTTGCGATCACCGCACACAAAAACTGACAGCGCGCGCAGCGATCTTAGGCTTGTGAGGGCCAGAACTGGCTCCACTCCCCTACCCGTATACCTGAGTGCTGCTGCCGAAGCACCAACTGTTTCGGCAGCAGCGCGCAGGACACTTAACCCGCCATCACCGCCGAGGCCACCCCATCGGCCAGGGTTCCGTACACCACGACGCAGTGGCCGAAGAACATATCGTCATCATCGAAGTATGCGGAAAATGAACCGTCCGGATCCATGGCGATACTGGTGAGACCTAATCGCTGTGCGAAGCTCTCTTCCGTAATCTCGGGGACCTCCTCGTCGGCAGACTCGCGCCAGTCGCACGCGAGTCCGGTCAGCTCTCGCGCGGCGAACGCTCGCATGTCGCGATCCCACCGGTCCTGATCGGTCACCATCTGCTTCATGGCGGCCACGGCTGCGGTCCACGTGTCTTCGCTGGACGAATCAACCTCCAGAGAGATGTTGATGTCCTCACCCCGCCACGAGACACCTCCCTCGAACGTGTCGAGGTCCTTGTCGAGGGACAGCTCACCCAACTCCTCATCCTTGAGAACTACCGGCCTGCGATACTCAGCCAGGACCTCGTCCAACGCGGGGCACGGAGGATTCTCTTCGAGGACCTCCACGATCAGGAGGCGGTTCTGCGCGGAGGCGCTCATGCCCTCGGGGAGCTCTTGCGGGATCTTCTTGCGAGCCGTGACGCGGTAGATCTCCTCGTCACGGAAGCGGCCCAAGACGTTGCCAGCGGCATTGTCCTCATCGCTGACTGGGTAGACCAGCCGACCATCATCCGCACATAGGGCGCCAGTCTCCCAGTCCACGTACGCCAGATAGGAGTGCGCGGCCTCCCAGAAGCCGTTCCTCTTTCCAGCTCCACTGCTTCCAGCGAGCAGAACGAGAAGCTCCCTAGCCTCTTCCTCAAAGGTGCGCTCCCATTCCTGGCGCGTCATGTCGTTTTGTGAGCGCATGTATTCGAGCAGATCCACGTGTCATCCTCCTTGATTCGGGGCCGCCGTTTCGCTACGACGAACCCTACTCCACGGAATACTCCGCCACTGAATCACCAACACAAAACCCGAAAGCAATTACCCCACGTTGATCCTCACCCAGTCCACGAGTTCCTCGTATCCCATCGACCCATCAGCTACACCCAGCATGGCCGAAAGGAACTCCGCATGGTCGGGCGTGAAACCAAGACCGCACATCCTGAGATACGTGCCTAGCAGAGCGGCACCGGTTCGTTTATTTCCGTCCAGGAAGGGATGCCCCGAAATGATCCCAACAGCGTACCGACACGCTTTCTCGACCGCACTGGGATAGAGCTCCTCGCCCCCAAACGTCTGGAACGGCTGAGCAAGAGCCGAGGCCAACATTCCCTCGTCTCGCACGCCATCAAGACCACCGAAGCGAGCAATCGTAGCCGAATGGATGGCACACACATCGTCCCGGGAAAACGCGAAAGCGGTCACTTCGCGAGCTCTTCAAACACGTCCGCGTAGGCATCCATGAAATCGACAGCGACATCGACCGCGCTCTCAGACTGCTGCGCAGGCTGAATAACGACCCAAGGCCTATTGTTCTTCAGGATCGTGACAGGCTTCCCCGTCCTGTTCACCTCTGCTGTCACCCGCGAAAAGTTATTCTTCGCCTCAGCGAGTCCCATAGTCAGTGTCGACATGCTACTCCCATCTCCTTTAGCCATAATTATGGCCAGAATCTAGCCTCAGATCAAGCGTGGCATAACTGCCGCTTTCGCCTTCAACGAGAGGAGGTACCATAGTCACAACTATTACAAACTTTCAAACAGAATGAGGGGTACACATGTCCACCATCGCACGTGTCACCGCACCCATCCTTTTGATTCTCGCGGCTTACATCGGCGGTGGCGCCGAGCTCATGCTCCAGCACAGCCTCGCGGGCACCGGCGACGCCGTGTGGATCATCGCCATCCTGATCGCTGGCCTGGCGAACCTCGTGAGCACCCTATGGCTTCAGCGCGACGCCAGTGCACGCTCGCTCGCCCTGTGGGGGCTACTCCTCAAGCTAGGCCTCCTCCCCCTCTACATCGGTTTTCTCCCCTTCGCAGCATTCCTTGCCGCATGCCTCATAGCTCCCCCGTACCTCGTGCTAGCCATCGGCTACCTGTTCACGCCCATTTGCGGCATGTACGCACTACTGCTGACGAGTTCTCAGTACGGCATAGCCGCAGCGCATCACGCCAACACGGAGGGACTCCTCAACACCTCCTCAAAGCGCAGGTACATCACGATGCACTGCCTACCGTTTACCGATCTCATCTCCAGCATCTGGCTATGCATCCTTCTGCACCGGGCGAATAAGCCCGCCTCGGCCGCCGCCTCGGAATCCTGAGCGCCGGACGCCCCGCCTGTGGCCATGATGATATATTCACGACACAGGCGAGACGTCGACAGAAAGTAGGCGCCACATGTCCAAGGTTCTCCGCATCGTAGCCCCCATCCTCCTTGTCATAGCCGCGTATAGCGACCAGAGCTACCGCATTGGATTCGGATTGACCTGGAACATGTGGCTCGCCTTGTTTGCGGTTGCCGCAGCGGCAAATCTGATCTCTCTCTTCTGGCTGTGCCGTGATGAGAGCCCGCGCGCACTGGCATTGCGGAGCCTACTGCTGAAAATTGTCCTTCTCCCATTCAGCTTGCCCCTTCTGCAGTACTCATATGTACTGGTCTACTTATTCCTCTCCCCCCACGACTTCTTCGAGTCATTACGCTTCATCTACGAATGGCTTGGCCTGGCCTACCTGAGCCTCCTCATCTCATCGGGCTACGGCATCACCGCCGCGATTCGCGCCCGCAACCAGGGCCTCAGCAACCCGAAGGCGACAAAGCTCCACATCCCCATGCAGTTCTTCCCCGTGGCCGACTTGGTCTCGTCCTACAAGCTCTACATGCACCTGCGCGCACGGGATGCCGCACGCCAGCCCGCCGCAGCAATCCCCTCGCCCGAGGCCTAGGCCTCGCAAACGTACGACCGAGCCCCGGCCTCATCCCACAAAACAGGGACGAGGCCGGGGCTATCAGTCTGCGAGCTCAGATCGGTATGAGCGTCACTCCCACTCGATGGTGGCCGGGGGCTTGGAGGTCACGTCGAGGACGACGCGGTTGACCTCGGGCACCGAGTTGGTGATGCGCGTGGAGATGCGGGCCAGGACGTCGTAGGGCAGGCGCGTCCAGTCGGCCGTCATCGCGTCCTCGGAGGACACGGGGCGCAGCACGATCGGGTGGCCGTAGGTGCGGCCATCGCCCTGGACGCCCACGGAACGAACGTCGGCGAGCAGGACGACCGGGCACTGCCAGATCTCCTGATCCAGGCCGGCCGCCGTGAGTTCCTCGCGGGCGATCAGGTCGGCGGCGCGCAGGATGTCCAGGCGCTCGCGCGTGACCTCGCCGATGATGCGAATGCCGAGGCCGGGGCCCGGGAAGGGCTGACGGTTCACCAGGTAGTCGGGCAGGCCCAGCTCGCGGCCAACCGCGCGCACCTCGTCCTTGAAGAGGGTACGCAGGGGCTCGACCAGCTCGAAGGTCATATCCTCGGGCAGGCCACCCACGTTGTGATGGCTCTTGATGTTGGCCGCGCCCTCGCCGCCGCCGGACTCGACGACGTCGGGGTACAGGGTGCCCTGGACGAGGAACTTCACCTCGCCGCCGGCGGCACCAACCTCTTCGATGACCTGCTTCTGGGCGGCCTCGAAGGAGCGGATGAACTCACGGCCGATGATCTTACGCTTCGCCTCGGGCTCGGTGACGCCGGCCAGGGCGGACAGGAAGCGCTCGGACTCGTCGCACGTGATGACGCGGATACCCATACCGCGCGCGTAATCGTTCTCAACCTGCTCACGCTCGCCCGCGCGCAGCAGGCCGTGATCGATGAAGAAGCAGGTGAGCTGGTCGCCGACAGCCTTGTGCACGAGGGCCGCGGCCACGGAGGAGTCCACGCCGCCGGACAGGGCGCAGATGACCTGCGCGTCGCCGACCTGCTCGCGGATCTTCTCGACCTGCTCGTCCACGATGGAACCGGCGGTCCACGTGGGTTCCAGGCCGGCACCCTCGTAGAGGAAGTTCTTCAGCGCGTCCTGGCCGAACTGGGAGTGGCCCACCTCGGGGTGCCACTGCAGGCCGTAGAGGCGACGCTCGCGCGACTCGAAGGCCGCGACGGGGGTCTCGGTGGTGGAGGCGGTGACGGTGAAGCCCTCGGGCGCGCCCTGGACGGCGTCACCGTGGCTCATCCACACGATCTGGTCGTCGGGGGTGCCGCCGAACAGGCAGGAGTCACCAGCCACGGTGGCCTCGGTGTGCCCATACTCGCGGGTGCCCGTGCGACCGACGGTGCCGCCGAGGGCGTGGGCCATCGTCTGGAAGCCGTAGCAGATGCCCAGCACGGGCACACCGGCCTCGAAGATAGCGGGATCGACGGAGGGCGCACCCTCCTCGTAGACGGAGGACGGGCCGCCGGACAGGATGATGGCGGCGGGCTCCTTGGCGAGCATGTCCGCCACGCTCATGGTGTGGGGGACGATCTCGGAGTAGACGTTAGCCTCACGCACGCGGCGTGCGATCAGCTGGGCATACTGCGCGCCGAAGTCGACGACGAGGACGGGATGCATGTCAGAAGCGTTCACCCTGCCAATGGTACCCGCGCGCGCCCCGCCCCGTCGCGCTCCATTACGCATGTCACCACTGCGCACGCCGGATACGGCGACGGCCCCGCCCCTCATGGGGACGAGGCCGACTCGCGTTGCGCTGGAGCGCGCGGCTCAGCGGAAGATAGAGCGCAGCACCGGGAAGGCACCGGTGGCCACGGCGGCCTTCACCAGGTCGCCGATGATGAAGGGCACGAAGCCCTTCATCAGACCCTGCTCGAGGGTCATGTGCGCGAAGGGGATCATCCAGGCCAGGCCCAGGATGTACACGGAGAACAGGGACACGACGGCGGTCGGCGCCATGGTAACAATGCGACGGTCGGCGCCGCGCTGGGCCGCCAGGCCAGCAATCGCAGCGACGAGGAGGTAGCCGAGGATGTAGCCGAAGGACGCGAAGGCCCAGCCGACGTTCGTGCCGGTGAAGACCGGGACACCCACAATACCGAGAAGGGCATACGAAGCGACGGAGACGAGGCCTCGGCGCGCGCCGAGGGCCGTGCCGACCGAGAGGGCACCCAGCGTGCCGAGCGAGACGGGCACGGGCGTGAAGGGCAGCGGGATCGAGATGCGGGCGAGGACGATCATGGCGATCGTGCCAGCCGCCACCAGGGCGATCTCGCGGGCGATCGTGCCACCGAGGCGGTCGGCGAGAACACGGTTCTCACGCGCGGCGACGGGGGAAGCGGTCAGGGTGGTCATACGACACCTTTCAACAGGGCTAACAGCCTTTCATTCAACAATTGAACAATATGCTGTCCGCCACTCCCCTGTCAAGCACACGGGCACAGATCTCAGGGGGCGAGCGCCACACCGGCGCTCGCCCCCTGGAGCCCATGAACAGGAATGATCAGTGCGCGAAGTGGCGCGTCCCCGTCAGGTACATCGTGATGCCCGCAGCGTTCGCCGCGTCGATCGACTCCTGGTCACGCACGGAACCACCGGGCTGAACGACAGCCTTCACGCCCGCATCAATGAGCACCTGCAGGCCATCCGCGAAGGGGAAGAACGCATCCGACGCCGCAACCGCGCCGATGGAACGCTGCTCGGGAGCCTCGGCCACAACCTCGGACGCGCGAGCGCCGCCCGCACTGTCCACGTTGGACGCCGCCGCATCACCCGTCGAGCGCGAGCCCAGCGTGTTCGCACGCTCAACCGCCAGCTTGCAGGAGTCCACGCGGTTCACCTGGCCCATGCCCACACCCACCGAGGCGCCATCCTTAACCAGCAGGATCGCGTTCGAGCGCACCGCGCGCACCGTGCGCCACGCGAACTCCAGATCCGCCAGCGTCGCCTCGTCGGCGGGAGCGCCGGCCGCGAGCGTCCAGTTCTCCGGGGAATCGCCGGGCGCGTCAATATCGTCGCGCTCCTGGACCAGCAGTCCGCCGCTGATCTGCTTGAACTCGTACGAGCCGCGAGCCGGGGGCTCAACCTGCAGGACGCGCAGGTTCTTCTTCGTGCTCAGCACCTCGAGCGCGCCCTCCTCGTAATCGGGTGCCAGCACGACCTCGGTGAAGATCGGGACGATCTGGCGGGCCAGCTCCACGCTCACCGGGCGGTTCACGGCGATCACGCCGCCGAACGCCGACACGGGGTCGCAGGCGTGCGCGAGGCGGTGCGCCTCGGCCACATCGTCAGCCACCGCGATGCCGCAGGGGTTCGCGTGCTTGATGATCGCGACGCAGGGGCGCTCGTGATCGTAGGCGGCGCGCAGGGCGGCGTCGCCATCCGTGTAGTTGTTGTAGCTCATGGCCTTGCCATGCAGCTGGCGCGCATTCGCGATGCCCGGGGCCAAGGCCTCGTCGTCGGCCTCCTCGTCCTCGAAGGACTCATCGATCTCACGGTAGACGGCCGCACCCTGGTGCGGGTTCTCGCCGTAGCGCAGCGACTCCACACGCTCGAACGCGTCGGCGACGAACACGGGCATGCCCGAGGCCTGCCCCTCCTCCTCGGGGGCCTCCACCACGTAGTCTTCCTCGGCCTGGTAGCCCAGGGACTCCAAGAACGCCGCGTCGGAGGCGTCCAGGTGGGTCTCGGCGGCATCGTCAAGGGTCTCGCGCACGTCCTCAAGATCCAGCTCGTCGGCCAGCCAGCCGGCGATCGCCAGGTCGTAGGTCGCCGTGTGGGCGAAGGCCTCGGCGGCCAGGACGCGGCGCTGCTCGAGGGTGAAGCCCTCCCCCGCCACGGCCTCGGCCACATCCGCGTAACGCTCCGGGGAAGTCACGACCGCAACCGACGGATGGTTCTTCGCGGCGGCGCGCACCATGGAAGGACCACCAATATCGATCTGCTCAACGCACTCATCGAAGGACGCGCCCGAGGCGACCGTGTCCTGGAACGGGTACAGGTTGCACACGACCAGGTCGAAGGCCTTGATGCCCAGCTGCGCGATCTGCTCGCGGTGCGCAGCCTTACGCTGATCGGCCAGGATGCCGGAATGGATGAAGGGGTGCAGGGTCTTCACGCGCCCCTCGAGCACCTCGGGGAAACCGGTCACGTCGTCGACCGGGGTCACGGCCACGCCAGCGGCCGCGATGCGGGCAGCCGTGGAGCCGGTGGAGACGATCTCCACGCCGGCCTCGCCAAGGGCGCGAGCAAGGTCCTCCAAGCCCGTCTTGTCATACACAGAGATCAGGGCCCGCTTGATGGGGCGCACGTCGACGGGTTCCAGGTTGTCCAGGGAGACGGACATAGTTCCTCCAGGTTGAGACCAAACCCAGGCGCCCAGGCGGGCGACGCCTCGCGGGAAATGCGGCCGCTCCCCGGTGGTAATCCACCCTCGCCAGTCGCGGCGACTCCCAGTCTAGTTCAGGCCCTCGCGCCGCGTCGCCTTCGTCTCGGGGTCTTCCGCGTCACCTTCGGCCTCGACCGCTTCGCTGTCCGCAGCGTCATCGGCGGCGGTTTCGCTCGTCTCCTCGGGCATCTCGTCCGCTTCTCCCCCGTCGGCCACCGCTTCGAGATCCTCAGCCCCGGCCTCGTCGGCGCTTGCTTCCGTGTCGCCCGCCTCAGCGGGATCGGAAGCCTCAGCCCATGCCTCGTCCATCGTCGAGGCAGTGGCTCCCACGCGGGACGCACGCTCGGCGGCGCGGCGGCGCAGGGCCTCACCCTCGTTACGCACGCGACCGGCACCCTCGCCGAGGAGGGCGCGCGTCGTCGGGTGGGTCGCCAGGGCGATGATCAGCGCGGGCAGGGCGATCTCGAGCACGAGGGCGAGCGTCGCCCACCCCACGCGCGGGCCCATCGACGCCAGGCGCACGGAGCCCATGCTCATCGTCGCGCTCCACATCCACAGGGCCGTCACCGACGCGGTAATCAACGAGGCCAGGACCCCCTGAGCGGTCTGGTGCAGCAGGTGCTCACGACGGAACGAACGAGCCGCGACGACACCGAGGCCGATGCCCAGCGCGATCGGCGCGAGGATCACCCACATGCCGGGAGCGGTCTGCGGGACGGCACCCAACAGCGGAATCGGCGGGATCGGTCCGGCGCCGGCAACCGCCGGCGAATGCAACGAATCCGTCGCCGTCAAGAAGCCCGCGCCCGACCACCAGGAGGCCACCCACGCCATGATCGTCGGCGCAAACAGCGCCTGCCCGCCGACGATGAACGACGTGTCCGCGGCCGACGACGCGCCCAGGAGCTCCTGAATGCCCACCATGCGGCTCCACCCCGCGACGAGCGCAATGACCGAGGCAACGAACGACGCTGCCGCGAGAACCACCACGGACAGGCCACCCAGCTTCAGGCCGCCCGAAATCCAGTGCTGCATCGACGGGGCCTCATGGTCGCGCGAATAGCCCGAGGCAACGAACCACACCGAGCCGATCAACGGGATCAACACGCCGCCGATCGTGCCCGTCCACCAATGCGAGTGAATACCCGAAGCCCCAGCCAGGAGCCACGAAGTCAGCAGGAAGCCAGGCACAGCGAACAGCGCGGCACTGCGCGGATAACCCGCCGTCGTGCGCAGCAGAATCCGCACCAACACGATCAGCAGAGCGCCCATCAGCGTCGGGATCGCACGATAGTGCACGTCACCCACGACCGACGTGCCGCCAATGACGGCGGCCCACAGGTCACCGCCCAAGCCGAGCGCATCGCGCGGCGTCGTGTCATTCATCCACGAGTTCGAGCGCAGCGTCAGGTAGGCGATCATCGTGAACACCGTGATCAGACCCCAGCCCGCGAAGGCCGCCTCGACTCCCGCAAGCACACCGCGCGCCCAGCCCCGCGGGACAGCCACACGGATCGTCGCGCGATCCGCCACGTACGTGGTCGTGGTTCGTCGGGGGCTGGGTACTTCTCTGATGCGCTCGCTCACAGGCCCATAGTGTCAGAATCGGCCCGAGGCCGCGACGCTGCGCGCCGACCCCGGGCCGATTTGTGCTGTGACGTTAGCGCGAAAGGATCTCGCGCGCGATCTGCGCCGTCTGCGAGGGAGTGCGCCCCACGCGCACGCCCACGGCCTCGAGCGCCTCCGCCTTCGCGGCAGCCGTGCCGGACGAGCCCGACACGATCGCACCCGCGTGGCCCATGGTCTTGCCCTCGGGGGCCGTGAAGCCCGCAATGTAGGCGACGACGGGCTTCGTCATGTTCTCCTGGATCCAGGCGGCCGCGCGCTCCTCGGCGTCACCGCCGATCTCACCGATCATGATGACGAGGTCCGTGTCGGGGTCCGCCTCAAAAGCCGCCAGCGCGTCGATGTGGGTGGTGCCCACGACCGGGTCGCCGCCGATACCCAGGCACGTCGTGAAGCCGAAGTCGCGCAGCTCGTACATGAGCTGGTAGGTCAGCGTGCCCGACTTCGAGACGAGGCCGAGGCGTCCCGGTCCCGTAATGTCCGCCGGGGTGATACCCAGGTTCGCCTGCCCGGGCGAGATGATGCCGGGGCAGTTCGGGCCGATCAAGCGCACGCCCGCCGCGAGCGCACGCTCGACGACGATCGTGGAATCCTGGACGGGAATGCCCTCGGTGATGAGGACGATCGTCTCAATGCCCGCGTCGATGGCCTCGAGGGCAGCACTCTTCGCGAAGGCCGGGGGCACGAAGATGACGGAGGCGTTCGCGCCGGTGGCCTCGCGGGCCTCGGCGACCGTGCCGAAGACGGGGACCTCGACCTGGCCGTCGGTCACCTTGTCGGCGCCCGGGCCGTAGCCCTGCACGTCGAAGGTGACGGTCGTGCCAGCCTTGCGCGGGTTCGTGCCGCCCACGATGGCCGTGCCCGCGCTCAGCATGCGCTGGGTGTGCTTGCGACCCTCGGCGCCGGTCATGCCCTGGACGATGACCCGGGTGTCAGAGTTGACGAAGATAGTCATGGTGTTCTCCTGCGATTCTCGGGTCGTTACTTCGACGAGGCCTGGGCTGCGAGCTCAGCTGCACGCCGGGCCGCGCCGTCCATCGTTTCTTCCATGTGGACGAGCGGGTGCGCAGCCTCGGCGAGAATCGCGCGACCCTCCTCGACCTTATTACCGTCGAGGCGCACGACAAGCGGCTTCGAGGCCGCGTCGCCCAGCGTCTCGAGCGCGCCGATGATGCCTCGGGCGACCTGGTCGCATGCGGTGATGCCGCCGAAGACGTTGACGAACACGGAACGAACCTGCTCGTCGCCGAGGATGATGTCCAGGCCCTTCGCCATGACCTCGGCCGAGGCGCCGCCGCCGATGTCGAGGAAGTTCGCGGGCTTCATGCCGCCGAACTCCTCGCCGGCCATCGCGACCACGTCGAGCGTCGACATGACCAGGCCCGCGCCGTTACCGATGATGCCGACCTGGCCCTCCAGGCGCACGTAGTTGAGTCCGGCTGCCTTCGCGGCGGCCTCGCGCGGATCCTGCGCGGCCACGTCCACCAGCTCGGCATGGCCGGGGTGACGGAAGCGCGCGTTGTCGTCGAGGGTGACCTTGCCGTCCACGGCCCACACGGAGCCGTCGGGGCTGGAGACCAGCGGGTTGACCTCGACCAGGGTCGCGTCCTCGTCGCGGTAGACGGTCCACAAGGTTTCGAGGACGGGGGCGATGGCCTCGGCCGTGGCCTCGTCGAACCCGGCTTCCTTCGCGATGTGGCGGGCAACCTCGGCGTCGATGCCGACGGTGGGATCGAGGGGAACGCGCGCGAGAGCCTCGGGGCGCTCCTTCGCGAGGGTCTCAATGTCCATGCCGCCTTCGCGCGAGCACATCGCCAGGTGGCGGCGGTTCGAGCGGTCCAGCAGGATCGAGAAGTAGTATTCGGCGGCAATGTCCGCGCCGGACGCGATCATGACCTTCTTGACAATGTGGCCCTTGATGTCGAGGCCGAGGATCGCCTCGGCCTTCTCGTAGGCTTCGTCGGCGGTGTGGGCAAGCTTGACGCCGCCGGCCTTGCCGCGGCCGCCGGTCTTCACCTGCGCCTTGACGACCAGCAGCGACGCACCGTCCGCCAGGAGCTCGCGCGCACCCTCGCGCGCCTCTTCGGGGGTTGACGCCAGGCGGTAGTCGAGCACGGGCACGCCGTGCTCCTTGAACATCTGCCGGGCCTGGTACTCGTAGAGATCCACCTTATTCCCTCCGTTGAACGTGGTGTGGTCAGCGCAATAATTCTAACGTGCGACCGGCGTCAACGCGCCATTTCCTCCCATTATCAAGGCTTGTCACGGCCTTGACCGGAGAGCCACTTCCCTTTATCAACGCTTTGCGTTGCGGGGGTGGCTTGCTGGGGTTGTGGGGCGGCCGCGTCCAGCTTCCACTCGGTGGGTGTAGCTGCGCATCGAAGGGTTAACACTGCCAGTAGGAGGGCCGGCGGCCAGGACCGCATTACAACAAACTCGCCCTGTGGGATACCACGCCTGCCGGTCCGCGAAAAACTCGCCCAGCGCGCCCCCTTCAGCGACATTTCCGCGAAAAAGTTCGCCCAGCACGCCAGAAAACGCCCATTTTGGGCCAATGTGAGCGTGCAGGGCGAACTTTTTCACGCACGAGGCGCGACAACGTGGCGACGTTGAAACCAACAACACCACTGCGCGCCCCTGAACAGCAACCATTGAAACCACCATCACCACTGCTCGCCCCCAACAGGGGAGCCTTGAAACCGGCATCGCCTCTGCACCCGAAAAATGCACCAAAAACACCCATTTCGCACCCGCAAAGGCGATGGCGGTTTCAGTTGAGGCTCGGCCGGCGCCCGCAAAGGCGATGACGGTTTCAGACAACCGGCCCAGCTGGCCTACAGGGCCTGGCTGCGGCGCCCGTGGGCGGTGGCGGGGCCTGGCCGGGCTTCGAGACGACGCGTAGAGCCACACATCAGCAGCCCAGCCCCCGCTGGTGTGGAGGGCGCCGGAGGGTCCGGAGGGCACGGGCGGGCTTCGAGACGACGCGCCGAGCGAAGCTCGCGGCGCGGGCGGCTCGCGGGCGGGCCGCCGCCCACGGACGCATCAAGCAGCCCGGCCCCACAACGCAGCGGCCCGGCCACAGCCGGAAAACGCTACGAAATCTTCTCCATCGGAGCCATGCGCACGAGCAGGCGCTTCTCGCCCAGGCCGAAGCGGATGCGGGCCACGGTGCGCGGCCCCTCGCCTTCGATGCCGGTGACGGTGCCGGCGCCCAGGGTCGCGTGCTTGATGCGGTCGCCGACCTTGAGGGAGAGCACCGGCTTATCCTCGGCGGGCTTAGCAGCGGGAGTCACCCCCATGCGCGTCACTTTGCGCACGCCCGCGGGCTGGGCGGATGCACCGCCACGGCCGGAGCCGAAGGCACCCGTGTCGGTGTCGCCCCACGGGTCGCGTCCCTCGGAGCGACGGGAGCGCCCGTAGGAACCCGAGCCGTACGATCCGGACCCGTAGGAACCGCCGTAGGACGCGCGCATGCGCTCCCCCGACGTGGCCGCACGGCGCACGTCGAGGAGCTCGGCGGGGATGTCGTCGAGGAACCGCGAGGGCGGCATCTCCTGCGGAGTCCCCCAGGCGCTGCGCACGGCCGCGCGCGTCAGGTACAGGCGTTCGCGCGCACGCGTGATGGCCACGTACGCCAGTCGGCGTTCCTCCTCCAGCTCGCTCTCGTCGCCGAGGCTGCGCTGGTGCGGGAAGGTGCCGTCCTCCATGCCGGTGACGAACACGACCGGGAATTCGAGGCCCTTCGCGGTGTGCACAGTCATGAGGGTGACCTGCCCGCCGCGCTCACCCTCCGCGGGAACCTGGTCGGAGTCCGCGACGAGGGCGACGCGCTCGAGGAAGTCCGCGAGGGTCCCGCCCGGAGCGTCGGCCGCGAAGGCACCCGCAACCGAGTGCAGTTCCGCCAGGTTTTCCACGCGCGAGGCGTCCTGCGGATCCTCGCTGCGGCGCAGTTCAGCCAGGTAGCCTGTGCGGTCGAGGACCTCTTCGAGGATGTCGGCCTGCGATGCACCCCGCGCCTCCGCGGCGCGCAGCGTCTCGATGAGCCCCCAGAAGGCGGCCGCCGACTTCGCGGCGCGCGGGGTGATCCCAAGGACCTCGGGAGCCGTCTCAGGAGCACTCTCGACGGGGGACGCGGCCGGGGCCGCAGCGCTCTGCCCCGCAGCCGCGCTCTCATCCGCACCATCGCGAGCAGCGGGGTTCTCCCCCGCCGCTTCATCCGAGGAAACGGGAGCCGAAGAATCAGCCGAGGCCTCGTCCGGGGACGCGGAACGCGCGAGCGCGTCGACGTCAATCCCCTCGCCCTCACCCGCGGGGCAGCCGGCGCGCAGCCACAGGTGGCGCAGCGCCGCACCGAAGGAGATGCCGTAGTGGGCGGCGTGCGCGGCGATCGCTTCTTCGGCCTTCGCGCCGATGCCGCGCTTGGGGACGTTGAGGACGCGGCGGGCCGCGACAGTGTCGTCAGGGTTGGAGATGACCTGCAGGTACGCCAAGGCGTCCTTGATTTCGCGGCGCTCGTAGAAGCGGGTACCGCCGACGACGCGGTACGGGATGCCCTGGCGCACGAGGAGTTCCTCCAGCGCGCGGGACTGCGCATTCGTGCGGTAGAAGACCGCGATGTCGCCCCATTCGACGCCGGAGTCCGCGAGGCGGTCGATCTCGCCGACGACGAAGCGGGCCTCGTCGTGCTCGGAATCGGCGGCATCCAGGGTGATGAGCGCGCCGTCGCCCGAGGCCGTCCACAGGTTCTTCGCGCGGCGCCCCGTGTTGCGGGCGATGACCGCGTTCGCAGCCGACAGGATGTTCTGCGTGGAGCGGTAGTTCTGCTCGAGTAGGATCGTGCGCGCGCCCGTGAAGTCGCGCTCGAACTCCTCGATGTTGCGGATCGTGGCGCCACGGAACGCGTAAATCGACTGGTCGGAGTCACCCACGACCGTCAGCTCGGCGGGCTCCACGCCGTCCTTGCCGTCCCCCACGAGAGCACGCACGAGGACGTACTGCGCATGGTTCGTGTCCTGGTACTCGTCCACGAGGATGTGGCGGAAGCGCCGGTGGTAGTGCTCAGCAATCAGCGGGTTCTCGCGCAGCAGGTCGACCGTGCGCATGATGAGATCGTCAAAGTCCAGCGCATTCGAGGCGCGCATGCGCTTGTCGTACTCGACGTAGGCGTCCGCGACGATGCGCGAGATCGGGTCCTTGCCCGCCGTCTCCGCGTAGCGCGCCGGGCCGATCAGCTCGTTCTTCGCGTCCGAAATGCGCGCCGCCACCATCTTTGGGGTGAAGCGCTTGATGTCCACATCCATGGCCTTGAGGACCATCTGGATGAGGCGCTGGGAATCCTGGGCGTCGTAGATCGTGAAGGATGAGGACAGGCCCGCCGCCTCGTGTTCGTAGCGCAGCAGGCGCACGCACGCCGAGTGGAAGGTCGACACCCACATGCGACGCGCGTCGTCACCCACGAGCGCGCCCGCGCGCTCGCGCATCTCGGCCGCCGCCTTGTTCGTGAATGTAATCGCCAGAATCTCCCCCGCCCGCGCGCGGCCCGTGGCCAGCAGGTAGGCGATGCGGTGCGTGAGCACGCGCGTCTTACCGGAGCCTGCGCCAGCCAGGATCAGCAGCGGCGAACCCGCGTGAGTGACGGCCTCGCGCTGACGATCGTTGAGGCCGCGCGTCAGCGACTCAGGGTCCACGCCCGGGCGCGCGGGACGCTCCCAGCCGGACGAAAAACCACCCGAGGACGCGGGAGGCTCCCACGCCGACGGCGCACCCGATGCTCCACCCGGCACGGCGATCTCCGGCCACCCGTCGGAACCCAAGGCGTCCTCCACGTCAAAGGCGGGCACCTCCGGCGGCACGTAGTCGTCCTGGAACCCCCCGTCGGGGCCGATCAGGAAACCAAGGTCAGGCAAAGAAGTCGAGTCACTCATCGCCTCCAAGGGTAAACCGCCCCACCCTCACCTGCGACCCCCGCCCCGGGTGGTGCCAACCACGAAAGGCGGCACACAACGAGGCCGGGGCCTCCCCGCGCTGATACGCGGTGGAAACCCCGGCCTCGTCGAAGCGATTACTTCTTGCGGTACAGCGACTTCGTCGCGTACACCGGCTCGGTCGTCACCTGAATGCCGAGGGAGCGGAAGATGCCCTCGTCAACGGGGCCCAGGATGACCGACTCGTGTACGTCGCAGTCGCGCAGCGCGCTCAGCTTGTCCAGGGCGCGGCGCGCGTTGTCGTCGCCGTTGGCGCTGACCGCGAGCGCGATGAGGACCTCGTCGGTGTGCAGGCGCGGGTTGCGCGAGCCCAGGTCGCGGGTCTTGAGGCGCTGGATCGGCTCGATGGACTGCGGGGCGAGGAGCTGGACCTCGTCCGGCAGGCCGGCGAGCTTCTTGAGGGCGTTGAGGAGCATCGCCGAGGAGCAGCCCAGCAGCGCCGACGTCTTGCCCGTGACGATCTGGCCGTCGGGCAGCTCGATCGCGGCGGCCGGCTCGCCCGTGGCTTCGGCCAGCTCGAGGGCCGGACGCACGACCGGGCGGTCCATGCGGCCCACGCCCACGCGGCTCATCAGCAGAGAGATGCGCGCCGACTGCACGGGCTCGCTCATCTCCTTCTTCTCAGTCACGAGGGCCTTGTAGTAGCGGCGAATGATCTCCTGGCGCGAGGCTTCCCTGCAGGCCTCGTCGTCGACGATGCAGTGGCCCGCCATGTTGACGCCCATGTCCGTGGGGCTCTTGTACGGGGAGGATCCGAGGATCTTCTCGAAGAGGCGGTTCAGGACCGGGAAGATTTCAACGTCGCGGTTGTAGTTGACGGTCTTGATCCCGTAGGCCTCCAGGTGGAAGGGATCGATCATGTTGACGTCGTCGAGGTCGGCGGTGGCCGCCTCGTAGGCGATGTTGACCGGGTGATCCAGCGGAATGTTCCAGATCGGGAAGGTCTCCCACTTCGCGTACCCCGACTCGATCCCGCGCTTGTGGTCGTGATACAGCTGCGACAGGCAGGTCGCCATCTTGCCGGAGCCCGGTCCGGGAGCCGTCACAACGACGAGGTTGCGGCTGGTCTCCACGTACTCGTTGGCACCATAGCCCTCGTCCGAGACGATGCGCTCGACGTCCGAGGGGTAGCCGGGGATCGGGAAGTGGCGGTAGACGCGGATGCCGAGCTTCTCGAAGCGTTCCTTCACCTCGGCGGCTGCCTTGTTGTCGTCCGTCCACTGGGTGATGACGACGGAACCGACGTACAGGCCGCGCTCACGGAACTCGTCGATCTGGCGCAGAACCTCGTCGTCATAGGTGGTTCCCATGTCTGCGCGGACCTTGCGGCGCGCGAAATCCTTGGCATTAACGGCGACGATGATCTCGACTTCGTCGGCCAGTTCGCGCAGCATACGCACCTTGTTGTCGGGCGTAAAACCGGGCAGAACACGCGACGCGTGCATGTCGTCGATCAGCTTGCCGCCGAACTCCAAATACAGCTTCCCGCCGAATTCGCTTCGTCGCTGGGCAATGTGTCGAGACTGCATCTCGATGTACTGATCACTATCAAAACCGATGCGGTGCATGCATCCTCCGAGGTCGCGGAAATAAAGGGGCCGTCCGTGCGGGGCGGTCAGGCGCTGTCACGCTCTCGGGATTCCATTGTAGGCACGCATGGGCCGCTCGCTCCGGATGGGGCGCGCGAAAGGGGTCCGACCTCACACGATGTGTCGCTGCATCGCCCAGCGCGTCAGCTCGTTACGGTTGGAGAGCTGCAGCTTGCGCAGGACCGAACTCACGTGGGTTTCGACGGTCTTGATGGAGATGAACAGGTCGTGGGCGACTTCCTTGTACGTGTAGCCGCGGGCGATGAGGCGCATGACCTCCTGCTCGCGCGCGGACAGCAGGTCCAGCTCGGTGTCGGTCGTGGACACCTCGCCGGTCCCGAAGGCATCGAGCACGAAGCCAGCCAGGCGCGGGCTGAAGGCGGCATCCCCGGCGGCAACGCGACCGATGGCCTCGACGAGGTCGGGGGTGGAGATCGACTTGGTGACGTATCCGCGGGCGCCCGCGCGGATGACCTGGACGACGTCCTCGGCGGCGTCCGAGACGGACAGCGCCAGGAAGTGCAGACCCTCGATGTCGCGGCACGTGCTGGCCACTTCGGCCCCACCTCCGCCGTTTCCGCCGGGCAGGTGCACGTCGAGGAGGGCCACGTCCGGGGTGAGCGCGCGGCAGGCCGCGATGGCGCCCTCGACGTCGGAGGCGTCGCCGACGACCTCCAGGTCTGCCCCGGAGTTTTCGAGCTCGGCGCGCACGCCTGCCCGAACCATGGGGTGGTCGTCGATGACGAGGATGCGGATGGTCACTGTGTCCTCCCGTTGGGCGCTGTTTCTTCCAGGATATCGGAGCGCGGCACGCTCAGAGCAACTTCGGTTCCGCGGGCGAGACGCCTGATCGTGGCGTTTCCCCCGGTCCTGCGCATGCGCCCGACGATGGAGTCGCGCACGCCGTGGCGGTCGGCCGCGATCGAGGCGGGATCGAAGCCCTCGCCGCTGTCTTTGATGAAGGCCTCCACGGCCTGGGGGCGCACTTCGACGTAGACGGAGACGGGCGGGGCGCCGTGGCGCACGGCGTTTTGGCAGGCCTCGGCGAGGGCCGCGACGAGCGCGAGTTCACCGGGGCCCGGGCGCATGTCGCCGACGACGACCACGCTGATGGGCACGCCGTAGCGGCTCTCGACGCCCACGACCGCCTCGGTGACGGCGGCCTCGAGGGAGTCGGCGGCCTGCGCGTGGCCCGTGTAGAGCCAGGCGCGCAGCTCGCGCTCCTCAGTGAGGGCGATGGCGCGCACGCGGGCCGGGTCCTCGGCGGATGCGCGGATAAGAGTGAGGGCCTGGAGCACGGAGTCGTGCAGGTGGGCGGCGATGTCGGCGCGCTCGGATTCGCGCACGCGCTGCGCCTGGGCCTGGGACAGGTCCTTCGTCGTGCGCAGCCACATGGGGACGAGAGCGAAGAGCACGCCCGCGACCAGGGCCGCCCCGATGAGGCCGCCGCGCAGCAGAATGATCGGCGGGTTGTCGCGCGAGGCCACCATGACGACGCCGAGGCTGAGCAGCACGATACCGCCGAAGACGGCCCCGATGAAGCGCAGCGACCGCCAGGAACTCACGTTTCGACTCTGGCTCCACACGAGCGAGATACCGGAAACGATCGTGATGATCGACCCCATGTCCCGCCAGTCCAGCGTGTTCGTCGCGTTCAGGATCGTGCCGATGATCGCGCCGACGATCAGGGCCACGCCGACGACGATCAAGCGGTTGCGCGACACCTGGGCGGCGCGTTCCTCGCGCAGTCGGACGAGGCCGGGGCTGAGCGTGCCCTCACCGCTTCGCTCCGGGGAATCTTCGGGGACCGTCACCCACAGCCACAGGTAAACGCCGAAGCCGAGACCCACAAAGGTCATGCAGATCATGATGATGCGCACGAGAGCGACCGACACTCCCAGGTGCACGGCCAATCCGGCACACACGCCTGCCATCCAGGGGGCCGGCATGTCCGGGCTCGCGGCGGTTGCGCGCACGAGCGGTGGCCTGGCGGGAGGCGCCGGAATGGGTGGAGTCCACCCCGGGTGGGGGGAGTTCACGGGTCTGCTCACGTTCCCATTGTGGCATGCCACGGGGGCTACCCCCGGGGTACCCCCACCACAATCAGGGGCCGTTCAGGGGGTCCCCTACTATCGGGACACCCCGTCTCTTTGGTTGAGTAGTGGTATCGATCCACGCCGTGTGGATCCCATCGAGAGGAAGTGCATGATGAGTTGGCCGAACGGTACAACAGACCCCGGTGCCCAGTACCAGCAGCGCCCGCCCCGCAACAGCTTCTTTGACGCGGTCCGAGGCTCGGGCTGGTACCGCGCTCAGGAGCGAGCAATCGGAGGCGTGTGCTCGGGCATCGCTGCTCGCCAGGGCTGGGATCTGTCGCTCGTGCGCGTCCTCATGGTGGTCGCCACGTTCTGTATGCCCGTCGTGGCGATCGCTTACGGACTCGCGTGGCTTCTCCTGCCCGAAGCCGCCGACGGCCGCATCCACTTGGAAGAGACCCTGGAGGGCCGCTTCGACATTGCAGTGATCGGCGGCGTCTTCATGATCCTTGCGGGCCTGTCCTCGTCGCTGTCCGCGGTGGGTATCGTCGGAGGCCTTGGGCTCGGGTGGCTTCAGCTCCTGGCACTCGCCGCTGGCATCACAGCCGTCATCGTCGTGCTCGTCAGCGTCACCCGATCCGCTTCGGGCGGCCCCCAGGCCGGCGCGAACCGCGCGACCCCCCAATTCGGCAATCCGCAGTACGGCACGCCCCAGTACGGCAACCCGCAGTACGGCACGCCCCAGCAGCAGGCGTCGGCGGCGGGAGCATCCGACCCTTTTGGGCACAGCGCCCCGGGCGCTAAGGACACGGGCAGCACCATGCCGCAGCAGCAGCAGAACGCGCAGGCTCCCGAGGGTTTCCCTGCCTACGGCGTCCCCGCAGACAGCGCGGGTAATGCGAACGCCGCGCGCCCCGATGGCGCCACCTCCGCCGCTCAGGGCGCGAATGCCGGGCCGCGCCCGGCCGCCGCTCGCCCCACCCAGCCCCACCCCGGCTGGACGCCTCCGCCTAGCGCCCCCAGGCCTCGTCAGTGGACCCCGCGCCCAATGCCGACGCATCGCCCGCGCACCGTCTCCAGTCGCGTGAACCTAGCGATCACGGGTCTGCTGATCCTGGTGGTGGCCGCCGTTTTCGCCGGCATTTACATGGTCGACAAGGGCCCCGTCATCCCGTTTATCACCGGTGAGACCGAGGGGCAAACAATCGCTCGCATCGTCACGGTCGGCGGCGGCGTGTGCCTGATCATCGTGGGTCTGTCCCTGGCGATTGCAGCCCTGCGCGATCGCAGCGCCGGCTGGCTCACTGTCCTGTCGGTCATCGGCATGGTGATGGCACTCCCCACAGGCCTCGTTGGCTCCCAGGCTTCTCACCCCACCGATTTCCTCATCAACACACACGTGGGCGCCATCGGCAACCAGACGACGCTCGACTGGACGGTCGACAAGGTCAGCGGAGGCAACCCCACCAGCTCGACCACGCTCGACCTGACCGGCGCGCCCGTCGGTACGACCAAGACGATCACGGTCGACTGGCAGGCCTGGAGCCGACTCACCATTCAGATGGCCGAGGGCCAGCCCGTGCAGATCATCTGCCAGTCCAGCATCGACGACCTCACTACCAATATGGACGGCAACGGCTGGGCCGAGCCCTTGAACAAGTGCTCCGGCGTCACCGTCTCCTCCCCCGCCTGGGGAAAGCCCTCGCTCGGCGGTATCACTATCCTCATCACCGACGACGCGGACATCGACACGCTGACGATCGTGCAGTCCCCCGATGCCTCGGGCACCTGGGGTTCCACGCCGACCCCCGCTGCCACGCCCAGCGCGACCCCTAGCGCAACGCCCACCCCGTCCCCTACCCCCACCGGCTCCCAGTCGGGTAACTGAGGAAGGACCACGACCATGACTACCTCGAACGACGATCAGACCACCCAGCTGCCCGAATTCGACGTGACGACGCCGCTGCCGACGACTCCCGCCCCCTCCATCGGCCAGGATGCGACCGTCGAGATGCCGACCTCGTCGCCGGACCTCTCCTCGGACCCGCTCGCGATCTTCCGCGACGCCCCGACAACGCAGATGCCTGCCGATCCCTTTCGGGCAGACGCTGGCGCTGAGAGCCAGGCGGGCGCACCGGGCACTCAGGGTTCACAGGCGCAGGCTGGCACTCCCGCTGGCTCTGTAGGCACGAGCGGACGCACGGCCTTCGATCCGGCCTCCACGGGTGAGTCGACTCCTCGGGGTCACGAGGCCGGGGCCGCCACCGGCGCTCAGGCAAGGACGGGCGCTTCACCTGCCCCGGGTGCCCAAACGTGGAGCGCACAAAGTGGCCTCGGTGCCACCTACCCGCTGCCCGAGGCCCCCCGCAGGGGCGTGCGCGTCGGTTCTTTCGTGTGGGCTCTCCTGGTGTGCATGGTGGGCGCGTTCCTCATCACCGAGGCCTACATCACGAACCTCAATCTGCCGGTCATTGGGATCAGCGCGATCGCGATCCTCGGCGTCATCCTGATCCTCACGGCTCTCTTCTCGGGAAGCTCCAAGAAGACTCCGAAGCAGGGCGCGGGCACACCGACCGCCCCCAACCCGGCCGACGCAATCCGCAGGGACTGACGCGGACGTACAACACGCACACAAACGGGGTGGGCCCGGGAACCGATTGGTTCCCGGGCCCACCCCGTTCGCTTGTCAGAAGCGTCAAATCAGAGCAGATCCAGCATCGCCGGAGCCACCAGCTTCAGGACGTTCTCACGACCTTCCTTCGCGCTGGGGGCATCCACCGCGAAGGCGGCCATCTGCTGGCAGGTCGCCAGGTCGTGCATGCGCAGGGCGGCGCGCACGGCGTTGACCTTCGACGGAGCCATCGACAGGGAGGCGACACCCAGGCCCGTGAGGACCAGGGCCAGCAGCGGATCGCCGCCGGCCTCGCCACACACGCCGATCGGCTTGCCCGTCGCACGACCGCCGTTGCAGGCGTGGCGGATCATCTCGAGGACCGCGGGCTGCCACGGATCCAGGAGGGGTGCCAGGTTACCGTCCAGGCGGTCGGCAGCCATCGTGTACTGCGTCAGGTCGTTCGTGCCGATAGAGGCGAAGTCCACGATCGACAGGAGCTGCTCGGCACGCAGGGCGGCCGCGGGCACCTCGATCATGATGCCGACCTTGGGCAGGCCGTAGCCGCGCGCCTTGTCGGCAAACCACTTAGCTTCGGAAGCCGTGGACACCATGGGAGCCATGACCCACAGCTCCGCGCCCGTCGCCTTGTGGGCGGCGGCCAGAGCCTGCAGCTGCGTGTCGATGAGGTCCTCTCGCACCTGGCACAGGCGCAGGCCGCGCACGCCCAGGGCGGGGTTCTCCTCGGCACCCAGATCCGCGAAGCTCAGCGGCTTGTCGGCGCCCGCATCGAGGGTACGCACGACGACGCGACGGTCACCGAAGGCCTGCAGGACCTTCGTGTAGGTGTCGGTCTGCTCCTCCAGCGTCGGGGCCTCCGAACGTTCCAGGAACAGGAACTCCGTGCGGAACAGGCCCGAGCCCTCGAGGTCAAACTTCGAGGCCTTCATCGCGTCGTCAACCGTGCCGATGTTGGCCAGGAGCTTGACGGGGTAGCCGTCGTAGGTCGCGCCCTTGCCGGTCGAGCCTGCCAGGGCGAGCGCGCGGCGACGCGAGCGCTCCTTGAGCAGGTCCACCTCCTTATCGGTGGGGGCGACGATGACCTCGCCGACGCCACCGTCGAGAGCCAGCATCGTGCCTTCCTCGACAGCCATAATGCCCTCGGCCTTGACGATCGCCGGGATGCCCAGCTGGGCGGCCAGGATCGCCGTGTGCGAGGTGGGGCCGCCGACCTCGGTAATGATGCCGAGGACGGTCTCCGGATTCAGGGTCGCGGTCTCGGCGGGTGCCAGGTCGCGCGCCACGAGGACGACGGGGCCATCGAACGCCGGCACGCCGGGTTCAGGCAGGCCGCGCAGCTCGCAGATCGCGCGGTCGCGCACGTCATACAGGTCTGTCGCGCGCTCGGCCATGTAGCCGCCCAGGCTGCGCAGCATCTGCGCGTAGTCCTCGACAGCGTCATGGACGGCCTGGGTGACACCGAGGCCCTTCTTCAGCTTCTTATCAACGGCCTTAGCCAGGCCACGGTCGCCCGCGAGCTGGGCGGTGGCCTTGAGGATCGCCTTCGTCTCCTCCGGCGCGTTCGCAGCGCGGTCGCTCAGACGAGCGGAAACGGCTGCGAGCGCCTCACGGACACGCGCGCCGTCGGCGGCAGCGTCGACGCTGCCCGGCTCCGTCGTGTCGACGCCGGGGGCGGGCTGGACGATCGCGGCGGGAGCTGCAGCGGTACCGGCAGAGACGCCGATGCCGTGCAGGACGTCGTGCGTCGCCATCAGCTCACTCCTGGTCGAGGTCGCGCGAGAGCAGCTCGACGAGCGAGTCGAGGACCGCGCCCGCGGAATCATCCTCGGTGGACAGGGTGACGACGTCGCCGTGCTTGGCGCCCAGGGTCATGATTTCGAGGAGCGACGCGGCGTCGGCCTCCTCGCCATCGAAAGCGATGGTGACCTCGACGCCGGAGTCGTCAACGGCCTCGGCGAGGACGGAAGCAGGACGTGCGTGGAGGCCAACGGAGGAACCAATTGCAACGGTGCGGGAAATCATGGTCGTTCCTTTCAAATGCGGGTATGTCCATCGTGAGACACAGGTGCCCGTACGGCCCATGGTATCGGGCTGAGATACCCAGGTAAAACCCGATATCACGGACAGTGACATGGGATACATCACCCTTATAAATGCCGAAAAACCATAGATTTGACGCGACCCGTTCACCCCATGACGACACCCTCGCGCACCAACCACCCCAGGCCTCGCCGATGTGACGATCGACCGCCTCCCACCCCACCAACTACAATGGAGAAGTACCGAGGGAAGGAAAGGAGAGCGCGCATGAGTTCACGCGAACCCACGCTGGCCGACGTCGCCGAGCTGGCCGGAGTAAGCCTGACGACCGTGTCGCGCGTGCTCAACAACCGCGGCTACCTCTCGGAGAAGACGAAGAAGAACGTCGCCGACGCGATCGAGACGCTCGGCTACCGCCCAAACTCGTTGGCTCGTGCCCTGCACGGCAAGCGCACGCAGACGGTCGGCCTCATTGTTCCCGCCGTGTCCCTCCCCTTCTTCGGCGAGCTCGCCGTCGAGGTCGAGAACGCCCTCGCCGACGCCGGCTACCGCATCCTTATCTGTAATTCCATGGGCCGGGCGGACCGTGAGCGCGAGTACCTCTCGCTGCTCGTCGGCAATCGCGTGGACGGCATCATTTCGGGCGCCCACAACGAGGGCCTGGGCGAGTACGACGCGATCCGCATGCCCCTGGTGACGATCGACCGCGAGCTGAGCCCGTCCATCCCGAACGTGCGTTGCGCGAACAAGGAGGCGGGCGCCATGGCGACGCGCGCGCTCATCGAGGGCGGGTGCCGCCATCCCCTGCTGCTTACCTCCCGTTCGGGTCCGCGCAATCTGCGCGAGGCCGGCTACCGTGCCGAGATCGAGCGCGCAGGGCTGACCCCTCGCGTGGTCACCGTGCCGTTCGATACGCCGACGCCGCAGCGTTTCGCGATGGTGCGCGACGCCCTGGACGAGGCCCGCGCTGCCGCCCCCATCGACGGGGTTTTCGCGACCGACGATCTAGCGGCCGCTGAGGTCCTCGAGTGGGCGCGCACGCGCAACCTGTCGGTCCCCTCTGACCTGTCCATCATCGGTTTTGACGGCACGGAGACGATGCGCCGCGCCCTCCCCCACTTGGCGACGATCCGCCAGCCCATCGAGGACATCGCCCGGGCTGCGGTGTCGATTCTCCTCGATCAGATCGAGGGCAAGGCTCCGCGTTCTTCGTCCGACGAGGCCGGGGCTCCCCGCGCTCAGACGGTCGAGTTCTCGGGCACGCTGATCCAGGGGCGCTCGATCAACGCCTGAGCATGCATCAAGCGGCGGGACTATGACCGCTCGCCGCCGCCCCGGGTTATTGTCGCGCCCGATACCACCGGCACGACAGACGGGTGGGCGACACCAGCGCACTGCTGGTGCCGCCCACCCGTTATGTCAGGAGTGATTCCCGGAAGGCTCAGGCTTCCTTGGGTGCCACGTCGAGCAACGCGTCACCGCGCTGGATCTCGCCGCTGGCGACCGGGGTCACCGCGCCGAACTTCTTCTTGTTCGTCACGACGACGGGCGTGATGGTCTCGTAGCCGGCCGCGCGGATCACGTCGAGGTCAACCTCGGCGAGGACGTCGCCGCGGCGCACGACATCACCCTTGGCGACGCGGGGCGTGAAGCCCTTGCCGTCCAGCTTGACGGTGTCCATGCCGACGTGGATGAGAACCTGGACGCCGGAGGCGGACTTGAGGCCGTAGGCGTGGCCCGTCGGGAAGGCGACGGTCACAGTGCCATCGAAGGGGGCCACGACGAGGCCGTCGGCGGGCTCGATACCGATGCCGGGGCCGAGCATGCCCTTGGCGAAGGACTCATCCTTGACCCGCTCGAGCGGAACCACGGTGCCCGCGAGAGGCGAGGCGACCGAGAGGTCAGCCAGCGCCTCGGCGCTGAAGGACGGGGCCGGAGCGGCAGCCGGGGCGGCCGCGGGAGCCGGAGCGGCGGGGGTGGCCACGGCGGCGGCCACGGGAGCAGCAGCCTTGGCGGCGGGCGCGCGACCCTCCATGTCGGCCTTGCCGCGCGTCATGGCGTAGGCGAAGGTGAAGCCGAAGGACAGAACGAAGACGAGGACCTCGAGGGCCAGGTACGCGGGGATCGACTTGGGGATGATCGACACGAAGCCGACGAAGCCTGCGGCGCCGAGGGCCTGACCGCGCACGTTCAGCAGGGCGACGCCCGCGGAGCCGATGGCAGCAGCGGCCATGGCGCAGAAGAAGGGCCAGCGCAGGCGCAGGTTGACACCGAAGATGGCGGGCTCGGTGATGCCGAAGACGGCGGAGGCGCCACCGGCGCCGGCCAGGCCCTTGAGCTTGGCGTCGCGGGTCTTGAAGAAGACGGCCAGGGCGGCCGCGCCCTGCGCGACGTTCGCCATGGAGGCGACGGGGAAGATGAAGTCGCCGACGCCGCCGTTGACGGGCAGCAGCGGGATTTCGATGGCGGGGAAGGACTGGTGCAGGCCGGTCACAACGATCGGGCTGTAGACGAGGCCGAAGAGAAGACCACCGAAGACGCCGAGGGTCGAGTAGGTCCAGTTAATGCCCCAGGTCAGGTACTCGGCGGCCACGCGGGTAACGGGACCGATGATCGTGAAGGCCAGGAAGCCGGTGACCAGCATCGTGATGAGCGGGGTCAGGAGGAAGTCCGCGGTGCCCTTGAGGACCTTGTGCAGGCTCTTCTCGATGAGGCACATGACGTAGGTGACGGCCAGGGTCGGGATGACCTGCGCCTGGTAGCCGATCTTGGCAACGTCCATGCCGAAGATGTGCCAGTAGCTCACCTGTGCCTCACCAGCGAGCGCCGCGCCCGTATTCCAGGCGTTGAGCAGGTCGGAGGACACCATGGCGGCGCCGATCGCAGCGCCGAGGTAGACGTTGCCGCCGAAACGCTTGGCGGCGGAGAAGCCGACGAGGACCGGCAGCGAGGCGAAGGCCGCGGAGGAGACCATGTTGATGAGGGCCGCATAGTCCGCGATGCCCGGGTACATCTGGGTCAGCGACTGCTCGCCGAAGAGGCCCTCAGCGGTCATGACGTTGTTGATGGCCATCATCAGACCGCCGGCGACCAGCGCCGGGAGGATCGGAACGAAGATGTCGGCAATCATCTTGATGAAGCGCGAGAAGAGGTTGCCACCCTTTTCGGCTTCTTCCTTGGCCTCATCCTTGGAGACCTCGCGCACGCCGTGGTTTGCGACCATCTTGGCGTAGACCTGGTCAACATCGCCGGGACCGACGATGATCTGGAACATGCCGCCGGCGGCGAATGTACCCTTCAGATCTTCGTTGTCATCGAGGGCCTGCTGGTTGATCTTGGACTCGTCCGCGATCACCAGGCGGAGACGGGTTGCGCAGTGTGCTGCTGCGCTGATGTTGGATGCGCCGCCGACTGCTTCGACGACCTCTCCTGCCACCTTGGCGTGATCCATTGCCGACCACATTCCTTTCTCAAAACCCCACGCGCAACGCCATTGTTACGCCGCGCTGGGCGGTGTGTAGCAATCGATTGACATATTACGGGTGGCAGAGTCCTCAACGCAAGGTGCGTCGGCCATCGTCTCAGGTCAGAGTATGAGAGACCGCCCACATACGACGAGGCCGTGGCCACTGTGAGCAGCCACGGCCTCGCGCGCGGGTCGTTTAGTCGGCGCGCGCGGCGCTCACGTTCGTCACGGAAGCGGCGCCCGTAAGGGTCACGCCGGAGCCGTCGCCGTTCAGGAAGCTGCGGGTCGTGAAGACGCGCGAGCCGTCGCCCAGGTAGATCTCGGTGATCGATCGGTCGTGGAGGATCTCGACGCGGCTGGTCTCCCCCGGCTCCAGGGTGACGACGCGGCGGCCACCGTGGGGGTAGCGCGTGCCCGTCAGGTCGACGGTCAGACGCCCCTCTTCAAGAGTGATCGCCAGGCCAGACTCCTCGCCGATGCGCACGGACAGGGCCTCCTCATAGGAAGCATCGAAGGCAAGCCTCCACGAGCGTGAGCCAGCGAGCTCCACAACGCGCGCCCCGGCCTCGTCCCCGGGAGCACCCTCGAGTGTGGCGGGCGCCAGGGGCAGGCCCGGAAGGAACGGTCGGGCGATGACGCGACCCCCGCGCAGGGTGAGGGCGCGCGGGGCGGTGAAGCAGTGCACCCAGCCGCCCGTCTCGATCGATGGCTGGTCGTCCTCGCCCGCATTGCCCGCCCAGCCGAACAGAAGGGTCGGTGCCCCCGGGTCCGAGGACGCGGAGCGCGCCATGATCTGGGGAGCATAGAACTCGGTGCCGCGGTCGAGCTCTTCGAAGGAGCCGTCCGCGCCCCGGAACTCGGTGCTCATGAGCTCGCCGACGATGGCGACGCACGGGAAGACATTCTCGAATCCCTCGCGCTCGGGCGAAATTCCCTGCGGGCAGAAAATCAACACGTCGTGGGCCTCACCCGAATCCTCGTCGACGAGGCGCACCAGGTTGGGGCACTCCCACATGTAGCCGAACGCGTCGAAGGCGCCACCGGCGTCGGGGAAGGTCATCTCGCCCTCGCACTCCCACGCACGCAGGTCCGTGGAGCGGTAGAGCAGGGCCGCGCCCGTGAGGTTCTCGCGCTGGACGCCGAGCAGCATCCGGTAGGATCCGTCCGCGTCGCGCCACACCTGCGGGTCGCGGAAGTGGGCGGTATACCCCTCCGGCTGGCGGCCGATAATCGGAGGCACCTGCTTGTTGAAGTGGACCAGGTCTGTCGTAGTGACGACGCACTGGGTGGCCTCGCGCTCCCCCGTGTCGGGGTCCTTGTAGTTGCCGGTGTACCACAGCTCGACGTGGTCACCGACCTCGATGGCCGTGCCCGAGTAGGCGCCGTTCGCGTCCTGGTGGGTGTCGGGCAGGATCGCAGGGGCGTGGTAGTCCCAGCGGGTCAGGTCCGTCGAGGTGGCGTGTCCCCAGTAGACGAGGCGGCGCGGGTGCTCGGGGGTGTACTGGAAGAAGGCGTGGTAGGTCCCATCGATCTCAATGAGGCCGTTCGGGTCGTTCAGTCGGCCCACCGGGGGTGCGACGTGAAAGAGCGGGTAGTCGGGATCTTGCGGGGCGCGCGACGAGGCCTCGGCAGTGAGGGCGGACGCGAGAAAATCTTCGGCCATGACCTCACGGTAACACCCCGAGACAGACGAGCGCGCGGGCGGGACACATCCGTCCCGCCCGCGCGCTGTCAAACGTACGCCACACTCATCGCAAGTGGCGTCATGCCAGGGAAAACCCCAGATCAGGCACCCGTCACATCGTCGGGGTGAGCGTCCGCGTAGCGGGCAAGCTCCTCCTCGACAATGGACTCATCCAGCTTCACGAACACCGGCGTAGGCTTGGCGATCGGGGTACCAACCGTGATCGGGTGGCGCTCCCAGGTCGGGACGTTCGTGTAGTCGCCCGTGATGATCGGGTAGCCGTCGCGGCCCTCGAAGTTGGCGGGCAGGACCTGCGGGTCGAGCTCGGCGACCTCCTCGATGTAGGGCATCGGCGCGATCTCGCCTGTGCCGCCCATGACGCGGTCGATGTCGTTGGCCGCGTGGGGCAGGAACGGGGAGAGCATGAGGTTGAGGTCCGTGACCGCCTGGGCCAGGGTCCACAGGACCGTCGCGAGGCGCTCCTGCTGCTCGGGGGCCTTCAGCTTGAAGGGCTCGGTGTCGGTCACGTACTTGTTGGCCTCGCCGACCAGGCGCATGGCCTCAGACAGCGCCGCCTTCTGGCGGTGGTGGCGAATCAGGTTGCCGACGGTCTCAAAACCGGCCTCGACGGCATCCAGGAGGGCGCGGTCGATGTCCTCGAGCTCACCGGGGGTGGGGATCTCACCGAACTTCTTGGCGATCATGGAGGCGGTGCGGTTGACCAGGTTGCCCCAACCGGCGACGAGCTCGCCGTTGGTGCGGCGCACGAACTCAGCCCACGTGAAGTCGGAGTCCGAGGTCTCGGGGCCGGCGGCGCTGATGAAGTAGCGCAGGGCGTCGGCCTGGTAACGCGAGAGGAAATCGCGCACGTAGATGACGATGCCGTGCGAGGAGGAGAACTTCTTGCCCTCCATGGTGAGGAACTCGGAGGAGACGACCTCGGTGGGCAGGTTGAGGACGCCCAGGTCGCCGGGAGCTCCACCCTTCGCGCCCTGGCCGTTGTAGCCGAGCAGCTCGGCGGGCCAGATCTGGGAGTGGAAGACGATGTTGTCCTTGCCCATGAAGTAGTAGGACAGGGCCTCGGGGTCGTTCCACCACTTGCGCCAGGCCTCGGGGTCGCCGGTGCGGCGCGCCCACTCGATGGAGGCGCTCAGGTAGCCGATGACGGCGTCGAACCACACGTAGAGGCGCTTGGTGGGCTGGTCTTCCCAGCCGGGGACCGGGATACCCCAGTCGATGTCGCGCGTCATGGCGCGGGGGCGGATGTCCTCGAGGAAGTTCTGGGAGAACTTGATGACGTTGGGACGCCAGGTGCCGGACTTCTCGCGCTCGTCGAGCCAGGCGGACAGGGCCTCGGCCAGGGCGGGCAGGTCGAGGAAGTAGTGGGTGGACTCCACGAAGTTGGGGGTCTCGCCGTTAATGCGCGAGTGCGGGTTGATGAGCTCGGTCGGGTCCATCTGGTTACCGCAGTTATCGCACTGGTCGCCGCGCGCTCCTTCGGCGCCGCAGATCGGGCAGGTGCCCTCGATGTAGCGGTCGGGCAGGGTGCGGCCGGTGGACGGGGAGATCGCGGCGCGGGTGACCTGCTCGATCATGTAGCCGTTGTCGCGCACGGTGGCGAACATGTCCTGGACGACACGGTAGTGGTTGCCGGCGGTCGTGCGAGTGAAGAGGTCGTAGGACAGGCCCAGGGCCACGAGGTCCTCGACGATGAGGCGGTTGTTCTGGTCTGCGAGTTCGCGGGCGCTCACGCCGGCGCCGTCGGCGGCCACCAGGATGGGGGTGCCGTGTTCATCGGTGCCGGACACCATGAGGACGTCGTGGCCGGCCATTCGCATGTACCGGGAGAAAACGTCGGAGGGGACACCGAATCCCGCAACGTGGCCAATATGACGGGGGCCGTTGGCGTAGGGCCATGCGACGGCGGACAGAATACGACTCATAGCCCCTAACAATACTGCGTTGGTGTCATAAACGGGCAACCGGCCGCATATCGAGGAATTGAAACAGCCCTTGGGCGAATGTGACCCGGGTGATACGCTTGGGGAAATTACTGATTTATCAGGGAGGTTTCATGGCCCGCGCACTCATTATCGTCGACGTTCAGCCCACGTTCTGCGAAGGTGGTGCTCTCCCCGTGACGGGCGGTAACGCCATCGCCGAGGCCGTGGCCGCCTACGTGGACGCGCACCGCGACGAGTACCAGCTGATCGTCACGACGCAGGATTGGCACATCGATCCGGGCGCTCACTTCTCCGAGACGCCGGATTTCGTGGACACCTGGCCCCCGCACGGCGTCGCGGGCACGGCCGAGGCCGAGCTGCACCCTGCTCTCGCGCACGTGAACGCGGACGTGACGATTAAGAAAGGCCAGTACAAGGCCGCCTACTCGGGCTTCGAGGGAACGACCGAGGAGGGCGAGACGCTGGAGCAGGTCCTGCGCAACGCTGGCATCACGGACGTGGACGTCGTGGGCCTCGCCGAGTCGCACTGCGTCGCATGCACGGCGGTCGACGCCGCTCGCGCGGACTTCAAGACGCGTGTCCTGCGTGAGCTGACCGCGCCCGTGACCGAGGAGCTGGGCGCGTCGGCCCGCCAGTGGATGACGTCGGAGCACGTCGAGATCGTCTGAGGATCCCCGACCTCGTTTTTATCGCGCGGCGAGAGCGGCCTTGTAGAGGTCGTTCTTGCGCGCGCCCGTCGCCGCAGCCACCTCAGCTGCGGCGTCTTTGAGGCGCATGCCTTCCGCCGCGAGCGCGAGGACGGCACCGACGTGGTCTTCGGCGCGTGCGCTTCGCGCGTATCCGGCGACAACGATCGTCACCTCGCCGAGGACGTCGTCGGCACCTTCCGCGAGCTGCCCGAGCGTACCGCGGCGCACCTCCTCGTAGTCCTTCGTGAGCTCGCGGCACAGCGCGGCGGAGCGGTCGGCGCCAAAGACCTCGGCCATGCGTGTCAGCGTGGCGGCTGCGCGCCGGGGCGATTCGAAGAAGATGAGCGTGTGCGGGTCGGTCGCGAGGTCCTGCAGGTAGCGCGTGGCATCCCCATCCTTGCGCGGTAGGAATCCCTCGAAGGCGAAGCGGTCCGACGGCAGGCCGGACAGGGCGAGGGCCACGAGCGGCGCGGAGGGACCGGGCAGAACGGACAGAGGAACGCCCGCGTCGATGGCGGCACGAGCCAGCCGGAAGCCAGGGTCAGAGACCGTGGGCATTCCCGCGTCGGACACGAAGACGACGCGCGCCCCTCCCCTGGCGGCCTCGACGATGCCCGCGGCCTTCTCGGCCTCGTTGTGGTCGTGCAGGGCGACGAGGCGGCCACCCAGCTTGATGCCTAGGCGCGAGGCCAGGGCGAGCGCGCGGCGCGTGTCCTCGGCGGCGACAATGTCCGCTCCTTGAAGCGCGGCGACGACGCGGGGCGAGGCGTCACGCACGTCCCCGATCGGGGTGGCGGCCAGCAGGATGGTCCCCGCCTCCTGGCGGTAGGGTTCCTGCGCGCGAGCGTCCTTGGACGTCGAGGCAGCCTCGGGGGCGTTGGTCGTGTCGGTCGCTGCTTCCATGCCCGTATCGTCTCACTGGTTTCCTGCGCGCGCACGGCGCGTCCGCCTCGCGCCCGCCACCCATTGGGGGACGCGCGAGGCGAGGACGCACGCGGCGCACAGGAGCGCGATGGTTCCGCCTGCGCTCAGGCGCGCGGGGACGGCGACCGCGAGACCGACGATTCCGAGGAGCGCCCCCAACAGAGGGCAGCCGACGAGGAAGGCGCGCGAGCTGCGCACGAGAGGCGCGAGCGCCGCGGCCGGCGCGGCAATGAGCGCGATCGACAGGATCGTGCCGACTGCGGGGATCGCCACGGTGACTGAGGCGAGGATGAGGCCGAGGATGACGAGCTCGTGACGCCCGGCGCGCGAGGCGGCGGCGGGGTTGGCGGGATCGAAACAGTGGGCGATCAGGTGGCGCCCACCCAACGTCACGACAAGCAGAGCGACCACGAGCACTCCACCCGCCCAGGCGACGTCGGCGGGCGAGACCGTCATGACGGAGCCTGTCAGGAAGGAGTTGACCGCGAGGGGCAGGGGCTTGAACCAGGTCGCCAGGAAGTAACCGGAAGCAAAACCGGCGGTCAGCACGATGCCGGCTGCGCCTTGGCTGGAGATACCCGGGATCGTGGCGAGCCTGCGCATGAGGGCGACGAGCGGGATGGTCCCCAGGAACGCTCCAACGTAGAGCGCCGCCGACATGCCGGAGTGCCCAAAGCCAAGGGCGGCGGCAATGACGACGCCGAGAACCGCGCCCGGGAACGTGCCGTGCGTGACGGATTCGGCGAAGAAGATGCGTCGGTCCAGGTAGGCGAAGGCACCGACGAGGCCGCCCAGGGCCCCGATGATCGTCACGTGAAGCGCGGGGTACAGGAGGAGGCTGGCAATCACGAGGCCTCCCCTCCCCCGGCGGTCACGGTCGTTTCACGCGACGTTTCACGCGCGGCTCCGACCGCGTGGGCGCGCCGGGCGCGGATCTCGCGGATGGCGCACGCGGCAGCGAAGCAGACGAGGACCCCCATGGCGACGCACGCCTGCGGGGAGAGCGGGCGCGGCGCACGCAGGAGGGAAACGCCAAATCCGGCCCATCCCCCGATGAGCGCGCAGGCGCCGGCCAGGAACATCATCGAGCGTGGTCCCGCCGCGAGGAGGCGACCGAAGGCTCCGGGCACCACAAGATATCCGACGACGAGGAGGACCCCGACCGCCGTCGACGCCGCGACCACGATGGCTCCGAGCGCCGCGTTGAACGCGATGTCAATCCAGGTGACCGGGATGCCGCTGACGTGCGCGGCCTCGCGGTCGAAGGCCACCGCGACCTGCGCGCGCCAGGTGAGGGCAAGCAGGGCGCCCGCAACCACGAGGACCAGAGCACTCACCGACATTCGAGAGGGCGTGATATCCAGGAGGCGGCCGAACATGAGGGATTCGAGCTGCCCTGACATGTCCCCGATGCGCAGGGAGATCACGATGCCGAGGGAGAAGAAGGCGGTGAGCAGGACCGCGGTCGTCGCCTCGGAGTGGCGCTGTTTGCGAGAGGCCGTCGTCAGTGCTGCCGCGATGAGTGCGGCGCACACGGCGCCGCCCGGGATGATCGCGTCGCGCCCGCCGACCGCCATGCCAACGACGATGCCAGGAAAGACGCCGTGGACCATCGTTTCGGCGCTGAATTCGGCGCGGCGCAGGTTGACCAGCGTCGAGGCTGGTCCCACCGCGAGCGCGAGCAGGCCGAGGACGATGAGAGGGCGCAGCAGGTAGGGGGCGATCATGACAGGGCCGCAATCGCCTCGTCGGCGCTCGATCCGTAGGCGCGCGCCAAGACCGCGGGCGCGAGGGCCTCGTCGGTGGGCCCCAGGGCGACGAGGCGGGAGGCGAGCACGCACGCCTGGGAGCACACGTCGCGCGCAAGCGACAGGTCGTGCGTGGACACGATGACGCCGACACCGTCAGCGGTCAGGTCGGCGATGAGGCCCGTGATGATGTCGCGGCTGGGAGCGTCCAGGCCGTTGAAGGGTTCGTCCATCATGACCAGCTCGGGGCGCGCGACCAGGGCACGCGCGACGAGGACGCGCTGGCGCTGCCCGCCGCTGAGCGTCCCGAAGCGGTGGGTGGCCCGGTCGGAGAGGTTCACGCGCTCGAGGGCGGCACTCACGCGCGCGCGCATGTCCGCGGTGATGCGCCTGCCCCAGCCGGCCTCGGCGATGAGCCCCATGGTGACGACCTCGGCAGCGCTCACGGGGAACGTGAGGTCCAGGTCGGCGCTCTGGGGCACGAGGCCGATGCGCGTTGCCTCCACCTCGACGGTCCCGGACAGGACTGAGCAGCCGCCAACGATACCTCGCATGAGAGTCGTCTTGCCGCCGCCGTTGGGGCCGACAAGGGCGAGGGCCTGGCCCCCGAACACGTCGAGGGTCAGGCCGGTCAGCGCCGGGGTATTCCCATACCCCAGCGCCGCGTCGTGAAAGGAGACGAGTCTGCCCATCACTGATCCTTCAGGCGCTCGGGCAGTTGCGGGACGGCGCCGCCCCACGCCTGCGTCACGGCACGCACGTTGTGGATAATCGAGCCAACGTAGGTGGCCCCTTCTGATCCATCGGGACCCAACGAGTCGCCGTACATGGCGTCCTCGCCCACGATGGGGGTCACGCCGGCCGCGCGAGCAATCGCCTCGATGGACTTGGAGTTGTTGGAGTTTTCGGCGAAGAGCGCGACCGCGCCGGATTCCTTGACGGCCTCGACGGCCTTGGCGATGTGGTCGGCGGTGGCGTCCTGCTGCTCGTTGAAGTCGGACAGGGCGGCGCCGATGAAGCGGATGCCGTAGTCCCTCGAGAAGTAGCCGAAGGCGTCGTGGGAGGTAAAGAGCACGCGCTGGCCTTCCGGCACGGTCTTGATGGCCTCGGCGGTCCACTGATCGAGGGCGTCGATGTCCTCCAGGTACGAGGCAGTGGCCGCGTTGATCGACGAGGCAGCGTCGGGCGCTGCGGCTGCGAGGCCCGCGCCGAGGTTAGCGACCTGGACGCGGGTGCCCTTCGGCGAGGTCCACACGTGCGGGTCGAAGCGGAATTCGGGCTCCTCCCCCGCTTCCTCCGGAGGGAACGGCCACGGGGCGACGTCCACGCGCTCACTTCCGCGATCAATCGTGTAGGGGCCCTCGGGGTCCGGGGTACCCGGGTTGTCGATGTCGGCAGCTGTCAGGACGCCCGAGGTGACAACCATGCGTCCCTTGAAGCCGGAGGAGACGACAGCGTCGTCGAGGAAGTGCTCGAGGTCCACGCCGGAGACCGCCATGACGTCGGCTTGTGCGAGTGCCGAGGTCTGCGCGGGGGTCATCTCGTGCTCGTGCGCGGATGCGTTGGGGGCGAGCAGGCAGGTGAGGCTCATGGAGAGGGCGGCGCCATCTTTCTGCGCGCCGACGTGGCTGCTCTTTCCGGCGGCGTCGGTCTTGTCGAGGGAAATGTCGGCGGATTTCGCGGCGATCTGGGTGACGTAGTCGCAGATCTGCGTGGTCGTGGCAACGACCGCGAGGCCGTGGGCCGAGGAGGAGGGCGAGCAGGCGGCCAGCGAGGCGGTTGCCAGGGCCAGCCCAGCGGCGGCTGCTACGCCGCGCGTCGTCGAGGAAAACATTATTGCTCCTGTGCAATTTTCGGGTACACGAAATTATAGCCACAAGCGAGAACAATTCTCAAGAGGCTCAAGCTGAACATTCTCTCCAAGTGCAAGAGCGAATGTGCGCCGCACTCCTTTCAGCGCGATAGGGCCGCTAGACTCGGATGCGATGGATACTGCGAACGCACACAACGACACGATCGACGAGACCGCGGACCCCCTCGAGCAGGAGGCGGCAGGCGACGAGATCGCCAGCGACCTCCCCGAGCGCGAGCCGGCGACCAACGACGAGGTCCCCGCACAGCCAGCCAAGGCCTCGTCCACTCCCCCGACCGATGGATGGGCGCCGCGCCTGTCGACGCCCACAGCGGGGTGGGTAGCGACAGCGATTGCGACGCTCGTCGCCGCTCTCATCCGACTGCCAGGACTGGGTAACGTCCGCACGCTCATCTTCGACGAGACCTACTACGTGAAGGACGCCTGGTCACTCCTCGCCCTCGGATACGAGGGAACGTGGGCCAAAGACGTCGACACCGCGTTCGCGAACGGCGACACCTCCGGCTTGTCCGCGGTGGGCGGCTATCCCGTTCACCCGCCGACGGGCAAGTGGCTGATCGCGATGGGCATGAAGTTCTTCGGCCAGGCAGATCCGGTGGGGTGGCGCATCGCGGCGGCAATCTGCGGCGTCATCACCGTATTCCTGCTGTGCCGCCTCGCGCAGAACCTGTTCCGCTCCCCCGCCATCACCCTCCTCGCAGGCCTGTTCCTCGCGACGGACGGCATGGCGATTGTCATGAGCCGCACATCCATCCTCGACGGATTCCTCGCGATGTTTGCGCTGGCCGCATTCCTGTGCGTCGTGAAGGATCAGCACATGGCACAGCCCGCACTCATCGCCAAGCTGGCGACTTGGGATGGACTGGGCGAGCCGAGGCAGGGGTGGCGCTCCGCTTGGGCGCACCTGACACTGCGCGATCGCCGCCCCTTTGCGATCGGCCCCAATGCAGGAAACCGCCCGTGGCTTTTCGCGGCTGGCATCTGCGCGGGTCTCGCCTGCTCCGTCAAGTGGTCCGGTATTTACGTGCTTGCCTTCCTCGGGCTGTTCGTCGCACTGCGCGAGGTGACGTGCCGCTGGCGCGCGGGACATCCTACGCCGATCCGCGGAGCACTCCTCGCAGACGTGTGGTGGGCGTTCGTCCTCATGGTTCCGACCGCGATTCTGACGTACGTGGCCTCCTGGTTCGGCTGGTTCACACACTCCGCCGCACACGGACACGGCCGTTCCGGCATTACAGGATTCGCCGGACAGCTGGCCGACCTATGGCTCTACCACAAGGAGATGTGGGCGTTCCACAACGGACTGAACACGCCCCACAAGTACCAGTCCAGCCCGTTCACGTGGCTCGCACAGGTGCGCGCGACATCCTTTTACTGGAACAACGGCGAGGCCGTGATGGGCTGTCGATCAGGCAAGTGCGCGAGTGACGTCGTCGCCCTCGGCAATCCCCTCCTGTGGTGGGTGGGCATCGGAGCACTGTTACTCGTTCTTGTCGCCACGTTCTACTACCGCAATTGGCGTGTGGGCATCATTGCCCTCGGCTACATCGCCCTGTACGTTCCGTGGCTCGCTTATGCGCATCGCACGATCTTTATTTTCTATACGGTCGCGTTTGCACCTTTCGTCGCCCTGGCAGTCGCATGGATGATTGGGCTCCTCGCGGGGTGGGCGACGATGGACGGATCGGCCGAACCCGCGCCAGCCAGTCGCCGGACTCAGATCACGGGGTGGGCGTTTGCCGCGCTCGTGACGGCTGCGATCCTCGGGTGCGCCATCTACTTCATGCCGCTGTGGCGCGGGGACGTCATCGACTACGACTTCTGGCGTGCCCACATGTGGCTGCAAAGCTGGATCTGACAATCCGCATAGACCCCAACAGGTAAGGGTGTGGCCCGGCAGTTTCATGCCGGGCCACACCCTTACTCTGAACGGCTGCTTCGACGAGCCCCCAAGCGTTCAACCACGGTCGCACGAAGACTCACGCCACACACACTCGCGCGCCGGCGCCACAATCACTCGAAAACCACTCAGAAGCCTTTCTCACGCCAGCGACGCGAGCAGCTCACGGATCTGCGCACCGAGCTCCTCGGAGGGCGTGAAAACGCCATCCTGGAAGTCAGAACCCAGGTTGATGCCAACCTGCTGATCACGCACGTCAGAACCGAAGGTCGAGACGATCTCGCGCAGATGCTCGAGCGGCTTGACCGCGCCGTACCAGGAGTAGCCCACCAGACCAACGGCCTTGTCCTTGAGCGTAGCCGGAGGCAGGTAGTCGATCGCGTTCTTCAGGGCTGCGGACACGGAGTGGTTGTACTCAGGCGTCACGAACAGGACAGCATCGTTTGCCTCGAGATTAGCGCGAAGGCGAACAGCCTCGGCCAGCTCGGGAGCCTTCATCGACGGGGGCATCTCCTCCGCGAAGAGAGGGAGGTTATAGTCGCGCAGATCGAAGAACACGGTCTGCACGCCCTCAACCTGACGAGCCTGGTCCTCGATCCAGCGAACGACCTGCTCGCCGGCGCGGCCGGGACGAACGGAACCAAGGACGATTGCAACGGAAGCCATGACGTTTCCTTTCGAAGTCTTATTGAAACGTCAACTACTATAGTTCGCCACGAAGCCTGACACAAGGACGATCACTATCGTTTAGGACACAAGTCCCATAGTGCAGTAGCGCTGCGATTCCGCAGATGAGGGCGCGCAAGCCTCAAGCAATAAACACTGCGGAAGATACGCGAAGGGCCTCATCCGTTTGGATGAGGCCCTTCGACTTGAGGTGTGTTGTGGCGGTGTCCTACTCTCCCACAACCTGGCGGTTGCAGTACCATTGGCGCTGCCGGGCTTAGCTTCCAGGTTCGGAATGGAGGCTGGGCGTTTCCCCGGTGCTATGACCACCACAAGTATTGGTGTTCAACACTGTTCCCCGCACGCTCGTTTGTTTGGTGGGGGTGTGGGTTGATCGTGGTTTGTATAGTGGTTGCGGCACGACGTTTGTTCGTGTTTTTTGCTCTTACCCGTTGTGTTGGGTTGTTGTTTAGTGTTGGCCCATTAGTACCAGTCGGCTCACGAGCACATTGCTGTGCTTCCACCTCTGGCCTATCAACCCGCTAGTCTGGCGGGGGCCTCTCACCCCACTGGGGGGCGTGGAAATCTCATCTTGAAGCAGGCTTCCCGCTTAGATGCTTTCAGCGGTTATCCCTTCCGAACGTAGCCAACCAGCCATGCACCTGGCGGTACAACTGGCACACCAGAGGTTCGTCCATCCCGGTCCTCTCGTACTAGGGACGGCCCTTCTCAAATTTCCTGCGCGCACAGAGGATAGGGACCGAACTGTCTCACGACGTTCTGAACCCAGCTCGCGTACCGCTTTAATGGGCGAACAGCCCAACCCTTGGGACCAACTCCAGCCCCAGGATGCGACGAGCCGACATCGAGGTGCCAAACCATGCCGTCGATATGGACTCTTGGGCAAGATCAGCCTGTTATCCCCGGGGTACCTTTTATCCGTTGAGCGACCACGCACCCACGTGCCATGGCCGGATCACTAGTTCCTGCTTTCGCACCTGCTCGACCCGTCGGTCTCACAGTCAAGCTCCCTTGTACACTTGCACTCGCCACCTGATTACCAACCAGGCTGAGGGAACCTTTGAGCGCCTCCGTTACATTTTAGGAGGCAACCGCCCCAGTTAAACTACCCACCAGGCACTGTCCCCAACCCGGATTACGGGCCAAGGTTGAGGTGACCGCTTGAACCAGAATGGTATTTCAACGACGACTCCACCACCGCTGGCGCGGCAGCTTCACAGTCTCCCACCTATCCTACACAAGTCCAAGCGAACACCAATACCAAGCTATAGTAAAGGTCCCGGGGTCTTTCCGTCCTTCTGCGCGAAACGAGCATCTTTACTCGTACTGCAATTTCACCGAGTTCGCGGTTGAGACAGCGGAGAAGTCGTTACGCCATTCGTGCAGGTCGGAACTTACCCGACAAGGAATTTCGCTACCTTAGGATGGTTATAGTTACCACCGCCGTTTACTGGGGCTTAAATTCACCGCTTCACACCCACAAGGGGTGTTGACGGTTCCTCTTAACCTTCCAGCACCGGGCAGGCGTCAGTGCGTATACATCGCCTTACGGCTTCGCACGCACCTGTGTTTTTGATAAACAGTCGCTTCTCCCTATTCTCTGCGACCCCACAACCCCACCCTCACGCAAGGTGCGGGGAAGTCACGGGGTCCTCCTTATCCCGAAGTTACGGAGGAATTTTGCCGAGTTCCTTAACCACGATTCACTCGAACGCCTCGGTATACTCTACCTGACCACCTGAGTCGGTTTAGGGTACGGGCGCGTTATGCCCTCACGTCGAGGCTTTTCTCGGCAGCTTAGGATCACCACAAGTCCACACACGCGTGTGTCCCTCATCAGTTCTCACCCTTAGTGCCTCCCGGATTTGCCTGGGAGGCGGGCCACAACCTTAAATACGCACAACCATCGGCGCACTGCAGCTACCTGTCTGCGTCACCCCTGTTAACACGCTTGCCTACAATCACCGGGGCCCCAAGACCCACACACACCACGCGACCCGAAGGTCATGTGGGGGCGTGAGCAAATTGGTTAGCACAATGACTTCAGCATGGGCGGTCATAACGCGGTACCAGAATATCAACTGGTTGTCCATCGACTACGCCTGTCGGCCTCGCCTTAGGACCCGACTAACCCAGGGCGGATAAACCTAGCCCTGGAACCCTTAGTCAATCGGCGCTGCGGATTCTCACCGCAGATTCGTTACTCATGCCTGCATTCTCACTCCCACACAATCCACCAGAAGTTCCCTCCAGGCTTCACCTCGTGCAGGACGCTCCCCTACCCAACAACACACCGACATCCAGTTCCTGGCGCCAGCATCCTGTGTTGTTGCCACAGCTTCGGCGGTACGCTTGAGCCCCGCTACATTGTCGGCGCAGAACCACTTGACCAGTGAGCTATTACGCACTCTTTCAAGGATGGCTGCTTCTAAGCCAACCTCCTGGTTGTCACCGCGACTCCACATCCTTTCCCACTTAGCGTACGCTTAGGGGCCTTAGCTGATGATCTGGGCTGTTTCCCTCTCGACTACGAAGCTTATCCCCCGCAGTCTCACTGCCGCGCTACACCTAATGGCATTCGGAGTTTGGCTGACGTCAGTAACCCATAGGGCCCATCGGCCATCCAGTAGCTCTACCTCCACCAGGGACCACGCGACGCTGCACCTAAATGCATTTCGGGGAGAACCAGCTATCACGGAGTTTGATTGGCCTTTCACCCCTACCCACAGTTCATCCCCCAGGTTTTCAACCCTGGTGGGTTCGGTCCTCCACACAGTCTTACCTCTGCTTCAACCTGACCATGGGTAGATCACCCCGCTTCGGGTCTAGAACACGCGACAAACGCCATATTTCAGACTCGCTTTCGCTACGCATACCCCACACGGGTTAAGCACGCCACGTATCACTAACTCGCAGGCTCATTCTTCAAAAGGCACGCCATCACCCCTCAAGGCTCTGACGGCTTACAGGCACACGGTTTCAGGTACTATTTCACTCCCCTCCCGGGGTACTTTTCACCATTCCCTCACGGTACTATGCACTATCGGTCATCAAGTAGTATTTAGGCTTACCAAGTGGTCTTGGCAGATTCACACGAGATTTCACGAGTCCCGCGCTACTCGGGTACCACACCCACACCACACGCCACCGGTCCGTTTACACGACTATCACGCTCTACGGTCAGACTTCCCAGACTGTTCAACTCCCAACAACAAGTGGTGCGATCCCCCGGCAGAAGGATCAGATGTGGCCCCACAACACCAAACACGCAACGGCCGCCGCCTCTCACACGCATCTGGTTTAGCCTCCTCCGCTTTCGCTCGCCACTACTCACGGAATATCTTTTCCTGCGGGTACTGAGATGTTTCACTTCCCCGCGTTCCCCCCATCACCCTATACACGTTCAGATGATGGTAACCCAGCACAACCCAGGTTAGGTTCCCCCATTCGGACACCCTCGGATAATAACGCTCGCTCGCCAGCTCCCCGAGGCATATCGCAGGCCGCAACGTCCTTCATCAGCTCTTGATGCCAAGGCATCCACCGAATGCCCAATAAAACTAAACAAAACACAAAAAACAGTACAGAACAAATATGCTCGCAACCACTATACAAATCACAAACAACCCACCACACACAACCCACACCAACAACTGCTGGCTGGCTGCGCAGGCAACCACCACCACAACGGATGGCGGACGCTCACACGGTGTTGAACGTGAACCCGACAGTGTGTTCATCTGCTAGAACTTTTTATGCCCAACCCAAAAACACGCACCCACACCCACCACCCACCATGAGTGGCGAACACATGCAGGCACAAGAAAACAACCAGGCACAACCACGACAAGCCATGCCGAACTGTTCCCCAAAAATGGGCTCCCTAGAAAGGAGGTGATCCAGCCGCACCTTCCGGTACGGCTACCTTGTTACGACTTCGTCCCAATCGCCAATCCCACCTTCGACCACTCCCCCCGATAAACGGTTAGGCCATGGGCTTCGGGTGTTACCAACTTTCGTGACGTGACGGGCGGTGTGTACAAGGCCCGAGAACGTATTCACCGCAGCGTTGCTGATCTGCGATTACTAGCGACTCCACCTTCATGGGGTCGAGTTGCAGACCCCAATCCGAACTGAGACTGGCTTTAAGGGATTCGCTCCACCTCACGATTTCGCAACCCTCTGTACCAACCATTGTAGCATGCGTGAAGCCCAAGACATAAGGGGCATGATGATTTGACGTCATCCCCACCTTCCTCCGAGTTAACCCCGGCAGTCCCCCACGAGTCCCCACCATAACGTGCTGGCAACATAGGGCAAGGGTTGCGCTCGTTGCGGGACTTAACCCAACATCTCACGACACGAGCTGACGACAACCATGCACCACCTGCACACGACCAACTAAATGCCACCACATCTCTGCAGTGTCGCCGTGCATGTCAAGCCTTGGTAAGGTTCTTCGCGTTGCATCGAATTAATCCGCATGCTCCGCCGCTTGTGCGGGCCCCCGTCAATTCCTTTGAGTTTTAGCCTTGCGGCCGTACTCCCCAGGCGGGGCACTTAAAGCGTTAGCTACGGCGCAGAAACCACGGGTGGCCCCCACACCTAGTGCCCAACGTTTACAGCGTGGACTACCAGGGTATCTAATCCTGTTCGCTCCCCACGCTTTCGCTCCTCAGCGTCAGTAACGGCCCAGAGACCCGCCTTCGCCACCGGTGTTCTTCCTGATATCTGCGCATTCCACCGCTACACCAGGAGTTCCAGTCTCCCCTACCGCACTCAAGTCAGCCCGTACCCACCGCACGCCCCCAGTTAAGCCAGAGGATTTCACGGCAGACGCGACCAACCGCCTACAAGCCCTTTACGCCCAATAATTCCGGACAACGCTCGCGCCCTACGTATTACCGCGGCTGCTGGCACGTAGTTAGCCGGCGCTTCTTTACCCACTACCCTCACCACAACCATTGTTGCGGCTTGACCATGAGCGAAAGAGGTTTACAACCCGAAGGCCGTCATCCCTCACGCGGCGTCGCTGCATCAGGCTTTCGCCCATTGTGCAATATTCCCCACTGCTGCCTCCCGTAGGAGTCTGGGCCGTATCTCAGTCCCAATGTGACCGGTCACCCTCTCAGGCCGGCTACCCGTCAAAGCCTTGGTAGGCCATCACCCCACCAACAAGCTGATAGGCCGCGAGCCCATCCCCCACCAGAAAAAACCTTTCCACCAACCCCCATGCGAAGGCCAGTGAATATCCAGTATTAGCACCCGTTTCCGGGCGTTATCCCAAAGAAGGGGGCAGGTTACTCACGTGTTACTCACCCGTTCGCCACTCATCCACCCAGCAAGCTGGGCTTCAGCGTTCGACTTGCATGTGTTAAGCACGCCGCCAGCGTTCGTCCTGAGCCAGGATCAAACTCTCCGAACAAAAACAAAAACGTTAAAGCCCAGAAAAACCAACCAACCAAAAAAGGCCAGCCAGCAATCCCAACCAAAAACACTCAAAAACAAAAAACAGGCATAAAAAACAAACAAACACACTATCGAGTTCACAAACAACACCCACACGATCAAGCGCACACGAATATCTCGCATGTTTTCGAAAGGTGTTCCGCGCCATGTTTCCGCGACTCGAGCTTTTCGCTTCGTTCGCTGCCGTTCGGCGCAACAAGGAAAACAATACGCACTTGTCCGAGCATCGTCAAATCAAGCGCAATCTATCCAGCTACACCTCAACTTTCGCAGAATATCAACGATTTCTTGTGCTATACACGGCCAAATTGCTCCAAAATCGGCGATTTTAATGCTCCAGACCACAAGGATTTGGGCGAAATGTGCGCCAGCACTCGCAAGATTCACGAGTAACTCAACGCAGGGTCACCGATCATCAGCGTCTGAACTGCCCACACGGCCTACGCCATCACGTTTTTTAGTAAACTCTTTACCTTTCGTTGACCGACGGGCTATACTCGGGACCATCAGCGCGGCCTTGCCGTGTCCACGAACATCCATCAACGCTAGGAACAACGATGAATGGAACTCTGCGTCCGGCTTTTGATCTTGCCGGCACCCTGGATGCTATCTCGGGCTTTATGTATACGTACTTGCTTGTCGCCCTTCTGATTGGCGTTGGCCTGTACTTCTTCATCCGCACGCGCGCTCTTCCGCTGCGCCTGTTTAAGGAAGCGATCCGCGTCGTGACCGAGCCTCCCCACGAGGAAGGCGAGGTTTCTTCGTTCCGCGCTCTGATGGTCTCCACGGCCTCGCGCGTGGGCGTCGGCAACATTGCCGGTGTGGCGACAGCGGTGACGCTCGGCGGCGCCGGCTCCGTGTTCTGGATGTGGGTCATCGCGACCCTCGGTGGCGCATCCGCGTTCATCGAGTCGACGCTCGCGCAGATCTACAAGAAGCAGGGTCCCCACCACTCCTACGGTGGTCCCGCCTACTACATTCAGATGGCCCTCAAGCAGAACTGGCTGGCCACGCTCTTCGCGTCGGTGCTCATTCTGACCTACATGGGTGGCTTCAATCTGCTCGCCTCCTTTAACGTTGCCGACGCGTTCACCGAGTACAGCTGGGCGAACGAATGGACCCCGTGGATCGTCGGTGCCGTCCTCGCGGTCCTCATGGCCGGCTCGATCTTCGGCGGCACGCGTCGTCTCACCGACGTCACCGCCCTGCTTGTGCCGGTCATGGCCATCATCTATCTGGGCGTCGGCCTGGTTGTCGTCGCGCTCAACTACCAGAACATTCCCGCGATGTTCTCGGCGATCTTCAGCGGCGCTTTCGACTTCCCGGCCATCTTCGGTGGCTTCGCGGGCTCCGCAATGATGTACGGCATCAAGCGCGGCCTCTACTCGAACGAGGCCGGCGTCGGTTCCGCGCCGAACGCCGCCGCCTCCGCCTCCGTGTCGCACCCGGCGAAGCAGGGCCTCGTCCAGATGCTCTCCGTCTTCATCGACACCATGGTGATCTGCACGCTCACCGCATTCGTGGTTCTCTCCTCGGGCGTTGGCAATGACAACGGCGTGACGGGCGCTCCCCTCGTGAAGGACGCGATGGCCACGGTCCTCGGCCAGCCGGTCGCGCAGGTCTTCATCTCGGTCGCGCTGTTCCTCTTCGCGTTCACGACGCTGGTGGGCAACTTCTACTACGCCGAGGTGAACTTCCGCTTCCTGCTGCGCAACAAGAACATGAAGCACTGGATGCTCTCGATCTTCCGCGCCGTCGCCGCGCTGCTCGTCTTCGCGGGCGCGCTCCTCAAGTTCGAGGTCGCATGGAACCTGGGCGACATCCTGATGGGCCTCATGGCGCTCATCAACCTGCCCGTCATCGTCATCCTCGGCAACCAGGCCATCCGCTGCGCGAACGACTACGTCGCCCAGCGCAAGGCCGGCCTCGAGCCGCACTTCAAGGCCTCCTCGATCGGGCTGAACCCCGACGAGCTGGACTTCTGGAAGGACGACGCTCCCGTCGCCGCAGAGAAGACCAACGCTTAAGGGTCCGCTCCTCTAGCAACTTGCCCCGGCCTCGTCTCAACGGACGAGGCCGGGGCTTCGTTATGCGCGACGGCGCGGCGGTCAGATACTACGCCGGCGCGTGAGCGAAGCGCGCTCGGATCTGCACTACCCCGGTGTACCCGCACGCGGACAGGGCGCGAGCCACTGCGTCGGCAGCCCACCCGAGCATCTCAGGGCCCCCGTGCGGGGCGCGCAGAGTGGCGGCGGCCCCGAAGGCGAACGCAGAGGACGACTCCACGGAGAGCCCCATCTGCACGGCCGATGCCAAGGCCTCGGTAAAGCCCAAGGGGGACAGGGCCTGTCCCTTGTAGCGCGGGCGCGCCTCGAGGTGAATGAGAGGACCGGGGACCACCAGAGATGAATCGAGCGCGCCAATTGGCAGGCTGCCGTCTTCCCACGGTTTGTTTGCGGTGGAGCAGGCGTAGCCCGGCGGCAGGTCACACTCAAAGACACACTCGTCGACGCTCACGTCGGCGACGAGCTCGAGGGTGGCCACGGAGGCAATCACAGATGCCACGAAGTGGATGTGCCTGCCCACGTCACCGAGCCACGTGTCGACAATCGCGTGGCACATCGCCGGGGTGGCGACCGCCGGGGAGAGCTGCCCTGCCGCGCGGGACTCCCCCGGCCCGTCCGCTCCCCCACGCCGGGGTGGCGCGTGGACGTCGCCCACGAAAAAGTCGAAGGCGTAGAGGCCGTGGTGGAAGCGGATGTCGTCGTAGGCGATGAATCCCAGCCCCGTGCCAATGAGCACGGACAGGAAGGCATCGTAGAGGCACTCCCTGTCCTGCGCAAAGAGGTCCGCCGCGTGAGGCGCACGCGGGGACATCTGCCCGCACAGCCATGCCTGCAACGCCACGTAACGCTCCTGCGAGGCGTGATCGTTGACCGTCATGGGAACCTCCTCGTTCCATCCCGCAACGCTTGCCCCCTCATTATCGCAGAGAAAGAAGGCCCCGGCCTCGTCCGAGTGACAGACGAGGCCGGGGCGAAGGTCTAGGCGGAGCGCTCAGCGGGTGGCGAGCAGCGCCTCCTCGGCCTCCTTGGTCCACAGGCCGGCGGCGTCAAGCTTCGCGGCGACCGTCGGCAGCTTCTCGGCGAGCTCGGACACGGGGGTCAGGCCCAGGTCGTGCATCATCGGGAAGACCATGATCTTGCCGCCCGAGGTACGGTCCATCACCGCGTTGATGGCGTCGCCAAAGCCCGCCATGCCGGTGATCGCCCACAGGGAGATCGTGGTGTCGATAATGCCGGCTTCGATCTTGCGCAGGACCGTGCGCATGTCGGAGACGTCCGAGCCGGAGGTGCCCAGCATGAAGATCCGGCGTTCGATGATGCCCTGCAGGTCGAAGTCGCCGAAGGTGCCGGCCGGGATACCGGCGAACGCGTTCAGGATGCCGCCCTCGGCCAGCAGGTCGACAGCCTGGGAGACCAGCGCCGGGACGGGCACGAGGCACGTCGCGTAGGTGTAGCCGTACTCCAGGGGCGTCGAGGAGGTGTTGACGATGTCCAGCGGCACGCCGTTCTTCTCGGCGGTCGGGCCGACAACCTTCGTCAGGTTGGCCAGGCGCTCGTCCGACAGGTCCGTGCCAACGACGCTGAGGCCGGGAACACCCGAGGTAACGGCGCGCATCGTGTGCATGACACCCATCGGGCCAGCGGCGCCGACGAAGACACACTTGTCGTTCTCGCGCAGGTCGCCGTTGGCGGGGATCCAGGCGTAGCCCTCGCGCGGATCCGAGCCGGTCGTGCCGCAGAAGCGGGTGAAGTCGTAGTGGACGCGGCCGATGTCCAGGGACACCTTGCGCGAGATCTTCTCGCCGCCCAGGACGACACACATGGTGCCGCGGGTACCGATCAGGAGCGCAGCCTTCTCGATCGCGTCGGCGTCCGCGCCGAAGAACACGATGTCGTCAAACTCTCCCTCGACGCCCTCGATGGCGTCAGCGGCAACGCGCACGACCTCGGCGGGCTTGTGCTCGGCGGTCAGGGCGTCGATATCGCCCTCGCCAACGACCAGCAGGCGGCCACCGTCGGCGACGTGGTTGCGCTCGGCCCACGCGTAGGAGCCCTCAACGGTCGCCCAGGGCTCGATGAGGCCGACTGCCGCGGCCGACGGGCCCTCCGACACGTGGATGAGGAACTCTTCGCCCTCCGGGGACACGACGCAGCGCTCGTCGACGACAACGAACTCCTCGAGGGCGCCGTCGAAGTTGTAGCCGAAGGCACCGTTCGACTTTGCGGTACGCAGGTGCTTCCAGTCAGCCTGGACCAGCAGGCGGTCGCCGACCTTGAAGTGCGTGACCTTCTCGCCGACCTGCACGACGCGGACGACGGGCTCGTGGCCGGGCGTCACGGCCTCCTGGTTCGGGTGGTAGGACGGAATGTCCTTGAGAGCATCCAGGTCGATACCCGCCACCACGTCCGACTTGCGCGGGTGGCCATCAAACTGGTGGAGCAGCTTCGTATCAGAGAAGCAAATGCCGCAGGCTTCGACCTCGAGCATGATCTGCGTCGGGCCAACGGGGTCAACGGGCTTCGCCGGGTTAACGACGAACTCTTCCTTGCCGACGATCTGAATCGCGTACTGAGTGGCGGGAATCTGGGTCATGACTGACTCTTTCACTGGAAAAACTACTGGACGTGGGAAGAAAGGACGAGGCCGGGGAGCTCCGGAGAAACCCGCATGTGTCCCCGGCCTCGTGACACTGTCAGGAGAGCATCACCTGGCCGCCCGTGACGGGCACGGCCTGGCCGGTCTCGTATTCCTGCTCGACGATGTAGAAGATCGCACGCAGAACGTCGATGCCCTGGGCGCCACGGCGCATGGGGACCTTCGCCTCGTAGAACTCCTTGACGTCGGCAACCGTCTTGGCGCCGGGCACCTTGCCGGAGTTCAGGTACTGGACGAAGAGGCCGCGGTCCGGGTCGGACCAGAGCGGGCCGTCGTAGAAGTTGCCGGGGCAGATCGCGTTGACCTTCACGCCGTGAGCAACCATCTCGAGGGCGAAGGACTGGACCAGGCCGATACCGCCGAACTTCGAGCCCGCGTAGGCGGCGTTCTTGTTCGAGCCGACGAGGCCGGACTTGGAGTTGATCTGGATGATGTCGGTCAGCCACTCGGGGGCGGTCGAGTGCTGGCGAGCCAGGAGCTGGCCCAGGTGCTTGGTGACCAGGAAGAAGGCCACGTAGTTGATGTCGGTGGACAGGCGGAACGCCGAGGCGTCCTGCTCGAGGACCGAGCCCGCGCGCACGATGCCCGCGTTGGAGACGACCAGGTCAAGGCCGCCGGTGACGCGCTCAATCTCGGAGGCCATCGCGGCGACGGATTCCTCGTCGGCGACGTTGACCGTGATCGGGTGGGCAACGCCTTCACCGCCGAGTTCGGCCGCCTTGGCTGCCGCACCCTCGCCGTTCAGGTCGGCGACGTACACGAAGCAGCCGGCGTCCACCAGACCGCGCGCGATCTCCGCACCGAAGCCCTGGGCACCACCCGTGACGAGGGCGACGCGGCCGTTGATGGCGCGCTCACCCGTGGCGGTGGCGCGGACCTCGAAGGTCTCCTCGCCGGCGCGCACGACGACGGGAAGCTCCGTCTCCTTCAGGGAGCAGGGGCACACCTCGGTGAGCGGGCCGTCGAAGGTGACGGTCGGCTCCGCCGAGCTGGGGGCCACGATAACCGGGCGGCCGAGGGCCTTGAGGAAGAGCCCGCGTACCTCGGGAGCGTTACTCATGATGTCTCTCTTTCTTGACGATACTCGTCAGTTAATCGATGTGGCTCGGGCGGCAACAGCGGCGGCGTCCTCGCCGTCGGCAATCGCGCGCCCCAGGGGTGCGTACTGGCTGATGCGCTCGGCGAGGGCCTCGGGGGTCAGGCGACCCGTGCGGCCCAGCAGGTGCAGCGAGGGGTCCACGGAGGACAGGGCCTCGTGCGCAACGAGGGCCCACGTGGCCTCGTTGAGGTCCGCGAACTCGGGGCGGCGCAGTTCCTCGCAGGTGAAGCGCTGGCGGGGCTGGTTGATGTCCACGCCCGAGATTTCGAGCATGCCGTGGGCGGCCGCGAGCGCGTGGATGCGCTCGAGCTGCTCGGGGGTGTTACGCGGGGGCATGTAGGTGACGGCGCGCAGGCCGATCGACTCCATGTGCTCGAAGAGCTCATCGAGGAAGTCGTCCTCGAACTTCTCGGCCTTCTTGTCGCCGGTCGGCGAGGCTGACACGTCGCCCAGGTAGGCGTAAGTGGCGATCGCACCGACCGAGTCGGCGAACTCAACGACCTCGGCCGCGCTCGGCAGCTCGTCGGTGGGCTGGATGTAGATGCGATCCAGGTAGTTGGCCTTCAGGACGCCCAGCAGGTCGTACATGAGGTGCGGGTTGTCGGCGTCGGACAGGACGCGCGCGAGGGACTCGGGAATCTCAACGCCCATCGAGTCCAGACCCTGGACCAGGGCGGGACCGCCGCCGAAACCACGGATGAGGGCCGAGGCCATGGCGGCCAGCAGGTGACGCTCGGTGATCCCGCCCCCATTGGCGTACTGGGAGATGCCGACCATGTCGGCCTGCGGGTCAAAGGGTTCCAGGCCCAGGTCGGTGAGGATCTTGTTGGCGCTCTCGGCCATGGCGAGGGTGCGCTCGAGGCGGGCGGCGCGCTTGGGGGCGAGCCACTCGGCGACCTTTTCGCGGGCCGGAGCGGGCACGCCCTGGACCGTCATGTAGGCGACGCCCTCGGAATCGGGGTTGTTGAGCTTGCGCTGCGCGAGCGGCGTTCCTTCGCCGAAGCGGGCGCGGATCTCGAAGCCGGTGACGGAACCCATGCCCAGGATGCGGGTCGCCTCGCTCATCTCAGCGGCGGCGCCGATCGAGTCGTGGTCGACCGAGCCGACGACGCGCAGGCCGTTGCGGCGCGCCAGCAGGGCGGCGTGCGTGGGCGTGTAGGGGCTGAACGAGAAGCACGTGTGGATGTGGTTGTTCGACTCGGGCACCCAGCTGGGGAAGTGCTCGTCGGCCACGCCGGCGCGCAGCGCCTCGATGCGCTGGGCCGGGGTTGCGGCCGGGTCGTTGGTGATGTCCATGGGTTCTGCCATCTCTTCGTTGGGTGGAGAAAAACGGTATTGAAACAAGTATGTGGGCGAGGCCGGGGCACGGTGAGGAGGAGTGTAGCCCCGGCCTCGCGGGCTCGCGTCAGGGAATGCGAGCCAAGGACGGGGGCGGGCCGGAAAGGGGAACGGCCCGCCCCCAGCGCCTCAGAGTCCCGCGCGGTTCAGGCGCGCGATCTCGGCCTCGGTCGCGTGCTTCGTGGTGGGCACGTGGCCGGGCAGCGGGAGGATGCGCTCGTGAATCGCGTCGAGGATCCAGGAGACCTGCGGGAAGAAGTACGACTCCATCTCGGGTCCGGGCGTGATGCCGTTGCGCGAGGCGACGACGGCGATCGGCGCGTCGAGCGCGTCGAAGGCCAGGGTCTGCACGTTGGCGGCGACCGTGTTGAGGAAGGAGCCACGCTCGACGGCGTCCGAGGTGAGGACCAGGCGACCGGTCTTCTTCACGGAGGCAATGAGCTTGTCGTAGTTGAGCGGGGCGACGAAGCGCAGGTCGATGACCTCGGCGCTCAGGCCGTACTTCTCAGCCAGGACGTCCGCGGCCTCGAGGGCCTTGTACACGGTCGCGCCGTATGCAGCGATCGTGATGTCGGTGCCCTCGCGGCGGATCGCCGGCTCGCCCTCTTCGGTCTCGTAGTAGCCCTCGGGCACGCCGCCGGGCTCGAAGTCCTCGCCCTTGTCGTAGAGCTTCTGGCTTTCGAGGAACACGACCGGGTCGGTTCCGGCGAGTGCCAGGTTGAGCATGCCCTTGGCGTCGGTCGGGGTGGTCGGGAAGTAGACCTTCAGGCCCGGGATGTGAGCGACGAGCGCGCTCCAGTCCTGGGAGTGCTGAGCGCCGTACTTCGCACCCACGGACACGCGCAGGACGAGAGGCATCTTGAGCAGGCCAGCGCTCATCGACTGCCACTTGGCCATCTGGTTGAAGACCTCGTCACCGGAGCGGCCCAGGAAGTCGCAGTACATGAGTTCGACGACCGCGCGGCCACCGGCCATCGCGTAGCCGACGCCGGCGCCCACGATCGAGGCCTCGGCGATGGGCGAGTTGAACAGGCGACGGTAAGGCAGGGCCTCGGTCAGGCCACGGTAGACGGCGAAGGCGCCGCCCCAGTCGCGGTTTTCCTCGCCCCAAGCGGCCATCGTCGGGTCGGTCTTGAAGCGGTGCAGCATGGCCTCGAACAGGCCGTCACGGAACTGGTACATGCGCATCTTGGAGACGGGCTTGCCGTTCTCGTCGACGGAGGTACGCACCTTCTTGGCCAGCGCCTTGACGCGCGGGTTGTCCTCGAGGTCGATCTCGGGGGTCGCGTCGTCGAAGGCCTCGACCTTCTCGTTGGAGAACATGACGGAGTCGATGTAGCCGTCGGCAACACGCGGGGTGGTCTCGTCGTCGATCGAGAGCTTGAGGACCTTGACGAGCTTCTCGGTCAGCGAGGCCGTGTAGCCGTCGATCTCGTCCTGCGTGGTCAGGCCGTTGGAGATGAGCAGGTTGCTGTACTCCTTGATGCAGTCCACCTGCTCCCACAGCTCGACCTCTTCCTTCGTGCGGTACGAGGAGGCGTCCGACGGCGAGTGGCCGGAGAAGCGGTAGGTGATGGTGTCCATGAGGACGGGGCCGCGGCCCTCCTCGAGGATCTTCTTCTTGCGGGTGGTCGCATCCGCGACGGCCAGCGGGTTGAGGCCGTCGACGCGCTCGGCGTGCATGGCCTCGGGGTTGAGGGCCGCGCCCACGCGGGCGAGGATCTCGTAGCCCATGGTCTCGCCGAAGGTCTGGCCGCCCATGCCGTAGAAGTTGTTGAAGAAGTTGAACAGGATCGGCGGGTTGCCACCGTCCTCCTCGCGCCACAGCGAGCGGAACTGGTCCATGGCCGCGAAGTTCATGGCCTCCCACACGGGGCCACAGGCCAGGGCGGCGTCACCGACGTTGGAGATGACGATGCCGGGCTTGCGGTTGATGCGCTTGAAGAGGGCCGCACCGTTGGCGACGGGGGCGGAGCCACCGACAATCGCGTTGTTCGGGTAGGAGCCGAAGGGCAGGAAGAAGGTGTGCATCGAGCCGCCCAGGCCGCGGTTGAAGCCGGACTTGCGGGCGAAGATTTCGGCGAGGGCGCCGAAGAGGATGAAGTTCTCGGTGAGGTCCTTCGTGTCCTTGTAGTCGATCTTCTCGGCGTAGGACAGGGTCTCGCCGCCGAGGAAGCCCTTCATGATGCCCTCGAGCTGGCTCTCGTCCATCTGGTGCATGGCCGAGTAGCACTTGGCGAGGATCTCGCCGTGAGAGCGGTGCGAGCCGAAGATGAAGTCATCGGGCGACAGCACGAAGCTCTGGCCGACGTAGGCGCTCTCCTGGCCGATGCCCAGGTGGGCGGGGCCGGGGTGGTTGTACTCGACGCCTTCCCAGGCGCCGGTCTTCTTGATGGAGTCCAGCATCGACTCGAAGGTGCGCACGACGATCATGTCGTGGAGCATCTGGACCATGCCCTTTTCGCCGTAGCGGGCGATCTCGGTGTCACGGTCGAAGGTGTACTGGTTGACGGGGACCTCGGGGAACTTCACGTACCCGGGGCGACGCACCTCATTGGGGTCGATGATAAGAGACTGAGTCATTTTTCTACTCTTCCTTGACGTAGGGGATGTTCGTTAGAGCTTGACGGCCCACGCGGCTTCGCGGATGACCTCGGAGACCGTGGGGTGCGGGAAGACGACCTGGCGCAGGTCCTCGACGGTCAGTTCCATCTCAAGGACGGCCTGAGCGCCCCAGATCATCTCGGCGGCGTACGCACCCAGGACGTGGATGCCCAGCACCTGGTGGGTCTTCGGATCGACGAGGATCTTCGCCTCGCCGGGGGCCTTGAAGCCGTTCTCCGCGATGAAGCGGCCGGACATGAGGGCGGGCACCTTGGCAACGAGGACCTCGCGGCCTTCGCGCTTGGCGGCGGACTCGGTCAGACCAACGCCGGCGGCCTCGGGGATCGAGAAGACGGCCCACGGGACGGTGTGCCAGCGCATGACCTCGCCGCGCTTCTTCGCGGAGGGGTCGAGGATGTTCGCCGAGGCGATCTCCGCCATGCGGTATGCAGCGTGCGCCAGGAGGGAACGTCCGGTGACGTCACCAATGGCCCACACGTTGGGCAGGTTGGTGCGCATCGTGTCGTCGACGACGATGCCGCGGTTGATCTCGAGGCCGGCCTCTTCGGCGCCCCAGCCCACCGTCGCGGGACGGCGGCCAACGGCCATGAGGACCACGTCGGCCTCGACGCTCAGCTTCTCCTCGCCCTTGGAGTAGTGGACGGTGCCTCCGTCGAGGGACTCGACGCGGCAGCCCAGCTCGAAGGTCACGTCCTTCATGGCGGCGCGGGCCTTGGCGGCCAGGTCATCGTCCATGAAGGGCAGGATCTCGGGGGCCATCTCGATGACGGTCACCTGGGAGCCGAGGGTGGAGTACAGGGAGGCGAACTCGACGCCGATGACGCCGCCGCCGATGATCGCGAGGCGAGCCGGGACCTCGGGCAGCGAGAGGATGCCCGTGGAGTCGACCAGCGCGGGGTTGTCCTGGGTGCCGGGCAGCGGGGGCATGGCCGGCACGGAGCCCGTCGCGATGATGACGTGATCCGAGGTGTAGGTCGTGCCCTCGACGGTCACGCGACCGGGGGCGTCGAGGTGGCCTCGTCCATTGATGACGGTCACGCCCGCCTTGCGCTCGGTGGCTGCGACGCCGGCGACCAGGCCCTTGACGACCTGATCCTTCCAGGCCTGCATCTGCGTCCAGTTGACGGCAACGCCCTGGGCGTCCACGCCGAACTGGCTGGCTTCCTTGGCGTGCAGGTAGTTCTTCGCGCCGTTGAGCAGGGTCTTGGTGGGGATGCAGCCCACGTTCAGGCAGGTGCCGCCCAGGTACTGCTCCTCAACGAGGGCGACCTTCTTGCCCGCGTGTCCGAGGCGCTCGGCGGCCAGGTAGCCGCCGGGGCCCGCACCGAGGACGATGACGTCAAAATGCGTGTCACTCATGAGTATTCCTCTTTCCTCAGGCCAGAACGGTCACGTCGATGTTTTCGATGGCGGCAACCAGGTCGCGCAGGAAGCGAGCGCCGTCCGCGCCGTCGATGACCTGGTGGTCGATCGTCAGCGACAGGTTGAGGCGCTGCTCGACGCCGATCGAGCCGTCTCCGGCCACGGTCGGGCGCGGGGTGATCGCGCCAACGCCCAGGATGGCCGTCTGGGGCAGGTTGATGACGGGGGTGAAGGTCTCGATACCGAAGGAACCGATGTTGGAGACCGTGAAGGTGCCGCCGCTCAGGAAGTCGGGCGACAGGGAGCCGTCGATCGCGCCGCCGGCAAGGCGCTTGGCCTCGTCGGAGAACGCCTTGAGGCCCAGGGCCTGCGCGGAGCGGATGACGGGGACGAGGAGGCCGCGCGGGGTGTCGCACGCGAAGCCGAGGTGGACCTGCTCGAACTCGGTGAGGACGCCGTCCTCCAGGTGAGCGTTGAACACGGGATACTTGAGCAGGGTGCGCGACACCGCGAAGCAGACCAGGTCGTTGAGCGTGATCTTGTTCAGGCCCAGGGCCTCGTCGGCGTTCTTGACCTTCTTGCGCATCGCGAGGATGCCGGCGGCGTTGGCCGTCGTGTTGAGGGTCAGCTGGGCGGTGGAGGTCAGGGACTCCATCATGCGCTTGGCGACGACCTTGCGCACGCCCTTGAGCGGGGCGGAGGTCGAGGCACCGGGGAAGTCGGCGGCCGCGGCGGGGGCGGCGACAGCGGCGGCGGGCGCGGCCTCGGCGGTGCGGCCGGCGTCGGCGACGGACACACGTCCACCGATGCCGGTGCCTTCGGCGGCGCTCACACCGGCGGCGCGCGCGGCGGAGGTCAGGACGGGGCCGGCGGCGATCGCGGCGGCGACGTCACGCTCGATGACGCGGCCGTGGGGGCCGGAGCCCTCGGCGATAGCGGAAGCGTCGACGCCGTTCGAAGCGGCGAGGGCGCGGGCGCGCGGGGAGACGGCGCCGGTGGCGCGCTCGGTCGCGAAGGCGGGAGCGGCAGCCTCGGGGGCAGCGGCGGCCTGCTCGGCGGGAGCGTCGGCTTCGGCGGGGGCAGCGTCGCCACCGGGAACGAGGCCGGAGATATCCTCTCCGGGCTCACCGACGATGATGAGCGGATCCTTCACGGGGACCTCGTCGCCTTCCTCCCACAGGAGCTTCAGGACGGTACCCTCGGCGGTCGAGGGCACCTCCATGGTCGACTTGTCGGTCTCGATGGACGCGAGCGTCTGGTCGACGGAGACGGTGTCGCCTTCTGCGATCATCCACTCGACGATGATGCATGACTCAACAGAGTTGCCCAGCTGGGGCATCACCACGATGGTGGCCATGTAATTCCTCCTAGACGATGCGCAGCTTCGTGCGCTCGGCCAATTCCTTGATGGATTCTTCGGGGATCTCATCGTCGGTGATGATTCCGGTGACCTCGTCGATCCCCATGAAGCTGACAAAGCCGGCTTCCCCATACTTGGAGGAGTCAGCGAGCAGCCACGTCTCTTGTGCGCGGGTACGCATAATGGAGCCGACCTGTCCACCTTCTACGAGCTGGGTGGTCAGACCCCGATCAACGCTGAACCCGTCGGTCCCGAGGAACGCGACGCGAGCGTTGAAGTCATTAATGGCGCGCTCGGCGACCGGCCCCACGAGGGACTCGGACTCGGCGCGGAAGTGCCCACCCGTCAGCGTGATGTTCAGGTTCGGGTTGGAGCGGGCGTTAGCAAAGACGAGCACGGAGTTGGTGAGAACCTGAACCCCACGCTTGCCGGTGAGGTACTTGACGATGAGGGCGCAGGTGGTGCCGGCCTCGATCATGATGCGATCGTCGTCGTGGATCATGTCGGCGGCGGCACGAGCGATGCGCTCCTTGATCTCAACACGATCGTTCTGACGCAGGTGAATGTTGCGGAAGGTGGTGGGACGGGCTCCTCCGTGGGTGCGCACGAGGTAGCCCTGCTCGTCGAGAGACTTGAGCGACGCGCGCACGGTGACGGGCGAAACTCCCAGATCGGAGGCAAGCTGCGCGACGCTCACCTCACCCTCCCGGGCGAGGCGATCCAGGATGTAGTTCGTGCGTTCTTCTGCACGTCCCATGGGGCACCTCTTTACAGAATCAGCGACTTTCTTTGTCGCTTTCCCTTTCGTTAAGAAAAGAATAGTCACTAAAACGAAAGTATGCAACATCACGAGAAGAAGATTCACGCAGGTGCACGCGGGGCGCACAAACGTTCAGGGCAACGCTGTCCATTCTTCATTATTCGACGATATTGCAAGGATAAACGCGCTGGTGGGCAGCTCGCTCGAGCCACCCACCAGCTATGAAACTGTCGTCTCCACCCCGGAGTCACCATCCAGTTGAAACGAAAACGAAACGAAAGCGTTCGTCACCGATGCAACAAGGCACGCCCTGGGGCGGCAAACAGGTTTTACTCCCCGGGCTGGCGCACGCCGACCGTCAGGAGCAGGTTGCCGTACAGGCGCTGCTCGCCCGTCGCAACGATGATGCCGACGTTCTCGTCGCGTGCGGCATCGTAGAAGTCCCAGCGGGAAATTTCGCCGAACTCCACGCCGGGCAGAGCAGCGCGGAACTCGTCGTGGATCGGGATCTCGACCGGATCGGCGTCGGGGGCGGGGGTCATGATCTCGGCGCGCTCGATCGGAATCGTGCGCTTGAGGACGTCAAGGACCTGGCTGACATCCAGGAGACCCGGGGCAAGGTTGAGCGAAATGAGTTCGCAGCGCGGGTTCACACCCGTCGTGTGCGGGTAGTTCGCATCCGCCAGCAGAATCTTCGAGCCGTGGCCGGCGGCCGCGAGCGCACGCAGGAACTGCGGGTGCGTCATAGGTCCATAGAGCATGAACGTGCCTTTCTTACAGGTGTGAACTGGCCCGGATGACCAGCTCGGGGTCGAGGACGATGTCCTGTGAGGGACCGCCGCCCATGAGCGAACGCACAAGGCGCACGGCCGTGCGTCCCAGGCGATCGAAGGGCTGGTGGATCGTCGTGAGCGGAGGTGCGTAGGAGTCCGCGCCGTCAATGTCGTCGAAGCCGACGACACGCACGTCGCGCGGAACCACTCCCCCGCGCTCGTAGATGTAGCGCATGGCGCCGAGGGCCAGCTGGTCGTTCGCGGTCTGGATGCCCTGGGGCAGACGGCCGGCCGCACGCATGACGTCGTAGCCATCGCGAGAGTCCCACGAGTCGGGCTGGAGGACGACGGGCTCGATATCGTAGGACGCGCATGCCTGCTCATAACCGAGCCTGCGCATCTGCGCGTCCGACCAACCGGCGGGACCAGAGACGTGAACGACGTCGGTGAGCCCCTGGGCGAGCAGGTGCTCGGTGGCCAGGCGCGCCCCGCGCACGTTGTCGACAGCGACGGTCGAGATACCGTCGAGGCCCTTTTCGCTCGTCAAGACGAGGACGGTCGGGAAGCGCTTACCCGATTCAATCGCAACGTCGATCGTCGGGTCCTGGCCTCCCAGGATGATGACGCCGTCGACGTCGAAGGGAGCGAAGTCGTTGCGCAGCTGCCCGTCCGGCCCGTACGCGTAGGACATGGACACGTGGTACCCGGCCTGCGACGAGGCGTTGAGGATCGACAGCAGCACGCGCCCGTGTCCGTGGAACATGGGGGCGGCCAGGACGACCTGCAGCACATTGGTGCGTTTGGCCGCGAGCGCGCGCGCCGCATAGTTGGGCACGTAGCCCAGCTCCTCGACGAGTTTCGCGATGCGCGCGCGCGTCTTTTCGGACACCTCAGGGTCCCCGCGCACGACGCGCGAGACCGTGTTGGTCGAGACGCCTGCGCGCCGCGCGATGTCGGCGAGCGAGACCTTCTTAGCTGCGGGTCGGGACGTGGACATGGGTTGCTGCACTGGCTGCGATGACGGAGGCACGATCTTCCTCGGCGAGAGCACCGATGGTTTCGAGCTGGGCGAGGAGGGAGCCGAAGGTCGAGGCCTCGATGGGGCCGCGCACGACGGTGACTCCCGAGATCTGGGCGGTCAGGTCGCACAGGAGGCGGTTGCGTGCGCCGCCGCCCACGAGGTTGAGCTGGTCGGGGGCCTTCCCCGTGGCCTCGGTCAGCTCGCCGATGGCACGGGCGTAGCGGCGGGCGAAGGACTCGATGATGACGCGCACATAGCCGGCCATGGAGTCGGGACGTGCCGCGCCCTGGGCATCCAAGGCCTCGTCGATCTTGCGCTGCATGTCGCCGGGGGTGGCGAAGGCTTCCTCGTCGGGGTCGAAAACACCGGACGCGGCGGGCAGTTCGCGGGCCTGCGCGACCAGCTCGTCGGTGTCGGTGGGCGTGCCCTCGCGCTCCCACTGGCGCTGAATCTCCTGGAGGATCCACATGCCGGTGATGTTGAAGAGCGGGCGCACTCCTCCGTCGGTGCGGCCCTCGTTCGTGATGCCCAGGTCGAAGGCGGCGTCGCTCATGAGGGGCTTATCCTCGATGGCGCCGAGGACGGACCAGGAGCCGCAGGACAGGAAGTAGGCGCGCTTGCCTTCCTCGATGGGCAGGCCGTGGACGGCGCACGCGGAGTCGTGGGCACCGCCGCGCACGACGGTGAGGGTTTCGAGGCCGGGGACCGTGCAGGGGCCGACAACGGTGCGGTCGGCGGCGAGGTCACCGAACCAGCCGCGCGGGATACCGAGACGGTTGAAGACCTCGTCGTTAAAGTCGCCGCCGCCCGGGGTAAGCAGGCCGGAGGTCGAGGCGATCGTGCGCGACCAGCCGACGACGCCGGTGAGGCGGTACGCAAAGTAGTCGGGCAGGAAGAGGGCAGCCGCGACACGCTGCGCGTCGGCGGGGTTTTCCTGCAGGTAAGCGAACAGCTGGTTCGCCGTGTTGATGGTGGCCGGCTGGTTACCGGTCAGGTCGAAGAACTCGCGGTCGCCAATGCGATCGCGGAATGCGTCAAGGGTGCGGGAGGTGCGTTCGTCGCGGTAGGCGACGACGTCGCCGACGAGCTCACCGTTCTCGTCGAGGGGAGCCCAATCCACGCCCCACGTGTCAATGGAGACCGCGCGGGCATCCGGGAACTGTTCGAGGGCCTTCTTCAGGCCGGTAATCGTCTCGGCCTCCATCGTGGCCACATCCCACGTGAGGGTGCCGTCTTCGCGGCGGCGGGCCTCGTGCTTAAAGCGGTGGATGTCGGTGACGTCGAGGCGTCCGTCGTGCAGCGTTCCGGCGAGGACGCGTCCGGATGCGGATCCAAGGTCAACAGCAAGTACGGTGGTCATTGAAGGTCTCCTGCTCAAAACGCCCTCGCGCGGCGCGTCCCGTCGTTGGGTTCTCGTGCGGCTTTCCTCATCGGCGAGGCCGGGGCCGGATCCCGGTGTTGTGCCCCGCGTGGGGGCGAGCCCGGTCGGGCTCGGGGAGAGAGGACACCCGAGCCCGACCGGTGGTTGCATCAGCGGTACATCGGACCGAAGGTCTCGCAGGCGCGGAAGTCCGCGGCTTCGAGGGACTCGGTGCCGAACAGCGACCACGCCTTGGGGCGGAACACGCGCTCCGCGGGGACGTTGTGCATGTTGACCGGGATGCGCAGCATCGACGCCAGCGTGATGAGCTGGCCACCGATGTGGCCGTAGGAGATCGCACCGTGGTTGGCGCCCCACGCGTTCATGACGTCGTAGACGCTCTTGAAGGCACCCTCACCCGTCAGGTTCGGGACGAACCAGGTGGTGGGCCATTCGATGTTGGTGCGCTCTTCGATGGTGAAAGCGACCTCGTCGGGCAGCTCGACCGTGTAGCCTTCGGCGATCTGCATGACCGGTCCGAGGCCGCGCACCAGGTTGATGCGGCACATCGTCACGGGCATCTCGCCGGAGGTACGGAAGTGGGTCGAGAAGCCGCCGCCACGGAAGTAGCCGGTCGAGGCCGGGTGGAAGGTCGTGGCCTCGAGCGTTGCCTCGCGGTCCTCCTCAGTGAACTCGTACCAGGGCTTGATGACGTTTTCGCCGTCGCGCACGGCCTTGCCGGCGCCGTCCAGCGTGGTCGAGCCGGAGTTACGCAGGTCGAGCAGACCCGCAGCCGCGCGGCCCTCGGGCTTCCAACCGGTGGCCTTCTCGATGGACTCGGGGCTCCAGTAGGTACGCACGTCGGAGAAGATCTGCGGCGTGTTGGTCAGCAGGTAGCCGAACAGCATCGAGGCACCGTTGAGCGAGTCGTTCTCGGTGGCCACGACGGAGGGCTGGCGGATGCCGGTCCAGTCGAAGTTCGTGTTGAGGATGGTCTCCAGAACGTCGCCGTTGGGGAAGTGGTCGGTCCACTGACGCTGACCCTGGAAGCCGGCCGCGATGGCGCCGTGGCCGCCGGCCTCTTCCTCAAAGCCCAGCTCGGCCAGGCGCGGGTTGCCATGCATGAGGTCGCGGGCGATGATCGTCATCTTGGTGACGAACTTCCACCAGTCCTCGTGCTTCTCGGGGTACTGCCACTCCGGCGGGTTCCAATCCTTACCCTGCTTGAAGTTCTCGCGGATCCACTGGTAGGCCTGCTCGTACTCTTCGTGATCGTAGATGCCCTCTTCGATGCGGCGGGTGAACTCGGTCATGTCGATGTACTCGTTGCGCATGCCGAGGTAGGAGCCGAAGAAGTCGGGGTCGACGACGGAGCCGGCGATGCCCATGGAGACGGAGCCCATGGACAGGTAGGCCTCACCCTTCATCTGCGCGACGGCCAGGCCGGCGGTCGCGTAGTCGAGGAGGCGGGTGCGCACGTCCTCGGGGATGGAGGTGTCGTCAGCGTCCTGCACGTGCTCGCCGTAGATGCCGAAGGCGGGGATGCCGATCTGGGCGTGGCCGGCCAGGGCGGCGGCGAGGTACACGGCGCCGGGGCGCTCAGTGCCGTTAAAGCCCCAGATGGCGTGCGGCATCGCGGGGTCCATGTCGGTGGTCTCGGTGCCGTAGCACCAGCAGGGGGTGACCGTCAGGGTCAGGCCAACGTTGTTCGCGCGGAACTTCGCGGCGCAGGCCTGGGCCTCGTGGACGCGGCCGATCGTGGTGTCAGCGATGACGACCTCGACGGGGCTGCCGTCCGGGTAGCGCAGGTTGGAGGTGAAAAGCTCGGCGACGGACTTCGCCATGTTCATGGTCTGCTCTTCGAGCGACTCACGAACGCCCTTGCGGCGGCCGTCAATAGTGGGGCGGATTCCGATGCGGGGGTGGTTTGTCATTATTCCTTCATCCCTCATGGTGACGTCGATGTCGGAGCGCGGGGGCGCTCGCCCCCTCGGATCCTTTGAACAAAAAAGTGCCGGGTCCGCAGGTCCCACCCCACTGGTGCGGAGTGGGACCCACGGCGGGCCACCAGGTCAGTTTGTCACTTCCCCAGCCCCGGCCTCGTGCCCGATGGAGCTATCGGCTCACTCGTACAGGTTCGCCTTGATCTCGGCGTTGTCGATGTTCATCTTGTCGTACCAGGCGAAGCCCGAGTCGATGACCTTGGGCAGCTCGCCCTTGTTGATCGCGACGACAGCGGCCTTGACCGTGTAGTAGCCGATCTTCACGGGCGACTGGGTCACGGCGCCAGCCTCGGTGCCGCCCTTGATGGCGTCGATCTGGGTCTTGCCCGAGTCGAAGCCGACAACGGTGACGTCCTTGCCGGTCTCCTGCGAGCCCTGGACGATACCGGAGGCAGCGGCCTCGTTCGAGCCGTACATGCCGACGATGTCGTCGTTGGCCTGGATGATGGCCTTGGAGGTGTCGGCGGCCTTGGTGACCTCACCGGCGATCTGCTCGTCGAGGAGCTTCAGGTCGGCGGGAGCGTTGGCCTTGAAGTACTCCTTGAAGCCCTCGCAGCGCTGCTTGCCCGTGGTGGAGGTCGCGTCGTGGCAGACCATGCCGACAGAGCCCTTCTTGCCCTTGAGGAGCTCGATCATGTGCTTGGCGGCCTCGGCGGCGGCGGCCTTGTTGTCCGTCTGGACGGTGGTGACGGGGATGTCCGACTCAACGCCGGAGTCGAAGGCAACGACCGGGATGCCCTTGCCGTTGATCTCGGTGAGCAGGTCGGCGGCAGCCTTCGAGTCGAGGGCGGCGAAGCCGATGGCGGCCGGGCCGGAGTCCAGGGCGGACTTCAGCTGGTCGGTCTGCTCGGTCACCTTGGTCTCGTCCTGCGGGCCGACGAACTTGACCTGGTAGCCCAGCTCCTCACCAGCCTGCTCGGCGCCTTCCTTCACGGCCTGCCAGAAGCGGTGCTGGAAGCCCTTGGAGACGAGGTAGATGGTCTTGGTGCCGTCACCCTTGACCGCGGCCTTCTCCCAATCCTGCATGTCGCCGGAGGTGTCAACCTTGGCGGAGCCGGAGGACGCGCTGGGCTTGGCGTCGGAGGAGGACGAGGAGGAGGAGTCCGACGAAGTCGTGCAGGCAGCCAGGCCCAGGGCCATGGAGCCGACGGCGGCGGCGGCGAAGATACGTCCGATGGGGCGCATTGGTTTTCCTTTCGTGGGGTGGCGGGGTCATTCCCGCCCTTGGTGTGCGTGAACCGACGTCGGTCCACGATGGGTGAATTGAATGGGTAAGAATCAGGCGGCGTTCTCGCGAACGCGGCGAATGTTGTCGATGACGACGGCCAGGAGCAGGACGATACCGGTGACGACGAACTGCCATTCGGCGGCGATACCCATCATCGTCAGGCCCTTCTTGAGGGTCTCCATGATGATCGCACCAACCAGGGCGCCGGGGATCGAGGCGCGGCCACCCGAGAGGGAGGTGCCACCGATGACGGCTGCGGCGATAACGTTGAGCTCCATGCCCACGCCCTCAGCGGGCTGGACGAGGCCACCACGCGAGGAGTAGAGGACAGCACCGATGGCCATGAAGGCACCGGCGACGACGTAGATGATGATCTTCCACAGGCGGACGTTGACGCCGGACAGACGCGTGGCCTCCTCGTTGGAGCCGATCGCGAGGGAGTAGCGGCCGAGCAGCGTCTTGTTCATAAGGAAGGTCGCCAGGAAGGTGAGGACCACGAAGATCAGGACGGCGTTTGCGACGCCGGGGATGATCTCACCACGCGCGATGGCCTTGTAGCCGGTGTTCGCGATCGTGATCGAGGCCTTGTCGGAGATGATCAGCGCCAGGCCTCGGGCGACCATCATCATCGCAAGTGTCGCGATGAAGGGCGGCAGGCCCAGGATGGAGACGTTGAGGCCGTTGACCAGGCCGATCGCCATGCCAACCAGCAGCGTCAGAAGGAGGCCGAGGCCGAGCGGCAGGTTCATCTTGTCGCCCGCCAGGAAGATACCGGCCATAACCGCCACGAGGCTCATGCCCGTACCGACGGACAGGTCAATGCCGGAGGTCGCGATAACGAAGGTCGCGCCCAGCGCCATGACGCCCGTGTAGGCCGACTGCAGGACGATGTCCAGGTAGATGTTGGGCTTCGCGAAGCCGTTGGCTGCGATGCTGAAGAACAGCAAGATGACGAACAGCGCAACCGTGACGAGCATCAGCTGCATATTGTTCTTCATGAAGGTCTTGAAAGGCGACGGCGCCTCCAGGCCCTTGTTGTCGACGACGGTGCTCACGCGACTTCTCCGTTCGCTTCTTCCTGGCCGACGGTGGCCAGTTCCATGATGTTTTCTTGGGTGGCGTCCTCGTTGTTGAGGGTGCCGATGATGCGGCCGTGGGCCATGACGGCGATGCGGTTAGCCAGGCGCAGGACCTCGGGCAGCTCCGAGGAGATCACGATGATGGCCTTGCCCTGCTTCGCCAGGTCCTCGAGCAGCGTGTAGATCTCGTCCTTCGCGCCCACGTCGATGCCGCGCGTCGGCTCGTCGAAGATCAGGATGTCAGTGTCGCGCTCCAGCCACTTGGCCACGACGACCTTCTGCTGATTGCCGCCGGAGAGGCTGCGCAGCTCGACGTCCACGGAGGGGGTGCGCGTACGCAGCTTCGCCACGTAGTCCTTGGCCACCTCGCGCAGCTTCTTCGTCGCGACGACGGTCGCGGTGCTGAAGTGGCCCATCGCAGCCATACCCGTGTTGAAAGAGATGTCCTTGTCGAGGAGCAGGCCGAACTGCTTGCGGTCCTCGGACAGGTAGCCGATACCGTTCTTCACGGCGTCGTTCGCGCCCTTGATCGAGACCTTCTTGCCGTGGACGTAGATATCGCCCGCGGTGTGGGGGTCAGCGCCGAACAGGGCTCGGGCAACCTCGGTGCGGCCGGCGCCGACCAGGCCCGCAAACCCGAAGATTTCACCCTTCTTGACCTCGAAGGACACGTCGTGGACGGCCTTGACGGTCGAGAGGTGCTCGACGCGCAGGACGGCCTCGTCGGAGAGCGGCTTGGTGGTGGGACGCGCGTCCGCAGGGACCTCGCGGCCGACCATCATCTTGACGACCTCACTCATGGGCGTCGTGGCCGTGTCCACCGTTCCGATGTACTTGCCATCGCGCAGGACCGAGATGCGGTTGGTGAGCTCGGTGAGCTCGGGCATGCGGTGCGTGATGAAGATCAGGCCGGTCGTCGGGCACACGAAGTCGCGCACCAGCTCGAACAGGGACTCGGTCTCGGTCGTGGTCAGAGGAGCCGTGGGTTCATCCATGACCAGGATCTTCGAGTCAAAGGACAGCGCGCGCGCAATTTCCACCATCTGCAGACGCGCAACCGGCAGGTCGCGGCAGTAGGCGGTGGGATCGATGTCCATGTTGAGGCGCTCGAACAGCTCGCGCGCATCACGGACCATCTTGCGGTCGTCGACGTATCCAAACTTGGACGTGCCGGGTCGACCGATGTACAGGTTCTGGGCGACGGTCAGGTCAGGAACGATGTTGAGTTCCTGGTGGATGATCGACAGGCCGAGGTCACGCGCGTGCTCCGGCGACTGGATGTCGACCTTCTCTCCCTGCAGCCAGATCTCGCCGCCCGGGTCGGACTTGTGGATACCGGTGAGCACCTTCATGAGCGTGGACTTACCCGCTCCGTTCTCACCGCAGAGACCCAAGACTTCACCGGGTCGAAGGTCAAGGTCCACGTCGGACAGTGCCTTCACACCGGGGAACGTCTTTGAGATCCCCTTTAGCTCTAGTAAGTTCGTCACTTCTCACCCCTTGGGTACCAGTAACTTCTCTGTTTCTGGAGTTTGCTCCCCCGGCTTCGTTAACGCTAACGGTCACTGTTCCGGAGAATCGCCTTCTTCGGCGTCCCCCTAAGAGTAGAGCATCACAGTGTCCCGCGCGACCCAAATGTCTGTGCGCGTAATCAAATCGTAACCGAATGTCAGGATGATTCAGTCTGACATTTCCGCATGATCGCTCAGATTTTCAAGGACCGAACGCGCGACAGCGTCCAGCCAGTCCTGCTCGACTACACACGCCGCGACCAGCACTTTTCCGCGTGTCGGATCGTGAGGGATCCCCTCTCGTTCCCACTCGAAAAATCCCTCACCTCGTACAGTTGTCGGAAAAGTTCCGTGAACGCTCACGACGCGCCACCACGTGACCCCACCGCCCCAGTCGTGCATAATCCGCCCCACAACGCGCGGACCGGTACCAAGCGCTCGCGCGATCATGCCGTACGTGGCCACACGCCCCGCAGGGATTTCCTCCACGACCCGCAGGACAGCCTCGACGAGTTCTTCCCTCACCGTTCACACCTCCTCGTCTGCACACGGCAACGAACAGTCACAGCTCGACCATCTTCTCCACGGCCCACAGCACCTCACGAGGGTCGATCGGGACCACGGCGAGGTCCGTGTCCGCCAGCGGCTCGGGTTCGTGTTCGGGCAACTCAGAGAACTCCGGTTCTACAACCTGCTGCTCATCACAGCCGGATACAACCGCTTCCTCCGCCGCACTACGCCTTCTTCTCAAGCTGCGACGCCTGCTCGGGCGGCCACGGCCTCGTCGAGAAGCCTGAACACCCTCCCCATTATCAAGCTGCTGTGAGAACGCGTCACCCACCTGGTAGGTCACACCAGAACAATCCAGGACGCGCAAGTGGGCACAGGGCTCTTTCCACGCGCTTTCAGCACGGAAGGCAACGAAGGCGAACGCGTGGAAGTCCGCAGCATTCAAGGCATCGGCGACGGTCGACCCCTCGGGAGTCACGCAGGAGATGTCGCGCATGACGCGGAACGTGTTCCACAGGGGCTTAGCCCCCAGCTCCATCGCCTCGGCGGGTAGCCAGCGCAGGCCATCCACTTTGCCGGTGCGCGGGCCGAGTCGCGTGAATCCACGGACGAAGCCGACGACCTCGCTGGGCAGGATCTCATCGACCTTGACGACACGCGTGCGATGCAGCTCCACGAGCGCACGATCCCTACTGAGCCACACGCGCATGAGACGAGGCTTCTGCGCCGCCTTAGAGTGCAAGGCCCACACGTCGAGACGCATTGTCGCCCACGACGTCGGGGCCAGCTCGCGCCTTGGCTGAACCGCATCGGCAGGCGCGTCAAGCATCGCCAGGTAGCTGCGCTTATCGACCGCGACCTTGCCGAGCTGACTGTCATGGAAGCGCCGAGGGAAGGAAGCCCCCTGCTCCGGGCTTCCCCAGATGCTCGCGGCCGTCACAAGACGGTCAGCGTCACCGCTCCCCCGCGGTTGGTCCAGCCACTCCCGCCAACGGTCTCCGAAGGCCGCGTAGCGCTCTCGCATGCGCTTCTCACGATCGACTGCGCTCTCCCTGGGGGCGCGCGGGGGAGACTTCGGCTTACGAGGCGCACGTACAGCCTCGACGACCCCCGAGACAACGAAGAAAGCGACGACGGCGATAAGCAACGCGACATAGGGATGCCCTGCGATCACACCCAATGAGGCCCCCTTCTCCGATCAACAAAAAGCCCCGAGTCCGTGAGAACTCGGGGCATCTGCTCCTGCGACTGGATTCGAACCAGTAACCGTCCGATTAACAGTCGGATGCTCTGCCGTTGAGCTACGCAGGATTGCGACAAGAGAAGATAGTAGCAGAGACTATTCGAAACTGGCAAGCCAGATACGGGCCTAAAGCTATGCTGCGCATCACGGACATGCAACTTCCTTGTCGGGGGTGCTCACTCCCATGTGGGACTCTCGATGTCCACCCCCTGCCGCCTCGCAACCGCCTCGATCGCGTCAGCAAGCCACTGCGCGAAACCAACATGCTGCGAGTCGTAGTGATCCCGGAATCGCTCGTCGTGGATGTACCCGCGCGACATGATGTAGTGCTTGGCAGGCGTGACCGGAAAGAACTCACTGAGAGCTTCTCTATGTTCCTCAACCAGGCCGGCGGCCCTCTCGCTGTCAGGAGCGGCGCCATCGCGAATCGCATCGATCATCCTGCGTTCAATGTCATGGAATCGCTCGGCATTCTGCCGCCAGTCGGCGGCTTGCCACGAAGCAGTGCGTTCTCGCGATTCACGCCAGTCAGCGGTGTCGCCATAGCGTTCCTCGGCCTCGCTCTGGTGCGCCGCAAAGTTGGCCTCCCCCAAGATCTCCCCGATTTCTTCCACGGTGAGCGCCTTGTCATTCATTGCATCCTCCAAAAGAATGTCTAGTGCTTCGATCATTGCATCCGTCTCGCGACGATGAGCAAGAAGACTCTCTCTTTGCCTCTTCAGGTGTTCGACTGCCGTGTCTCCAGAATCGAGTAGAGACTTAATGTCGATGAGTTTCATCCCCGTCGCCCGGTAGATGACGATCCTCTGGACACGCGCACAATCCTCAGCCGAATAGAGGCGGTAGTTCGACCAGCTCCGCGCGGTGGGAGCGAGGAGCCCCTGCGCCTCCCAGTGGTGCAACGTTCGCACCGTCAGCGAGAACCGCTCAGCGACCTCCCCGACCGTGTGAAGAGTGGTGTCGTTGCTCATGACATCGATTCTGGCCCCTGACGCCGCGTCATGGTCAAGCGGAGGAACATGCGCGCGCCATAATCACACGGAAGGGCGTGTCCGTGTCGCGACCACATGGACAAAAGTGCCAGTGTCACAGTCAGATTGAAACCACCTCAAAGCCCCGGTCATGCAGAAGAACGCCCCAGCGCCCTGGGCGCGACAACACACGCCCAGCACGAGGCACATCCGGCCCCTTGCGCGACAAATGCGCAACGTTGAAACCAGCAACACCTCTCCAGGCACAAACAACGCCAAAATCGACCATTTCGAACAAGCAAAGGCGATGCCGGTTTCAAACAGACACCCTGCGCCGCCTACAACACCCACTGATGCCCCACGGCCGTCGACAATGTCAGGCCGCGGTTGCTGTGTACGGCGATAGCGCCCAACAAGGCTATTCACAGCGACACGGCCCCACTGGTGTGGAGGGCACCGGAGGGACCGGAGGACCAGGCCGCTAGGCCCGTGGGCGGTGGCAGGGCCAGGCCGCGGTGCTGGTCGGCGGCGGCGGGGCCTGGCCGGGCTTCGAGACGACGCGCCGAGCGAAGCACCAGCAACGCAAGCACCGCCGGTGTGGAGGGCGCCGGAGGGACCGGAGGGCACGGGCGGACTTCGAGGCGCGGCGCCGAACGCAGTGAGGCCGCCCAGCCTCGCGGGCGGCCGGGGCCTCCGGCGCCCGCAATACCCGTGGGGCCACAAGCACAAGCAACACAACGAGCCCCAACGCATGCGGAAACCCCGCCCCGCGGATGCGGGACGGGGTTTCCGCTACCCAGTCGGGTATGAAGTCTGAACGATTCAGACGGGGAAAGTCACTTAAGGGTGACCTTGCCGCCGGCCTCTTCGATCTCAGCCTTGGCCTTCTCGGCGTCTTCCTTCTTCGCGGCGGGGAAGATGGTGGAGGGCGCGGAGTCAACCAGGTCCTTGGCTTCCTTGAGGCCCAGGCCGGCCAGGTTCTTGACGACCTTGACGACGGCGATCTTCTTGTCACCGGCGGACTCGAGGACGACCTCGAACTCGTCCTTCTCTTCGGCGGCGGGGGCGTCGGCGGCCGGGGCGGCAACGGCGACGGCTGCGGGGGCAGCGGCCTCAACGTCGAAGGTCTCCTCGAAGAGCTTCACGAAGTCGGAGAGCTCGATGAGGGTCATTTCCTTGAAAGCTGCGATGAGCTCGTCATTGGAGAGCTTAGCCATGAGTGGCATCCTTCCTAATTGGCCTGCACGAGTGCAGATTGTTGGGTAGTTTCACGCAGCCGGGGTGGCGGCGTGGAACATGGCCTGTCTCGTCAGGCCGCCTCGCCCTGCTGCTTTTCGCGCAGAGCATCGATGGTGCGCACTGCCTTGACGGGCAGAGCGTTGAATGCGAACGCCGCCTGACCAATCTTGGCCTTGAGGACGCCTGCGGCCTTGGCCAGCAGGACCTCGCGGGACTCGAGATCGGCAAGCTTCTTGACACCCTCGGCGCTCAGCTGAGCGCCGTCCATCGCGCCGGACTTCAGCACGAGGGCGGGGTTGTCCTTAGCAAAATCACGCAGGGTCTTGGCGGCCTCAACGGGCTCGCCGGAGACGAAAGCGATGGCCGTGGGACCCTTGAGGTCCTCAGCCAGGAAGTCGAGACCGACCTCCTTGGCCGCCAGGCGCGCCAGCGTGTTCTTTGCCACGGCGTAGGTCGCGTTCTCGCCCAGGCCGCGACGCAGCTGCTTCAGCTGGCCGACGGTCAGGCCGCGGTACTCGGTCAGCAGGACAGCGTCGGCTGCGCGGAAACGCTCCACGAGCTCGGCAACTGCTGCCACCTTGTCGGACTTCGCCATGGTCCTCCTTCCAGATACGTGACCGTAGGCAAGAAAAAACCCGACACGCAGGATCGTGTCGGGCATACGCTCGATTGCAGCACAAGGCTGCTCACTCACCTGCGTTGGATTTTCCTCCACTAGCGTGGACACCAACGGTCTTCGGCACGGATCAGCTTAACAGGCCCAGCAAGGGCATGCAAGCAACGGGGCGAGCATCACAGACGAGGCCGGGGTTGCACACTCCGGCGAGCACCGCGCAATCTGCTCTCGCGCACCCACAAGGCAGTCAGCATGCTCTCAGGGCCGCCACGGCGCCTCAGACTGGCACACGCACACATGTCGACGCACAAGAAACAAAGCCGGTCCCCGCGCAGCAGTGCTGCGCGGGGCCCGGTTGCTTGATCAGCGAGCGAGGCTCACTTCTCGATGAGGTCCTTGACCTTGGTGACATCCAGCGGGATGCCGGGGCCCATCGTCGTGGCGACGGCGCCCTTGATCAGGTAGCGGCCCTTCGAAGAGGTCGGCTTGAGACGCAGCACCTCGTCCAGGACGGCGGCGTAGTTCTCGGTCAGCTGCTCGGCGGTGAAGGAGGCCTTGCCGACGATGAACGCCAGGTTGGCGTGCTTGTCGACGCGGAACTCGATACGACCACCCTTGATCTCCTTGACGGCCTTCGCGACATCCATGGTCACGGTGCCCGTCTTGGGGTTCGGCATGAGGCCACGGGGGCCGAGGACGCGGCCGAGGCGGCCAACCTTGCCCATGAGGTCGGGGGTAGCAACGGCGACATCGAAGTCGGTGTAGCCCTTGGCAACCTTCTCGATGAGCTCGTCGCCGCCGACCTCGTCGGCGCCTGCGTCGATCGCTTCCTGAGCACGCGGACCAACGGCGAAGACCAAGACCCGGGCGGTCTTGCCGGTGCCGTGCGGCAGGGAAACGGTGCCACGGACCATCTGGTCCGCCTGGCGGGGGTCGACACCCAGTCGGAAGACGACCTCAACGGTCGAGTCGAACTTGGTGACGGTGGTCTCCTTGGCCAGCTTCATGGCCTCGAAGGGGGTGTACAGCACGTCCGCGTGGACCTTCTCGGCCGCTGCGCGGTAGCTCTTGGAGCGCTTGGTCATTCTGCTTCTTCTCCTTGCAGTCGTGGGTGTCGGGCAGCGCCTGCCCTACCACGGGGGGGTTGGTTGAGGTCAGCCCTCGACGTTGATGCCCATGGAGCGGGCGGTGCCGGCGATGATCTTGGCCGCGGCCTCGATATCGTTGGCGTTGAGGTCAGCCATCTTGGACTGGCCGATTTCGCGGGCCTGATCCATCGTGATCGAACCAACCTTGACGGTGTTGGGGGTGCCGGAACCCTTCTGGATGCCAGCAGCCTTCTTGATGAGCTCAGCGGCGGGCGGCGTCTTGAGGACGAACGTGAAGGAACGATCCTCGTAGACGGTGATCTCAACGGGGATGATGTTTCCACGCTGCGACTCGGTGGCCGCGTTGTAAGCCTTGGTGAACTCAACGATGTTCACGCCGTGCTGGCCCAGAGCGGGGCCGACGGGCGGTGCGGGGGTAGCGGCGCCGGCTGCGATCTGAAGCTTGATCAGGCCGGTGACCTTCTTCTTCGGTGCCATGAATGCGGGTCTTTCTTCTGAAGTTCTGGCCGACGGGTGTCGGTCAGGGCGGAGCGTTTGGCGTCAGCTCACTGGGTTTCAGTGGGCATAGTGCGCCCTACGCACACAAAAGTGAATCATAACGCGATTCCGGGCTTGATCCCAAGTCCGGGTGCGTGATGTCACTGCTCGAGCTTCTCCACCTGGTCGAAGCCGAGCTCGAGCGGCGTCTCGCGCTCGAAGATGGTGACGAGGACCTTGAGCTTCTGAGTCTCGGGCATGATCTCGGAGATCGTGGCCGACATGGTCTCGAAAGGTCCGTCGGTGACGGTGACGATCTCGCCAACCTCGAACTGGGTCTGGACGACCTGGACGGGTGCGGGCTGATCCTTGGCGGCCTCGGCGGCTTCCTCGAGGACGTTGGGCGTCAGGAGCATGACGACCTCGTCGATCGAGAGCGGCACAGGGTTGTGCTGGTCACCCACGAAGCCGGTGACGGCGGGGGTTTCCTTGACGACACGGTACGAGGCCTCGTTGAAGTCCATGCAGACGATCGCGTAGCCGGGGATGCGCACGTGGCGCACGCGCTTCTTCGCGTTGCCGCGGTACTCCATGACGTACTCGTCCGGGACCTCGACGGCGAAGATGTAGTCTTCCATGTTCTGCGTGGTGATGCGCTGCTCGAGGTTGGCCTTCACCTTGCGCTCGTGGCCGGAGTAGGTGTGGATGACGTACCAGTCGCCGGGGGACATGTAGAGCTTGCGGCGCAGCTTGGCGATCGCTTCCTCTTCGGTCGAGGCAGGGGCCTCGTCGTCCGATTCGGTTTCCTTCTCGGCGACCTCCTCGGCCACCTCGTCAACGATTTCCTGGGCGGCTCCGTCTGCCAGCGCCTCGGCGGTCTCCTGCTGGACCTCTTCCTGGTGCTCCTCGAAGACCTGTTCCTCGGTGTAGTTTTCGTCGCTCACGACGTTTCCCTCCTGCAAATGGGGCCGGACCGTAGAAGAAACCCGCCTGCAGTGTCCTGCGGGCGGGTTCGTCGGTCTCAGCCGAAGATCAATGCACTTAGCTTACCGAATCCGAAGTCGAGTAGGCCAGCGAAAAGCATGATTGCGGCGACAAACACAACAACGACGAGGAAGTAGGTCCAGGTCTCGGATCCCGTGGGGTAGGTGACCTTCTTCATTTCGTCAATGACCTGCTTGAAGAAGAGCCAGATGCCACCGAAGAAACCAGGACGCTTCGTCTGCTCCTTGGTGGCGGCGCTACGCTTGCGGGTAGCTTCGTTCTTAGTGCGATCTCGGCGCGAGGATTCAGCATCCGAGGCAACACGATCGGCCATGGGAATCCTCCTACGAAAATGATCAGCCTAATCCGCAGGGCAGGCGGGACTCGAACCCACAACCGCCGGTTTTGGAGACCGGTGCGCTACCAATTGCGCCACTGCCCTACGCAGGAAAACCTGCCTGACGAACATTAGTGGATAAGGCGGCGCTTTGTCCAACCGAGATGCGCGCCGGCGGGTCGCATGCCGCGTAATACCAGCCCCGACCTCGTAAATGAGAGGTAGCCCACGCACGCATCGTGTGCGCTCTCCGCCACACGCGCGCGCGACGTGGGACCATGGAGGGGTGACCAATACTCCTCGCACCCGTGTCTCTGATCGTTTCAACGCCATCACCCCGTCCGCGACCCTGGCCGTGGACGCGAAGGCCAAGGCCCTCAAGGCCGCCGGCCGCCCGGTGATCGGCTTCGGCGCCGGCGAACCTGACTTCGCCACGCCCGACTACATTGTCGAAGCCGCCGTCAAGGCCGCTCGCAACCCCGCGATGCACCGCTACACCCCCGCCGCCGGCCTGCCCGCGCTGCGCGAGGCCATCGCAGAAAAGACCCTGCGCGACTCCGGCTACGAGGTCTCCCCCGCCGACATCGTCGTCACCAACGGCGGCAAGCAGGCCGTCTTCCAGGCTTTCGCCGCGCTGCTGGGCCCCGGCGACGAGGCGATCCTGCCGACCCCGTACTGGACCACATACCCCGAGGTCGTCAAGCTCGCCGGCGCGACCCCCGTCGAGGTGTTCGCGGGCGCCGACCAGGACTACAAGGTGACCGTCGAGCAGCTCGAGGCCGCGCGCACGCCTCGCACGAAGGTCCTCCTCATGTGCTCGCCGTCCAACCCGACGGGCAGCGTCTACACGCCCGAGGAGCTGACCGCGATCGGCCAGTGGGCCCTCGAGCACGGCATCTGGGTCATCTCGGATGAGATCTACGAGCACCTGCTGTACGAGGACGCGCAGACCGCGCACATCGTCAAGCTGGTGCCCGAGCTGGCCGACCAGGCCGTTATCCTCAACGGCGTTGCCAAGACCTACGCGATGACCGGCTGGCGAGTGGGCTGGATGATCGGGCCCTCCGACGTCATCAAGGCCGCGCTGTCCTTCCAGTCGCACCTGACCTCCAACGTCAACAACATCGCCCAGGAGGCCGCGCGCGCCGCCGTGTCGGGTTCCCTGGACGCCGTGGACGAGATGCGCGTCGCCTTCGACCGTCGCCGCCGCACGATCGTTGACATGCTGCGCCAGATCGACGGCTTCGACGTTCCCACACCCAAGGGCGCGTTCTACGTCTACCCCTCCGTCGAGCGCCTGCTGGGTCGCGAAATCCGCGGCCGCGTCGCCAACACGTCGGGCGAGCTCGCCGACCTGATCCTCGACGAGGTCGAGGTCGCAGCGGTCCCGGGCGAGGCCTTCGGCCCCTCCGGCTTCCTGCGCTTCTCCTACGCCCTGGCCGACGACGACCTCGTCGAGGGCATCACCCGCGTGCAGGAGCTCTTCGCCTGATGCACGTCTCATTCGAACGGACAGGCGAGGAGGCCCCCCTCGGGACGGTCCTCCTCGCCCACGGGTACGCGGAACACTGTGGGCGCTACGCCCACCTGCGCTCCGCACTCACCCGCGCCGGTTACGACGTCGCCTACTACGACCACGCGGGCCACGGGACCTCTGAGGGTCCCCGCGCCCGCGTGGACGTGGGCGCGCTCATCCGCGACTTCGGCGACGCACGCCGGGCGGCCCTCGCCCACGCGCGCACCCCGGACCTGTTCCTGTTCGGACACTCGATGGGCGGGCTCATCGCTGCTGCCTCGACCATCCTTGACCCAACGCGGCTGCGCGGCACCGTCCTGTCCGCGCCCGCGGTGCGCCCCCTCCCCCACGTCTCCCCCTCCCAGGCGCGCATGTTGCTGCCGATCGCTCGGCTGCGCCCCGGCCTCGTCGTGGCGAAGGGCGCGTCTGACATGGAGGTCTCTCCCCTGTCGCGCGACCCGCAGGTCCAGCGCGACTTCGACGCGGACCCGCTCACCTACAAGGGCGGCGTGCCGATTCTGACGGGCCTGACCTCGATCCTCCAGGGCGATGAGGTCATCGCGCGCGCCGACCGCCTGCGCACTCCGACGCTCGTCATGCACGGCTCGAATGACCTGATGGCGGACCTGCGCGGATCGCGCGAGCTCGTGCGCGGGGCACGCGCGGCGCACCCGGACGCCGACATCCACCTGCGCATCGTCGACGGCGCCTACCACGAGCTCCTCAACGAGCCCGAGGGCCCCGGCCTGATTCGCGACATCATCATCTGGCTCGGGGAGCACTAGGCCGTGGAAGCGCCCGCTGTCCCTAACCTGACGGCCCCGCGCCCCACCCCACCGGGCAGGCGTGACCTCGCCGCCCTCCCCAAGGCCCACCTGCACCTGCATTTCACGGGTGCGATGCGCCCCTCAACCATGATCGACATGGCGCGAGCCCAGGGCGTGCGCCTGCCTCCTCACCTGCTGCACATCGACGCGGCCTCCATGCCGGCCGACGGGCGCGGTTGGTTCCGTTTCCAGCGCGCCTACGATTCCGCGCGTCACCTCGTGCGTTCCGAGGCCGCGATGCGCCGCCTCATCCGCGAGGCCGCCGAGGACGACGCCGCCGAAGGCTCGGTGCGCATGGAGATTCAGGCCGACCCTACGTCCTACGCGCCCTACGTCGGCGGTATCACCCCAGCGCTTGAGATCATCATCGACGAGGCCCGAGCGGCCTCGCGCGATACCGGCGTCGATATCGGGGTGATCGTTGCGGCGTCGCGCATGAAGCACCCGTTGGACGCGCGCACGCTCGCGCGGCTGGCCGCGTCGTTTGCTGGGGATGGCCCCGGCGAGGTCGTCGGTTTTGGCCTATCGAACGACGAGCGCGTGGGCTCCACGGCCTCGTTTGCCCCAGCGTTCCGCATCGCGCGCCGCGCCGGGCTCGTGGGTGTTCCACACGGAGGCGAGCTCCTGGGTCCGTCCTCCGTGCGCGAGGTCGTGTCCGCTTTGGCACCCGCCCGCCTCGGGCACGGGGTGCGTACCAGCGAGGACCCGGACCTGCTGCAGGCCGTCGTCGACGCGGGTATCGCTCTGGAGGTGTGCCCCACGTCGAACGTGCACCTGGGCGTCTACACGGACTTTTCGCAGGTGCCGCTGCCGACGCTGATCTCAGCGGGGGCTACGGTGGCGCTGGCTGCGGACGACCCGCTGCTGTTCCGTTCGCGCCTGGTCGCCCAGTACGAGGTCGCGCGCGACGTGTTCGGCCTATCTGACCAGGCCCTAGCAGACCTGGCGCGGTCCTCTATCGACGCGTCGCTGGCCTCGCCCTCGCGCAAGGCGGCCTGGAAGGCCGACATCGACGCGTGGCTGGCGGCTGAGCCCGTGGCATAGTACTGCGGCGCCCGCGGCGTAGTGAATAGTACTTGTGCGGGGTGCGCCCACTTCCCCCTCAATCTCGCACGTAATTCCCCCACACCTCTTTCAAACCTTGAATCCAGAACGTTGATATTCCGCGGTTTTCAGGGCATGCTTCACAACACGCTCCGGGGAATTACGTGCGAAATTTGGGGAAGTCCCTCTACGGGTTCTCCGGAAAGATGCCAAAGACGGTCGAGGCCACAACGACCGTGACCCGCTACCGGGTGACCGTCTACCAGGCGATGCCGACCGTGACCGGCTCGGGCACCAGGGTCACGCCGAACGCCTCAAAGACGCGCTTGCGCACGGTGCGGGCCAGGGCCTCGATGTCGGCACCCGTCGCGCCGCCGCGGTTCGTCAGGGCCAGCACGTGCTTGGTGGACAGGGACGCGCGCGGCGGATCCCCGGCCTCGGGCAGGTGGAAGCCCTTGCCACAGCCAGCATGATCGATGAGCCAGGCCGCGCTCGTCTTGACGAGGCCCTCCCCCGCGCTAAAGCGAGGCGCTCCCTCGGGCAGGGAGGCGGCCGCGGCCTCGGGCAGGATCGGGTTCGTGAAGAAGGAACCGGCGCTCCACGTGTCGTGATCGGCGGGATCGAGGACCATGCCCTTGCCGCGACGCAGATCCAGGACGGTCGAGCGGACCAGGGAAGCATCGGCGCGCTCCCCGGCCTCGACGCCGAGGCGGCGGGCCAGCTCGGCGTACATGACGGGCGCGCTCAGGGGCGAGCGCTCGAGTCGGAAGTCCACGGACAGGACCACCCAGCGGCCAGTGGGGCCCCAGGGGCGGTCGCCCAGGCCGGGCTGGCCGACGCTTCGCTTGATCGCCGAGGAGCGGTAGGCGAAGCCGAGGTCAGAGGGCAGCAGGCGCACGACGATGCCCGTCAGGCGGTCGTAGGCCTCGACACTCTCGATGGTCTCGGAGACCTCGTGGCCGTAGGCGCCCACGTTTTGCACCGGGGAGGCGCCGACGGTTCCGGGGATGCCGGAGAGCGCCTCGAGGCCGCAGAACCCCTCAGACAGCGTCCAGGAGACGAACTCATCCCAGACCGTGCCCGCGCCGGCGCGCACGACGACCGAACCGGCGGGGTCCTCGTGGATGATCGAGGCGACCTCACCGAAGGGCTGCACGTCGACGACCGTGCCCTCGAAGGGGGCGTCGGAGGCCAGCAGGTTCGACCCTCCGCCCACGACGAGGAGCGGGCCGCCGGCGGCGTCGGCCGCGGCGACAGCGTCCACGAGGGCATCGGAGGACGTGGCGGGCACGAGGCGGGCGATCGGCCCGCCCACGCGCAGGGTCGTCAGATCAGCAAGGGTCGTCATGCCCCTAAGCCTAGTCGCCGAAGGCGAGGTCCGTGCGCTTCGTCCCGCGGCGGTCGGGCACCTGCCCGGCGAGCACAATCGCGAGGAGGACCGGCAGGGCCACGAAGGCCAGCGCTCGGTGGTAGCCGATGTGGTCGGCGATGAGGCCGAGGAGCGGCGGGCCGATGAGGGCCGCGCCGTAGTTGACGGTCGACAGCACCGAGACGCGCGCGGGCGTCATGACGGGGTCGACGGACAGCGCCGAAATGCCCAGGGGGAAGCCGAGGGCCGATCCGATGCCCCACAGGGCGATGCCCGCGACGGCGAACAGGTGGTGCGGGGCGAATGCCACGAGCAGCAGGCCGACGACCGCACCGGTGAAGGTGATGCGCAGCAGCATGGGCGAGCCCAGGCGTGCCTCGAGGCGCGGGGACGCGAAACGCACGATCGTCATCATGAGCAGGAAGAATGCGAACGCCGCTGAGGCAGCCGCGGTCGAGTAGCCGTAGCCATCCACCATCGACAGGTTGAGCCAGTCGTTCGCCGCACCCTCCATGAGGCCGGCACTCATGACCATGAGGGCGATGAGCACGGTCTGCTTCTCTCGCCAGGCGACGCGCGTGAGGCCCTTCGCTTTGCTGGACGAGGCCTCTCCCCCGTCGCCCTTGTCCTGCGCGGGGGCGAGCGCCGCGACCTCCTCCTTCGTCAGGTAGAAGCCGACGGCGCTGCCGCAGGCGAAAAGCTCGAGCGCGGCCAGTCCGAAGAGGTGGGCGCCGAGGGGCAGCCCCATCTGGGAGGCGAGCGCGCCGAGGAGCGCGCCTCCCAGCATGCCGACCGCGTACATCGCCTGGATGATGGGCACAACGGTGCGGCGCACGGCCGCCTGCACGAGGCCAGCCTCGATGTTCATGGTGGCGCCCCACAGGCCGTTACCGGCAGCCAGGAGCACGAGGCCAAGAGTGGCCAGCGGGATCGACACGTTGAGCGCGCCCACCCCCGCGCAGACAATGCCGAGAGCCCAGATGGCCACGCCGATACGACCCGAGGCCCGCGCGCCGATCTTCGTGACGATCGGGCCGGAGGTCGGCAGGGTCAGCAGAGAGCCGAGGGAGGCGATGAGCAGCATCGTGCCGATCGTCGCCGGAGTCAGCCCGAGGTCATCGCGCACGTCGGGCAGGCGCGAGAGCCACGCGGACGTGCCGAAACCGAGGCACACGTAGACGATGCCGGTAGCGCGAAGGGCAGCGTGAGCACGCGAGGAAGGGACGGACATGCTGGGTAATATACGCTCATTTCCGGGAGAAAAACGCAGTGCGCGGGCGGGTGTTGATCACCCGCCCGCGCACTGTCCCAACAGCGACAGGATCAGCCTTCCACAGCAGCCTTAAACCACGTCGTGATCGACGTGGGGTGCGTGATCGCGGTGCCGACGATGACGGCGAACGCGCCGGCCTCGATGGCCGCGGCAGCCTGCTCGGGCGTGTGAACACGCCCCTCGCAGATCACGGGGACGTCCGGGAACGCGGCGACGACCTCGCGCAGCAGCTCCAGGTCGGGCCCGTCGGTCTTCACGCGGTCGCCCGTGTAGCCCGCGAGGGTCGTGGACACGATGTCCACGCCGGCGTCGACGGCGCGCTGGGCGTCCTCGAAGGAGCCACAGTCAGCCATGACGAGCGTGCCGTCCTCGCGCAGGGCCGCAACGGTCTCGGCGAAGCTCAGGCCGTCGAGGCGCGGGCGACCCGTCGCATCCAGGGCGACGATGTCGGAGCCGGCCATGACGCAGGCGCGGGCGTGGCGCAGCGAGGGGGTGATGTACACGCCCTCGTGGCCTTCCTTCCACAGGCCGATCACGGGGACGTCGACGCGGCCCTTGATCGCGGAAATGTCGGACAGGCCCTGGCAGCGGATGGCGGCGGCGCCACCGATCTCGGCGGCGCGGGCGATCTGGGCCATCGTCTCGGGGTGGCGCATGGGCTCGCCCGGGTACGCCTGGACGGAGACGATGAGCTTGCCCTTCAGGTTTGCAATGAGCGGGTGCATGGTGAACTCCTATGCGTGCAGGAAGAAGGAAACGGCTCCGAGCAGCGGCGCGTCGCCGCCGAGGGAACCAACGAGGATGGGGGTGTCGGCGACGGGCGTCATCGCAGAGGCCGCGAAGCCTTCGCGCAGGGCGTCCCACCAGATGTCCCCGGAGCGGGTCATGGACCCGGACAGGATGACGACGGCCGGGTCCACGCAGTTGACCAACGAGGCCGTGGCCTCGCCGAGCGCAAACGCGGAGCGGGAGAAGCAGGCGGCGGCCAGGGCGTTGCCGGATTCGGCAAGCTCCTGCAGGGCGCGTCCCCCGTCAACCTCGGGGTCGGAGTCGCTGCGCAGCGAGTCGTACCAGGCCGTGATACCCGAGCCGGAGCAGAAGGACTCGATGTGGCCCTTGCGGCCGCACGAGCACGTCATGTCGGGGGCGAAGTGGTGGTGGATGTGGCCAACGTGTCCGGCGATGCCACGCGACCCGAAGGAGACCTGGCGGTCTTCGACGAGGGCGCCGCCGATTCCGGTGCCGACGGCGATCGAAAGGACGGTGCGGTAGGGCTGGCCGGCGCCGAGCGTGGCCTCGCCCAGGCCGTGCGCGTGCACGTCGTTGAGGACGCGCACCTTCAGGCCGGTCGCTTCCTGAAGCAGAGCGCCCAGGGGCGTGCCTCCCCAGCCGGGCATGGTGCCCGTGGCGGAGACGATATCGCCGGTCGACGGGTCGACGACGCCGGCGCTGGCGACGGCGACGCCCGCGACTTGCGGGTGAGAGGCGACCAGGGACGAGGCGAGGTCGCAGATGCGAGCCGCCACGTCCGCTCCGCCGCGCATCGCGTCAGTGGGGATCGATCCGCGCTCGGTGACCTCGTAGGTGTCACCGGCCTCGACGATGCCCCACCCGACCTTGGTGCCACCGATGTCGAGGGCAAGGAGCGTAGTCATGAGGATCCTTACGAAAAGTCAGGGGTATAAGAAAATCGACGAGGCCGGGGCGCGCGCCCGAAGGCGCGCAATATGCGGAACGGAACTGCCCCGGCCTCGTCGACGTATCAGGAGAGCAGGTCGACCGCGCGCAGCACGGACGCGACATGCTCCATGTTGTCGCCCTCGATGGCGGCAACGGGGCGCGGCATCTCAGGCGAATCGAAGACGCCGAGCAGGTGCAGGGCGGCCTTGAAGGCGCCGACGCCCGCACCGAAGCCCTGCACGCCCTTCACCTGGACGATGCGCATGAGCTCCGCGAGGCGGTCCTGCTCGGTGCGCACGGCCTCCCAGTCGCGGCGCTCGTAGGCCTGCCACTGGCGCACGTAGCCCTCGGGGTCCACGTTGGCCAGGCCGGGCACGGAGCCGTCCGCGCCGGACATGTAGGCGCCGTCAACGACGACCTCGTGGCCGGTGAGCAGCTGCATCGGGTGGCCGGCGGCCTCGTTCGCCAGGCACAGCCAGCGGAACGCGACGTCATCGCCGGAGGAGTCCTTGACGCCGTCGATGATGCCATCGCGGCCCAGGCGCATGAGCAGGTCGGGCGACAGCTTCGTGTGCACGCACACGGGGATGTCGTAGGCCCACAGCTCGAGGCTGGTGTTCTCCTTGAGGAGGCGGAAGTGGCGCTCGACCTCGGTCTCGCCGCCGAGGGCGTAGAACGGGGCGGTCGCGACGACGCCGGTGGCGCCGCCGATCTCTTCCACGGCCTTAATGTTCTCGATGACGCGCTCGGTCTCGGTGTCGATGACGCCGACCAGGAGCGGGATGCGGCCGTCGACGATGCGCACGGCTTCGCGCTGGATCTGGGCGCGACGCTCGGCGGTCGAGAAGGCGACCTCACCGGTGGAGCCGGACACGAACAGGCCGTCGAGGCCGGCCTCGATCAGGCGGTTGATGTGACGCTCGAGCGAGGGGACGTCGAGCTCGCCGTCCTTGAGCGGAATGGCCAGGGGCGGCACGACGCCGCGGATCTTCGAAGACATAATTACTTCTCTCCTTCGAGGTTGGGGTGCAGCAGCGAAGGCGCGGCGCCCAGGAGCTTGCGGGTGTAGGGGTCCTCCGGGTCGGCGAGCAGCTGTGCGGCCGGCCCTTCTTCGACGACCTTGCCGCCGTTCATGACGGCGATCCGGTCAGACACGTAGCGCACGGTCTGGATGTCGTGCGAGATGAAGACCATCGCCAGGCCCAGTTCCTTCTTGAGGTCCGTGAGCAGGTTCAGGATCTGTGCTCGCACCGACACGTCGAGTGCGGAGGTGGGCTCATCTGCGATGATCGCATCCGGGCCGATGGACAGGGCTCGGGCGATGGCCACGCGCTGGCGCTGGCCACCCGAGAGCTGTCCGGGAAGCGCGTCGAGCGCGCTCGAGGGCAGGCCTACGAGCGAGATCAGTTCGCGCACGCGCTTGGCTCGCGAGGCCTCGTCCCCGATGCCGTGCACGCGCAGCGGGTCAGCGAGCTGATCCTGGACGTGCATGCGGGGGTTCAGGGCCGTCGCGGGGTCCTGGAAGACCACGGAGACGACGCGACCGATCTCCCGGCGGGCGGCGGCGCTGCGCTTCGTGACCTCCTTGCCATTGAAGAACACCTGGCCGGCGGACGGCATCTGCAGGCCACACATGACGTTCGCGGTCGTGGACTTGCCACAGCCGGACTCACCGACGATGCCGAGCGTCTGTCCGCGCTCGATGCGCATGTTGACGCCACGCACCGCGTGGACCTTGTTGGGCTTGAACAGGGAGCCGGTACGCGAGGTGAAGGTCACCTCGACGTTCTTCAGTTCGATGATCGGGGTGTTGTCGCTCATCGCGTTTCCTCCTGACCGTTCGTTTCCTGCGCGAAGGCGTCAGCCTCGTCGCGGGGCGGCAGAGCCGCGTACACGTGCTCGGGACCGACCTCGGTGAGGACGGGGCGGATGTCCAGTCCATAATCGGGGTGCGAGGACCGCGGTGCGAAGCGGTCGCCCACGGGGAAGTCGCGAGGCGAGGGCACCGTGCCGGGGACCTGGTGGAGTCGGCCGGAGCCAGACTCGATCGAGAGGACGGCGCCCAGCAGGCCGCGCGTGTACTCGTGGGTCGGGTGCGTGAGCAGTTCCTTGGTGGGGGCCTGCTCGATAACCTGGCCGGCGTACATGACGGTGATGTGGTGTGCCACCTCGGCGACAAGCGCCAGGTCGTGGGACACGAAGATCATGGCGAAGCCGAGCTTCTCGCGCAGCTCGTTGAGCAGTGCGATGACCTGCTTCTGGACGGTGACGTCCAGGGCGGTGGTCGGCTCGTCCGCGATGATGAGCTTCGGGTCGCGGGTCAGGGCCATGGCGATGAGAACGCGCTGACGCTGACCGCCCGAGAGCTCGTGCGGGTAGGACTCGAGGGTGCGCTTGGGATCCAGGCCCACGAGCTGGAGGAGTTCCTCGGCGCTGCGGGTACCACCGCGGCTGGTCAGCTGCCTCATCTGAGCCTTGATCAGCATGGCGGGGTTCAGGGACGACAGGGCGTCCTGGTAGATCATGGCCATCTCGTGACCGAGCAGAGCGCGGCGCTCCTCGGCCGACTTCTCAAGCAGGTTCTCACCCTGGTAGAGGATTTCGCCCGTTATCTCGGCCTTGGGATCGATGAGGCCCATGATGGTCAGGGCCGTGATCGACTTGCCGCAGCCGGACTCGCCCACGAGGCCCATGGTCTCGCCGGGGCGGACCTTGAAGGAGACGTGGTCGACGACGTTGACGTTGCCATGACGCTCGAACTTGATGCACAGGTCGTTGACCTCGAGCAGCGGGGTCTTCTCCAGGTGTGCCTCGAAGCGGTCGGTGCGCTTGCCTTCGACGGACTCGAGGTCGTCGAGGCGGGCCTGCAGGGACTCGGCCTGCTCAGCGTAGGCGCGGCGCGGGTCGAGCAGGAGCTTGTCGGCCTCGCGGTCGGAGTCCTTGTCGACCTGAGCGACGGCCGCGGACGCGGGAGCCGCCACCATGGCGTCGGTGATGCCCTCAGACAGAATGTTGAGGCACAGGACCGTGATCATGATGAACAGGCCGGGGAAGAACGCGGTCCACCACTTGCCCAGCAGAACCGACAGGTTCGACGAGGCCTCGGACAGGACGTTGCCCCACGTGGCCACGGTGGTCGCCTGGAGGCCCGAACCGATGAAGGTCAGGGAGGCCTCGAGGATGATCGCGTCGGCGACGAGGACGGTCGCGAACACGAGAACCGGGGCGGCCGTGTTGCGCATGACATGCTTGGTGAGGATCCAGGGGGCGCGGGCGCCGGAGACGATCACCGCACGAACGTAGTCCTCACCGTAGGCGGCCATGACGTTCGCGCGAACGATACGCGACAGCTGCGGGATGTACACGAAGGCAATCGAGCAGATGATGACGAAGACCAGGCCGAAGGTGTTGCCGGACTTGGACAGCGTGCGCCCGAAGACCAGGACCGAAACGGCCGCCATGGCGATGCCGGGCACCGCCATCACGATGTCCATGACGCGCATGATCGCTTCGGAGAAGGACTTGCGCACAACCGCTGCAATCGAACCGATAATCGCGCCGAAGAAGAGGGCGATCAGGGTCGAGCACAGACCGATCATCAGCGAGAAACGTCCGCCGAACAGGACGCGAGCGAAGATGTCACGGCCAACGTGGTCGGTTCCGAACAGGTGCTCGCCGGACGGGGCGCTCCACTTGTCGAAGATGTCATCGGGACCGTAGGGAGAAACGTAGGGCGCCAGGATCGAGACGAGGACGATGAGGGCAAGGAGGCCCATCGCGATCTTCGATCCGGTGGACATCGCACCGATACGCGAAAAACGCGCGCCCTTCGCAGTGACCTTGCCGAGCTTTTCTTTCTGATTCATGCCTCACACCGACCTAATACGCGGATTGATGAGCAGGTAGAGCATGTCAACAATGATGTTGACGACGATGAACGCGATCGCGACGACGAGCGCGCCCCCCTGCACCAGGGTGACCCAGTTTTCCTGGATGCCCTTGAGCAGGACCGCCTTACCCATTCCATCGATGGAGAAGATAATTTCGATGACGACCGCGCCACCCATCAGGTAGCCGATGCGCAGGCCGAGGACGGTCACGGGCGTGATGAGCGCGTTACGCAGCACGTTGCGGGCCACGACGATGCGCTTGGGGATGCCGGCGCCAACCGCGGTGCGAACGTAGTCGCGATCCAGTTCCTCAACCATTGAGGTACGCACGACTCGCGTCATCTGACCGACGACGGGAACCGCCAGGGCGATAGCCGGAAGGAGCATCCGCAGGAACCAGCCGCTCGGATCTTCGCTGAACGCGGGCAGCGGGCCGGAGACCGGAAGCTTCTGAACAAATCCCAGGACCAGCAGCGCTGCCAGCCAGAAGGACGGGGTGCCGATGCCGATGACCGAGAACACGCGGATCACCTGGTCGGGCCAGCGGTCGCGGTACAGAGCGGCGAGAACACCGAGGGGGAAAGCGATGATGACGGCGAAGAACAGGCCGAGGAAGGTGAGCTGCAGGGTAATCGGAAGAGCCTGAGCAACCAGATCGGTCACGTGGTTGGACGTACCAACGCCGTAGGTGCCAAGGTCACCGTGGAGCATGTTCCACAGGTAGTGACCGTACTGAACGAAGAAGGGGTCGTTGAGACCGTGCTGCACACGGTACTCTTCGAGAGCTTCGGGGGTCGCGGTCTCACCCAGTGCCGAGTAGGCGGGGTCAATCGGAGACAGCGACATGATGAAGAAGACGAGGAAGGACACGCCGACCACCATGATCGGCAGAGCCACCAAACGTCGTCCGATGAGTCGCAGAAGGTTATTCACTGCTAGACCTCCATTTTCAACGGATTTTGGCAATAAGAAAGGAGGGGTGGCGCCCGACTGTGGCGTCTGCCTCAGGGCGGGGCTCCACCCCTCCTCTCTTGTGGTCCCTCGAGGGGACTTACTTAGCGCTCACACCCAGCAGCTGCAGGCCGGTGGAGGAGATCGCCTGGAATCCTTCCACCTTCTGGGGGTTGGAGCCGGTGATCATGTTGCGGAACACGAGCGGGAAGATCACGGTCTTCTCAGCGAGCAGATCCTGAGCCTCGCCCCACTTGGCCTTGGCGGCGTCACCGTCAAGCTGAACGGCCTCGTCCATGATGGACTGCAGCTTGTTGAAGGACTCGGGGTCCGAGGTCTGCCAGCCGTCACGCTTCTTGGTCCAGACGTTGTCACCGTTCCACCAGGAGATGATGATGCCGGGGTCGGTGCCGAAGACCGAGGGGTCGCCGGGGGCCAGGACGATGTCGTAGGAGGGGTTGTCAACGTCGGTGACGTTGGCGTAGAGGTCAGACGAAGCCATCTGAGTGTGGTTGACCTTCAGGCCCAGGGCCTCCAGGTCGGACTTGATCTGGGGAACCAGGGAGAGGACCCACGGGTGGTCCGTCGACACCAGGTTGACCTCGAGGCCGGAGACACCAGCATCGCTCAGGAGCTTGGTGGCGGCATCCTTGTCGTAGGACAGATCGGTCGAAGGCTTCTTGTAGGCGGGGTTCGCCTCGGGCAGGAAGGAGGTCGCCTCGACGGCCTGGCCCTCGAGCGAGGAGCTGATCAGCTTCTGCTTGTCGATGGACTTGAGGATCGCGCGGCGAACCTCGGGCTTGTCGAAGGGGGCCTTCTGCGTGTTGAACATCAGGAAGGGGTTGCCGTAGCCGGGCTTGGACTCAACGTTCCAGCCAGCGCCCTTGAGCTGATCCTGCGCGGAGGCGGGAACGGCTTCCATGACGTCAACAGTGCCACCGATGGCGGCAGCGAGGCGGGCGGAGTCATCCTTGAGGGACTGCCACTTGAGGGTGGCAACCTTCGCGGGCTCGTTACCGGTGTAGTTCTCATTCGGAACAGCGGTGATCTCGGTCGCCGTGATGTTCTCGTACTTGTAGGGGCCGGTACCGATCGGCTTCGCCTTCAGCGAGTCTTCGTCCATCGAAGCGGGAACAACGCGGACGTTGACGAAGCGCTCCTTCAGGTTGGCGAAGGGGTGCTTGAGCTTGATCGTGATGGTGTTGTCGTCCTTGGCTTCGACGGAATCGACGAAGGTGAAGAACTGACGGTAGATCGACTTCTCGGAGGTGGCGCGCTCGTAGGAAGCAACGAAGTCGGCGGCGGTCACGGGGGTGCCGTCGGAGAACTTCGCGCCGTCGCGCAGCTTCACCTCGTACTCGGTGTCGGAGATCTTCTCCGGGTCACCGGCGGCCAGCGCGGGGCTGACGGAGTAGTCGGCCATGTTGAAACGGTACAGGCCCTCGAGGACCTGCCAGTTCGCACCCATGCCGAGAGCCGAGGTGGTGATCGGGCCGTAATCGGTGGTCTCGTAGGCGACACCGGCGGTGATCATACCCTTCGGTCCTTCGGAGGCCTTGGAGCCGCCGTCGGTCGACGTGGTGCTGGTGGAGGATCCGCCGCCGCACGCGGTCAGGATCATGGCGGCAGCTGCGGTCAGTGCAGCGCCGGTTGCGAAGTGTTTACGCATTCGCATGTTCTCGCTCCTCATCTTCGAGAATTGGGACGTGCGGTTCTGTTGTTCCGCTCGCTATACTTATTCTATGTTGTCTGACAAATTAATGCAAGCGATATCACCCCCATCGCCCTCAGAAACCAGTCCGAACCGACCCAAACCGACATCGATTGACTCGAGATCCTCGGTAACGATGGATGCGATCAAGTCCTACATTTTGCGACATGGATTACATCCCGGTGACCGCCTCCCCACAGAATCGGCACTATGCGCCGACCTTGGCGTTTCGCGCTCCTCTGTGAGAGAAGCATTACGTCGCCTCCAGGCTCTCGACATCGTGACGGTCCGTCAGGGTTCGGGATCATACGTCGGCGAAATGTCGATGCAGCCGCTCGTCGAGACCCTCGTCCTGCGCGCCGCCCTCGACGAGATCAACGGCGCACAGTCCCTGCACGCGATCATCGATACGCGCCGCGCGCTCGACCTCGGGATCGCAGTTCCGCTCACCCGCGCCATGAAGGGCACGACGAACCCGCACCTGTGGGAGCTCGTCGAGGCCATGACGGAGTACGCCCACACGGGTTCGACCTACCTCGAGCAGGACATCGCGTTCCACTCCGGCCTCCTCGCCTACGTCGAGAACGAACTCATGCACCAGCTGGTGGCAGCCATGTGGCTCGTCCATCAGAGCGTGACTCCTCAGCTGGCCGCAGCGTCGCGTCAGGAAATGGAAGACACCGCCGAGGCCCACGCGGCCATCCTGCGAGCCTGCGAGGCCGGCGACCTCGAGGCATACACCGCCGCCGTCGAGGCACACTACGCCCCACTCCTCGCGATCATCGAAGGTCGCTAGAGCACACAGAAAAACCCGGAGCGTTGTGGGGGCACGCGCACCGGGTTTTCTGTATCCACTTAGCGACGAATCGCAGCCTCCCACAGGCCGCGGTCGCGCTCGAAGACAACCACGGCCTCGTCCCCGTCGACCGTCGCGTCGCTGTACCCAAAGGCGCCATCACCCAAAGAGGAGACCACCTCGGCGCGCACTTCACCCTCCCACGGCGGGGTGAGGCGCAGGATCTGACCGCTTGCTCGCGCGTCACGCCGACCGGGGTGCACGAAGAGCGCACCGATCATGCGCGCGTTGCAGCCCGGGTCATCAAGCTCCCACAGGCGCCGACCCTCCCAGGTGTGCCCGTCTCCCCACGCAAGGTAGCGCGCACCCGAACCTCGCCCTTCAAAGCCCTGGAGACGGCAGTTCGCGACGAGGCGACCGTCCCACACACTCAGCGTCGTCTCGTCGAGGAGCACTCCCCCGTCGCCAACAAGAGGGGACGCCGCACCGACGAGGCGACCCGCACGGGCGTACACGACGCGCAGGTGCGTCTCATCCCCCACGCGCACGACGTAGGGCAGAGCCACAGCCCCGTCAAGCGCGACCGTGCCGCCAGACGTCGCAAACAGCGCGTCGGCGCCCGTGAGCTCATAGAGCTCGTCCGTCATGTCCACATAGGCGAGGTCTTCGGGGCCACTCCCCCACGCCCACCAGACGCGCAGGCGCTCACCATCCGCGCGAGAGTCCATGTAGCCCACGCGCCCATCCGTCGACGCGAACGCAAGATGCATGAACCCGTCGCCGTCCACGCCGACACAGGCGTCCGAAGAGACCGGCGGGCCGCCGGCGGGAAGGGGACGCGGTTCGCTCCATCGTCCCACCCCCTCGCGTTCCATCCACAGGACGCGGTTCGGATTCGGCAGATCCGAGGCCATCGTCAGCCCGTTGAAGTCAGATCCCGTGCCCGAGGCCGGGGCCGGCCGCTCGTCAAAGAAGAGGACGGTGCGCTCGTCCGCGAGCGTCACGAGGCCAGGGATGCGCGCCTCGCCCGCGCCCTTCGGGGCGACGATGCAGCGAAAATCAACGGAGTCAGTCATGTGTCCAGGATAACAGAGACACTCCTGCCCTGATACAAAGAACCCCGGGGAACCAGAGTTCCTCGGGGCTTTGAGACGGAAGCCGTCAGCGGGTCTCGCGGTGCGCCGTCGACTTGTGGCAGCGCGGGCAGTACTTCGCCAGCTCGAGACGATCCGGCGTGTTACGACGGTTCTTCTTGGTGATGTAGTTGCGCTCCTTGCACTCCGAGCAGGCCAGAGTGATCTTGGGGCGAACGTCCTGGGACTTGCTTGCCACGGTTGTTTCCCTCGCTTAGTTTCGTCGCTCGCGCGACCTGTCGGATCAAAGAATTGGTAGCGGGGGCGGGGCTCGAACCCGCGACCTCACGATTATGAGTCGTGCGCTCTGACCAGCTGAGCTACCCCGCCGCCGGAAGCGGATGAATCCGCGACCGGAGCCCCGAAAGGGAATCGAACCCTTGACCTTCTCCTTACCATGGAGACGCTCTGCCTACTGAGCTATCGGGGCAACGCCGGAAAGCCTATCTCATCTCCGAGTGCCGAAGCAATCCCGGAGCCTGAGAATGACGTCACAGGCGTTACTCACTGGAACCAGCGAGTGGTGGCAGGTGAGGGATTCGAACCCCCGAAGCACGAAGCGTCTGATTTACAGTCAGATCCATTTGGCCGCTTTGGTAACCTGCCGTGCGCCGCTCTCGCGGTGCCGTGAAAGAATAGCATTAAAATGGTTCCGAGCGCCAATCGGAACGACGATTGGCTGAATTCCAACGAAAGGTGCACCCATGGCAGACTCCTCCTTCGACGTTGTCTCCAAACTCGACCGCCAGGAGGTCGACAACGCCGTCAACCAGACCGCCAAGGAGATCGCCAACCGCTACGACTTCCGCGGCGTCGACGCCGCCATCTCACTCAACGGCGACACGATCGCAATGGAAGCGAACTCCGCCTCCCGCGTCATGGCAATCCTCGATGTGCTGCAGTCCAAGCTGATCCGCCGTGGCCTGTCGCTGAAGGTTCTTGACTACAAGGACCGCGAACCCAAGGCCTCCGGCAAGCTCTTCAAGCTCGTCTGCCCCCTCAAGGAAGGCATCCCGCAGGACACCGCGAAGAAAATCTCCAAGCTCATCCGCGAGGAAGGCCCCAAGGGCGTCAAGGCACAGATCCAGGGTGACGAACTTCGCGTTTCTTCAAAGTCCCGCGACGACCTACAGGCCGTCATCGCCCTCCTCAAGGGCCCCAAGGGCGAGGAGCTGGACGTCGCCCTCCAGTTCGTCAACTACCGCTGATCAACGCGTCATATGCGGGCGGGCGGCCGGAATGAACCGGCCGCCCGCCCCCGTATGAAAGAGGCTCAGTAACCTGCGATTTTCTCCAGTCTCGCAATGCGCTGCTCCATCGGCGGATGCGTCGAAAACATGCGCATGAGGGACTGGCCGCGGAACGGGTTCGCAATCATCATCGCCGCCACGTTGCGCGTGCGCGGGGTGTCTTCCATCGGACGGCGATCCGTCGCGATCTCCAGCTTGCGCAGAGCCGACGCCAGTGCCAGCGGGTCCTGCGTGAGCATCGCGCCATCCTCGTCAGCATCGAACTCACGCGTACGCGACAGCGAGAACTGGATAAGCATCGACACAAAAGGCGCCATGATGCTCATCGCAAGGAGGCCAAGGAAGCCCACTCCCCCGCCCTCTCGACGGTTTCCCCCTCCGAAGAAGAGCAGTCCCTGCGCGATCGACGTGATCAGACCGCCCATCGCCGCAGCAACAGACGTCGTCAGGATGTCGCGGTTGTAGACATGCATCAGCTCGTGCCCCAGCACTCCGCGCAGCTCACGCTCATTCAGAATAGCCAGGATGCCCTCCGTGCAGCACACCGCCGCATTGTTCGGGTTACGCCCCGTCGCAAAGGCATTCGGCGTCAAGGACGGCGCCACCCAGATCGACGGCATCGGCTGCTGCGCGCGCGCCGACAGCTCACGGACAATCGCGTACAGCTGCGGGTACTGCGCCTCGGTCACCCGGTACGCCCCCATGGACCGCAGTGCAATCGTCGCTGAGTTCCAGTACGAGTACGCGGTCTGGACGAGCCCAATGCCGGCAAACACAACAATCCACACCATGCGCCCCGTACCCGAAGCAACCAACGCGCCAATGGCGAGCAGCAGCGCCCACATGCCTCCCAGCAGGAGCGTCGTCTTCAGACCGTTGTGATAGTTGCGGTGCACCATACCGGCGATCCTATGGGGATTACCTGGGAAGCTGCTGAGAACCAGCCGAAGCTCCAATGGGAAACACCCATCTGCGCCCCAGCCCCGCTGCCCCACACAACGAGGCCGCGACCGGAAAACCCGGCCACGGCCTCGTAACGATTAGGGCCGCTCAGTTGCGGCGACCCGGACCCGTGTAGTCATCGAAGCGCTCAGGGGCGCTCGGCACGCCCATTTCGCCCATCTCGCCGATAAGATCCGTCGCCTGCGGATCCACCTGCGCTCCGCGCGAAATGTCCGTCATCGCGCGACGCGACACGACCTTGATGCGCTCACGCGTGCCGCGGCCGCCCGGAAGCTCGCCGTAGGCCTCGCCCAGAGCCTGCTCGTAGGCGTCCAGGAGCTCCCAGCCCTCCCACGTCGTGAACTCGACGCCACGAGACTCCAGGAGCGCCACCATGGCCTCGTGGCCCACCTCGGCGGTGTTCGCGTGCAGACGGCCCTCGGAGGCGTCCTCAACGAGGTGGGAGATCGTCTGCTGGGCATCCGACTTCGTCGAGCCGATGAGGCCAACGGGGCCGCGCTTGATCCAGCCCGTCGCGTACACGCCCGGGATAACGGGGGCGGACTCATCCTTCGTGGTGTCACCCTCGATGACGCGGCCCTCAACGTTCGGCACGACGCCGGCACGCTCGTCGAAGGGCAGGCCCGGAATCGGCGAGGAGTAGTAACCCACCGCGCGGTACACGGCCTGCACGGGCCACGTCGTGATGACGCCCGTGCCCGACACGCTGCCATCGCCGTTCAGGGCGGTGCGCTCCGTGCGCAGAGCCTTCACGTGGCCGTTCTCGTCCGCGACGACCTCAACCGGGGCCTGGAACAGGTGAATGTGGATGCGACGCGAGGCCGTGTGCTCCTCCGGATCCGCCATCGCGTAGCTCGTCAGCGTCTTCACGACCTGACGCTGCTGGTTCGACGCGCGCAGCGCCTCCTCCGAACCCTCGTCGAAGTCGAAGTCCTCTTCCGAGACGATGACATCCACGTCCGGCACCTTGCCCAGCTCGCGCAGCTCCAGCGGCGTGAACTTCACCTGGGCCGGGCCACGACGACCGAACACGTGCACGTCGGTGATCGGGTTCTCGGCCAGGGCCTCGGCCACGTTGGCCGGAACCTCGGTCTTGAGCATGTCCTCGGCGTGCTTGGCCAGGACACGAGCCACGTCCAGCGCCACATTGCCGACGCCCAGGACCGCAACCTCGCGGGCCTTCAGCGGCCACGTACGCGGGTAGTCCGGGTTGCCGTCATACCAGGACACGAAGTCGGCGGCGCCGTAGGACTCGGGCAGATCCACGCCCGGAATGTCGAGCGGGTGATCACGGTCCGCGCCCGTCGCAATGATGATCGCGTCGTAGTGGTCACGCAGGTCGTCGATCGTCACGTCGCGGCCGACCTCGACATTGCCGAGCAGGCGGATGTCGCCACGCTGCAGGATCTTGTACAGCGCCACAATGATCTGCTTGATACGCGGGTGATCCGGAGCGACGCCGTAGCGCACGAGACCGTAGGGCGCGGGAAGACGCTCAAACAGGTCGATATTCACCTCGAGTCCCGACTTGGACAGAATGTCCGACGCGTAAATGCCAGCGGGACCAGCGCCGATGACGGCGACGTTGAGCGGTGCCAACCGATTTCTCCTTCTTCGTGACCGCGCGCGTGTGCGCGCACCTGGGCACTAAGTTTAGCGCGCCGTTGCCAAGGGCAACCTTAGCTGAGACCCCTCACACACCTCAAGGCCTCGGGCATACGACGAGGCCGGGGCCAGCCGCGCAATCTCGCGCAGCCGAGCCCCGGCCTCGTTATCGACAATCAGACCAGGCGATCCACCATGAGGTTCGCGAACGCCTCCAGCGCGGTCTTCGCCTCACCCTTGGGCAGCGGCGCCAACGCGGCGACCGCGTCGTTCGCCCAGGTGCGCGCGAGCTCGCGGGTCTCCTCCAGCACGTCGTGGTTGCGCAGCTGCGCAACGACCGAGGCCAGGGCCTCGTCCGAGGACAGGTCGCCCGTCAGCTCACGCAGGATGCGCACGCCGGCCTCGTCGATCGTGCCAGCCGCCTCGCGGCGACGCAGGAGAAGGACGGGCAGGGTGTCCACGCCCTCGCGCAGATCGGTGCCGGGCGTCTTACCCGACTGCTCGCCCGAGGACGCCAGGTCGAGCACGTCGTCGGCGATCTGGAAGGCGACGCCCACCTTCTCACCGAAGTCGCTCACCACGTCCGCCATCAGCTTGCCGGCGCCCGACAGGAGCGCGCCGAAGGACGCGGCGGTGGACACGAGCGAGCCCGTCTTATCCGCCAGGACCTGCAGGTAGAAGTCGACGCGATCGGCGCCATCCGTCGGACCGAAAGTCTCGTTGAGCTGACCCTCGCACAGGCGCTCGAACGTGCGCGCGTGGTGCGCGACCATCTCGGGCCCCAGCGAGGCAACCAGCAGCGACGCGCGGGCGAACAGGATGTCGCCGGCCAGAATCGCGCGGTTGTTGCCCCACAGGTGCTGAGCCGAGGGAACACCGCGACGCGTGGGCGCCGAATCCATGACGTCGTCGTGGTACAGGGACGCCAGGTGCGTGAGCTCGACCGCAGTCGCGGCCGTGATGACCTGCTCGTCGAGCGCGCGCTCGGGCTCGCCCAGCTGCGCGCACACGAGGGTGAGCAGCGGACGCATCCGCTTGCCGCCCGCGACCGCGAGGTGACGAGTCAGCTCGTCCGTCAGGTCGCGAGACGAAGAGACGGCGTCGAGGAGACGACGCTCGACGACCTCGAGCCCCGGGGTAATGCGGGACTCGAGGTCGGGAACATGAAGATCGGGTGTTTGAGCGCTCACGGAATCAGTATGACGATCTTTTCGAGCAGACTCAACACGGGACCGGGGAAGACGCCCAGGGCGAGCGTCCCAATCGCGCACACGGCGATCGCCAGAGCGGACAGGCCCTCCGACTTCACAACGACGGACTCTTCACTGGGCTCAGTGAAGAACATCAGGCGCACGAGGCGGAAGTAGTAGAACGCGGTGATCGCCGAGGCCACGAGGCCGACGATCGCGAGCCAGCCGATGCCGCCCTTGATCGCGTCGGAGAAAATCACGAACTTACCAATGAAACCGCCCGTCAGCGGGATGCCCGCGAACGACAGCAGGAAGATCAGCATCGCGCCCGCGAGCCACGGGTTGGTGCGGCCGATACCCGCCCACTTACGCAGGCTCGTCGCCTCACCCAGGACGTTGCCGTCCGCGTCGCGGCCGCGCACCAGCGTGACCACGCCGAAGGCACCGACCGTCGCCAGACCGTAACCGAGCGTGTAGAACAACACATGGCCCGTACCGCCCTTTTCCATCGCGAGGATCCCCATCAGGATGAAGCCCGCGTGGGCGATCGAGGAGTAGGCCAGCATGCGCTTGACGTCATCCTGCACGAGGCCAGCGAAGGTACCGACGAGGATCGTCAGGACCGCCACGGCCGCGAAGATGTACAGGAAGTCCCACTGCAGGTAGGCGGCTGCGACCGTGTAGAAGCGGATCATCGCTGCGAAGGCCGCGATCTTCACGGCGGCAGCCATGAAGCCCGTCACCGGGGTCGGGGCGCCCGTGTAGACGTCGGGGGTCCACGCGTGGAAGGGGGCTGCGCCCACCTTGAACAGCAGGCCGACCATCACGCAGAAGACGCCCACGAGGACCATCCACTCCATGTTCGTGTGGGTGGAGATGGCCTCGGCCAGCGCAGAGATACGCAGCGAGTTGGAGAAGCCGAAGAGGAATGCGGAGCCCATGAGCAGGAAGCCCGAGGAGAAGGCGCCGAGCACGAAGTACTTGAGGGCCGACTCGTAGGACAGCTGGCGACGACGGCGGGCCGTGGCAGCCATGATGTACAGGGGCAGCGACATGACCTCAAGGGCCACGAACAGGGTCACGAAGTTGTCCGCCGCGGGGAAGATCATCATGCCGCCCAGGGAGAACAGGGTCAGCGGGAAGATCTCGGAACGCTGGTAGCCCTTGCGCTCCGACAGCTCCTCGGCGGCAGAGTCCGGACGATCCGACGGCTGGCCGGCAAACGCGCCGTCACCGACGGAGGTGCGGTCGGCCATCACGAGGACGGCGAAGAAGCCGATAATGACGAGGGCCGACTGAGCGGCGACCGTCAGCGGATCCTCCATGTACTCCCCCAGCGTCACCGGAGTCTCCAGGACGGGGACCCAGCGCAGGGCGAGCATGACGCACGCACCTGCGGTCGCCAGGATCGACAGGCCGATCACGAGGGGGCGACGAGCCTTCGCGGGGGCGAAGGCCTCGACGAGGACGCCGAGGACCGCTCCGCCCAGCACGATGAGGATAGGCGCGAGGCTCACCCAGTGAACCTCGGGGGCCTGGAAGTTATCCATGGGTAGAACGTTCACTGTGCGCTCCCTTCAGCGGTGGCGCCGACCTGCGTGGTGGGCAGGCCGAGGTCTGAAGCAACCGGGGTCAGGGCGCTCACGAGAGGCGCCGACCAGATACCAAGGATGAGCATCGCGGCCACGAGCGGCACCATGACGCCGCGCTCACGGCTGTTCAGGTCCGTCAGCTCTTCCTTACCCTTGCCGGGCGCACCGGTGAAGACGCGCTGGTAGGGCATGAGCACGTAGAGGGCGGCGATGACGACGCCCAGGACCGCGAATAGCGCCAGCGGACCGCTGACCGACCAGGTGCCCATGAGCACGAGGTACTCGGGGACGAAGCCGGACAGGCCGGGCAGCGCGATGGACGCGAGGCCGGACACGAGCCACAGGCCAGCGAGGACCGGGGTCACGCGCTGCATGCCGACGTACTCGCGCATGTCCTGCGTGCCACCGCGGCGCGAGAGCCAGCCGGAGAGCAGGAACATCGCGGCGATCGAGACGCCGTGGGCGACCATGTAGAACATGGCGCCGACGAGAGCGATCTGCGAGCCGATGAAGATGCCCAGGACCATGAAGCCAAAGTGCGACACCGAGGTGTAGGACACCAGACGCATGATGTCGTTCTGGCCGTTGGCCGACAGGCCGCCCCACAGGATGGAGATGACGGCGAGCACGCACATGACCCACTTCGCGGACGCGGCCGCGCCGGGGGTGAGCTGCAGGCACAGGGCGATCATGCCGAAGGTGCCGATCTTGTCCAGGACGCCGACCAGCAGCACCGAGGTACCGGGGCGTGCGACGGCGGCCGTGTCGGGCAGCCAGGTGTGCACCGGGACCATGGGGGCCTTGATCGCGAAGGCAACCATGAAGGTCACGAAGACGACCATCTGAACCGTGTCCGGGGCGGTCGGCAGGAGCTGGGCGAGCATGTCCATGCGGAAGAAGGTCGAGGCATCGGGGTTCGCCTGGTAGGCGATGGCCCACACGTAGAGGATGCCACCGAGCATCACCAGTCCACCGAACAGCGAGTACAGCAGGAACTTCATGGCGGCCTTGTGACGCGCGGCCTCGTCACCGACGCCGTAGCGTCCGATCATGAGGTACAGCGGCACGAGCATCGCCTCGAAGGCGAAGTAGAAGACCGTCAGATCGTAGGCCGCGAAAATAACGACCATGAAAGCCTGGAGTGCCAGGACCAGCGCCGGGTAGGCGCCGCGGTCCGCGGCATCGTCCTCGTCCCAACCCGCAATCAGCACGAGCGGCACGAGGCCAATCGCCAGGAGGATCATGACCAGGCCCAGGGACGTGACGCCGAGGGACCAGGTGATGCCAATCTGGGGGATCCACAGGTGGGACTCGTACACCTGGTACGAGGCCGGGGCGGACCAGTCGAACACGGAGGCGGCCACGTACACGCCGAGCGCGAGCTCGACGAGGGAGACCACCAGGGCGACGACGCGCCCTGCGGCGCGCCTCAGGGGCGGGACGAAGCCGAGGAGGGCCGCGCCCGCAGCCGGAATGGCCACGAGGACGGACAGCCACGGGAAGTTAGCAGCAATCATTGCACTTTCCATTGTCGTGTACCCCTTACAGCCTGAATCCGAGGACGATGGCCAGGGCGAGGATGACGCCACCCAGGATGTAGGCGGCGTACGTGCGCACGAGGCCGTTCTGGGTGATGCCGACGATGCGTCCGAGCAGCTGCGAGCCGGCACCGAGGCCGTTCAGCGCACCGTCGATGGCGCTCGCATCGCCGACGGTCGCGACGGTGACGAGGCCCTTGGCGGGCATCATGAACAGGGTCTCGTTGACGGTGTCCTGGTAGAGGTCGCGGCGTGCGGCCTCGGTCAGGGCGTTGCCTGCGGGGACGGAGGTGGGAACCTCGTCGCGTCCGTACTTCATCCACGCGACAACCGCGCCGAGGATGACGAGGGCGAGGGTGGCTCCCTGAATGACGTACTCATTGAGGACGGGATCACCGTGCATGACGTGGCCGATCGAGGGGACCAGCCACTCGGTGAAGGTGTTGCAGACGGACAGGGCGCCGCCGAGGACGACCGCGCCGATCGCGAGGATGATCATCGGGATCGTCATGAGGGGGCCGGACTCGTGCGGATGCACGGGCGCGCCCTCGGCCTCGGTGGTCCAGCGGGCCTTGCCGTGGAACGTCATGAAGAAGAGGCGCGACATGTAGAACGCGGTGATGCCCGCACCGATCAGCGCGACGGGGCCGTAGACCCAGCCGGCCCACAGAGCGATGTTGCCTCCGAATCTGTCGGCACTGAAGGCGGCCTCGATGATCTTGTCCTTCGACCAGTAACCGGAGAACGGCGGAACACCGAGGATGGCGAGCCAGCCCATCATGAACGTCAGCCACGTGACCTTCATGGCGCCGCGCAGGGCGCCGAAGCGACGCATGTTGACCTGGTCGCCCATGCCGTGCATGACGGAACCGGCACCCAGGAACATGAGGGCCTTAAAGAAGCCGTGGGTGAAGAGGTGGAAGATCGAGAATGCCCAGCCGATGGGACCCAGGCCCGCGCCCAGCATCATGTAGCCGATCTGGCTCATGGTGGAGGCCGCGAGGACCTTCTTCATGTCGTCCTTCGCGCAACCGACGATCGCACCGAAGAGGAGCGTGATCGCACCGACGATGGCAACGGCGGTCGCGGCAACGGGGGCGGCGATGAAGACGTCGCCGGAACGGACGATCAGGTAGACGCCGGCGGTGACCATCGTGGCCGCGTGGATGAGCGCGGAGACGGGGGTCGGGCCGGCCATGGCGTCGCCCAGCCACGCCTGCAGCGGGAACTGCGCGGACTTACCGCAGGCGGCCACCAGCAGGAAGAAACCGATGACGGTCGCCGACGCCGTGGGGATCGACTCGACCTGGGTAGAGACGACGGAGAAGGACACCGAGTGGAAGGAGGCGACCATCGCCATCATGGCGATCAGCATGCCCATGTCGCCGACTCGGTTCATCACGAACGCCTTCTTGGCGGCCACCGCGTACGCGGGCACGTGGTTCCAGAAGCCGATCAGCAGGTAGGACGCCAGGCCCACGCCTTCCCAACCGGCGAACAGGCCGGCGTAGGAATCCGCGAGGACCAGGGTCAGCATCGCCGCGATGAAGAAGTTCAGGTAGGCGAAGAAACGGCGACGAGCCGCGTCGTGCTCCATGTAGGCGATCGCGTACACGTGGATGAGCGAACCGACGAAGGTCACCAGGATGACGAACGTGATCGAGAGCGGATCTACGAGGAGACCGAAGTCAACGGTGAAGTCACCGGCGGGAATCCAGGTGAACAGCGTCTCGGCGAAGCGGCGCTCGCCTACGGGAGCGTTCCACATCTGGGCGGCGATCGCCGCACCAACCGCGAAGGTCGACCAGGACGCGAGGGTGGCCAGCAGGTGGCCCCACTTGTCCGACGCGCGACCCAGCAGCAGGAGCAGGCCCGCGCTGGCCAGCGGGATGAGGATGAGCAGCCACGCGTAGGCGGCGGCTCCGGTGGCGGCGACCGAGTCGGGGACGCCGGTAGCCTGTGTGGAAATGAAGGTGGTCATGAGTTACGTCCTCCCTCAGTTCTTCAGCAGGTTCAGATCGTCCATGCTCGTGGTCGAGCGCGAACGATAGATGGACACGATGATCGACAGGCCGACGACAACTTCGGCGGCCGCGACGACCATGACGAAGAACGCCATGATCTCGCCGTCAACGTTGGAGTTAATGCGCGAGAACGTCACGAGGACGAGGTTCGCGGCGTTGAGCATCATTTCGACGCCCATGAGCGCGATGACCGCACTGCGGCGCACGAGGACCGTGGTCGCACCGATGGCGAACAGCACACCCGCAAGGATGAGGTACCAGGCGAGGCTCACTTGCTCTCCTCCTTCTTCTCAATGGGGGTGGTGGTGCGCGCCTTGCGGGCCCGGGGCTGGGCCAGACCGGTGGGCGCGTCCGCGCCGGGCATGCCGAAGGCACCGGAGCGGGGGACGTCGGGCGTGCGCCCGATGGTGTAGGGCGACTCGTCGACCTCGGAGGCGTCGGCCGCCGTGGTGCGCGCGAGGGCGAGCTGCTCGGAGACCTCCGGGGTGACCTCGCCGATCGTGCGGGCGAGGCCGCGCACGCGCAGGACTCGAGGCACCGACTCCTCGACCGGGCCGAGGGTCTCGCCGGAGACGGCGGGCACGTCGGCCGCGTTCGACTGGGCGTAGACACCGGGGGCGGGCAGCTGGCCGATGCGAGCGCCCTTCTCGGCGAACGCGCGCATCTTGTTGCGGGCCGTCTCGAACTGGTCGGCCTTCGGGGTGAGGCGATCAGAGTGGGTCAGCAGCATCGCGCCGACAGCGGCCGTGATCAGCAGGCCGCCGGCGAGCTCCATGCTCAGCCAGTGCTCCTGGAACAGCGTGATCGCCAGGTCGGTGATCGGCTGGTTGGAGTAGGGGTCAACCTCAACGGGCTTGTGCGGAGCGGGCACGGCCTTGAGGATCGCCGTCGTGACGATGACGATCAGGCCGAGGCCACCGAGCACCGCCGCCACGATCGCGCCGCGGCTCTGGCGGGCGTAGTCGTCGGAGGTGCCGATGCCGATCAGCATGATGACGAAGAGGAACAGCATCATGATCGCGCCGGTGTACACGACGATCTGCGCGACGCCCAGGAAGGGGGCGCTGTTCGCGATGTACAGGACTGCCAGGCCGAGCATGACGCCGACCATGCAGATGACCGAGTGCGCGGCCTTCTTGAAGAAGAGGACACCCAGAGCGCAGGCGACCATCACGATGGCCGTGCATGCGAAGAGGATGATCTCCCCCGTTGACCCCATCATGGGCCAACCGTTGGACAGGTTCATCAGTGTGCCTCCTCGGCGACTCGTACCGTCTTGAGGGAGGGGTCGTCGGGGCGGCGGGCGGCCACCCAGTCAACCTGGGCGGCGGTGGGGCCGGTGACTTCCCCGCGGTAGTAGTCGATGTCGTTCTTACCCTCGACCATGGGGTGGGGCGCTGCGAGCATGCCATCGGAGAGCGGGACCAGGAGGTCTTCCTTCTCGTAGATGTCGTCCTCGCGGGTGTACTTGGCGATTTCGAAGTCGTTCGTCATCGTCAGGGCGCGCGTGGGGCACGCCTCGATGCACATACCGCAGAAGATGCAGCGCAGGTAGTTGATCTGGTAGACGCGGCCGTAACGCTCACCCGCAGAATACTGCTCCTCGGGCGTGTTCGAGGCGGCCTCGACGAAGATCGCGTCAGCGGGGCACGCCCAGGCGCACAGCTCGCAGCCGACGCACTTTTCCAGGCCGTCGTCGTAGCGGTTGAGCTGGTGACGACCGTGGAAGCGGGGCATGACGCGCGCAGGTTCGCGCGGGTACTGCTCGGTGACGGTGGGCCGGAAGAAGGAAGCCATGGTGACTCCGTAGCCGGCCATGGGCGCGACGAACTGGGCGAACGCACCCTTGGGGTCATGCTCGAAGAGCATTTCCTCGTCGGTGGTCTTCTCACTCATCGGTGGACTCCTTCGGGCTGTCGATTGCCGCGGCCGGGGCCAGCTCGCCCTCAATGGTGGCGAGGCCTCGCGGCGAGGCAACGGGGGTCTGTCCGGGCAGCGGCGGGACGGGGAAGCCGTCCTCGAAGCCGGTGTATTCGCGCTCGGAGGCGGGGATCTCCTCGGGCTCGGGCTTGTCGGTGAGCCAGATGATCGCGAGGGCGATCAGGAAGAGGACGCCGACGCCTCCGAAGAGGACGTGGTTGGGCAGCTGCACGAACTGGGTGATGCCGCGCACCAGGGCGACGAGCACGAGCCAGCCCAGGGCGATGGGCATGAGGCGCTTCCAGCCGAGGTTCATGAACTGGTCGTAGCGGAAGCGCAGCAGCGTGGCGCGCGTCCAGATCATCAGGAACATGAAGAACCAGATCTTCAGGAAGAACCACAGCAGGCCCCACCAGCCGGAGTTGAGGAACTCGATGTGGGACAGCGGCCACGGGGCGTGCCATCCACCGGCGAACATCGTGGTGGCCACGGCCGAGACGTTGAGCATGTTGACGTACTCGGACAGGTAGTACCAGCCGAACTTCATCGACGAGTACTCGGTCATGTGACCGGCGACGATCTCGCCTTCGGCCTCGGGAAGGTCGAAGGGAAGACGGTTGACTTCACCGACGGCGCTGATGCAGTAGATGACGAATGCCGGGAACAGGGTGAATGCCCACCAGAACTGTCCCTGGGCTGCGACGATCTGCGAGGTGGACATGGAGCCCGACATGAGGAACACGCTCACGAGGGACAGGCCCATGGCCAGTTCGTAGGAGATGACCTGCGCGGAGGAACGCACGGCGCCGTACAGCGGCAGGGTCGAGCGGGTCGACCAACCACCCAGGACGATGCCGTACAGGCCCAGCGACGCGATCGCGAGGATGTACAGGGAGGCGACGGGCATGTCGGCCAGCTGCAGCGGCGTCGAGATCTCACCAATCATCACGTTCGGGCCCATGGGGATGACCGCGTAGACGCTGAACGCTGCGAACGCGGCGATCGCGGGGGCCAGGAAGTACAGGAACCTCTCGGCCCGGCGGGTCCACATGTCCTCCTTGAAGAGGAGCTTGCCGGCGTCCGCGAACGCCTGGAACAGGCCGAGGGGGCCAGCGACGTTCGGGCCGGGACGCGTCTGCATGCGGCCCAGGCCTCGGCGCTCGACCCACAGGGCGAGGAGCACGTTGGCGATCAGGAAGACGATGATGAACACGGCCTTGATGAGGCTGAGCCACCATGTTTCCTGGCTGAAGTCCGCGGCGGTGTACTCCGGGACTGCGAAGGGTGCGAGTGTCATCGTGCCACCTCCTGCGTGGCGCGCAGGGTCGCGACGGTGCCGGCACCGCCGAGGTTTTCGTGAATAACGGAGCCGGTCGAGCACTCGGGCACCCACGCGACGGAGTCAGGCAGGTCCGCGATGGCGGCCGGGAGGGTGATCGTGCCACGCTCGGTTTCGAGCGTCGCGTCGGCGCCGGGGGCGATGCCCGCGGCGGCCAGCGTCGCGGCCGAGGCCAAAAGGACCGGGCGGCGGGCCGAACCGGCCAGCCACGGGGCGCCATCCTGGAGACGACCGGCGTCGATCATGGGCTTGTGGGAGGCCAGAACGACCTGACCCTTACCGGCAGCAGCGGGAGCCTGCGCCGACACCGGCGTGAACTCCTGCGGGGCGCTGTCCCACTCCATGAGGGGGTTGACTTCCTCGTAGAGGTCGGCCAGGGCGGTGATGCCCAGGTCGAGGTCGAACTCCTCGGTGAGGCGCACGAGCACGTCGCGGTCCGTGAGGGACGTCGCCGAGCGGGCCTGGCCGAAGGGGCGCAGGCGGCCTTCCCAGTTGATGTAGGTGCCGTTCTTCTCGACCGCGGGAGCGACCGGCAGGACGACGTCCGCACGATCGGTGATCTCCGAGGCGCGAACCTCGAGGGACACGAGGAAGGGAACCTCTTCGAGGGCTTCGCGCACGGCGGCGGGCTCGTCGAAGTCGCGGACGTCAACACCGCCGACGACCAGAGCCTGGAGCTCACCGGAGGCAGCGGCCTCGATCATCTGCTCGGCGTCGAGGCCACGGGCGGGCAGCTCGCCCCAACCGAGGGACTGCGCGCCGGCCTCGTCAAGGCCACGGCCGAAGGGAAGCAGACCCGGGAGGAGGCCGGCCTCGATGGCAGCGCGGTCACCGGCGCGGCGCGGGACCCACGCGAGGCGGGCGCCCGTGCGTTCAGCCAGAGCGACGACGGCGGAGAGCAGGCCGGGGGTCTGCGCGGCGCGCTCGCCCACGAGAATGATGCCGCCGGACAGCGCCTCGGCCACGTCGGCGTAGGCGCCGTCTGCTGCGATCGCGTCCACGACGCCCGGCTCGGAGCCGGGGGCGGCGTGCAGGAGGCGAGCCTTCATCTTGCGCGAACCTGCGGAGGTGAAGGGCGCGACGGTCGCGACCTTCAGGCCCGACTTACGCGTGGCCTTACGCAGGCGCAGGAACATGGCGCCACACTCGTCCTCGGGCTCGAGGGCGACCAGCAGCACCTGGCCGGCGCTCTCCAGGTCCGCGTACGTGGTCTCGAGGCCGGAGCCCGCCACGTAGGAGGCCAGGAAGGAACGCTCTTCTTCGCTGGAGCGACGCGAACGGAAGTCGATCGAGTCGGAGCCGACGACGGTGCGCGCGAACTTCGACCATGCCCAGGCATCCTCGAAGGTCAGGTGGCCGCCGGGCAGGAAGCCCACGGACGAACCCGCCTGCTCGAGGCCCTCGCGGACGCGGTCGAGCGCATCGGACCAGGAGGTGGGAACCAGCTTGCCGTCCTCGCGCACGAGCGGGGTGGTCAGGCGATCGACCTTGTCCCATTCGAAGGCGAAGCGGTCCTTGTCGGTGATCCACTCTTCGTTGACCTCGGGGTCGTTGCCGCTCATGCGACGCACGACCTCGCCGCGGCGCACGTCCTGGCGGATCGCGGAGCCCGACGCGTCGTGCTCGGTCACGGACGCCGTCGACACGAGGTCGAAGGGACGCGCGCGGAAGCGGTAGGACGCGGCGGTCAGGGCGCCGACCGGGCAGATCTGGATGATGTTGCCCGAGAAGTAGGACGCGAAGGCTCGGCCCGACACGTCGCGCTCGGCGACGGAAAGCTCACCCTCGTTGATGGAACCGACGATCGCGTCCGTGCCGTACGGGGACGACAGGGACGAGGTCGAGGCCTCCTTGGCCTTCGGGTCGAAGAAGTCGAGCGTGGTCGAGTCGAAGCCGCCGACCTGCTCGCCCATGAAGTAGTGGTGCTCCGTGGGGGCGGTGCCACCACCACGACCCTGCAGGTCCATGAACACGTCGCCCGAGATCTCCTTGCCGAAGCGCACGCAGCGCTGGCACAGGATGCAGCGCTCGCGATCCAGCAGGATCTGGGAGGTCAGGCGCAGCGGCTTCTTGAACGTGCGCTTGGCGTCGGTGAAGCGGGACTTGCCGCGGCCCTCCGTCAGTGCCTGGTTCTGCAGGGGGCACTCGCCACCCTTGTCGCAGACCGGGCAGTCCAGCGGGTGGTTGATGAGCAGGAACTCCATGACGCCGCGCTGGGCGCGGTCGACAACCTCGGAGGTGTGCTGGGTCTTGACGACCATACCCGGGGTGACGGTCTGCGCACACGAGGGCTGGGGCTTGGGCATGAAGCGCAGCTCGCCCGTGTTGCGGTCGGGCATGCCGACCTCCACGAGGCACTGGCGGCATGCGGCCACCGGGGCCAGCAGCGGGTGGTCACAGAAACGCGGGATCCGGATGCCGGCCTGCTCGGCCGCGCGGATCACGAGCGTGCCCTGGGGGACAGAAACCTGAACGTCGTCGATGGTGACGTCGATCATGTTGGGTGCGTCGCTCATCGGCCACCTCCTCGCGCGTAGTTAGCGGACGCCTCGTAGGGGAAAAGCTCGCGGGCAGGCGTGGTGAGGCCGGCCTCGAACTCGTCGCGGAAGCGCTTGATGCCCGACATGATCGGGGTTGCTGCGGCGTCGCCGAGCGGGCAGAAGCTACGGCCCGCAATGTTGTGTGCGATCTCGTCGAGCAGGTCGACGTCGCCGGGGCGGCCCTCGCCTCGCTCGAGACGCAGCATGATTTGCTTCATCCAGTAGGTGCCTTCGCGACAGGGCGTGCACTTACCGCAGGACTCGTGCTGGTAGAACTCGGACCAGCGGGTGATGACGCGGACCACCGAGACGGTCTCGTCGAACACCTGCAGGGCACGCGTGCCCAGCATCGATCCGGCCGCACCCACGGACTCGTAGTCGAGGGGCGTATCCAGCTCGTCTTCGGTGAAGATCGGGGTGGAGGAGCCGCCGGGGGTCCAGAACTTCAGCTTGTGGCCGTCGCGGATGCCGCCCGCCATCTCGATGAGCTCGCGCATCGTGATGCCGAAGGGGGCCTCGAACTGGCCGGGGTTGTTCACGTGACCCGACACGGAGAAGATGCCGTGGCCCTTGGACTTTTCGGTGCCCATCGAGGCGAACCACTCGGGAGAGTTACGGAAGATACCCGCCACCTGAGCGATGGTCTCGACGTTGTTGACGACCGTGGGACGGGCGTACAGACCGGCGACCGCGGGGAATGGGGGCTTGAGGCGCGGGTGGCCTCGGCGTCCCTCGAGGGAGTCCAGCAGAGCCGTCTCCTCACCGCAGATGTAGGCGCCGGCGCCCGCGTGAGCGGTGATGCGCAGGTCGCCGAGCACGCCGGCCTCGGTCGCCTCACGCACGGCCTCCAGCAGGCGGCGGTACACGTGGGTGACCTCGCCGCGCAGGTAGACGAACGCGTGGTCGCAGCCGATGGCGCGCGACGTGATCGCGATGCCCTCAATGAGGACGTGCGGGTTGCCCATGATGAGCGGGATGTCCTTGCAGGTGCCCGGCTCGGACTCGTCGGCGTTCACCACGAGGTAGCGGGGGCCACCGTCGGCCGGGGGCAGGAAGGACCACTTGAGGCCGGACGGGAAGCCTGCGCCACCACGGCCTCGTAGACCGGAGTCCTTGACGGCCTGCACGATGTCGGCGGGCTCCATGGTGCGGGCCTTTTCGAGGCCCTGGTAGCCTCCGCGGCTCCGGTAGGAGTCCAGCGTCCAGGAACGCTCCTCTCCCCATCCGTTGGTGAGGATCGGGGTCAGCGGTCCGGGCGCAACGTATGCGGTGCTCACTTCGCCTCTTCTCCCTTCGTGTCAGTGGCCTCGTCGGCGACCTCGACGGCAACCGGCTCAGTCCAGCCGTTCGCCGCGGCGATCTCGCGGCCCAGCAGGGTGGCGCGGCCCGCAGAGGGGCCTTCGTTCTCGTGGCCGTCCAGGAAGCCGGCCAGGACGCGCTCGTTCTCCTTGAACGTGGGGGCCACGATGGGGCCGCGCGTCGGGTGGATGTCGCGGCCGGCCTGGATGTCATCGATCATGGCCAGCGCCGACTCGGGGCTCTGGTTGTCGAAGAATTCCCAGTTGACCATGACGACGGGCGCGTAGTCGCACGCCGCGTTGCACTCGATGCGCTCGAGCGTGATCTTGCCGTCTTCGCTGGTCTCGTCGCTTCCGACGCCGACCTTCTTAGAGACCTTTTCCCAGATCTCGTCGCCGCCCATGACGGCGCACAGCGCGTTCGTGCACACGCCCACCAGGTACTCACCGGTGGGGTGACGCTTGTACTGCGTGTAGAAGGTCGCGACGGCGCTGATCTCTGCGCGGGGCAGGTCCAGCGTGGCCGAGATGAAGTCGATGCCGTCCGGGCTGACGTAGCCGTCGACGGACTGGATCAGGTGCAGCATCGGCAGCAGCGCGGAGCGCGAGTGACCGTCCGGGTAGCGGGCGATGATCTGCGCGGCATCCGCCTGCAGGCGTGCCAGGGTGTCGGGTGTGTAGCTCATCGGTCAACGCCTCCGAGAACGGGGTCGATAGCGGCCAGTGCGACGACCACGTCGGCCAGCTGGCCGCCCTCGGTCATCATGGCCAGCGCTTGCAGGTTGGCGTAGGAGGGGTCGCGGAAGTGCGCGCGGAACGGGCGCGTGCCACCGTCGGAGACGAGGTGAACGCCCAGGATGCCCTTCGCATGCTCGACGGTCTGGTAGACCTGGCCGGCGGGCACGTGGAAGCCCTCCGTGACGAGCTTGAAGTGGTGGATGAGGGACTCCATGGACTCCCCCATGATCTCGCGGACGTGCTCGGCCGAGTTGCCCTGGCCGTCGGTGCCGACCGCCAGGCGCGCAGGCCAGGCGATTTCGGGGTCGGCGACCATGGTGGGCGCGCCCTCGCACTGGTCCAGCTTGGCGAGAACCTGCCAGATGATGCGCATCGACTCGTAGCACTCGTCGAAACGGACCATCGTGCGGTTGTAGACGTCCGACTTGTCGCGGGTGGGAACGTCGAACTCAAAGTTCTCGTAGCCGCAGTAGGGCTGGCTCTTACGCAGGTCCAGGGGCAGGCCGGCGGCGCGAACGCCGGGGCCGGTGGTGCCGAGGGCCATGAGGCCGCTCAGCGGCATGACGGCCACGTCGCACAGACGCTTCTTGAAGATCGGGTTCTCCACGAGGATGTCCTGGAGCTCGCCGATGTCCTTACGGGCGCGGCGCAGGCGGTCACGGATGTAGTCCGTGGTGCCCTCGCCGATGTCCTGCACGACACCGCCGGGGCGGATGTACTCGTGGTTCATGCGCAGGCCGGTGATGCGCTCGAAGATGCGCAGGATCTCCTCGCGGGCACGGAAGCCGATCGTCATGATCGTCGTGGCACCCATTTCGTTACCGGTCGAACCGATGGCGACCAGGTGCGAGGCGATGCGGCACAGCTCCATCATGAGGATGCGGATGAGGGAGGCGCGCTCGGGAATGTCCTCTTCGATGCCAAGGAGCTTCTCGACGCCGAGGCAGTACGCGGCCTCCTGGAAGAAGGGAGCGACGTAGTCCATGCGCGTGCAGTATGCGACGCCCTGGGCCCACGTGCGGTACTCCATGTTCTTCTCGATGCCGGTGTGCAGGTAGCCGGTGTCGACGCGGGTCTCGCGGACCTTTTCACCATCGAGCTCGAGGATCAGACGCAGAACGCCGTGGGTCGCGGGGTGAACCGGACCCAGGTTGACGACGATGCGCTCGGAGGTGATGGCCTCGATCTCGTGCAGGACGTCGTCCCAGTCGCCGCCCTGGGTGAGGACCTCGGGGATGTCCTCGATGGGCAGGTCGGTCGCGCCTGCGGGCGCGTGGAAGGCGGTGGTCATCAGTTCACACTCCTACGAACGTCGGCGGAGGCATTGACGGCTCCCTTGAATTCGACGGGGATGCCGCCCAGCGGGTAGTCCTTGCGCTGGGGGTGTCCGACCCAGTCGTCGGGCATCGCGGTGCGCGTGAGCGAGGGGTGCCCGGTGAAGACGATGCCGATGAGGTCCCAGGTCTCGCGCTCCTGCCAGTCGTTTCCGGGGTAAACGGAGACGATGGAGGGGATGCGGGGGTCCTCGTCGGGGCACGTGACCTCGAGGCGGATCATGCGGTTGTGCGTGATCGAGTACAGGGGGTAGATGGCGTGCAGCTCGCGCCCCTTGTCGAGGGGGTAGTGCGCGCCGTTGGTCCCCAGGCACATTTCGAAGCGCAGGTCCGCGTCGTCGCGCAGGTACTTGGCGACGCGCGCGATGTGCTCGCGGGCGATGAAGATGCCGAGCTGTCCGCGGTCGACGGTCACCTTTTCGATGACGTCGGCGACGTCGAGGCCATCTGCGGCGATGAGCTCTTCGAGGACGTCAACGACCTGGTCGAACCAGCCGCCGTAGGGGCGGGAGGCCTCGCCGGGCAGGAAGGAGTCGGAGACCAGTCCGGAGAAGCCGGAGGTGGAGGAGTCGGTGCCCGCACCGAAGAGGCCCTCGCGGTGCGCGATGGGCTCGGGGAGGGCGAAACCGCGCTGCGACGAGGCCTGGGTGACCTCGGCGGGCGTGTTGTCCTCGGGGATGGAAAGGTCGCTCATGCGAGGAGTCCCTTCATCTGGTGGGTGGGGGTCGCCTCGAGGGCGGCCTGCTCGGCGCGGCGCGCGATCTCGCGGCGGTGGACGCCGAGGGGTTCCTTGCCGATCTGCTCACGCAGGACGAGGACCGCGTGGATGAGGGCCTCGGGGCGCGGCGGGCAGCCGGGCAGGTAGACGTCGACGGGGACGATGTGGTCGCAGCCCTGGACGACGGCGTAGTTGTTGAACACGCCGCCGGAGGACGCGCACGCACCCATGGAGATAACCCACTTGGGTTCGGGCATCGAGTCGTAGACGCGGCGGATAATGGGCGCCATCTTGTGCGAGACACGGCCCGACACGATCATCATGTCGGCGTGACGCGGCGAGGCACGGAAGACCTCGAGGCCGAAGCGCGACATATCGAAACGGGGGGTGCCGGCGGCCATCATCTCGATGGCGCAGCACGCCAGACCCATGGTGACGGGCCACTGGCTGTACTTGCGTGCAAGCCCGAGGACTTTTTCGACGCTGGTGAGCGCGATACCCGCGGGCAAGGATTCTTCAAGTCCCACTTGTCTTTTCCTTACTTATATCTCAGTAGTCCAGGCCGCCGCGTCGCCATTCGTAGGCGTAGGGGACGCAGAGGGTGACCAGGAAGCTCATCATGACGACCAGTCCGAACAGGCCCAGCTGGTTGAAGCTGACGGCCCACGGGTACATGAACACAACTTCGATGTCGAAGATGATGAACGTCATGGCGACCAGGTAGTAGCGCACCGGGAAGCGACCCTCGGTGAGGTGAGCGCTGGTCGGCTGGATACCGCACTCGTAGTTGTCGGCCTTGGTCTTGGACTTCTTGGTGGGGCCCAGGATCGCGGAGGCGACCAGGCCTCCGAAGGCTAGTACGAGGGCAGCTGCCGACATGATGAGCAGCGGCACGTAGGGATTCGTCATCGTTCCTCCCGGTTATCGGTGGTGGTGGTCATGCGGGGCGCACCACCTTGGTCAGCATTGTGATGAGTTGGTCGTCGAAGTCGCCCCCGGTCCTCTCGTACCCGTCCGACAGGAGTTTGTGGACGAGCGTCATGAGGCGCGGAATGGGCAGCCCGACGTTCGTGCAGGTGCGCATGATCGTCGGGTTTTCGATGAGCGCGACGAAGATGCGGCCCAGCTGGTAGTAGCCGCCGTATTCGTCGCGAAGCATGTGGGGGTATTCGCTCATGGCACGGTCGATGCCGGCGCGGTGGGAGCGGGACAGGGCCTGTGCGATGCACGAGGCCGCGTAGCGTCCGGCCTTCATGGCCGGGGCGATGCCTTCACCGTTGTAGGGGGAGACCATGCCGCCGGCGTCGCCGACGAGGACGAGGCCCTGGGTGTAGTGAGGCTTGCGGTTGAAGCTCATGGGCAGGGCGGCGGAGCGGAGCTGACCGATCTGGTTCTCGGGGGTGAAGCCCCATTCCTCGGGCAGGTTCGCGGTCCAGGTCTTGAAGACCTCGCGGTAGGGCAGATTGGTGGCGCCGGCGCGCGAGGCGACGGAGCCGAGGCCGACGTTGACGATGCCGTCGCCCATGGGGAAGATCCAGCCGTAGCCGGGCAGCAGGTCGGAGGCACCGGGGGTGCCGCTCCACAGTTCGAGGTGGGATTCCATCCATTCCTCGTTGCCGCGGGGGCTGTGGAAGTAGGCGCGTGCGGCCACGCCCATGGGGCGGTTCATCTTCTTTTCGAGGCCGAGGCTGGTGGCCAGTCGGGCGGCCACTCCCCCGGCGTCGACGACGATGGAGGCGCGCACCGAGGTGGTGGTGGCGTTCTTGCCGCGCCCGCTCTTGGCCTGCACGCCGACGACGCGGCCGGAGCCGTCCTGAATGGCGCCGATGACGGTGACGCCCTCGTAGAGGCGGGCGCCGGCTTCAACGGCACGCTGCGCGAGCGCGTGGTCGAGGTCCATGCGAGCGCGGGTCATGCCGTAGCCGGGCAGGGACTTCTGATCGGGCCAATCCATGTGGACGGTGTGGCCGCCGCCGATAACGGTCAGGCCGCGGTTTCGCATCCATCCGGTGGTGTCCACGCCCATCGCGATGAGCTCGTGGACGGCGGCCGGGGTGAGCCCGTCGCCGCAGATTTTGTCGCGCGGGAACGGGCTTTTCTCCAGGAGGACGACATCGAGGCCTGCTCTGGCCAGGTGGTATGCGGTGGAGGACCCGCCAGGGCCTGCGCCGACGACGACAACGTCAGCGCTCATGTCGCTAGGCATGGTGGATGCCACGGCATTCCTCCGTCGTGTGGTGCGCGGGTGCATCCGCGCGAGTGTGCAAGGTGGACGAAGTGTGCACATCACTTCATTCCGCAAACAACCCTAGCTAGGTCACCCTCACCTCGGCGACCGAGCGCACTTTTTCCCGCGATTTCAACGAACGAGGCCGTGGCCAGGCTTATTCCTAGCACCCATTTGCGCAACAAAGCGTTGTCGTAAATAGTGGCCCCGGCCTCGTTGATGAGGCGACACCACACAGCGAAAGGCGCCAGGACCAACCAGCCCTGACGCCGCACGCGTGAGACTCCTACTGCCCGGCTACGACACCGGGTAGCAGTGTTCGGGTTCTTCGAGGCCGGGGGCGAAGTCCACCTCCCGACCGTCGAGGCGGAAACGCGTACGCCCGACGACCTCGACAGCCTCGCGCCGAGCGAGCCACTGGGCCGCCTCGGAGCGTTCCTGGTCCGTCAGCCACTCAAGCGGATCGGAGGAGGATTTGAAGCCCGCGACGGCGGCGACGTCTTGGAGCCAGGAGATTTCCCGATCTCCCAGCAGGTTCTTCATGTGCCGGAAGAAGACGACGTCAGGATCGCAGTCGATGAGGGGGCGCAGCCACAGGCGGGCGACCGAGGTCATGAAGGCGTTGCGCGCCTCGGCGTCTGAGCGATCCTCCGTCGCGTAGTTTTTCCAGATCGGAGCAACATCACAGCCGACGCGAATGCCGTCGTAGATGCCGATGGAGGGGATGATGAGCGCGCCCGAGCCGAGCAGGTACACATCCTCACCCAGCCCCTGGCGCAAGAGCCGGGAACCGATGACGTAGGCATCGTCGCCAGTGACCTGATCGTCGTGGCGCACGCCGTCGATGGCGGCCGCGTTGACAAAATCGGCCTTGACGTAGCCGATGCCCGCATCGACGAGCGAGTGTGCGAGGTCGCGCAGGTATTCCTGAGCGAGCGGATGCGTGGTGTCAAGGGCGTAGTACGGCCCTCCCCAGTTGTATCCGGCGATGGCGAGCTCCCCCGAAGGGGTGTGCACGAATGCCTCGGGATGCTCGCTGAGGAAAGGCGTGCCGGGCCTCGCGATGAAGGGGGCCACCCACACGCCCGGGGTCACCCCCAGCGCGGCGATGTCAGCGGCGCGCGCGGCGAGGTCCTCGCCGAACTTCGCATTGGCCCGCCAGTCTCCCACGCCCTTCTGCCAGCCGTCGTCGATCTGGAGCGTGTCGAACCCCAGCTGCGCGAGTCCCGGTAGCTGGGATTCCAGGACATCCCACGAGACCTTTTCGTAGTAGGAATACCACGAGCACCACACGCGGGGAGCGCGCCCCGGGGTGCGCTCGCGTTCGCTCAGGCACCGCACGTACGCGGCGAAGATCGACGCCTCACTGCCCCACGCGAGGAGCCACAGGGCGGGCCGAGTCTCGTCGAACGCCGCCAGATGATCCTCGTCGGCGCGCACGCGGGGGTGGCCGCCCTCAAGGGCTCCGACGAGGACGCCGTCCCCATCCGTTCCGTCAACGACGGCCCCCATCCACGACCCATGGTGGCGGACCGTATCGTCGGCCGTCGGATCGTCCGCCGTGGCTCGACGCTCGTCGGTGGGGATACGCAGCGGTGCGCCCGCGAGATCATTCCAGCCGGAGGGAGACCAGGAGTTATGCCCGCTGCGGTAGAACTGGCCGTTCGCGCAGCCGTGCAGGATCGCGAGCCGCGAGGAACGAATGAGCGCGTACCCCTCCCCTCGCTCGACGAGCGTGGCATCGGGGGATGCGCACGCGACTCCTGTGGGCAAAGGGATGGTGAGTCGTTCCATGGGAGGCTCCTTGCAGCGGCGCCAGCACCGATCAGGGCGGGGCAATGATGTCAGCGGGAGCGAGGAGGCCCGGCGCGCATCCTTCACGCGCCGGGCCGCTCGCGATTACTTGAGCAGGGCGTTTGCCTTGTCGTTGGCTTCCTGCAGGGTCGAGGCGGGGTCCGCACCGGTGGCGATCGCCTGGATCGCGTCCTGGATGAGGGCGTTCACCTCGTCGCCGTGAGCGAAGACGGGCACCGGGAAGGTTTCCTTGTTGTCCACGACGGTCGTGAATGCGCTGTTGTCCTGGCCCTGGGCTTCACGAGCCTTGAGGGCGGCTTCGGTCGCCTTGGTGACGGCGGGGAAGATGACGCCGGACTCGCCGACCTTCATCTGGCAGGCCTCGGAGGCCATGTAGGCGATCCACTGGAAGGACTCCTCGGGGTGCTTGGTTCCGCTCCACACGACGTCGTGCAGGCCGTTCATCGCGGAGCGGCGACCGGCGGGGCCGGTGGGAAGCGGCGCGTAGGCGAACTTCTTCTTCGCGTCCGGGCCGAGGTAGACGGAGGTCGTGAAGGAACCGGCGATCGTCGAGGCGGCGTTACCGTTGTTCATCACGGCGTCGGTACCCAGGGACGAGGTCTTATCGAACTTGGGCGCGTAGCCCTTATCAATCAGTCCCTTGATCCACGCGACCGTGTCCACGAGGGACTTGTCGCCGAAGTTGAACTTCGTGGGGTTGACGGAACGGTCGCCGTAGGTGAAGCCGTTCGCGGCCGCGAGCTCACCCCAGCCGTTCTGGCCGATCGCTCCGTCGGACCACTCGGGGTGGTAGCCGTAGCGCACGACGTTGTTCTTATCGAACTCAGGGTCGAGGCCGTTGTGGCCATTGGCGTCCAGGGTCGTCTTCGCGATGAACTGCTCGAAGGTGCCACCGTCCGTGGGGTTCCACGTCAGGGCCGCCATGTCCTCCTTGGTGTAGCCGGCCTCGGCTGCGACCTCGGTGTCGTAGAGCAGGCCCATGGTGTCCCAGTCCTTGGGCAGGCCGTAGCGCTTGCCCTCGTACTTGGACAGGTCGGCCAGTCCGGGCTGGTAGATCGAGTCATCGATTCCAGCCTTGTTGGCCGCGTCGGTGATGTCCATGATCTGGCCCGAGTCGATAAACTGCAGCATGCGGGTGGAGTGATCAACGAAGGTGTCGGGGGCGTTGGAGGCGGCCAGCTGCGTGGTGAGCGTGTCCCAGTACTGTCCCCACGCGGTCTGCGTGATCTTGACGGTGATGTTGGGGTTGGCGGCATGGAAGTCGTCAGCGCACTGCTGGTACAGCGGGGCCTGACGGTCGTCCCACAGCCAGTAGTTGATGGTGACGCCGCTGTCTGCGGAGGATTCACCACCACCGGTTGCAGTGGTGTTCGCATTGCACGCGGCCAGGGGCAGCGCCATCGCTGCAGCGAGGAAAACGCCAAAGGCGACTCGTGTCTTCATGGGTATTTCTTTCGGTTGGGCACCCGCGGGTGCGTTACTTGATTCCGGAGAAGTTCAGGGACTCAACGAGCTTGCGTCCCATGAGGATGAGGAGGATGAGGACGGGAATGACGGAGAGGGTGGATCCCGCCATCAGGCCCGTCCAGTCGGGGGCGCGGTTGGGAGACTGCTGCTGGAAGATCCCCAGCGCGACGGTGAGCAGCTGGGCTCCCTCGCGCCCCGTCAGGAGCGGCCAGAGGAAGTCTTTCCACATGCCGATGATGGTGATGAGGGTCATCGTCATGACGGGGCCGGCCGACATCGGGATGGTGATCTTGAAGAAGCGGGAGACGGGTCCCAGACCGTCGATCATGGCGGCCTCTTCGACTTCGCGCGGCAGGGAGAGGAAGAACTGGCGCAGGAAGAAGATGGAGAAGGGAGCCATGAAGAGAGCGGGGAGCATCATGCCCTGCATGGTGTTGAGCCATCCGAGCTGCTTGATGAGCACGTAGTTGGGCAGCAGGGAGAAGATGCCCGGCACCATGAGTGCGCCGATGACGCACCCAAAGAGCAGGTTCTTGCCGGGGAAGCGCAGGCGAGCGAAAGCGTAGGCTGCGCACGCGGCGAAGAAGGTCTGAATGATCGCGATGCCTCCGGCGTAGATGAGGGAGTTGGTCGTCGCGATCGCGAAGTTGATCGTCGCCCCGCTACCACCCGCTGCCTGCGCTTCTTCGACGGAGACGAGGCCGAGGATGCGCTTGAAGTTGATGAGCGTGGGGTGCGAGGGCCACAGCTGCGTCGATTCTGCGATGAGGTCCGCTTGGGGGGTCATCGCGGTGCGAATCATCCAGTAGAAGGGGAAGACCGTACACAGGATGGCGACCCCGAGAATCAGCCAGGCGACGATGCGTTGCGGGAGCGCTGTGCGATTCATGATGAGCTCCTTATGCCAGGTCAGAGGAACCGGCGCGCATGAGGCGCAGCTGGATCGCGGTGAAGATGGCGAGTACGACCACCAGCAGCATGGCGACGGCGGACGCGTAGCCCATCTTCAGGAAGGTGAAGCCCTGCTGGTAGATGTAGTAGTAGATGACTCGGACGGCGGGGATCGGGTGCCCGGCGTATCCGATTTGGACGGTGTCGAAGATCTGGAAGCTTCCGATCAGGCCCATGACGAGGACAAGGACGAGGACCGGGCGCAGCAGGGGAAGCGTGATGCTGAAGAACATGCGCGTTTCTCCCGCGCCGTCCAGCGCTGCACTTTCGTAGAGCTCGCCGGGGATTTGGAGCATGCCCGCATACAGGAGCAGCGCGGTGTACCCGGTGTAGGCCCAGATGTTGATGCCTGCGACGATCGGCATGGCGGCGTGGGCGTTGTAGAAGGTCACCCCGTCGATGCCGATGTAGCTGAGCAGGTGGGTCACGTAGCCGATGTTGGAGTCGAGGAGCCAGCCCCAGATGAGGGCGATGGCGACGTTGGGCACCAGCCAGGGAAGCAGGAGGAGGGAGCGCACCCACGTGGATCGGGCGAATCGCTGCATGAGAGCGGCGAGAAGGAGGCCCAGGAACGTCTGCCCGATGATGTTGTAGAGGGCGTAGGCGATGGTCACCGCGAAGGCATTCCAGACTTCCTTGTCCCCGATCGCTTTCGCGTAGTTATCGAGGCCGACGTAGTGGGCGTCTCCGATCAGGTTGAAGTCGGTGAAGGAGTACCACAGGCCGCGCAGGGCCGGGTAGACGTAGAAGACGAAGAAGCCGACGAAGGTGGGAATGAGGAAGATAGCGGCGGCGACTCGGTCGTCACGCACGCGCTTTTTCCCCGCTCCCGCACTCTTGCCGGAAGGCGAGATGGCGGCACCCGTCCCCTTGCGGGCCGAGGCCTTGGAACTGCTTGTAGTTCCTGCTAGGTAGGGGGCAACTCCGCCCCCTTTTGTAAGTGTTGTACTCGTCATCGAGAACACCTCCAGTGATGCGACACGTAATTATAAAACAGCTCTAACAAACTTTGTCAAGACCGTTGACAAAGTTGCTGCTCACGTGCTTCACTGTGTGTACTGCAACACTTTAATGTGTTGCACGTCCCAGTATCGAAAGGAGTCTCAACGATGAGACGTTTTCCCCGAATTGCCGTGGCTCTGGCGGCCACTGCAGGCCTGACATGCGCAGCGCTGCCGGCCTCGGCGACGGAGAATGACACCGTCCAGTGGACGGCGCTCGAAGCGGCCGACGCTCCGATCATGAACCCCCTCAAGGGCTTCTTCCCCTTCGCACCGGAGGATGGCTCCGCCCCCAAGGCCGTCGAGGGGGCACTCCCCTACACGATGGAGTGGGCATACTTCCCCGTCAACGCGGTCGTGACCGGGCGCGACACCTACGACTTCACGAAGGTCGATGCGCTCCTCGACGCCATCGCGTCGCGCGGCGACCAGTCGGCGATCCGCTTCTACCTCGACTACCCCACGCGTAAAACCGGCGTCCCCCAGTACCTCATCGACGCGGGCACCGACACGTCGCGCACCTACACGGTCTTCGACAACAACAACGTCTCCTTCTCCCCCGACTACAACGACCCAGCGGTCCAGGAGATGCTCCTGCACTTCGTGGACGCCCTGGGCAAGAAGTACGACGGCGACCCCCGCATCGGTTACATCACCGCGGGCCTCATCGGCTTCTGGGGAGAGGACCACACCTGGCCGATGAACGGCGAGAAGAGCGCCGATAACCCCAAGGGCGAGAACTGGATGCCCTCGGACGAGTTCCGCGCCAAGCTGGTCGCGCAATGGGACAAGGCCTTCGACAAGACCTTCGTGCAGTACCGACTCCCCACGTCGGCGACGAAGGAACACCACATGGGCTACCACGACGATTCCTTCGCGTATTCCACGCTGGATAACGTCGACTGGCACTTCATGTCCCACATGAAGAACCAGAACGAAACGGACGCCTGGCGCAGTGCACCCATCGGCGGCGAGGTCTACCCGCCGCTGCAGACGTGCATCTTCTCCCAGCCCCTCAACTGCGCGGGAGCCGAGGCCGAGCGCGCCCAGGGCCGCAACTTCGACATGATGGGCTCGATCAAGGCCACGCACGCCACCTGGCTCATTAACGAGAAGGCATTCACGGTTGGATACCAGGGCGATGACATGAAGCGCGCCGAGGAAGCGAACGCCGCGATGGGCTACACCCTCCAGGCGACGAAGGCCGCAGCGTCCATCACCGGCAACGACGCCACCGTCTCCGTCGAGATCGCGAACACCGGCGTCGCACCCTTCTACGCCTCCTGGCCGATCGAGGTGTCCCTGGTTGACGGCGTCGGCTCCACGGTCGCGAGCCAGATCGTCGAATCCCCGCTGCCCTCGATCACTCCCGGGACCACCGGCACGGTCACGGCGCACGTCACGGTCCCGCCAGCCCGCGGCGGTGCTCGCGCGGTCGCCGATGATCTGACCGCAACGATCCGCGTCGTCAACCCGCTGCCGAACGGAGCTCCCGTCGTCTTCGCCAACAGCGGCATGAACACGATGCTGCCCGGCGCCCTGACGCTGACGACCGTCCAGCGCATGGATGCCACCAACGCTCCCAGCCCCACGCCGCAGGACACGGCTGCTCCGAGTGATCCGGCCTCGTCTGCCTCGCCGACCAGCGCCCCCGTGGCCGCGAGCGCACCGCAGGCGACCCAGCCCTCCTCGCTGGCTCGCACCGGCACGAACGCGCTGGCTTCTCTCGTCTGCATCGCGGCGATGGCGGGAGCCGGAACGCTGCTCTACAGGCGCGCTCATAGGCGCTGACCTGCATACATGCCCCCTGGGTAGGCCCCACTCACGCTGAAAAGGGCCTACCCTGGGGGATGAGATCCTGGTGGTACCCACAGGTTAGGAGGACCCATGAGCGCCACCCACGGCCCAGACCGCATTCGCGAGCTGAATTCGCTCGCGATTCTTGCCTACCTGCGCACCGTCGACGAGGCCACCGTAAGCCAGATTGCTCAGGAGACCGGGCTGTCGCGCACGTCGGTCGGTGCGACGATCGCGGACTGCGAGGAACTCGGCTGGGTGTCGTCGCTGCCCCCTGCTCCATCGATCACCGGGCGTCCTGCCAAGCGCTACCGTTTCCAGTCCGAGGCCGGCGTCGTCGTCGGTCTCGACATTGGCGCGAACCACATTGACGTCCTGGCGACGAACCTCGTGGGATCGTCCCTCGCGTCGTTGCGGGCCGACGTGTCTCCGGAGGCACCGGCGTCGGAGCGTCTGAGTACGGCCCTGGCCCTCCTGGAGGACGCACTGAACGTGAAGGGCGTCGTCCGCGAGCGCCTGACCGTCATTTCCGTTGCTCTCACGGGCCCCGTCGACGCCGAGGGGCGTTCCCCGTACGGCACTCCCCTGCCCGGGTGGGATTCGGTGAACATCGCGGATGAGCTGCGCGAGCGCTACGGATGCGCCGTCCTCGTGGAAAACGACTGTAAGTGCGCCCTCGCGGCCGAGGCCTGGACCGGCCAGGCGCAAGACCTCTCCTCTGCCGCCTACATCATGGCGGGCGCGCGCATTGGCGCATCTTTCATGATCGATGGGACGGTGTGCCGGGGAGCGGGTGGGGCGGCCGGCGAGGTCGGCGCCCTCAAGACGCTGAAGTGGAGTTCGACCCCGGCTGTCTTCCTCACGCACTCGCGTCTGCCCGATGACATTCCGACGCATCGGGCCGCTCAGTGGGTGTGCGATCAGGCGCGCGAGGGGGATCGAGAAGCCCTCAAGATCGCGCGGTCGTTTGGTCGCAACCTCGCCGTCGGCGCGTCCGCGCTGGTCCTGACGGTCGACCCCGAGGCCCTCATCGTGGGCGGCGGCATTTCAGCGTCCGCCGACGTGTGGATGGATGCCTTCACGCAGCGCCTGACGGAACTGGTCCTGCGCGTGCCGGATGTGCGTACTTCGGATCTGGGTTCTCGGGCCGTGGTTGTCGGCGCCGCTCGTCGAGGCCTCGACCACGTCGAGACGCTCACGCTCGGGGATACGCTGCGTTCCCCCCAGGCTCTCTTTCAGGAGGCCTGACAGAGCACAAAGGGGGGCGGGTGGCCTGATGGTCACCCGCCCCCCTTGTGTGTCCTTTAGGCGACTGCGCACCATCCGGCGTACAGCTCCATGAGGCGGCGCACTTCATCGCGGACGATTCCCGTTGCGGGACCGACGTACTTGCGCGGGTCAACCAGGCCCGGATCGTGCAGCAGGATGTCGCGGATGCGGCTGGTGAACACGACGTTGAGGTGCGTGGAGACGTTGATCTTCGTCATTCCCGCGTTGATCGCGGCGACCATGCCCTCGTCGGGCACCCCGGAGGAGCCGTGCAGGACGAGGGGAACGGGGACGGCGCTCTTGATGGCGGCAATGAGGCCGGTGTCCAGGACCGCGTCGCGCGTGGCCATGGCGTGGGAGGATCCGACCGCGACGGCGAGCAGGTCGACGCCCGTGTCGGCGACGAATTGGGCGGCATCCTCGGGCTTCGTGCGCGCCTTGGGGTCGTGGACGCCGTTCTTTCCGCCCACCTCCCCGAGTTCGGCCTCAACGCTCACCCCCGAGGCGTGGGCCATCTCGACCATCTTCGCGGTCGTGGCGCGGTTGACGTCGTCGGGCAGGACGGAGCCGTCGTACATGATCGACGTGAATCCCAGGTCGACGGCGGCGCGGCACAGGTCGGTCGATTCGGCGTGGTCCAGGTGGACGGAGACGGGGACGGTGGCTTCGGAGGCGAGCTCGATGAGCGCGCGGCCGATGGGCGCGAGGCGGCCTCCGTGGTACGCGACAGCGTTTTGCGAGAGCTGGAGGACCAGGGGCAGCTGCGCCTCCTGTGCCGCGTCGATGAATGCCTCGGCGTGGTCCAGCAGAACGACGTTGAAGGCGGCCAGACCCTGCCCTCGCTGCGCTGCGTCGCGGGCGAGTTCTGCGGTATCTGCGAGCATTGTTCGCTCCTTTCGTTGGTCTGAAAATGGTGGAGGTTAGTGGGTGGGCCGAGACGCGAGGCGGACGGGCGACGCGGCTGAAAGGACGCTGGCGCGCACGCTCATGTCGATCTCTCCTGCCGTTGGGCGCACGACTGCTGCCGTCGAGGTCGCGACCGCGTCGGCGAGCGCCATGACGCCGTTGATCTCGCTGAGCGATCCGTGCCCGTCGAGGTGCGTGGCGATCGCGGCTACCCCGGCGTCTCCGGCCCCCGTCGGGTTTCCGGTGATGGTCGGGTCGCTCGAGGCGTGCCAGGAGCCCTCGCTCGAATACAGGTCCATGCCGTCGGCGCCTCGGGAGACGAACACCCAAGCGGCCCCACGATCGAGGAGCATGCGCGCTCCTTCGTCGAGGCGTGAGCACCCGGTGGCGGCTCGTAGCTCGTGCTCGTTGGGCTTGAGGACATCCGCGTACGAGGCGGCGTCAACGAGGGCGGTCCCGGAGGTGTCCAGGATGATCCGGGCGCCCGAGGCCTTCGCGGCCTCGAAAATGGGTGCAATATCGCCGGCGCGCGCATCTCCCGGGAGCGACCCGCAGATCGCGCAGACGTCACCCGGAGTGAGCACGGAGGCAAGGAACTCGGCGCCGCGAGACCACACGTCACGGGGAGGGGCCTGCCCGGCCTCGTTGAAGATCGATACCTCTCCGTCCACGAGGGCCACGGACCTGCGTGTGGAGGCCGGGGAGTCTATCCAGCGGGTCTGCACCCGAGGCGCGAGGCTCGCGAAGAGGTCGCGGACCCGTTCTCCGGTCGCACCACCGAGGGGACCCGTGGCGCACGCCGAGGCACCCAACTGGTCCGCCACTCGGGCGACGTTGAGGCCTTTCCCACCGGGGCTCTCCTGTATGTCGGTCACGCGTGTCGTGGATCCTCGTTCCCACCCGGGCACGCCCCAGGTGATGTCCAGCGCGGGGTTGGGCGTCACGGTGTAGATCATGCGTACACCTCCTCGAGCTCGAGCGAGAGTGCGACCGCTCCGAGGGCCTGGGAGTCGGACCCGAGGCGAGCGCGCAGCAGCGCGGGCGGGGGCGCGACGATCGAGCCGAGTGCGAGCGCCCGGCGCAGCGGCCCGTAGATGAGCTCGCCGCCGCGCGAGAGCCCGCCACCCAGCACGATGGGGATGGAGCCGACCTGGTGGGCGACGACGGAGAGGACGTGCCCGAGGGCGCCCATCGCCTCGTCGAGGATCCGCACCGCGTCCGGGTTACCCATGGCGGCCGCGTCTTCGACGTCGCGTGCTCCCGACCCCTCGGTGACAATCCCGGCGTCCGCGGCCCGTCTGGCGATCGCCGAGGCCGAGGACACCGACTCGAGGGGAACGATCACTCCGGTGGCGGGGTGCGCGACGCCGACCTGGCCGATCTCGCCGGTCCACGGGCGCGACGGGGACAGGTGGCCGCCGAGGACCAGGCCCGAGGCGATCCCCGTCCCCACGGCCACGTAGAGGCAGTCGGGGACGCCCACGCCCCAGCGGGCCTCGGCGAGGGCCCCCGAGCGCACGTCGTGCCCAAAGGCGACGGGACACCCGCACAGGTCCGCGATGAGGTCGCGCAGGGGCGCGCGCCGCCAGCCGAGGTTGGCGGAGAAGACGCCCATGCCTCGTTCCTCGTCGACGATCCCCGGCACGCACACTCCCAGGGCAGCCCCCGGGCCGGCGAGGGCCAGGAGGGGCTTCGCCATGGACGCAACCACCCGGGCGACGTCCTCGGCCCCGGTGTGCGGGGTTGGAAGCGGATCGACGCGCTCGCGCACAACCCCGTCATCACCGGCGAGAACCGCCTTGATGGTGGTTCCGCCGACGTCGACTCCGACTCCCAGTGCGTTCACGGCAGGATGACGGATCGCGTGAGGTTGCGGGGCGTGTCGGGGTTGAGGCCACGCGCGAGTGCGCGCTCAACCGCCAAGCGCTGGGCGAGGACCAGGTGAGCGATCGGGCACCCATCGAAGGTGACGAGCTCCGCGCCCGTCTCGTGGACCTGCTCGGCGAGGCCGTCCGGGACCGGGCCGAAGACCCAGGTGAGGCGTCCGGGCTGGGCGATCGAGATGGGGCCGTGGCGGTACTCCATCGCGGGGTAGACCTCGGTCCAGGACTGCGAGGCTTCGCGCAGCTTGAGGCCGGCTTCGGCGGCCAGTCCGATCGTCCATCCCGTGCCGAGGAAGGAAATCTGGTCCGCGTCGACCCAGCGCGAGGGAATCTCCGTCGCCAGCGCGCGCTCGGCATCGGCGGCCGAGGCCTCGACATCGTGTCCGAGGGAGCCGAGGAAGTACTGTAGGGCGCTCGTCGCGAATCGGGTCTGGACGACGGAGGTCTCGTCGGCGAAGTCGAGGACGACCTCCTCGCTGGCGTACTCGGCGGCGGGGCCACCCGCCACGGCGGTGATGAGGAGCGCGGGATGGCCCTCCTCGTGCAGGCGCTTCATGACCTGGATGATCTCCGTCGTCGTGCCGGAGCGCGACAGGCAGATGACCCGATCGAACGTGCGTCCCCACGGGAATTCGGTAGCGGTGTAGGCGTCTCCCGCGCCCTTGCCCGCCCGCTCGCGGTACACGGTGTAGGCCTGCGCGATGAACCACGAGGTGCCGCATCCAACGACGGCGATGTGCTCGCCGTCGGCGGGCAGCGGGTCCGTGGAAAGCTCGGCGACGCGGCGCCACAGGTCGGGCTGGCTGACGATTTCATCGTGAGTACACGACATTGTTGTTCTCCTGGTGTCTGGAATGAATGAGGAATGAGGGTGCTATCGCAGCTGGTTTCGGTTGAAGTACTCGGCGATCTCGGGGCGCACGCGGGGCACGTCGACGGGGGCGTTTCCGCCCCTGAGCGAGGCCGTGGCGGCCACTCCGGCGGCAACCGCCTCGCGCGCCCCGAGGGGGGTCGTATCCGTGACGTCTCCATCGACGACGAAACGGATGAATTCGTCCATGGTGTTGACGTCGGCGTCTCCATGGCCGCCCGCGTCTCCGCGCAGGGGGATCTCAAGGTCGGGGACGGGCTCGTAGCCGCTGCGGTGGGCCCACACACGAACGCACCCGCCTTCGCCGTCGCCAAAGTTTTCGGCTCGACCGCGCGTGCCGATGACGGTGTAGTTACGCCAGTAATCGGGGGTGAAGTGACACTGTTCGTACGAGATCATGACGCCGTTTTCCTGGCGCGCGAGCAGCATCGAGAGGTCTTCGACGTCGATGACGGGGTTCAATCCCGTTTGCGTTTCGGGCGGCCAGTTGTCGAAGGAGAACCAGTCCTCCATGACCGCTCCGTCGCTCTGGCCGCTGCGGTCTGTCAGCTTCCCGTAGACCATCAGGTCTCCCATAGCGACGACGCGGGCGGGCACCGAGTCGGACAGCCAGTTCATGACGTCGATGTCGTGCGCTGCCTTTTGCAGGAGGAGGCCCGTCGTGCGGCTGCGGTCCGCGTGCCAGTCTTTGAAGTAGTAGTCGCCCCCGTTGCCGACGAAGTGGCGGCACCAGATCGCTTTCACCTCGCCGATGCGGCCTTCCTGGATGACGCGGCGCAGCGTGCGCACCACGTCCATGTGGCGCATGTTGTGGCCGACGTACAGGGGCGTGCGCGTGCGATACGCGGTCTCGAGGACCCGGTCTGCTCCTTCGATCGTGATGGCGATCGGCTTTTCGAGGAAGACCGCGACCCCGGCCTCGAGCAGCGAGCAGGTGATGTCCTCGTGGGTGTCGTCGGGGCTGGTGACGATGGCAGCGTCGATCGATAGGCCGATGAGTTCCTCGAGCGTGGCCACCCACTGCCCCTCCCCGAGGGTGCGCGTGGCGCGCTCCCGCATGGCTGGGTTGGGGTCGCAGCCTCCGACGAGGACTGCGGGGTGGGTGACCGACGCGAGGTGGTGTGCGATTGATGATCGGGCCCCAAGTCCGACAACACCGACGCGTAATGGCGCGTTCATGGGTTCTCCTTTTGGGCGGGAGGTCTTCCTTGACGCAACCATTATGCGCTCAATCACCCCACTTATGCAAGACCCTTAACAAATAGTCTCGACAAACCCCCTCATGCCAGGCAGAACACAGCACCACCACTCCGGCGCGACCACCACTCCGGCGCGCGGCGAGCACATACGAGCCGGTACGATGGCCAGCGCCGCGACGACCAGCAACAGTGGAGAGTACTCACACATCCAACACAGGACACGCGCGACGAACCTCGACACATACACACTGAAGGGGAGCACGCATGGGCTCGAAAGAACAGACTCATACCCGCAGGTATCCACGACGCACCCTCATCGGCATCGCTTCAGCAGCGGTCCTCACCCTCACAATCACGGGTACAGCCTGCGGCTCGCGCCAGCCCAGCGCAGATAGCCAGGCACAGTCCACACAATCCTCCCCACAATCCTCCTCGGACCAGACACAGACCCAGGAATCCGGCGACTCCACAGCCGCGCCGACGCCGACGGAGGCGACGCCGACCACCCCGGCCTGCGAAGACGGTTCCCCCACGCCGCTCGGTACGTGCCTATATCCCACATCGGTCCAGTGGCTCCCCGATCTCCTCCCCGACCCGCGCGAGGTGGACCGCACCGATCCCGAACAGGTCGCCATCGCCTACACCATCACGCGTAACACGTGGGATGCATCGCGCGATAAATCCAACGCCTATGCATTCATCCGCGCGAGCGTGTACGAAGTACCGGAACGAGCGAGCAGCCACACGAAGACGCCCGACCTGGAGCACGGTCAGGGCGAATTCCTGCCGCTCCTGGCTAACCGCGCCCACACGACCGTCACTATCACGGGCAGCAACAACCATGGGCAGCAGCCGAACACTGACCCGACGCGCTGGTACGGAAATGTCTACTACTTGCGCAACTACTCCGACGACTCGTTGGAGCCCGTGAAGGGGCGCGAGGTCGTCTTCCTGCGACTGCAGGACGATGGCACGTGGGCGGTCGTCGACAGCGGACCGTACTAAAAGAGCCAGCACACACTCTCCATTGACGAGGCCGGGACCCCACCCAGGGAGCCCGGCCTCGCGCATACTCAATCGACACGCCCCATAATAGGTTTGTCAGGCAACCACTTACTGGCAGAGTTTTCCGCAATGTTGCGGGCACTATGCACAATATGGTTCACTTGACAGCCGTGGAGGCCTCGCCTGCGCGCAACGACGACGCTACGCACTCAGGTCCCACGCGACGCGCCCACGCCGCATCACGTCCCCAGCCGCAGCACTCATGACTGAAAGGACCTCGCGATGAGAACATTTTCTCGCATCGCCATCGCTCTCGCGGCGACCATAGGATTGGCGGGCGCAACGCTCCCGGCCACGGCCTCGTCGGCCGCCACCGCCCAGTGGACGACGCTCAAGGAAGCGCCAGCCCCGGTCACGAACCCGATGAAGGGCTTCATGCCGTGGGCACCCAAGGACGGAGGCGCACCCGGCACGGTCGCAAACGCTCTGCCCTACACGCTCGAGTGGGCCCCCTTCCCCGTGAACGACGTCGTCACCGGACGCGACACCTACGACTTCACGAAGGTCGACGCCCTCCTGGACGCGATCGCCTCTCGCGGTCACCAGGCCGTCATTCGTTTCACCCTGGACACCCCCGGCAAAAAGACCGGGATGCCCCAATACCTGATCGACGCAGGCACGGACACGAGCCGCACCTACGACTTCTACGACAACAACAAGATCTCCTTCTCCCCCAACTACAACGACCCGAAGGTCCAGGAGATGCTCCTGCACTTCGTCGCAGCCCTGGGCGAGAGGTACGACGGGGATCCACGCATTGGCTTCATCACCGCGGGCCTGTACGGATTCTGGGGCGAGGAGCACACCTACCCGTACAGCGGCTACGTCAACAACCAAAACCCGAAGGCCATCAACTGGATGCCATCGGACGAGTTCCGCGCCCGCCTCGTCGAGGCCTGGGACGAGGCCTTTGACGACACCTTCGTCCAGAACCGCTACCCCACCGCTGCCACGAAGGCACACGGCATGGGCTACTTCGACGACTCTCTCGGCTACGCAACCCTGGAGGGGACCGACTGGCACTTCATCCCCAAGCTCAAGGACCAGGGCGAGGGGGACGCCTGGCAGCACTCCCCCATCGGCGGCGAGCTCTACCCCTCCTTCCAGGAATGCGCATTCTCCCAGCCGCTGCGTTGCCCGAGCAGGGAGCAAGGACGCGATTACAAGGCCCTCGAGTCGATCCAGAAGGCTCACGCCACGTGGCTCATCAACCAGCACGCGTTCTCGACCGGCTACACCGGAGCCGAGCTGACGCGCGCCAAGGCCGCGAGCGCCGCCCTGGGGTACACGCTGCGGGCGACCCGCACGTCGGCGACCTACCACGGCGCGAAGGCTGCCGTGGCCGTGGAGTTCACGAACACGGGGTCGGCCCCCTTCTACGCGACGTGGCCGCTCGAGGTCGTCCTCGTCGATTCGAAGGGCACGATCGTGGCCAGCCAGACGATCGAGTCGCCCCTGCCCTCGATCCTCCCGGGCCAGACGGGGAGGGTGACCGCGCACCTGCCGCTGCCCGCGGAGTACCGCGCGAACAACTCCGCGCAGAAGCTGACCGCCGCGATCCGCGTCGTCAACCCGCTGCCGAACGGCGCGCCCGTCGCCTTCGCGAACGAGGCCATGAACAAGCCGCTGCCCGGCTACCTCGAACTGGGGAAGCTCACCCGGGGCCGCGCACCAAGCAACTAACGACGAGGCCGGGGCGGGGCGCGCATCACGCGCACGTGGGTGCGCGCCACCCCTACCCCGCCAGTCGACGCGGTTGCGTCTTCCGTACCCAACGCGAGAGGCCGGGCAAAGCTGCTCGATTGCTCTAGGTGCTTGCTACCTCGACTGGTTGTGAGCTAGTCGGCACTGGCCCTACACTGGGGCCAGAAGACGGATCCTGACCGATGATGTTCTTCGATTGCTGACAGGAGACAGTGCATGAGTGCCGATTATGGCTTCGATAAGGAAAAACACGCTCAGACAAACGGCGATATGGATGAGGGCGGGACGGCTCTCAACAAATCCAATGACGCTGCGAGCTCGCTCAATGGTGCCCAAACTGTAACCCGATGGACTAATGAGCAAGGCGCGCAGGATTTTCGTAACAGCGCAGTGCGATTCTTCTCGTCTGTTGATGAGATGCTTGTGGACGAGCGCAAAATCTTCGATACATTCCAGACGAACCTCACGGATGCTGTTCGGGAGGCCGTTAGTAGCGAGGAAGCCAATGCAGCGGTGCTTGAGGCAATCAATCGTGCACTTAACTCAGACCCCTCAGTCGCAGCCGCCGCCGCTTCAACCGCTGGATCAACTGCTACTTCTTCTACAGCCCCAAGTGCGCAGCCAGATGATGCTCCTACGGCTGCCGGCGCAATGCCCGAGTTCTGAGATTTTAAGGACGACACATGGTTTCTTCACCGATGTATGACCGGCTCATGACTTTTGCTGCGCAAGCGGACTTCAACGCAGAATTGCAGTCTTGGGATAGTGATCATAAGCGTGTCATTGATGGCTTTGATCAGGCAATCGAGCGGGTTCGCCATTTCCAGGAACACCAGGGATTTACAGGGAAGACTGGAGAGGCGCTGAAGGCCTGGGCAGATCAGACTGTTGCACGTCTGGAAGCGAAGCGTTCGTACTACATGGGCGGGATTGCGCGTTATGTCGCTGCCCGTCAGGCTATTGCGCAGGCCGCCGCAGACGCGCGTCGTCTGTCGCCGACACTCATCGACTCGAAGACGGCTGCAATGCGCGATGCTGCGAAGGTTGCGCTGCCCTATACACCCGCTATTGGTGTTGTGACCGGGGCGGTGACCGGAGTGGTTGCAAACACCGTTCTGTCAGCGGGATCGGCCTATGTTGATGCTGTGGAAGCGCAAGCGAACGCCATGCGTGAGACGGCTGCAACCGAGATTCTTGAGCGCTTGAATGGCGGTTTGAATGAGCTCAGCGCCGGTGTCAATACGCTGACGCAAACAGGCGTGAAGGTTGGAGCTGGATATCAGAACATTGATCTTCCAGTTCCTGAGCAAACACAAGAAAATCTCAATCGTGGGTACGTGCAGTATTCGTCATATGATTCGGGAATCTATGGACGTAGCGCTGCGGATGACTATGGGCGTGCCGCCCTGCGATCCGATAAGTCACTCTATCCGGATGGGTATGCAGATCCGGAAACTGACGAGTTTGCTCGACGCCGTGCGCTGGCATCACAGCAAGTATCCAAGCGGTACCTGCCGCCCGATGTCGATGGTTCCTACGATCGCCCCATTACAAACGCGCAGGATCTGATGGGCATGGATCTCCTGCATACGAGGGTTGATGCAAATCACCACCGAAACGGAGTCGTGTGGGGAGGTCATGTTCCTGCTAATCCCACCGACATCGATCACCCACTGTGGCGAATCAATGGAGGGCCCGCTGCTGATAGTGGTTCTGCCGGACGCCTCGCGGGAATTGGAGCGCTCGGAGCAGGTGCCCTTGGCTTGCGCGGAGCTGCGCGTATGGGGACGGGGTCTCTCGGGGGTTCTGGAGCTTCTGCTCTGACTGCTGGAACATACAGCGGGAAAGGACTCGGAACTTATTCCGCCCCTTCACAGGCAGGAGCAGGAAGCGCAGCTGGAAATGGCGTGAGCGGAACAACTGCTTCTCCTGGAGCAGCACGCGCTTCCGCTGTTCAGAGTGGCGGTTCTGGTGCCGGCAGGGGAGCTTTCATGGGTAGCGGTATGGGAGCCGGTGCGGGCGGCTCGAAGGAGGATAAGAAAGCAAAACGCCGCAAGTACCAGGCCTACAGGTATCTGGATGATGATCCCGATGCGCTGCCTGAAGGCTACGTGAATCCCATGTCTCAGACCTACGGCTCGGACAAGGACCTGGCACCCGCGAAACGTGAGGACGACGGATGGGATCCCCGCCAATGGTGACCCCCAAGCACAAGGTCTCACGCGTCTCACTCGCTATTGCCTCTGCGTCCGCTTTTGCCCTGGGACTCGTTGCTGTTCCCGTTGCTCCGGCACGTGCCGCAGACACCATTACCGCGGCCGATCAGCCCTACTTTGCGTACTACCACCTCGACCAAGCGAGAGCTAAAGGCTACACGGGTCAAGGTGTCACAATTGCGATGATTGATGGGCCAGTTGACACATCGCGACCAGAACTCGCTGGTGCCACGGTCCTTGATAAGAGCCCTTGCCAGATCAAACCTGACGACGATAGTCGGCGTCACGGGACTGAGGTCGCTTCAATTCTCGTCGCACGTGACTACGGGGTTGTTCCTCAAGCTACTCTGTACAGTTATCAGACGGTTAGCGGAAGCTCGGTGCCAGATCCATCGTGTCAAGATACAAGTGTTTACACGCACGCTTCACTGATCAATCATGCGATTAATGACGGTGCAAGCATTGTCAGCATTTCTATCTCGTCCCAAGACCGAGCAGCATCTCTGAAATGGGCTTTAGCTCGTGCTGCTGCATCGGGGACGATCGTCGTTGCCGGCATCGGTAATACAGCTAACACAAATGATGAGGGAAGCCTGTCATTTTGGTCTGGAGTAGTTGGTGTTTCCGCAGTTGATATCAACGGTGCACGAGCGGACTACTCATCATGGGGGTCATCCGTCACTACGGCGGCCGTTGGAGGCCCTATCAAGGCGTATGACTACGGGACTGCACAGATTACACAGACTGTTGGGACTTCCATTTCCACCCCCATCGTCGCAGGATTCCTCGCGATGGCTCGCCAGAAGTGGCCCGATGCGACGTCGAATCAGCTGCTGCAACTGCTGATACACACGACCGTCAACCCGGACGGCGGCTGGAATCAGTACACCGGCTACGGCGTAGCGAGCCCCGCAACAATGATGAACACTGATCCCAGTCAGTACCCCGATGTCAACCCCCTCGCGGACAAGGGAGGCGGGTCCAGCCCGACCCCAGAGGAGATCGCGCAGTACGTCGACGGCATCGTCCCGCCGGCGGAGATCGTCTTCGACAACTCATACACCTACCGAGGCCTGGACGAATCCGTCCTCGGAGCAACCACGAACCCGTATCCGACACACCTTGGTACGAGCCCGCGCTACCACGCGAAGTAGAAGAAACCTCGAGACGCAGTGAGAGGCCGGGACCCCCACAAGGGACCCCGGCCTCGTCGTTATCGAAAAATTACGGCAGCGGCTTGACCGCGCGGTGCAGGCAGGCGATGCCGCCGGTGAGGTTGCGGTACTCGACCTCGCTCCAGCCGTTGGCGGCGATCATGCGGCCGAGTTCCTCCTGGGCCGGCCACGCGCGAATCGACTCGACCAGGTAGTCGTAGGCGCCGTCGTTCGTGGAAACCAGGCGCGCGATCGCAGGCATGACGGTCGACTGGTAGGCGTTGTACATGCCGCGGAAGACACGCGAAGGCGGGGTGGAGAACTCCAGGACCACGAGGCGGCCGCGCGGGCGCACGACGCGCGCCATCTCGCGCAGCGCGAGCTCCGGGTCCGGGATGTTGCGCAGGCCCCACGAGATGGTGACCGCGTCAAAGGAGCCGTCCTCGAAGTCCAGGTCCATGGCGTTGCCGTGCACGAACTCGATCTCGGGGTGGCGCTCACGGCCGACCTCGATCATGCCTTCGGACAGGTCGCAGGCGACGACCTCGGCGCCGCCCTTAGCCAGCGCGGCCGACGACGCGCCGGTGCCGGCCGCCAGGTCGAGGATGCGCTCGCCGGGGTGCGGGGCGACAGCCTTACGCAGGGCGGTCATCCACACCCTGTCCAAACCGCCCGTCATCAGCGCATCCATCACGTCGTATCGCGAGGCGAGGGAGTCAAACATCGAGGCGATCTCTTTGGGATCCTTGTTCAGGTCCGCGCGCGGGGATTCAGTCATGCGTCAATACTCGCACGTCTTCCAGCGCGCCGCCGCCCCTGCTCCTACCATGGAACCCATGCACAACGACTTCGGATGCTCGCGCCTCGTCTTTCGGGCGTTGGTCCTACCCCCGCAGCACCCGGGGTCTACTTGCTCACTGACATCCCTGCTTCCCGACTCCGGGGGCGCCGCCTGGCTGGGTGAGCGCCGCCAGATGATCGGCCTGGGACGGGCGCTCACGATCGAGTCCGCGACCCCGGGTGCGATCGCCGACGTGCGCCGCGCGTGGGAGGCCACCCCCGCCTCGTCCTGCGTCGAGGGAGCCCCCTCGCCCGTCCTTTTCGCGTCCTTCGCGTTCCGCTCCCCCGCCCGCTCGGTTGCCTTCATGCCCGCGCTGACTCTCATCGACGAGGCCGGGGCCCGCTGGGCGATCACGGCGGGCATTGGGGACGCCCCGGATCCGCTGGCGGCTGTTGATGAGGCCCTGGCCGAGGCGAGGCCCGCCCCGCGCGTGCCGGAGTCCCTGACGTTTGGACACGGGTCGATGTCGCGCGGCCAGTGGCGCGACTCGGTACGGGCGATGGCGCAGCGCCTGCGCGATGGGGCCGCCGACAAAGCCGTCATGGCGCGCGACATGACGGTGCGGTGCGCACGCGGATTCGACGAGCGTTTCCTGCTTGAACGCCTCAGCGATCTGTATCCGTCGACGTGGCGTTTCTGTGTGGATTCGCTGGTGGGAGCCTCCCCGGAGATGCTGATCGCGGCCTCGGGCGGCACGGCGAGCTCTCGTGTCCTGGCGGGCACGTGCAAGCCCGGCGAGGGCGAGGCGCTCGCGTCGAGCGCGAAGGATCTGCGCGAGCATGACCTGGCCTCCGAGTCCGTGTCGTCGATCCTGACGCAGCTGTGCTCCTCGGTGACGACTCAGGGGCCGTTCCTCCTATCACTGCCCAACGTCGTTCACCTGGCGACGGACGTGCACGCGCGCCTGGGCGAGGCCCACCTCCTGGATCTGGTGGCTGCCCTGCATCCGACGGCCGCCGTGTGCGGCACTCCGCGCGACGCGGCGATGCGACTCATCGAAGAGCTGGAAGACACCGAGCGCGGCCGCTACTCGGGGCCCGTGGGCTGGGTCGACACGGCGGGGAACGGCGAGTTTGCGATCGCGCTGCGCTGCGGGCTCACGTCGGGCACGCGTCTGCGCCTTTTCGCGGGGGCCGGCATCATGCCGGATTCCGACCCGGATGCCGAGCTGGCCGAGACCGAAGCGAAGATGCGCCCGCTCCTGGACGCCCTCGGGGTCTGAATCGCGCAGAGTATTGCGGCACGCCGGAACCCACTTCTGGCAACTCAGCGGCTTGATTGCGCCAGCGCTCCACCCGATCGGGAAGATTCCACCCCATCGGGAACATTCCACCCGATCAGAACGGGTTGAATCTTCCCGATCAGGTTGAATCCTGGTCGACACAAGCCCAGATGCGGGGGCGTCACATCAACGTGCGGCACATCAGCGGCCGAAAACTGCGCATATGCACCCTCGCAAGCCCACCACGCACAAAGGCCCGCCACCCCTTCACAGGGACGGCGGGCCTCGTCAGCGCGCGCAGCTCACTGAATCCGCACGGACACGTCCTGCGTGGCGCCGTCGCGCACGATCGTCATGGTGACGGTGTCGCCGGCCTTGTAGCGGCGCACGTAGCCGATCAGCTGCTTGGGGCTGGTCACTTCCTGACCTTCGACCTTGACGATGACGTCGCCGGCGCGGATGCCCGCAGCGGAGGCGCCGGAACCTGCGGAGACGTCCTGGACCTCGGCGCCCACGTAGGTGTCGGAGCCGACGGTCGTCGTCGCGGCCTTGACGGTCACGCCGAGCAAGCCGTGCGAGGCGCTGCCGGAGGCGATGAGCTGGTCCGCGATGGACACGACCAGATCGGAGGGGATCGCGAAGCCCAGGCCGATCGAGCCCGCCTGCCCGTCCGACGAGGTGGCGAGCGACTTGATCGAGGAGTTAATGCCGATGACCGCGCCACTCGCGTCGAACAGCGGGCCGCCCGAGTTACCGGGGTTGATCGACGCGTCGATCTGGATCGCGTTCGTCACCACGAGATCCGAGGAAGCCTGCGTGCCGTCCTCCGAGGTCGCGGATTCGTCCACGGAGACCTCGACGGGGCGGTTGAGGGCGGAGACAATGCCGGTCGTCACCGTGTTCGACAGGCCCAGGGGCGCGCCGATCGCCATGACGGGGGCACCGACCTCGAGGTTCGCGGAGGAGGCAAAGCGCGCGACGGTGAGGTCCGAGGGCGGGTTCTCCAAGCGGATGACGGCCAGGTCTGTGGTCTTGTCGTGGCCGACGACCACGGCGCTGTACAGGCGCCCGTCGGCGAGGGTCACCTGGATCTGTCCCCCGCCGAGGGCGGAGGCGATGACGTGGTAGTTGGTGACGATGTCGCCCTGCGCGTCGTAGACGACGCCGGAGCCGGTGCCGCCCGAGGACGCGCCCTGCGCCTGGATGGTCACGACGGCGGGCGACACGGCGGCGGCGACGTCCGTCCAGTCCGTTCCGGAGCTGTTCGAGACGGGCACGGTGGCCACTGTTCCCCCGTTGAGGTTGGTGGGCGTGGACGCGCGCAGCATCGCGGGGCGCGCGTAGAACACGGCGCCGAGGGTCAGTCCGATCGTCAGGAGCATCGCGCCGAGGAGGGCGACCCAGCCCGGGCCCTTCTTCGTCACGATGACGGTGGGCGACGCGAAGGCGTCCGGCGAGGCCGGGGCCGCGTATCCGCTGTAGGGCTGGCCGGAGGGGGCGGAGTATGCGCCGCCGGACGCGGGAGCGTCCTGGGCAGGCACGGAGGGTGCGGCCGGCACGGCGGGGGCGCCCGGCGCAGAGACGGGCGGAACCGTGCCCGCGGGCGGCGCGGGGATCGTCGTGGCGGAGGGCATCTCGCGCGTGGCGTCCTGCGCGGCCGGAAGCTCCTGGGTGGCCGAGTGGTCCTGGACCGTCGAGCGCTGCGGGTAGCTGGGGGCCGAGGCCGTCTCAGCGTCGCGCGCCGAGTCGGCATCGTGGGCCGGAATATGAGGCTGAGTCATGGTTTCCTCTGGTGTCAGTTCGTTATCTGCCCACCAGTATGGGCCGTTTCCTCAAAGGGCCACTGAAAGCGTCCTGGAAGTTTCCTGTAAACCGTTCAACCTCACAGCGAACACGCGTCCCGTCAGGACAACACGTCACGGATGGCCGTGTACAGGTGCGCGGCGCGCTCGACCGGCGCGTGAATCAACCGCGGTCCGCTGGTGGGGTGGGCGAGCAACGACTCCAGTTCCCGAGGCGCGTCGGCTCGCGCGAAGGCCACGCCGTACGCGGCCGCGAGCGCCTCGTAGTCCACCGACTGAGCGAGGCCGAACCAACGGTCGTAGGCCTCGGCGCTGGCGGCGCGCCCGTGCTCGAGGGTGGCGAAGATGCCGCCACCCTGGTCGTCCGCGACGATGATGTCGAGGTGAGCGCCCACGCTCGCCGCCAGGGCGAGGGATGAGGCGTCGTGGCAGGCCGTGAGGTCGCCCATGACGGCGGTGACGCGCTCGCCCGCGGGGGCCGAGGCCTCGCCCGCGTATCCGGAGCCCAGGCAGATGCCGACGGCGGTCGCGATGGTGCCGTCGATGCCGGCCTGTCCCCGGTTGGAGTGGACGACGCGCCCCTCCAGCGTGGGGACAGCAAGGTCGAAGGCGCGCACGGGGTTGGAGGCGCCCAGCACGAGGGGGCCGCTCGTCGAGGCGGCGACGCTTCGAGCGAGGTCGAGCATCGTGCGCCCAGAGCCGGAGGCGAGCAGGGATTCGATGCGCTCGCCGGCGTCGCGGGCGGCTTGGCGCACGCGAGAGGCCCACTCGGCCTGAGCGGCGCGGATCGGCTCGCGGGCCGGCTCGAGGTCGGCGACGACGACCGAGGCGTTGCCCGAGATGTCCACCCACGGGGCGTGCGCATCGACAACGACGACACGCACGTCGGGGCGCGCGAGCAGAGCCTGAATCGGGCGGGACAGCGTCGGGCGCCCGGTCACGACGACCGCGTCGACCTCACGCCCCAGCGGCGAGCTGACGAGGGACTGCTCGAAGGGGGTCACTCCCCCGCCGCGCCACGCGCCCGACGCCGGTTCGGCGAGCAGCGGGAAGCCCGAGGCCTCCGACCACTCGCAGGCGCAGGGCGAGGCACCCTCACCCGCGACAATCAGCCCGGCGTCGGCAGGACCAACCACGTCCTCCCAGCGCGCGGGTACGGCATGCGCACCCATCACCCGGGTCGGGCGGGGGACGAAGGGGGCCACGGCCTCATCCCCTGAGTCGGAGGCGGGACGGACGGGGGTCAGCGGGTCGCGGAAGGCGACGTTGATCTGCACGGGCCCGGGCGTGCCGCTCGGTGCCCCGCAGGCGGCCGCGACCGCGCGGGTGAGGTGGCCGACCAGAGAGGGCGAGGCCTCCTGCGGCTCCAGATCGACGCTCGCGCGCACGTGCGTGCCGAAGAAGCTGGACTGGTGGGTCGCCTGGGAGGCTCCAACGCCGCGCAGTTCGCCGGGGCGGTCGGCGCTCAGGACCAGCAGGGGCAGGCGCGCGTGCGAGGCCTCGAGGACAGCGGGGGCCAGCTCGGCGACGGCGGTGCCGGAGGTGACGACAATAGCGGGCAGCCCTCCGGTGCGCGCCAGGCCGACGGCAGCGAAACCGGCGCCGCGCTCATCCAGGATGGGGCGCGCATCCCCGCCGAAAGAGCCCGCTTCGAGAGCGTAGGCGAAGGGCGCGGAGCGCGAACCCGGGCAGTACAGGACGTGCGTGACGCCCAGGGTATCCAGGGACGAGAGGATAGCGCTGGCGGTATCGACGGAGGGCATACGCCCAGCCTACCGGGAGCCCACCCTCAGGTGCTCGGCCATGCCTTCGAGGCGCATGCCCCAGCGGGAGACGAGGTCGCCGTCGACCGGGGTGCGGTCAATGAGCTCCTGGTCCGGCTCGAGGCGCCCCACGGGCAGGCGGCCGCGCTCGGGAATCAGGGGCTGGGTCACGTCGCCCACCAGCAACGAGGCGGTGGCCAGTCCGGCGGCCCGGGGCACACCGGGCACGGCGGCAGCAGCGGCGACGCCGACCGACAGGCCGACGGACGTCTCGAGGGCGGAGGACACGACGACGCCGAGGCCGCTCTTGCGGGCAACCTTGAGTGCGGCGCGCACACCTCCGAGTGGCGCAACCTTGATGATGACGACGTCGGCGGCCTCCTTGCGGGCCACCTCCAGCGGGTCCTCAGCGCGACGGATCGACTCGTCGGCGGCGATCGGCACATCCACGGATCGGCGCACCTGGGCCAGCTCGTCCACCGTCAGGCAGGGCTGCTCAACGTATTCGATGGGAACGACGCCGGCGGCCGCCGCCATTGCGGGGATGGCCTCGCGAGCCTCATCGACCTCCCACGCGCCGTTGGCGTCGAGGCGGATCATCGCCTGCCCGCCCACGGTCTCACGCAGGGCGTCTGCGACCGCGGCGATGCGCGCACAGTCGCGCCCAACGCTGACGCCGGGCTCAGCAACCTTGATCTTCGCGGTCGCACACCCGCCCGAGGCCTTCACGCGCTCGTAGGCTTCCTCCGGCGAAATGACGGGGATCGTGACGTTGACGGGCACGAACTTGCGTCGAGGCACCGGCGGGAAACGGCGAGCGGACTCGAGGGCCGCCGCCAGCCAGCGCGAGGACTCCAGATCGTCATAGTTCCAGAAGGGCGCAGCCTCTCCCCAACCGGCGTGTCCGTGCAGGAGGAGCCCCTCGCGGCGAGTCACGCCGCGGAAGCGCGTCGTCATCGCTACCTTGTACACAAGGATGTCGTCGACGCCTTCGAGGGCGTAACGCGTTTGACGGCTGAGCGTGCGCATTGGAATGCGCATGAGCGTCGGTTGCTGCGCTGCGTTCACTAGAACCCTCCTTACTTACCGGTAATATTATCGCGCAACCTCAGATAATCGACAAATCCTACACACATCAACTTGTAACCAATTGCGCAGTAAGCACGCCAAAGTGACAGACTCTTTGGAACTGTTGAACACGTGGCAAGTAGGCGCGTCTGGCAGGACACACCCTCAAGTGTCTAGACGCCATATAAAACGGTTACAAGAAAGTAGCCTTTGTTCCGATTGGTTAGGTTGCGCATCCATAGCCCCACGCATGTCCTTCGTCCCAGGCTGGTCGTCAACGCCGCCACCCCTCTCGAGCAGGCATCCCCCGACGCCTGCCACTGCCTCGTCGATTAGAATCCGACACATGAGCGCTCTCCCCTTCGTGTCCGACACCTTCGACCCGACCCGCTGGCGCGAGGTCGAGGGATTCGACTTCGCCGACATCACCTACCACCGCGGTATCTCGCGCGGCCCCGAGGCCGACGGCCGTCCCGAGGGCGCCGACATGCCGGTCGTGCGCATCGCCTTTGATCGCCCCGACATCCGCAACGCCTTCCGCCCCGGCACCGTCGACGAGCTGTACCGCGCGCTCGACCATGCGCGCCAGACGTCCTCGGTCGCGGCCGTCATCCTGACGGGCAACGGCCCCTCGGCGCGAGACGGCGGATACTCCTTCTGCTCCGGCGGCGACCAGAGGGTGCGAGGCCGCGACGGCTACCGTTACGAGGTCGAGGGCGCGGACCCCGAGGCGGCCACCGCCCAGCGCCGCGAGCAGATCGACCCCGCGCGCGCCGGACGCCTACACATCCTTGAGGTCCAGCGCCTCATCCGCACGATGCCGAAGGTCGTCATCGCGGCCGTCCCCGGATGGGCTGCCGGCGGCGGTCACTCCCTCAACGTGGTCGCGGACCTGTCGGTCGCTTCCATCGAGCACGCGGCCTTCATGCAGACGGACGCGAACGTCGGCTCCTTCGACGCCGGCTACGGATCGGCTCTCCTGGCCCGCCAGGCCGGGGATAAGCGGGCGCGCGAGATTTTCTTCCTCGCCGAGCGCTACGATGCCGAAACTGCCGAACGCTGGGGCGTCATCAACCGCGCCGTCCCCCACGCCGAACTCGAGGAGACCGCCCTGGAGTGGGCCGCGACCATCGCGACGAAGTCCCCGCAGGCCATCCGCATGCTCAAGTTCGCTTTCAACCTGGCCGACGACGGCCTGGCCGGCCAGCAGGTCTTCGCGGGCGAGGCCACGCGCATGGCCTACATGACGGCCGAGGCGCAGGAGGGGCGCGACGCCTTCCTCGAGCACCGCGCCCCCCGCTGGGAGGATTACCCCTACTACTACTGAGGCTGGTTTCCTCACCGACACTCAGTGACCACAGGCCCGGGATCTCGCCGATCCCGGGCCTTCGTCGCTCACGCGAGGTAGACGCGCGCCTCCCATTCTCCGAGGCTCTCCGGGATACCCCGGTCCTCCTCGGGCAGGTCGCGGTTGGCCAGGAGGAGGTCCCCACTCACCCCGCGCACGGCCTCGCCGAGGGAGGCCGGCTGGGAGGAGAGGTTGACGAGGATGGTTGCCACGGCCTCGCCGAGCGTGCGCCTATAGGCGAAGATCGCGGGCGAGGGAGTCTCAATGCGCTCAAATGATCCGGCCGCGATAACGGGCAGCCCGTGGCGGATGTCCGCGAGCGCGCGGTAGTACGCGTACACGGAGGACGGGTCGCCGACCTGGGAGGCCGCGTTGATGTCGCGATAGTTCGGGGTGACGCCGATCCACGGGGTGCCCTCCGTAAAGCCCGCATTTTCGCTCGCATCCCACTGGACGGGGGTACGCGCGTTGTCGCGGCCGGTGAAGGCCAGCCCCTTCAGGACCGACTCGGGGCTCTCCCCCGACTCCACGGCCTCGCGGTAGTAGCGCAGCGCCTCGACGTCACGGTAGTCGTCGATGCCCCCGAAGACGCTGTTGGTCATGCCGAGTTCCTCGCCCTGGTACACGTAGGGCGTGCCACGCAGCATGTGCAGGGCGGTGGCCAGGGCCGTTGCCGACTCGTAGCGGCGCGATTCGTCGCCGAAGCGGCTAACGGCCCGCGGTTGGTCGTGATTGTCCAGGTAGAGGCTGTTCCAGCCGACCTCACCCTGGGCCTCCTGCCAGGCGCTCAGGCAGTCTGCGAGCTCGCCGGGCCGCAGCGGGCGCGGGTGAAACTTCCCTGCTTCGAGGCCGAGGTCAACGTGGTCGAATTGGAAGACCATGTCGAGCTCACGCCGGGCCGGGTCTGTGAACAGCAGGACGTTGTCGCGGCGCACGCCGGGGCACTCGCCGACCGTCATGGTGCCCGCGCGGCCATCGAAGACCTCGCGGCGCATCTCGGCGAGGTATTCGTGCAGGTGGGGGCCTTCGGAGAAGTGCGGGAAGCCCTCGCCCCACGCGCGCCCGGGGTAGACGACGCCGTCGGGCAGGCCCGGTTCCTTCGAGATCAGGTTGATGACATCCATGCGGAAGCCGTCGACACCGCGGTCGAGCCACCAGTTCATCATCTCGTAGACGGCCGCGCGAACCTGCGGGTTCTCCCAGTTCAGGTCGGGCTGCTTCCTGTGGAACAGGTGCAGGTAGTACTGTCCCGTGGCCTCGTCCCAGGCCCAGGCCGAGCCGGAGAAGAAGGACCCCCAATTGGTGGGCTCCGCCCCGGCCTCGCCGCCCACGAACCCGGGGCGGGGGTCTCGCCAGATGTACCAGTCGCGCTTCGGGTTCTCCCGCGAGGAGCGCGACTCAACGAACCACGGGTTCTCATCCGAGGAGTGGTTGACGACCAGGTCCATAACGAGGCGCATACCCCGCTCGTGGACACCCTCCAGCAGGCGGTCGAAGTCCGACAGCGTGCCGAACATCGGGTCGATGTCGTAGTAGTCGGCGATGTCGTAGCCGTTGTCCGCCTGCGGAGAGGCATAGATCGGCGAGAGCCACAGAACATCCACGCCCAGGGACTTCAGGTAGTCGAGCTTGGAGCGGATGCCCTCGAGATCGCCGAAGCCGTCGCCGTTGGAGTCTTTGAAAGAACGCGGGTAGATCTGGTAGACGACCGCGCCCTTCCACCACTCGTCGGGGCCCAGGCCGTTGCCTGCGGGGTTCAGCGCATCGTTACAGAAGAACATGGAGCACCTGCCATACGTTGAGGTCGGGGAGGGAAACAACGGCCTGGCCGTCGACGATGCGCACGTCCAGGGGGATCAGAGTCGAACCCGAGTCGGGATCCGCCGCACACACCCGCGGCACGCGCCCGAACAGGGGTTTCAGACGCAGCGTACCGCCTCGCAGCGCGATCACCGGGCGGTGGGGGCCGTCCCATACCGTGTCGGACTGGCCTACGAGGTTGATGAGGTGGACAACCAGGGCGTCGCCTGCGCGGGTGATGCGCCGCCACACGCAGCCCGGGGACGCCTCCCAGCACACGGGCGCCGCATCGAAGGACACATCGATATCCGCGTTGTATGCGCCCACGTACGAGGCCGTCACGTCAACAATCCCGGGGTCCACGAGGATCTCGTCGTTCGCGACGAGGAAGTCGTACCAGCTAGCGAGCATGTCGAGGGTCTCGTCCTCGGCGGGCATGTTGCGCACGTAGTACGGATCGACGAGGAGTCGGCCGTCTTCTCCGGCGAGGAGCTGCGTGGCACCGTGTGAGAAGAGCGTCGCCATCGTCAGGCGCGTCGATGCGTCGGCCACGTCCCGGGCAACCTTGTCGTAGATGGACTGATAGGCCGCCAGGACGACGGGCTTCCCGCCCGCGACGAGCCGCGCCCTCGTTACCACCCGAGCCAGGGCCTCGTACGTGGTGACGGGCTCCCAGGGCTCGATATAGACCGCGTCCTGAGGGGCTGCCGGCGAGGACCAGGTCGGGAAATCGTTGACGTTGTTGAACACGAGCGTCGCGCTGGGCACCGCCTCACGCACCCCTCGGATGAGGGTGTCGAAGGATGAGGCCACGTCGACGATCTCGCCGTCGGGGCGGACAGCCATCTTCGGGTAGCCGTACTGGTCGAGGTGGAAGCCATCGAAGCCGACCTCGCGCGCGGCAGCCGCAACGTCGGCGGCGAAGTGCTCAAGCCAGCGCGGATGGGCGGGATCGACGATGCGCAGGAAGTCAGCGAGCGAGTACGGCTCCCCCACCGCATCCAGCAGGGCCGCATCCTCCCACTGTTCCCACTCGTCATTGCCGACGCCGTACACGGCCGCGTAGCCAATCGACCGCGTGCCCACCGCGCGCAGCGCCTCGATGAGGGCGCGCACGGTCGCCAGGGAAATCGGCTGATCAAGGGCGTCGAGGTACTCCTCTCCCCCGCCCAGCAGGTCAGCGTGCCGATACGCCCAGTCGTAGAACTGAATGCCGGTCAGGTGCAGGCGACGCGCGAAACGGGCCACGGCCTCGGCGTCCTTTCCCGGGCGGAAGGAGGCAACGAAACCGTAGCGCAGCCGATCCGACGCCGAGGCACACACCTGCACGGCGCTCGACGCGCCCGTCGACGGCTGGGCGACACCGTACCCGCCGACGCTCAGTCCTCCCAGTTCGACGAGGCCGGGGCGCTCGCACGGGACCTCGCGCACGGTCTCGCCCAGGTGGGTGACGACGAGGTCGCCCGGGTGGGAGGCTTCGACGAGGACCGCCTGGCCGGGCAGGTAGACGGATTGTGTGGGGAGGAGCAAGGGAGTCATCCTTTCACGGCTCCTGCGGTCAGGCCCGCGACGAAGTGACGCTGGAAGATCAGGTACACAACGATAACGGGGAGGATCGCGATGAGGGACGCGGCAAACACGAGCCCCCACTGCGTGGAGTTTTGCCCGTGGAACAGCTGAATGGCGATCGGGAGGGTGCGTTTCGTTTCCGTCGAAATGACCGTGAGGGCCCAGGCAAACTCATCCCAGGTCGCCAGGAAGGTGAAGATGACGGTCGTCGCCAGCGCGGGCCGGGCCAGCGGCATCGCGAGGCGCCAGTAGCGGGTCCACACGTTCGCGCCGTCGACCTCCATGGCCTCGTCGAGCTCACACGGGATCCCCTCGAAGAAACTGCGCAGCAGGAAGGTGTTGAGCGCCAGGTTTCCCGAGACGTAGAACAGCACGAGGGCCCACAGGTTGTCGATGAGGTGCAGCTGCTTGGTGAGCACGAACTGCGGGATGATCAGCATCATCGAGGGGATCATGAGGCCGAGGAGGAGGGCGCGGAAGAGCCACTCCTTGCCCGGGAAGTCGAAGCGCGCGAACGCGTAGGCCATCATCGAGGAGAGCCACACGGCCAGCACCGTCGAGGTCACGGACACAAACGCTGAGTTCAAGGCGTAGCGGGAAAAATCCTGCGTCGTCCACGCTTGCACGAAGTTGTCGACCGTGCCCGGGTCGGGGATGAACTTCGGGGGCGTCTCCAGGACGTAAGCCTGCGGCTTGAAGGACGTTGACACCATGTAGGCGAAGGGCAGGATCATAACGATCGCCCCCACCGTCAGGACGACGAAGCGCAGCGACGTTCCCGCGGCGCGAATCGTCTTGCGTGACGTGCTCATGCTCCCGCCCTTTCGTCGTCGCGGTTCAGTACTTTGAGCTGAACAATCGAAATGATGAACACGAGGATCGTCAGGACGACGGCGATCGCCGAGCCATACCCGAAGTTGAGGTCGGAGAACGCGAGGCGGTACATGTAGGTCATCAGCACCTCGGTCTGGCCGTTGGGCCCGCCCTTCGTCATGAGCAGCACCGACGTGAAGACGTTGAGGCCACCGATCACCAGCATGACGATGACGAAGACGGTGGCCGGCCAGATCGCCGGAACGGTCACGGCTTTGAAGCGCTGCCACCAGTTCGCCCCATCGACGAGGGCGGCCTCCTCCAGCTCCTTCGGCACCCCCTGGAGGGCGGCAAGGAAGATCATCATCGACCAGCCGATGCCCTTCCACACGCCCAGCGCGCAGATCGCGATCATGGCGGTCCAACGGTTCGACAGCCACGAGGTGTCCCCCGCGCCGAGGTGGGCACTGCCCAACATGTAGTTGATGAGCCCCTGGTCAGCGAACAGGTACTTGAAGAGCAGGGATACGACCACCCAGGACGTGACTACGGGCAGGTAGTAGAGCACCCGAAACAGCGGCTGGAGCGGCGCCTTCGAGCGCAGCAGCATCGCGACGGCGAGGCCGAGGATGATCTGCGGGGGCACCGTCAAAGCCATATAGATCCCGGAGTTTCCCAGCCCCGTCCAAAAGGACGGATCATGGAATGCCTTGACGTAATTGTCCAGGCCAACGAAGTCCGAGTTCGAGCCCTTCACGATGTTCCAGTCGTAAAAGCTCATCTGCCCCGACCGCACCATGGGGTACAGGATGCACAGGGCGAACAGGATCATGCCCGGGGCCAAGAAGAGGTAGGGGGCCACCGGGTTCCTCCGGGAGGAACGCCGACGCGCCCGAGGTGCCACGGCCTCGTGCGCGGTGGGGGTGCTCATGAGTTGTCCTTTCCCGGGCCCAGCCCCGCGCGTGGGGGCCGGGCCCGGTGAGTGGAGCGACGTCGGGTTACTTGGCGGCGCTCAGGAGCGGGTCGATCTGCTGCGCTGCCTTTGTCAGGGCCTCCTTAACCGTCACCTTGCCTTCGAAGGCGGGGGTCAGCTCGGTCTTGAAGATCTCGTCGACCTTCCCAGCATCAGGGATGGAGAGGCGAGACTTCGCTGTCTTGAGCTGCTCGGAGAAGATCTTGGTGCCCGGTGTCGCCTCGGCCTCCTCGGCCGCGTACTCGGCAACGACCGTCATCTGGCCGGCCTTACTCATCGGCAGCTGGAACTCGCGCGACTGGGTGAACTCGAGGAACTTGTACGAGGCCTCGAGATCCTTGGTCTGTTCCGTGATGACGATGGACTCGCCGCCGACGACCGAGATCGATCCGCCCTCGCCGGCGGGAACCTTAGAGTAGGTGGGCTTGAAGTCCGGATACGAGCCCGCCCAGATCTGGTCCATCCACGGGCCGTCGAGGATCGTCGCGTACTCGCCGTTCGGCATGCCGTCCTGGGTCTTGGTCGCGCCCTCGTTGCCGATGATCGCGTTGGGGATCTGCCCCTGCTGGTACAGGTCGACGAGGAACTGGACGCCGGCCACGGACTTATCGGAGTCCAGGTAGCCCGAGGCCTTGGTCTGGTCGGGATCGGAAATGTCGCCGCCCGCGCTCCAGATCCACGGCATGATGTTCCACTGCGAGATGTCCCCGTCGGCGAAGGCGTAGACCGAACCGCCCGCGTCCTTCGCCTTAGCGGCGAGGTCCTTCAGTTCATCGAAAGTCTCAGGGGCCTTGTCGACGCCAAGCTTGGCGAGGGCATCGGGGTTGGAGATGAGCACGCGCGTGTTCGTGTCCAGGGGCAGGCCGTAGTGGTGGCCGTTGTACAGGGTCGTGCCGAGCAGGCCCGGGTAGACCTTGGACGCCAAGGCCTCGTAATTCGGCATGTTGCCGTCGAGCTGCTTGAGGACACCCAGCTTGGCGAACTGCGCGTTCCAACCGAGGTCGGTACGGATCAGGTCGGGCAGCTCCCCGGCCGCGGCGCCGGTCGTGAGCTTCTGCTTGAGGCCGTCGTAGGGCATGTCGACGTACTTGATGGTGATTCCGGGGTTGGCCTTCTCGAAGGCGGGGATGATTTCCTTTTCCAACGCGTCCTTCTGGGCGCTGTTGGAGCCCGCACCGTACGTGCCCCACAGGGTGAGTTCGACGGTCGAGGAGCCGGATCCGGAAGACGATGACTGGTCGGCTGTGTTGCCACCACAGGCTGCAAGCATCGAGGCCGCAGCGAAAAGGGTGACACCGACGGTAAGGAGACGCTTCTGCTTCATTGCACTGTGCACTTTCTCGTGATCGCGACCACCATTGGCCGCTTGCCACTAATTTCACCACGCAAAATTAGTTATGTCAATAAGCTAGGCAAAATTGAAATTTGCATGTACTCTTTCTTTCACCAGAAAGGAATGGTCATGACCTGGCAGCCCAAAGACGAGCTCGCTTCCGCGGTCGCTCTCGAAGTCCTCATCCACGGCCCACTCGGCCGTGCTGAGCTGGCGCGACGCCTCGGCCTGGCCCCCGCGACGCTCACGCGCATCTCGACGGAGCTCATCTCCTCCGGTCTCCTCGCCGAGGTCCCCGAGGCCACCCAGCGAACCTCCGGCCGCCCCACGATCCCCCTCGACGTCGTCCCCTCCTCGCACTACTTCCTCGGCATCAAGCTGACGGACAGTGCCCTCGACGCCACCGTCATCGACTTGAAGGCGACTCCCCGCGACTCCTACCGCATCCCCCTCGAATCCCTCACCCCCATCCGCGTTGTCCGCGCAATCGCGGACCTGGCGCACCTCGCCCGCTCGGCCTACCGCATCGACGCGATCGGCATTGCCGTCGGCGGCATCGTGAACGCTGACGGCGCCGTCGAGTCGGCCCCCTTCCTCAAGTGGAACAACGTTCCACTCGCCTCCCTCGTCTCCGAGGCCACCCACCTGCCTACCTTCGTCGCCAACGACCTGTCCGCCTACACGCAGATCCAGCACTGGTTCGGGTCGGGCACCGGACATTCCAACTTCGCGGTTATCACGGTCGGCGTGGGCGTGGGATACGGATGTGTCGCCAACGGGGCACGCCTGGAGAACGAGGACTCGGGCATCGGCCTCGTCGGCCACTGGCCACTCGATCCACTCGGCCCCATCTGCTCCCAGGGGCACCGAGGCTGCGCGGAGGCCATGCTGACGACGCCCGCGATCTGCCGCGACGCGTCGGCCGCGCTCGGACGTCCGCTCGAGTGGAGCGACGTCATCGCTCTCGCCTCCGACAAACACCCTGCGGTGACGGCGATTTTGGCGGCCTCGGGGCGCGCCCTCGGCAGGCTCATCGGCCTGGTCGCGTCTCTCACGGCTCCGGAACTGGTGATCGTCGGCGGTGAGGGTGTCGCGCTCGCATCGCTGAGCGGCGAGGCTCTGCGGGCCGGCATCGCAGAGGTGCGCGACCCGCGCGCCTCATCGATTCGCGTCACCCTCTCCGATGGCTCCAACGAGGCCTGGTCGCGCGGCGCCGGCGTCATCGCCTTGCAGGGCTTTATCGCATCCCGGGCCGCGTAGCACGTTCCGTCGCGGCGCCGCTTCGGGCCTGCCGGTCGGCCCAGCCACCGCACTGGACTGGTTCTTCCCAACCGGTACGCGCACCTATGGGCACAACACCACTAACAACCACCCCTCAAAACACCCGGTCCACACAACCAGTCCAGGCCACCTCTTCCACAATTTCGCATGCAATTCCCACAGAGCCCACATGCACGACGGCACTAAAACGGCAGAATCTCAACGGTTTGAGTTCATAGCTTGAAATACCTTGAGGGGAATTGCATGCGAAATTGGTCCCCGGCTGATGAGCGGCCGTCGCAAGGACTGCGGACGCACATACACACGCTCACAATGAGAGCATGCAGTGGCTCTTCCGCGAAAAAGTTCTCCCAGCGCAGCCCATCCCACAGCATTTCCACGAAAAAATTCGCCCAGCACGCAACAAAACGCCGATTTTGGGTCATTTCGACCACGCTGGACGAACTTTTTCACGCTCACACCCACACCAGGCCGAGCAGGGCGAACGTTTTCGCGCACAGGGCACGATGACGAGGCAAATTTGAAACCGCCAACACCTTTGCACGCCGCACTGCACACCCCGTTGAAACCGCCATAACCTTTGCTCGCACAAAATAGCTCGAAAAGGACTCTTTATCGCTCGCAATGGTGATGGCGGTTTCATGCCACCGCAAGGAAGCGCCAGCAAAGGTGCTGTCGGTTTCATGGCGAGGCACAAACACACCAGATACGGCCCAAAAAGGCGCACCAATGAGGCGTGGTGGACCGCGAAAGAAAGATCGCTCCTGCATGCGTTGGTGTGGGCCCACCGAGGCAGCACCCCCGCAAAGTTGCACGTAATTCGATTGAAAGAAGTTTCAATAAACGCTGAAAACGTTGCAATTCCAACGAGGCGCATTAAAGATTTGAAACAGTCGCAGGGGAATTACGTGCAAAATTGGTGAGCGTAGGCGGCTGTGTGGGCTGCGGCGCCCATGGGCGACGGCGCGGCCTGGCTACGGCGCCCGTGGGCGGTGGCGGGGCCTGGCCGGGCTTCGAGACGACGCGCCGAGCGAAGCTCGCGGCGCGGACGGCGAGCGGGCGGACCGCCGCCCACTGGCGCACCAAGCAGCCCGGCCCCACAGCAGGATCAGACCACGCCCGGAACACCAGCGGGGCCACAAACACAAACACAAACACAAACACGACAAAGCGGGCCGGAACCCTTCGGTTCCGGCCCGCCCTGATGCTCAGCACTAATCAGTAGTGCACGACCACCGTGTCACCCATGTCGGTCCAGTCGTAGATGAACTTCGCGGCGTCGACGGGCATGTTCACGCAGCCGTGGGAGCCGCCGTAGCCGCTCCAGCCGAAGGAGGAACGCCAGGGGGCGCCGTGCATCGCGTAGCCACCGCTGAAGTAGGTGACCCACGGGACGCCCTCGGTCTCATACTTGGTGCCGTCGGCGTTCTCACCGCGCATGGTCTGCACGTCGTACTTGAGGTACACGTGGAAGGTGCCGACGATGGTGGGTGTCTCGGGGGCACCGGGGACCATGTAGAAGGGGCCGCCGGCGACCTTGCCGCCGACGTAGGCGGTGACGGAGTTGTCGGAGAGGCTGATGTCGACCCACTTCTCACCTTCGGCCGCCTGGTAGACCAGGTTTTCGGTGCCTTCGGCGACCTGCTTGGTTTCGGAGCCGGGCTCGACGTCGTCGTAGTGGAACAGGCCCTCGTACGCCTTGCCGTCGGTCATGGCGGCGACGACGTCCTTGGTGATCTGCTCGGTGTTGTTGGTCTTGAGGCCCTTCTTGCCTTCACGGGCGACGGTCAGAACATTGCCGGAAGAGTCGACGTTGTCGACGCGGTTTTCAGGCTTGACGTCGGTCTTGGCGGCCAGGGCGTTGACCCAGTCGGCGACCTTGACGGCGTTGATGGACGGGTCCTCGAGGCTGCCGTCATCCTTGGTGAGGAATTCGACCCACTTGACCTTGTCGGAGCGCTCGGCGTAGAAGGTGTCGATGCCGTCGGAGATTTCGATGTTCGTCTCGAGGAGGGCGTTGGCCTTCTCGGCGACGGCCTGCGCGTTCTCGGTGGTGACGGAGGGCTCCATCTCGCGCACGCTCACGTCCTGGGTGACGGAGGCGAGGGTGGCGCCCGCCTGCTTGACGGCGGAGGCGACGTCATCGGTGGACACGCCGTTGCCGTTCTGCGCGGGGGTGAAGGTGAAGGATTCGCCGTCTTCGGCAACAACAACCGCAGCGTCCTTCATTTCCGAGGTGAGGGTCGAGTTCGCGGTCGCGGCGAGCTTCTTGATGGATTCCTCACTGACGGTGACGACGGGCTCGACATTACGCTCGGAGAACAGGGCGCTGACGAACGCGGGAAGGGACGTGGAGCCCTTCATGGCGGCATCGGCGGTCTCGTCGGCTTCGACCGTGATGCCTGCTTCGTTGAGCGAGGCCTGGGTGGTCTTGCCTTCGACGGTGAGCGTGACGGTCGCGGCGTCGGCGCGCTCGTTGACGGCGGCGATCACCTGGTCGCGGGTCATGCCCGCGACGGGCGTGCCGGCGACGGTCGTGCCCGGCAGGGCGCGTCCGGAGTAGTTGGCCGCATACACGATGCCGGCGCAGACGACGAGGAGGACGAGGGCGCTCACGACGCCGATCGCCCATCTGGTTTTCAAGGAAAGTTTTTTGAGCATCGTTTTCTATCGTATAACCTCATGCATGCCCGCGCGAAAATTCCGTTGAATTTTCAGCTGCGTTATCTGCCACAGGGAAATAGGCGCAATCTCGCCGTTTCAACCGACAAACGTGATTATTGCCGCGACTCCCTTCACCACCTGCGAGAACGCAAGCCTTTATCCTGGTTGTATATGCGTTCGCCGTCGACTTTGGGAGGCTCATCATGGCTGCGCCGCGACTTCTTGTTGTGCCCGGAGGCACCGCTATTGGCGCTGTCGCCCTGGCGAATGCGTCGATCCACAAGCTCGTTGAGCTGTACGAGGAGCGCCAGGCGGACCCCAATCATCCGGCGCCGCACACGGTTGTCGTCCTGCGCGCCCCGGAGGATGTGCCCCCGGCGACGCTGCGCGGCTCCGCGGTGACGCCCGAGGAGGCTTTCCCGGAGGATCGCTACCCCGGCCTCGCCGAGGCGATCAACGCGGACCCGAATTTCTTCGACGGTATTGACCTGGTCGTCCCGACGTCGGGGTCGAGCGCGGGCAGCCCGCGCCTCGTTGGCCTGTCGATCGAGGCGCTCATGGCCTCGGCGAAGGCGACCGAGCTGGCCCTGGATGGCCCGGGACGTTGGATCCTGGCGATGCCGGCGCACCACATCGCGGGCGCGATGACCCTGCTGCGCGCGGCCGTCGCGGAGACGAACCCGCAGATCGTCGACACCTCCGAGGGATTTGACCCCCGCGCTCTCCTGCCTGCGATTCAGGGCGCCACACAGGACGACATGCCCGGCTACCTGTCGCTCGTGCCCACCCAGCTCGCCCAGTGCCTCGACGCTGGCGAGGAGGTCGTGGGCCCGATGCGCTCGCTGGCGGCGATCCTCGTGGGTGGGGCGGCGACCAACCAGCAGTTGCTCGCACGCGCCACCGAGGCTGGCCTGAAGGTGCGCCTTACCTACGGCATGACGGAGACGGCGGGCGGCTGCGTGTACGACGGCAAGCCCCTGCCGGGCACGTCGGTGCGCGCGGTGGATTGGGACGGGCGCACGCGCCTGGCGATCCACGGCCCGACGCTCATGACGCGCTACCTGGACGCGGAGAGTCCCTTCTTCGACGAGGGCGGCCACCGTTGGCTGCTCACCGGGGACCTGGGCATTATCCGGGCTTCGGGGACGGTGGAGGTGCGCGGCCGCGCGGACGACGTGATCGTCTCGGGCGGCCTGTCGATCGCGCCGGGGCCGGTGCGCCGCGCGGTGCGTTCCTTCGAGGGCGTGTCGGACGCGTGGATTTTGGGCACCCCGGACGAGAAGTGGGGCCACGTGGTGACCGCGCTCGTGGTTGTTGATCAGATGCCGTCGGATTCGCTGGAGATGGCGGAGCTCGGCTCGGCGATTCGCGAGCACGCGGCGGCGCACATCGGGCGCGCGCAGGCTCCTCGCCGGATTGTGGCCGTCGAGTCCCTCCCCTACCTGGGCTTCGACAAGATCGATCGCGCCGCCGCCGCGCAGGCTGCGGCCGAGGCCTCGGGCACCGAGCGGGAGTGGGTGCGCTAACCCGCTGCCCGGACCCGCGCCCGCTCCAACTACACTGGTGGGCATGGCTTCCGTTTCTGACTGGATTGAAGGCGCTCGCCTGCGCACCCTCCCTGCCGCCGCCGCGCCCGTGATTGTGGGGTCTGCGGCCGCGCACTACCTGGGGGGTTTCAGCGCGGCGCGCGCTGCCCTGGCGCTGCTGGTGGCGCTGGCCCTGCAGGTGGGGGTCAATTACGCGAACGACTATTCGGATGGCATTCGCGGCACGGACGACAACCGCAAGGGGCCTGCGCGCCTGACGGGCGGCGGCCTCGCCAAGCCGAAGACAGTCCTGGCGGCCGCGCTGGGGTCGTTCGCGGTGGCCGGGGTCGCGGGCCTCGCCCTGGTTGCCGTGTCGGGCACCTGGTGGCTGATCGCTGCGGGTGCCGCGGCGGTCGTGGCCGCGTGGTTCTACACGGGCGGTAAGCACCCATATGCGTACATGGGCATCGGCCTGTCCGAGCTGATGGTCTTCGTGTTCTTCGGCCTCCTCGCGTGCGTGGGCACGGCGTGGACGCAGGTGCAGTCGGCTCCGTGGTGGCTGTGGATGAGCGCGTCGGCGCTGGGCCTGCTATCGGTGGCGCTGCTGATGGCCAATAACATCCGAGATATTCCGACGGACCGCGAGTCAGGCAAGATGACGGCGGCCGTGCGCCTGGGCGAACGCCCGTCGCGCTGGGCGTTTGCGGCGTGCGCGTGGCTTCCCGTCGCGTTGATCATCGTGCTGGGCATCGCGGTCCGACTGCACCCCCTGGCGACGATCGCGCTGGGCGTGGGCGCGGGAGCGTGGGCGGCCGGCGTGAGCCTCCCGGTCCTTACCGGCGCCTCGGGCCGCGACCTCATCACGGTGCTGCGCAACACGGGGTTCTTCACCCTGGCGTGGGCGCTGTTGGCTGCACTCGCACTGGTCCTCTCCTAGGAACGAGGCCGGGGTCCCGCCGTTCACAAGTCCTCCCCGAGTAGTGAAAAACGACCACCTGTCAGATAGGATGACCTACAACACTACTCACCGTTTAGCGGAGGCCACGATGAGCAATGATTCCTACACGCCGGGCGTGCACGCCCCCATGGGCACGGTCGCCCTGGGTTCGGTGATCCAGCCATGAACTGGGCAGACATTCAGCAATGGGAGTCGGCGCCGCTTCAACGTTACGCGGTCAGTTGTGAGCACAAGCAGCGCCAAATGCAGTCAGCAGCTGATTTTCTTGCGACCAATGTCGGAGGCCTGATCAGCTCTGGACAAACCGCTCAGGCGGCGCAGGAAGCCTTAAACAAGCAGCTTTCAGCCATCGAACTGAAAGTGAATAACCTGATCAGCATTGCCGAGATCTGCAGCGCTGGAGCACAGGGAATCAACGAGGTTCGAGCGAACGTTGAGGATGCTCTGCAACTGGCTAACACATGGCACATGACCATCGATTCAGTTGGCAACGTGTCAATAGATAGGGGTCAAGTCAAGCAGCTCATGAAGGAAGGGCACGGCTTCGATGAAATTCCGCAGATGGTGGAGCGGATACAGCGGCGAGTAAACAAAGCACTGAAGCAAGCTCAGGATCTCGTCGACTCTCTCTCGCAGAAGATCTCATCCCTGAGCGCAGGGACGTTCGATAATGGTGTGAATTACTCCGCCAGACTCAAGGCACCTCCCACGCTTCCCCCTGCCGGAGCCTCTGCACAGGAAGTCGCATCCTGGTGGAGTTCCCTGTCCGACGACGACAAGCAGTGGATGATCAACCATCATCCGGACGTCATCGGCAACCTCGAGGGCGTCGACTACACGTCGCGCAATCAAGCAAATCGCATCATGCTGCCCATCCGCCGCAAGGAAGTTACGAGAGAAGCAGCACGCTACGAACAGACTCTCGGTCCTAACCCAACAGAGGAGCAACGCGCGGAGATGGATCGACTCCGCAATCGTGTTCACGCAATTAGGCAGATCGAAAATACGCTGGCGAAGGAGGACAGCGACGGGGTACCCCGCTACCTCATGTCCCTCGACACCTCCGGAGCGAATGTCCTCGCGGCAATTTCCCAGAATAACCCCGACGATGCCGACCACATCGGCGTGATCGTCCCCGGTATGACGACCAGCGTCGCAGGTAACAGTGAAGGTGGCTCTATCCTCGATTACGACGGTCACGCTACGGTCATGCGAGAAGCAGCGAAAGACGCAGCAAATCCTGGCGAAAAGGTCGCGATGGTCGAGTTCTTTGGATACGACGCTCCCCCATCTGTGGTGGAAGCATCAAATACCGTGATGGCCACCTTTGGCGCACACAAGCTCGCCAGTTTCCTGAACGGCATCGACGCAGTGCGCGAGCACGGGGCCGGCGACGCACACATCACTGTCGCCAGCCACTCCTACGGCTCAACCACCGCTGGTATAGCGGCAACGCTTGTCGGCGACGGCGTCATCGACGACCTGGTTCAATTCGGCTCGCCCGGCTCGGGTGTCCAGAACGTGGGCGAGTTCCACGTTCCCGAAGGACACATGTACGTCAGTGCAGCCCCTTATGTGAACGACATGGTCCAAGGTGTCGGCCCAGACGTAATGTTTGGAAAGAACCCCACAGAAATGGACGGGTACAAGCATCTCTCGGGCGATGTCGGCCCCATCGTATGGAAAAAAGTACCTGGGTACGACTGGGATGTTCGCTATCCAGACCCATTCGGTCTACATAGCGCTTATTTCAAGAAAGGTACCGAGGCGAATAAGCACATTGCTAGCGTCATCGGAGGGAATCCGAAGGTATGAGAAAGCTCGTCGCGATCCCTCTCACGTTTTTGTCACTCATCTTGTGCGCAGCATGTGCACCGTTTTTTGGAGGACTCATGCAGTCACCCGCCCCCCAGGTAAAGTCCGTCGAGGCTTTCCAGCGCGACCTCGAGCCCACCATCATTGCCGCGCGCAACGAGCTCGTCACCGCCGAGAACTTCATTGCCTACGTAAACGGAGACTTCATCGACAGTTTCAGGTCCGCCGAGGGCCCGCAGTATTCCGTCCACACTCGCCTGTATTACTTTAGCGACCTGGATACGGACCATATCCGCGACACCTACAACAAGCACCTCCTCCCCCTCGGATTCGAGCTAACCGAGGAACGATGGACCTCCAACGGGGTGGATATTGTCCAGCTCCTCTGGACCAACGAGGAGTACCACGCTGCCGTAGTGTCAACGTCACGTCTCGGCGAGCAAACCTCTACCCGCTACTACACGGTCGGCACCCCCTCGGACGGATCCAACGGTGATCCCATGAAGATGATCAACCAGCCCGGGCGCACCCCCGACTGGTTCGACCCCAACCTCCCTCCAGCAGATCAGAAATGACACAGCAGGCACCGGCACACCGACGAGCACGACCTCTCACCTTCCTCGCCTGCGCCCTCCTGGCGCTGTGCACGGCCTCGTGCGCACCGTTTTTTGGAGGATCCATGAGTCCGCTTAGCCCCCAGGTTAAATCCGTCGAGGCTTTCCAACGTGACCTCGAGCCCACCATCATCGCCGCCCGCAACGAGCTCGTCACAGCCGAGAACTTCATGGCGTACAAGAACAACTACTCCATCGCTCGCTACATGGAGGACGGAAAGACCCTATATTCCTTCCATTCGCGTATGTTCTTCTTTACCGAGCTGGACACCGACCTCATCCGCGACACCTACAGCGCACGTCTCCTCCCCCTCGGATTCGAGCTATCCGAAGACCGCTGGACGTCCAACGGAGTTGAGATCGTTGACTACCTATGGATCAACGAGGAGTACCAGGCCGTCGTCTCGGCGACGACACGGCTCGGTGAGCAAACCTCCACCTACTACTACACACAGGGCACACCCTCGGATGGATCCAACGGTGATCCCAAGCAGCTGATCGACCAGCCCGGGCGCATCCCCGACTGGTTTGACCCCAACCTTCCGCCCTCAGGACAGGGATGATGCAACGAGCAACCGATCTCCGGGGAGCACGTCCTCTCGCGTTCCTCGCCTGCGCCCTCCTGGCGCTGTGCACGGCCTCGTGCGCGGAGTACTTCGGTGGTACTCCGGGGATGAATCCATGGCATGCTGAGCAGCTTCAGCAGGCAGGACAGATGCACTCCATCGAGGACTTTGGACGCGATATCGAGCCGACCCTGATCCAGGTACGCAACGAGCTCATCAACGAGAACAACTTTGAGCTGCGCCATGGAGAAGATGGGATTTCCAGCCAACCAACGGGAGATCAAACACTCTACATCCTCAATTCCCCAACCATTTATTTTCTTGAAGACAATGTCGACAAGGTACGGACGGCGTTTGAAAGTCATCTGATCCCTCTCGGCTTCACCGTCACGGTGGACGAACAAATGACAGACAACGAAGGAAAATTAACTTGGATCATCGCACGGAACCCCACCTACGGGATTAGCGCCAGCGCCTACATCCGTGACTCCAAGCGTTCTTCCTTCGACTACGGGACCGAATTGCTCAGCTCCGATGGATCAACGGACGACCCTCAGCAGCTCGCCGACATCCCGGGCCGCCGGCCCGACTGGCTCATCCCTACCCCCACGACCTGACAGGCATCACGACCACGCGTGCTCGCGCTGCTCCTGTCCTAAAAACGAGGCCGGTGCTGCTCTGCGCTCCCCTGCCGTCAGCGCCCGCGGCGGTACAGGTATTCGTGCAGCCAGTCGCCGGCGATGCCGGTCGCTGCCGCGACGACGCAGATGAGGGCTATGGCCCGGAAGGCACCCGAGGCGAGCATCGGCGTGAACACGCCGATGCCGATCGCGGCACTGCCCTGCATGGCGAGGTCGTTCATGGCGACGGCGCGCCCGTTCTGGCCCGGAGCGACGGTCGCGAACACGGTGTCGTAGATGGGCGTGAACAGGGCGCCGAAGCCCGCGTAGATGAAGCACATGGCGGCGGTGATGACCCACGGGCCCATGCTCATGCACAGCGCGATAAGGACGGTACCCGTGAGGATGAGGCTGACGCACGCGCGCACGGTACGGCCGCGCCCGATGCGCGACATGGCTGCGCCCGACGTCATGGCGGTGGCCAGGGCGACGCAGTAGGCGGGCAGCAGGCGCACGGAGACCTGCGCGGGCGTGAGCCCGTAGTTGGCGGCGCCGATGCCGTTCATGAGGGGCGCGACCGTGAAGTTCATGCAGTAGACGATCAGGATGAGGCTGATCGAGCGCGCCCACGGCACGTTCGTGAAGAAGGAACGCGTAATGAAGGGGGCGCGCGCACGCCCGATGTAGCGCCAGAAGAGGAAGCCGCCGAGGATGAGGCCCGCGATGAGCCACCAGTGCGGGTTCGCGGCGACCAGGGTGAGCAGCAGGGCCAGGGAGGAGAAAATCGCGAGGCCGACAACGTCGACGCGCCCGGCGCGGGCGCGCGCGGGGACGCGACGCCCCATGATCGGCAAGCAGGCGAGGCCACCCAGGGGAATGAGGAGGAGCAGAGCCCAGTTGATGTCGGCGAGGATACCGCCGGCCAGCATGCCGATTGCGGTGCCGCCCTGGAAGGCCGCGCACATGAGGCCGACGTAGAGGCCTCGTTTCTTCGGGTCACGGATGGCAGTCGCAAGGATCATGTACGCGGAGGCGGCGGCCTGGTACCCCAGTGTCTGGAGGGCGCGGGCGACGATGACGCCGGCCAGCGACGAGGAGAAGACGAAGCCGAGCAGGGACCCCGCGACGATCAGCGCGATCCCCACATCGACGATGCGGCGCAGCGGGATGAAGTCTCCGAGGGTTCCGTACAGGAAGCAGGCGACGCCGAGGACGATGCCAGGGATCGCGGTGATGAGGCCGGAGGCATCCCCCGCGCCGATGTCCTGGGCGACGCGCAGGTAGACCAGGTTGAACCCCTGGAGGGAGACCGTCCCGAGCGCGTAGATGCCGAGAAGCGGCAGGAGCACGCGCGCGGGTCCGTCCGCGTATTCGCCGTCCGTGGCAACGGTGCGCAAGTTGACCGCGGTGGCCGAGGCCGTCCCTCGGATGACCTGCGAGGGGACGGTGGCGACGCGGCAGGTGGGTCCTGCCGCTCGCGAGGAGATGAAGAATCGGAGCGTGCGCACGGCGATTAGTTCACCACAAATCAACCGTTTAGCAGTATTGCAGGAAACTAGTGCGCAAATGAAGCTCAACTTAACACCCTGATTGCTGGCCTCTCCCCCACGTGCGCGCCCGCCCATCAGGGCTCAAAGTCGCCACTGCCCCACCCCTGACGTGGCACAATGAATCATCCCTCGCAAAGGAGCACCATGTCTCGCGTCATCGTTGTCGGTTCCATCAACCAGGACGTCACGGTCACCGTCGACCGTTTCCCGAAGCCCGGCGAAACGCTCTCGGGCACCTCGCTCACCTACGGCCTCGGCGGTAAGGGCGCGAACCAGGCGGCCGCCGCCGCACATTCGGGGGTCCCCGTCTTCTTCGTGGGTGCGGTCGGTGCGGATCCCTCGGGTCAGCGCCTGCGCGCGGAGCTGGCGTCTCACGGCGTGGACGTCACCCACCTGCGCGAGGTCGACGGACCCTCCGGGACCGCGCTCATCACTGTCGCCTCCTCGGGTGAGAACACGATCATCCTCGACGCCGGGGCGAACGCGACCGTGACCGTCGAGCCCGCCAAGGCCTCGTTGTTCCCCGCCCCCGCCGACATCGTCGTCCTCCAGGCCGAAATCCCTGCCGAGGCCAACGCCGAAGCCCTCGCGTGGGCGCACTCGTTCGGCGCACGCATCCTGCTCAACCTGGCCCCCGCCCGCCCCACCGACGCCGCATTCATGGCGCGCGTCGACGTTCTCATCGTCAACGAGACGGAGGCAGGCCTGACGCTGGGCATGCCCGCCCCCGCCGGCCCCACCGAGGCGATCGGAGTCGCGCGGGCGCTGCGAGGCCTCGGCCCCAAGCACGTCATGGTGACGCTCGGCGCGGACGGGGCGGCGTGGGCATCGGGCAGCGAGGCCGGGCACTGCCCCGCCCTCACCCTCGGCGAGGCCGTGGACACCACGGGCGCCGGGGACGCGTGCGTGGGCGCGCTGGCGGCCGCCATGGCCCTCGGCAAGCCTTTCGCCGAGGCCGTGGCCGACGGAATCCGTGCCGGGTCGACGGCGGTCCTCGCGCCGGGCGCCGCCCCCTCGTACGCGAACCTCCCCCGCGTCACGCGTGCCTGAACGCCGCGCGGCTCCTCCGATTGCTCCGGGAGTGAACGCGCCAGCGTGAGACGGCCCACGCCCCTATGCTAGGGGCATGGCCAGGATCGTCTTCGTCGTCGCAATGCTCGCAGTCACCATCTACGCTGCCGCCGACTGGCACCGCACGCCCGAAGACGAGATGCCCGGAAAGATCGCCAAGCCCATCTGGCTGATGATCATCCTCTTCACCGCGACGATCGCCGCCATCGGCCCCATCGCCTGGCTCGTCCTGCGGTGGGTATCGCGCGCGGAAAAGAAGCAGACCCGAGCGCCCGAGGCCCCCAAGCGCCCCTCCGCCCCCGACGACGACCCGGAGTTCCTGTTCCGTCTCGAGCGCGACATCCAGCGCAAGCGCCGCGAGGAGGAGCGCCGCGCGCAGGAACAGCGTCAGCACTCCGAGGAAGAGGGGACCGACCCCGCCGAGGATTCCGGCGACGAGGCCAACTGAGCGACGCTCACGCCATCTACCGCGGGTTCCACCCTGCTGCGGCGCGACACGGCGTTGCGAGCGCTACCGCAACGGTCACGTCAGCGGCGCAAGTCTGCCTGCGAGTCCCCCGGCGTCATATCCTTCGCCATCGCAACCAGGTCAGCCGCGGGCTCCGCGTAGGACGTACCCACGAGCGTCGCACCCGAGAAAATAAACGAGGTGATCGACGCAAGCGCACAGTGGCGCGACTTCGGCGCGTGCGCCAACGGCTGACCGTTCACGAAGCGCGTCAGCGTCACGATCGGATTCTGATGGGACACGACAAGCGCCTCACGCCCCCGGGCCTCGCGCAGCGCCGAGGACAGGGCCGCGCTCATACGCGACGCGATATCCCGATAGGGCTCGCCCCACGAGGGACGCAGCGGGTTGCAGTAGTACTTGAAGTACTTCGGGTTCGCCAGCATCGCGCGGTTGGTGTTCACCGGCAGCCCCTCAAAGACGTTATCCGACTCGATGAGGCGCGGATCCGACTGAATGCTCAGGTCGTACGCGGCCGCCGTCGGAGCCGCCGTCAACTGCGCACGCAGCAGCGGCGACGAAATCACGCGAGCAATATCCGCACCCGAATCCACCAGATACTCGGCGGCGCGGGCAGCCATCGCATGCCCCAGCTCCGTCAGCCCAAAACCGGGCAGCCGCCCGTACAAAACACCGTCGGGATTGTCCACCTCGCCGTGGCGCATAACGTGAATAATGGTGCGGTCCATGACACCCAAGTATAGGGCCCCGAATACACGAGAGGCCCGACCAAAAGGTCGGGCCTCCGCTCGCTCACTTCTTGTTGCGACGCTGGTGACGCGTCTTGCGCAGGAGCTTGCGGTGCTTCTTCTTCGCCATGCGCTTGCGGCGCTTCTTGATGACGGAGCCCATGGGGTTCCTCCCTCGTAGTGTGTGCGGCAGAGGTACTACCGCTGATGGATGATGGGTGCCCGAGCCGGGCACATCGTGCCTATACTACCCGCCAATGACGCGAGCCTGGTCACCAGAGTGATCCGCCATACCGGCCTGGATCATCTGGGCGACCGCGGCCTCCGGGACTCGGAAGCTCTTTCCGACGCGAATCGCGGGCATTTCGCCACTGTGAATCAAGCGGTACACAGTCATCTTAGAGACGCGCATGATGTCCGCCACTTCCGTGACAGTCATAAAGCGCGGCGCCGACTGCTGTTCCATTAATGACTCCCAGATATGCTCGCGAGGCGCGCTAAACCCGATTCGTTCACCGCTTACGTAGCCTCACGAAATATACTACTGCCCAACCGCATGGAAACTGCAACTTTGTCCACTTTTGTTGCAGAGTCGTTAAGGAGCATCGATGGCACCGGCACACAAGGGTCGTCAGCAGCGAGGCAAGACCCCTCGCTTACGTCCCAAACCCGGCGCCACCCGGTCCCTGATGCGCGGACGCGCCACGGCCTCGTCCCCTGTGATCTCTGAGGAACCGCTGAACCCGCAGCCCTCCCCCGTCATACGCCGCGTCCCCGAAGGCCCCCAGAACCCGCACGGCGAGGTACCCACCACAACCATCCAGCGCGTGCGCGCGTGGCTGTCCAAGCAGGCCCGGTATTCACCCGCACGCCTCGCTCTGGGCACATTCGCACTCATCATCGGCGTCATCACGGCGCTCCTGATGTTGCCAATCTCCTCCTCGTCCGACACATCCGCCCCCTTCGTCGATGTTCTCTTCACCGCCGTGTCCGCCGTCTGCGTCACCGGCCTGACCACCGTCGACACCGCGACCTACTGGTCCCCCTTCGGGCAGGCAGTCATCGCCGCCGGCATTGTCGTCGGCGGCCTGGGCGTCATGACCCTCGCGTCGATCCTCGGATTCGCTGTCTCACGCCACCTCGGCCTCACACAGCGCATGCTCGCCACGCAGGAAACCGGCACCGGCGCCATGGGCCAGATCTCCCTCCTGCTCAAGGCCGTCATCGCGACATCGCTGACCATGCAGGCCCTCCTGGCCGCCGTGTTCCTCCCGCGCTTCCTGTCGATGGGCATCGACCCCGTGCGCGCCGTGTGGGACGCCGTATTCATGGCGATCTCCGTGTTCAACAACGCGGGCTTCGTCATCCTGCCCGAAGGCCTCTCCCCCCACGTCACCGACTGGTGGATGCTCATCCCCATCATCCTGGGCACCACCGTGGGAGCCATCGGCTTCCCCGTCATCATGGACGTCGCCAAGAACCTGCGCACACCGCGGCGCTGGAGACTCCACACCAAGCTCACCCTGTCGACCTACCTGATCCTCGCATTCGTGGGGGCACTCGCCCTGGCGCTCACCGAGTGGAACAATCCCGCGACCCTGGGTGCGATCGACACTCCCTCCAAGATTCTCAACGCGATGCTCGCCGGCGTAAACTCCCGCTCGTCCGGCCTGTCTGCCCTGGACGTCGGCGCCATGCAGACCCAGACCCACTTCGTGCAGGACATCCTCATGATGATCGGCGGCGGCTCCGCATCCACGGCGGGCGGCGTGAAGGTCACAACTTTTGCCGTTCTCGTCTTGGCTGTCATCGCGGAGGCTCGAGGCGACCGCGACATCGAGACCTTCGGGCGACGCATCCCCACGAGCGCCGTCCGACTGGCGGTTGCCGTGTCGCTGCTGGGCCTGGCGCTCGTGGCCGTGTCCGTCGTCCTGCTGCTGTCAATGACGAACTATTCTCTCGACATCATCCTGTTCGAGACCGCCTCCGCGTTCGCGACCGTAGGCCTGTCCACCGGCATCACCCCAGTCTTACCCGTCGGCGCCAAGTACGTGCTGATTTTCCTCATGTTCGCCGGCCGTACCGGCTCCATGACAGTGGCCGCAGCCCTCGCCCTGCGCGAGCGCTCCCGCGTCATCCGAATGCCGGAAGAACGGCCAATCATCGGCTGATTGCGGGAGCGACTGGCGTCGTCGCCACGCGAGAGCGGGTGGCCTGATAGCGCCAGAGCGCGAAAAAGTTCGCCCAGCAACACCCCACCCACGGCCAGACCGAGACAAAACTCGCCCAGCAACAGCCCAATCTTGGCCAAACCGAGACAAAACTCGCCCAGCAAGCCCAAAAACACCGAAATCTAGCCATTTTTGCCGCGCAGGGCGAAAAATATCACGCCTTTCAACCCACTTCGAACCACAGGGCGAATATCGTCTCGCTGAGACAACTCCCAACGAGCGTTTCGCATACACGCGTAGACGGGCATTCGCTTTCGGCGCATCAGGACCATCGCTTGTTATCCACAGGCTAACTCTCGACTTGTCGTTATCCACAGGCTCACACAGAGAGCTTGAAGGCGCACTCCAGTCGTCACACAGTTGGACTCATGGACCAACAACGAGGCGCGCATGCGCACAACGAAGATGCTGCTTTGCTGCGCGACCGGGTGGCATCCATCCGTGCATCCCTAGTCATTGCCGACTCGCATGCAGCTAGTGAACGCATCCATAGGCGCGTGCAGAAAGGAGAATTCATTCGTCTCCTTACCGGCATTTATATCCCTTCAGCACAGTTGATTGGACTGCACTCACGGGAGCGCAAAACAGCGGTTTTCATTGCCCGGTTATGCGCTCTGAGTCTGCGATATCCCAATTACGTCATCAGCGGCGGCGTCGCCGCTTACCTTCTCGACCTCCCCACCGACGACCAGATCGAGAAGCTCACACTGTATGCGCCATCTCGAGAATGCCCACGCCAGATTCATTTTCCAGCAATCACAGTTGAGAAGAATGAACGTTTTTCGGCAGTGACAACGACCGTTTCTCGCCCCCGATCGCCAGTTCCCTCAATCAACTACTTGGGCTTCCAGATCGCCACACCGGCGCGAGTTGTCGTTGACTGCGCCCGCCTGTTGGCCGACAAGCACAGGTTTCCCATCGCCTGCGCGGGGTTGGCCCACGCGTGCCACTTCGACCGTTTTCGTCAGGATGAGTCGCGTGTCCGCCAGGAGGAGGCACGCAAAGAGTTCCACGAGGCATTGGCTAACACTCCCCTCAACACCGTCGGGCGCAAGCAAGCCCGATGGGTCATTGACCGTGCCGACGCTGGATGCGAGTCTCCTGGCGAGGCCCTCGTGTTGCTTGCCTTGCTGCGCGCGGGGATCGAAGGAATAACGACTCAAGAAGAGGTCCACGTAGCCGGCCACACGTACTTCATCGATATTGCGCTGCCCAACCTGAAGATAGCTATCGAGTTCGATGGTCGCATCAAGTACGGGGACACGGTCGATGAAGTCCACGACAGCATTGAGGCCGAGCAGCGTCGGCAGCGCGACCTTGAACGCGACGGGTGGGCAGTCATTCGTGTCCGATGGTCGGATCTTCGCGTCATCGACGAGGTCGTCGCCCAGGTTCTGGTAGCCATCCGAACCAAGAAGGGAAACTGAACAAGACGACGATCTAACTGGTGCATGACTCATGCAATCTTTGAATTCCCAGACCGCCTACGACTGTGCACTGAGAACACGTCGAGACGATTCGATCAATACAACCCGGCTTGAAACCCACGACACCAATGCACGGTGGCGAATGCTCACGCATGAAACCCGCAACACCAATGCGCGCCCCCAACCACTCAAAACAGGCCCATCCACGCCCGCAAAGGCGACACCGGTTTCACGAGCCACGCCAACCACGCCCGCAAAGGCGACGCGGGTTTCACGAAAGGTCGAAGAACACAACCGGCAGCACCACCGCAAGGCCCCACCCAGACCCGCATGAAACCCACAACACCAATGCGCGCCCCAACCGCTCAAAACAGGCCCGTCCACGCCCGCAAAGGCGACGCCGGTTTCATGCGCGAGCCGACATCACTGCCACCGCGAACCGAGCGCGGCACGAAGCTATCTCTCTTTGACTGGTTCTCTCGCCCCGATATGCGAATCCCAGTCGATGTTTCACGCGTGTTTCACGCGCACCGACCAGATACCGACACCGCTACCGCAACGAACCTGGCCAGCCCCATTGAACTAGGCTGAACGCCATCCCCTTGCACCACAGCAACATCCTCACGCCACAATCCTCGCGCCACAGATCATTCGCCCCTGAGCTGTTCGCAGGCACCATCATGCTCACCAACGCATCCACGTCGACTCACTAAACCACGCTCACGGCCGCAGCGTTCGCGTTGGGGGCGCACGCAGGGAAGAATGGGGGCATGGCAGATGAACGCGAGTCAAAGGAACTCCAGTCGGGAACGCTCGTCATCGGGCTGGGCCGTTTCGGCTCCGCCGTCGCGGTGACGCAGGACCAGCTGGGCTACGAGATCCTGGCCGTCGAAAAGAACCCCGCCCGCGTGCAGGCTTTCGCGGGTCGATTCCCGCTCGTCGAGGCGGATGCGACGTCCAAGGATGCGCTCGAGCAGCTCGGGGCGCGGGAGTTCCGTAGTGCCGTTGTCGGCGTGGGTTCCTCGCTGGAGGCGGCGGTGCTCATCACCGCAAACCTGGTTGACATGGGTATTTCTTCGATCTGGGTGAAGGCGACGTCTTCTCAGCATGGCCGCATCCTCCGCCGCGTGGGTGCCCACCATGTCGTCTACCCAGACCTGGACGCAGGCAAGCGTACAGCGCACCTGGTGGGTGGGCGCATGGTCGACTACATCGAGATGGAGAAGGATGGCTTCTCCATCATGAAGTTGCGCCCGCCCCAGGAGGTGCGCGGCTTCTCCCTCGAGGAACTCGACCTGCGCGGCCGCTACGGCGTGAACGTGCTGGCAATCCGCCGTCCCAAGCAGCGCTTCGAATACGCGGACTCGTCAACGCGCATTAATGCTGACGACGAGATCATCGTGTCGGGCGACTCGCATCTGCTGGAGTACTTCGCGAATAGGCCGTAGGCGGTCTTTACGCAGGAGGGCCCCACACAGTGATCTGTGCGGGGCCCTCCTATCGTCACGTGAGGACGAGGCCGAGGCCGTTCACGCTCATGCGGCGAGGCAGAGCGCATCCCCGGCCTCTGGCTCCCGTCGGCGCGCAGGGCACCGTCGGTCACCAGAGGACCGGAGCGTCCGATCAGTGAGGCCGGCGATGATGGTGGGGGCGACGAGGGCGGTGTCCACTGCCATCGTGGCTGCTGCCACCCTTGTGACGATGGTGATTCCCATCGTTTCCGCTGTCGTGGTTGCCTCCGTGCTGTTTGCGCGGGCGAGTTCCGCGCTCACTAGCGCCGTTGTGCTGCTGCTCGTGCGGTGCCTTGCGACCGTGCGATTTGTCGTGCGAAGAGTCGTCGCCCCCGTCGTGCTTACCGTGGTGGTGGTGCTCTTCGTGCTCGTGCTCGATATTGATTTCGGGGCTGAGCTCGATACTGGGGTTGATCTCCGTGTGATTGTCTTCCTCGATATTGACGTCACCGTTCACGATGGTGCCGTTGTTATCGCCGTCGACGTACACGTTTCTTCCGTCGCGCAGCTCGTAGCCCTCGCCGCCCTTGCTGTGTCCCTCGCCGCAGCAGCCGCCGCCGGGGGCCTGGCACTGCTCGCCGATGTGCTCGACGCCGCGGGTCAGGTTCTCGCCGACCGAGGTCATGACGGCGTAGATCGCCATGATGGCCTGAACGGCTTCCATGAGGACATCCAGGACAGGGCCGATGAGTCCGACCCACTTGGCGACCTTACTGGCAACCTGCGCTTCGGCGGCGGGAGCTGCAAGACCAGCGGTGAAGATTACCTCGGCCGCTGCGGAAACACAGCTGCCAACGATATCGCCGATGGCGCCCACGACGGCGTCATGGATGCTGTCGACGGAGTCTGCCACCTTCGTGAGCGCCTCGCCGAAGGCACCAGACGCAGCAGAGACGCCGTCGATCGCACTGGTGACGACGGCCTGGCGCTCCAGGTACGCGCGCACTGCTTCGCCGTGCATGCCGGACATCGCGGCCTGTGCGGTGGACTGCAGCTCTTCAGCAACGGAGGCGAGGGAGCTCGAGATGGAGTCCCAGCTGGAGCTCATGCCGTACACCTGAGCCGAGTCGCCGGTCAGCTGGTTCACCCAGGTCTTGAGGGGATCGATGTGCTGCAAGATCCACTCGACGCCCATACCGACGAGACCACCGATAGGGTCAACGGCGAGCCCGGCTGCTTCCTCGTAAATTGCCTTCGCTGAATCGACGAGGTTGTTCACCTCGCCGGCGCGCAGGTCCTGGGCGACGTTGTACAGCTCGTCGACGATACCCAGGCCCTCGGTCGGGGTGGTGTTGTCGATACTCGGTGTGAATTCGGGGGATTCGACGCTCACTTCTGAACTCCTTCAAACAGGAAGCGACGCAGCGTGCGTTCTTCATCCTGGCGCTGACGATACAGGAACGTTTCGATGTCCTTATCGCCGTGGTCATCCTGCCGGTCGAACAGCGAACGCACGTCGTCCGTCTTCGTATCGGGGTGAGCCTTCGAGAACTCTTCGATACGGGAGGACTGAGCCTTCTCCTGCTCCTCGACGAAGCTGCGGTAGCTGGCCTGCTGGTCGTTGCGCTGCTTCGACATGAAGGCGTCGAACTCGCGGGACGTTGCCTGCGGGTTGTCCTTCACGTACTGGCGGATCTGGGTTTCTTCTTCGGTGCGCTGGCGCGACAGGAAGTCCGTCATCGCGTCCTGCTGCTCCTGCTGGTTGGACTCGATGAGGCTCTTGACCTCGGAGATGTCCTCACCGGGGTGCGCCTCAGCGTAGCGCGCGAGCGCCTCGTTCTGGTCTTCCTTCTGGCGCTCGTAGAACTCGGCAAGATCGGTGTTTTCGTCGTCGCGCTGCTTCTCGAGGAAGCGACGCAGTTCGTCGTCGTCGGCGTTGAGCTTGTCGTGGCCGCCGAGGAGGCTGTCGAAGGAGTTACCGGACTGGCCGTCCTTGCCTTCCTTACCATCCTTGCCGTCCTGCCCGTCCTTACCGTCGTGCCCGTCCTTACCGTCCTTTGCGGAGTCATCACCGAGGCCGGGGTTGTGTGAGAGGGAGGGCATTGTGGACTGTCCGCTGAGGCCGCCCAGGCCGCCGCCACCACCGTAGCCGCCGCCACCACCGAAGCCGCCACCACCGCCGGTGCCGCCTCCGCCGCCGAAGCCGCCGCCACCACCGTAGCCGCCTCCGCCGCCGAAGCCGCCGCCACCTCCGCCGCCGCCATATCCGCCAGCTCCACCGGCACCGCCAGCTCCACCGGCACCGCCAGCTCCACCAGCGCCACCGGCACCACCGGCACCGCCAGCGCCACCGGCACCGCCGTTTCCGCCGTCGCCGCCGTTGCCAATAGGCTTAGTGTATGTGCCCACGGCGCCTTGGATTTTCTGCAGATCCCCAACGATGTCTTGCTCAAGATCGTCCATCTCCTGCGCCCACTGGAGCAGGCAGTTGACAAGACGCTTCTCGGCTGCGGAGCAGTCCGAGATCATCTTCGTGAGGTTCGTGATCTGCTCATTGACCGGGGAAACGAAGAAGGAACAGATCAGGCCGAAGGCGTTGCCGTTGACCTGGCCCTTCGTCGAGTTGGCGACGCCCACGCTCTCGTCGAGGGTCGACGCACAGTCACTCACCGTGGTCGCATGATCACGGATTACTTCTGTATTGACGCCAAGATCCGCGCTCATCGCTGACCCGCTCCGAGGGAACCAAGGTTCGAGGAAATAGTCTCGAGGTAGCCGCCGAGCGAGCCACCGTCCTCGCCGAACCGCTGGGTGGTCTGCATGCGCACGTAGTCACGCATGTTGCGACCGGCGTCGGCGTAGGCCTCCATGATCGAGTCCTCGAGTTCACGCGCACTTCCCTGGAGCGCGTCATCATCGATCGACAGCTTCACGAGTCGACCGTCCGAGTCGATTTCGACCTCAACGTCGCCCTGAGCGTCGACGCCACGCGTCTTCGCTGTCTTGAGAATCTCGACGAGTTCACGGGCATTCTCGGCACGCTTTTCAGCGGCTTCCATCTGAGCCCGGATAGTCTGCCTTACTTCTTCGGGGGTGCTCCCCATCGTCTCTACCATACGGTTATCCTAACTGAGTTCCTTGGCGCACGTGCACCACTTCATGTACCGAGACGGTAAGACCGCCTCTATGGCGACCGGAAGTCACCAATACGTTCAGTATTTGCGAGTGATTGCTCGCTCATGGGAATCATTCACTGCGCGTGGTAGCGGGGGCTCGTACCAAGGTGAGCCGGGTAACCGGACGCGCCCGAAGTCACCACCTGCTCATCGAGGCCCCGGTACACATACGTGTCGTCGTTATAAACGGAGCTCGGGTTGACGAGCCCATCGTCGTAATCATCGATATCATCCGGAGTCACGACGGAATCACCCTGCTTCTCTTCGAAGGGGTTCTCGTCTGGATACCGCGACGGATCAGACGCCAACAGGGCCGCTGGATCAACCTCGCCATAACCGGTCCGATCGTTCCATTTGCCACCCGACCCGCTCGCGGTCGCAACCAGCGCCTGCAGAATCTGATACCCCGTCACTCCGTCATCAAAGTCGGACCACGCCAGGGCTAGCACTCCCGCAACCAAAGGTGCGGAGTTCGAAGTACCCGCTGTTGTCACGATTTTATTGGTGCTGGCCTGACGCGCAATCATCTCTCCCACTGCGGCGATGGAGACCCCATCACCGTAGTTTGAGTAGTCCGCATAGCGCCCATCAGTTTCAAGTGCCCCAACACCAACAACCGAACCCCAGGCCCCCACGCGATCCGTGCGATTACGCTCTCCGTCATTACCCATCGAACCAACAATTGGCACGCCGTCGACGGCAGCGCGTGCAACTGCCCATTTCAATGATTCGCTGTCCCTGGACGCATAGTTGGAAGAGATCGAGATGATGTCCACGCCGTCATTCAAGGCCTGTTCAATCAGCACGGATTGATCTGCATAGGCTGTTGAACGCGCCCCTAGGTTGCAGTCTCCGCCCGCTTCTCTCGTCGAACCCGCCTGGGCGTAGCTGTAGAGTGTCGCACCGGGAGCGACTCCGAAGTCCGGGGCGACCAGAAGCTGAGCGAGAAATGTCGCATGATCGTTCGACTCCGCATCGGGCGTGACCTGACACGGGGTCTTGTCTTGAATATCAGCCCCTTGCAACTCCGGAATCGACGTATCGACGCGACCATCAATGAGCGCGATGATGACTCCATCCCCCCTCTTCCCCTGCGCATGCAAGGACGCAAGGTTGTAGCGCGAATAGTACGCCTCATCCGCCGCTGTCACCTTGCGATCCACCGCCTCTGCGGGGGCAGCGGGAGCGACGGGCGAGAGCACGGCCGTCAGGGCCAGCGCGCAGGCCGAGGCCATAACGGAGAGGGCACGCAGGCCTCGGGATCGACCAATCGATCGCATCGTCTTGTCTATTCCTTTCATCGAGGCGTTTCAACATTCGCGAGGGCGTCGCGGCTCACGGCCCGCTCATCCCTGGTTGTGATAGAGCGGGCTCGTCCCCAGGTGAACCTCGTACCCCTGCCCTTCGGACAGAGCACCCTCCTCATCCACACCACGGTACACGTACCAGTCGTCGTTCAGGACCTCGCGCGGATTCGCCAGCCCGTAGTAGTAGTCGTAGACGTCATCCTCATGGAAGGCAAAGCGACTGCCCTTCTCCAGCAGCGGATTCTCCTCCGAGTACTGCGACGGATCGGCGGCCAGCAAAGCCGCCGGGTTGATCTCACCGTAACCCGTGCGCTCGTTCCACTGCCCATTCGTCCCCCACGCGGTCGCCAGCACGGCCTGAAGAACCTGGTACACGCTCACCTCACCACCACCAAAACGCTGCCACGCGAGGGCCAGGAAACCAGCAACCATGGGCGAAGCGTACGATGTTCCGCTTGTCTTGTAGAGCTTACCGTCGATTGACGAACGCCCATTGATTTCACCAATCGCCGCGAGTGTTACCCCGTCTCCATAGTTCGAGTAGTCGGCAACGGTGCCATCCTGCTCGAGCGCAGCGACACCGATGACTCCTCCCCACATACCCAGTTCGTCATCGGGGTTGTACTCGCTGTCGTTACCGACGGATGCAACGATTGGAACACCCGTCACAGTCGCGCGAGAAATAGCCCAGCGCATCGATGAATTGTGAGAATCCGCGTAGCTGGAGGAGATCGCGATAATGTCAGCACCGTCGTTGATCGCCTGTTCGATGAGGTATTCCGTACGGGCTCGTCCCGTCGGGAGATTCCATACCGTTGTGCAGTCGTCGCTACCCTGATTAACGCTTAGGGCATTCCGATAGTTATAGATGGTGGCCTTCGGCGCAACGCCGAAGGCCGGGGCGACCAGGAGCTGCGCAATGAACGTCGCATGCTCGTCCTGCTCGGCGTCGGCTCCTACGTCGCACGTACTCTTGTCGACGATGTCCGCACCCTGCAGCTCGGGAATGGACGTGTCAATACGCCCGTCGATGACCGCGATAATCACGCCCTCGCCCGTGTACCCCTGGGCGCGCAGCGCCTCCAGGTTGTAGCGCGAATAGTAGGCCTGGTCAGCTGCCGTAAGCTCTCGATCCACCGCTGTCGCAGGGGCAGCAGGGGCGACGGGCGAGAGCACGGCCGTCAGGGCCAGGGCACAGGCCGATGCCAGAACGGAGAGGGCACGCAGGCCTCGGGACCGACCGGCCGACCGCATCATTGTGTCTGTTCCTTTCGTTCGGGCGCTCAGGCACTCGGGCTCGCAGGAAAGCCGAGGCCCGTCACTGACTGTGGTACCGGGGGCTGGTGCCGATGTGTGTCGGGTAGCCGTGTTCGCGGCTGAGGGCAGCCTCTTCGTTCACGCCGCGGTAGACGTAGACATCATCATTACGAATCAGAATGGGGTTGACGACGCCGTCCATGTAGTCGATGACATCATCCCTCGTTGGCAAAGACCTGTTGTCCTGCGGAACGCACGGATTCTCGTCCGTATACTGCGACGGGTCTGACCGGAGGAACGCGATCGGGTCGGCGGGGCCGTAGCCGGTGAACTTGTTCCACTCGTTTCCGCTTCTCCCCGTTGCAGCCAGCGCTTGAAGCATCTGACCTGCGCTCACGTCCTCGTCGAAGTGCTGCCAGCCGAGCGCCAAAAAGCCGGCGATAATCGGGGTCGCAAAGGACGTTCCGTCAGCTTCCTCGACACGACCGGTCGAGGTGTCACGCGTCACGACTGTTCCCAGGGCGGTCGTCAACAACCCGTTGCCCCAGTTCGTGTACTCCGTCAGGCTGCCATCATGCAGCGTTGCTCCGATGCCGCAGATTCCCGTCCAGATAGCCAGCGCATCATCGGGGTCCTCGGTAGTCTCGTTGCCCATCGCGGCCACGACGATGACTCCCGCGGCCATGGCCCTGGCCATGGCCCATCGAAGGTCGATGGAATTATCGCCAAAGTTACTGGAGATGGTGATGATGTTGGCGCCGTCGTTGATCGCTTGCTCGATGAGGAGAGGCGTGTCGTTTTCTGCTTCCCCCGTCCAGCCGGAGAGCGTGCAGTTCGACGCATCACCATGAAGGGGGAGTGTATAGGTGTAGAGCGTCGCGTCCGGCGCAACACCAAACTCGGGCGAGACCAGGATCTGCGCGACCGTGGTGCCGTGTGCCGCATTCTCTGGGGCCGAGTCCTTGACGCAGGGCATCCGATCCTGAATGTTCGCGCCCCTGAGTTCGGGAATGTTCGGGTTCACGGCGCCGTCCAGGACCGCGATGGTGACGCCCTTGCCTGTGATTCCCTGATCGTGGATGGACTTGAGCTTGTAGTACTTGTAGTAGTCCTGCTTGTCAGCGGTCACCGGCGGGTCGGCGGCGTAAGCCGGCGCAACGGGGGTGAGGCTCGCGCCGAGGCTGAGCGCGAGTGCGCTGGCGAGGACGCCCACGCTCTTTGCCCAGCGCCGCGACACCCAGGTGGTCACGACAAGTCCTCTTCTGAGTCTTCGACCACGGCGGGCCTACCGCGCAGGTGGGAGAGGATCACGAGACCTCCGATCAGCGAGGCCCCGAGGACTGCGATCGCGGACACGATGTAGGCGCGGATCGTCAGGTTGTTATCGCGCGAGGTCAAGTCCGCCGAGGCCACGGCCGGTCGGGCGGGAGCGGGATGTTCCGCGGCGTTAGGGTGTTCCGGCCCGAACCTGGTGCCGATATCGGTGAAGGTGAGGGCGTCGAAGGGAGCGACGACACCCCAGCCGAGGGCGTCGGTGCGTTGATCGGGCGTGCCGCGCAGGGCGGTCACTTCGAGCCGGTATTTCCACATGTCGGGCCCCTCATCGGGGTAGGCCGAGGCCACGAGGGCCGCGAAGCCGCCCGCGTATGCGGTCGCGTAGGACGAGGACGGCAGGGGCTGGTCCCCCTCGTATCCGCCGACGAGGCAGTCGGCCTGATCGAACCAGGTCGTGAGGATGACGCCGGCGGGAACAGCGAGCTTGACGTGCGCGCCGTGCACCTGCTGGTCCGAGGCCGATCCGTCAGCATTCGAGGCGGTCACGCCGAGCACACCCGGGTAGGCGGCCGGGTAGACGACCTGATTCGCTTCCTGTCCCTGGTACACGTTGCCGGTCGATGCCACGACGAGGGCCCGGCCGCGCACGGCGTTAATGGCTGCCTCCAGCTGGGGGTCCCCCTCGGGAGCAGACTGTGCGACGACGATGATCTGCGCGCCATGGTCGGCGGCCCACTGGATCCCGCGGCCCACCTTCGACATGAAGGTCTCTTCGCCTTCCTTGTGCGGGCGATTGTCCTGAAGCCCGGTGTCAACGCGCACCGGGAGGATCTTCGCCTCGGGGGCGACGCCGACGAGGCCGGATCCCATCTCCTTAGGCAGCTCCTGCGCGGCGATCGCACCGGCGATGGCCGTGCCGTGTTCGCCGACGTCGACGCGCCCGTCGGTGTTTTCACCGCTCAGGTCAATGCCGGGCAGCACGACGGACCCGTCCGGGCCCTGGAAGTGCTGATTGCCAGCGGCGACGCCCGAGTCAACGATCGCGACCGTGACGCCACGGCCTCGCGAGACCTCCCAGGCTCGACGTACCCCGACGGCGTCGAAGATGGCGGGTGCTTGCTTGATGTACGAGGGCGAGTTTTGCGAGCATTCGCCGCCCTCGGACTCGCTCGCGGGCGTCGTCGCCGACGACGAGGGAGTCGCAGTCGGAGTCGGACGCACGCTCGGGGTCGGCACCGGGTCAGCGTGAGCGACGCCAGGACCGAACGCACCGGAGTCATCAGGCGAGACAACCGGTGCGGCAATCGGCACGAGCGCGAGTCCAGCGATCAGCGAGGCCCCGACGAGGCCTCGGCCCAGGAAGCGGGAACGCGTGCGGCGGGCGCTCACTTGATCCCCACTGAGGTGGCGGCGGCCTTCGGCGACATCTCGGAACCCGGCGGGATGAGCTCGCCCCACGCGCGCGGGACCGACGCGGCCTCAGAGGCGCTCCAGCCGAGGGCATTCATGGAGACGGAGGGGACATCGCCGAGGGAGTGGCGGAAGCCCATATCGGAGATGAAGACGTAGGACGCGGCCTCGCCACCACCGCCGGACGTGAGGGCAAGGAGGGCGCCAGATCCGCCCGCGACAGTGACGTTGCGCGTCGTCGACGGCCCCTTCGGGGACTGTAGAGATTCCGCATCGTAGGACGCTTCGATCGCACGCTTTTCAGGCATGGTGACCAGGTCGAACGTCGGATTAGCGCGATCAGTGGTGTCCATCGCGGCGCACAGGACCGTCCGGCTGGCCGCGTCGCGGCTCTCGTTGAACCACTCGGGCGATTCAAAGTCCTCGACGGCAGGCCAATCGTCACCGACGAAGACGGCCTGGACGGGCTCGACGTACTTGAACATCTCGGTGGGGAACTTCTTCGAGGGCGGGGCGTCCTGATACAGGCGCGCCGCAGTCGAGTTGAAGACCACCAGATTCGAGTCGTCGATCACCAGGTAGGAGTTTTTGACCTGACCGGTGGAGTCGACCTGGTCGAGGACCATTCCGATGGTGATGCCCTCGTTCTTCAAGTCACCGGGCAGGTTCTTGGCCGGCTGCCCCGCGTTCTCAATGTCGTTGTAGCTCCAGGGGCGCAGAGGCGTGCCCGAAGGGAAGAGGTCGAGCCACTCGGGTTCGACGGTGATCGGGTAGCTGGTGAGGTTCTGGAAGGACAGCGCCCAGTCACCCAGGCGGCTTACGCTGGAGTCGATGTAGTACTTCTTGCCTTTTTCCCGATCGACGAAGTACTTGTCTCCGCTGCCGGTCGCCTGAACGAGCGCGGATGTCGCCTGCTTCACCGGAAAATTCGCCACAGGCAGTTCCTTGGCGATCCACGTGTGGTATCCGGACTCCATGTCGCAGGAGAGCCACTGCTTACTCAGCATGTCGGGTACTGGCACGTCATCGGGGACGTCGGGCAGGCCGATCTGGGCGCCGCGCGGAATGTTCTCGAGTGACGACGCTGATGCCTGGATGGTCGTCAGCTTCGATTCGGGGCTGAGGAGCCTAGCGGTGGTCACGTTCGCGATGGGATGGAGGACGCCGTTTGCCCAGAAATAGCGGGCACCCGTCCCCTTGACGTCAACCAGCTGATACTGCGCCTCCCCGAGTTTCGGGTTCGGCGCAAAAACGCGCATGCCGATTCCCACCACGCTGAGAATAACGGCGACCACGAGCCCGAAAATAAGGGGGCGCACGGGCGAGGGCGTGTCGACCTCGCGCCCGTCGGGCGTGCCGGAGGTGAAGGCCGTGATCAGGCGGTTTCGATTAAAACGCTGGGCTTCGAGGATGTCTTTACTCGACGGCATGGCTCAGCTCCACAGGTAGACGGCCAGGGGAAGCAGAACAAACAGCGACAGCACCGAGATCGTGTCGGCGATGCGCGTCAGGTGCGGGCGTGCACGAGGCCCGACGACGTTCGTGATGACGAGGACGAGGGCGGTCGCGATTGCCGACAGCGTCAGCCACGGCATGGTCCTCGGGTCCGCGTAGGCGCCGAGCACAGTGGCCACGAGAATCACGATCAGGCCGGTGAGAGCACCGAGAAGCACCTCAACACGAGCGCGGATGGAACGCGTCTGGAGAACGAGGGAGACCGCACCGAGCACGATGAGGGTCAGCGGCAGGGAGATCGACCGCGTTTCGGGTGCCGTCATCAGGGCGACGGCCAGGAAGAGAGCGGCGATTGCCCCGCCGGCGCGCAGAGCGACGACGAACACGAAGGAGGTGCTGACCTGGTCGGTGATGCCCTTCGCGGGAATCTGCTCAGTCGTGTCCGCATCCAGGATGCGCACGGGGATGTGGGCCAGCGCGATCCAGGGCGCGACCTGGAGAAGCACAATCACGAGGGCGAAGAGGATTGCGGAGATACCCGCCTGAGAGAGCTGACCGAGCCGAACCAGGAGGCCGGTCGCGGCCAAAACCGTACCGACGACGAGAGGGGCCGCGATAGAGATTCTGTACCGCTTGGGCAGCGCGAGAACGGCGAGGGAGCCGATCAGGAGGCCGAGGCCGGTCCACCCCCAGCCGGCGGTGTCCCAGTGGCTCTGGCTCAGGCGCAGAGCCGATGCGGCCGTCAGGAAGGGGACGGTGTGTGCCAGCGCGATGCCGCTCGCCTGCGGGTACTTCCGGGTCATCACGGCGGACGTCGCAGTCACGAGCAGCGCCGCGACGATACCGATTGCGCCGGCAATGACGTTGTACCTCGTGACGGAATGAGAATCGAGGGCGGTGAGGGCGTCCGGAGGAGTGGTGGCCAGGAGGAGGGCTGCGACGAAGACGAGGCCCGCCGCAGAGAGTGCAGCAAGAGTGCGAGCGTCCTCACGTGTCCAAGGAGTGGACACCCTTTCGACGACTTGACCGACCGCTTCGGTGAGGTCGTCATAGACCATATCGGCAGCGCCCTCACCCAGAGGCTCGAGCGTGAGCGCCGCGCCGGCGCGCACTCCCTGGGCGGACAGGGACTTGGATTGATCGAGCAGACGACCCGAGGCCGTACGCACCGCGAAGCCGTCATTCGTTGGCTGATCAGTGAAAGCGCCCACCGTTTCAACCATTCCAGGGAGCAGCTCCACCAGGGGGATCGACTGCGGAAGCGTCACGTCACTACGGTCAACGCCGTACGTAATCGTGAGCGGAATCAGCGCCACTCCTCGTGATGTTTTCGATGCCATTGGGTCCTCCCGAATGCCGCGTGATGGGGTTTTTGGCTACACGACACAACCCTGTAAGTCTAGATTCTCGGTCAGGTTTTGTCATGATTTTTCCGTAACATCGAAAAAAACGATGAAAACATGGTTAGTATTCATGTGTCCCCATGCTCTCACGCATCCCGGCGAGAGAGTCCACTCATACAAATGGAGGTTCACATGGCAGACCAGAGGGCCGCAGAAGGTGCCCTAAAGGAGGGCTTCGCAGCGGTTGAGTCCACCAAGAACGACATCGACGGCCACACCACGCGTCTTAAGGGCGACCTGTCGACCATCGGCAGCTCCTGGCAGGGCGAGGCGTCGGTGCAGTTCCAGTCGCTGATGGATCAGTGGGATGAGAACGTAAGAAAGGTTAACCAGGCTCTTCAGGATCTCGCTGATAACCTGCGCGCCACCGATTCGTCGATGACAGACAACGAGTCCGAGACCAAGAACTCGTTCTCCCAGCTGCTCGGCGGCCTGTGAGAGATTAGATTAGGAGACTGACATGGATTTCCAGGTAAGTTACGGCGCTCTTGACGCCGCTGCCGCTGACATCAAAGGCGGTGCCGATAACCTGCAGAAGTGCCTCGACGACCTCGAGCAGACGCTGAACAGGCTGCGCTCGAATTGGGAAGGCAAGACACAGGAAGCCTACGACGCCGCTCAGCGTCAGTGGAACCAGGGCCTTGAGGGCCTGAAGGACGTGCTGACCCGCACCTCCTCCGCCGTTGATGCTGCTCGCGACAACTACCAGTCGACGGACCAGTCCAACGCTGCCCGCTTCTGAGAGCATGAGCGCCTAGCGCTACGGGAGGGGTCGCCCCATTGGGGCGGCCCTTTTCCGTAGCCGCAGTCGGTCGATTCCACACCCGGAATCGACCGACTGCCGCTTTGCCCCGCCTCCATCCACAAGAATTTCCCATTCGGTTAAATCGGGGTGGGAGCGAGCACCTACAAAACCGCCGCCGCCCCTATCGGGACGGCGGCGGTGACTCTTCGAAGGATCGGCCAGGCGAGGAAATCAGTGCACCGAGTCAGCGTCGGCGTAGACGATCGTGGCCCTCCGGTCTCCCATGATGACCTCGGTACCGGCAGGCACCTCGACCGCCTGTCCGCCCGTCAGTTCCATGACGCGGCCATCGGGCGTACGAATCTGCGTGCCGTTCGCGGAGAAGGAGTCTTCGATCCAGGCACCGGTGGCCGTGGGCCCCAGGCGCATGTGCGTGCGCGAGAGCGACATCGTCGCGTCGGGCACGACGACCGCACGCGAGCCCTCGACGGCTGCGGGTGCACGCCCAAGAGTCACCGGCATGTCGATGAGCTCGCGCTGCCCGGAGTCGAAGATGAGCCACAGGAGCTGCGTGCGCGGCGGCGTCGCGGGTGCACCCCACTGGGACTGGCCGGCCCCACCCCACTGGGAGGTGCCGGAGCGCTGCGCAGCCTGCACGTCGCGGCGGCTCGGCGGAGGTCCGGGCACACCCGATGCGGGGGCCGCATACTGCCCTCCTGCGTTGTACGAGGCCTGGCCGGGCTGAGGGGGCACCTGCTGAGCGGGAGCTCCCCAGCTGGCCTGGGCGGGAACCTGCGCGGGCGCGGCAGGCGTCGACGAGGCGGGCACGCTGGGCACCGGAGGTACCGCGGGCACGGACGGTGTCGCGGGGCGCTGGGGCGCGGGGCGGTGGGTGTCCGGCGTTCCCTGTGGCGGCGCGAGGAGCGCCTCGAACTCGTTGGACTCGCGCGCGGCGGGCACAGCGGGAGCCGAAGGCGCAGCGGACAGTCCGGGCGCAGCAGGCGTGCTGGGCACGGCTGGCGCACTGGGCGCCGCCGGCATGGCGGGGGCCGCAGGCAGCGGGGAGACCGCCGGGACCGCAGGAGCGCTGTAACCCGTCCCAAAGGGGTCGTTCGCACGCTGACCGGGCGCGGAATAGTCCGGCGCCGAGGAGGGCACGGGCGTCAACGGCGCAGCGGGAGCGCTCCACTGGTCAACCCCCTCATGCACGCTCTCAAAACCACTGGGGGCCATGTGCGGACGCTCGGCGCGCTCGACCTCACCGGGGCCCGCCGCGAGCGCCGCATGCTTGCGCAGGTCGACAAAGCGGGTACGGGTGGGGCCGCTCAGCCACGTACGCCCATCGTGGACCATCGCATACGAGGCGAGCAGGCCCACGACGGTGACCTGGAGGAGCACAGCGAGGGCCGTGTAGCCCAGCGCCGCGCCGAGCGACGGAGTCTGCGCGTCTTCCTCGTCGCGGATCATGCACACGCGCATGAGGGCCATGCCCGGCGTCCGGCCGGACGCGCCGAGCATGAGCGCGGAGGCAACCACGGCCTCGGCAGTGATCATTCCGATCGTCCACGCCGTGAAGTGCACGTACCACGTCACACCAAGCAGGACCCCGAGGACCAGCAGGTCGATGAGATACGCGCCGACGAGCCGCGAAGCGGGCGCATGGGCGAAAGGAGTCTTCGTAGTATCAGCCATTACAGGACTGCCCTCCAAGCAAACTCGAAGAGACCCGAGGAGATGACCGCCGCGGGGAGAAGTGTAAAGATGCAGAAGGTCTGCACGAAGTCGAGGATCGTGCCCGCGAGGGCGGCGTGTCCTTTGGGAACATACAGCGTCATCCACAGGACCATCGCGATCGCGATGATGAGCAGAATCGCCAGCGGGAGCAGGGGGAACAACGAGTGCGTGTTTTTTCCTTTCCCCACCACCAAGGACTGTGACCAGGTACCAAACAGGAACGCACAGCCGACACCCGCCGCAGCGATGCGAGGCAGGACCTGCCCGGCGCGCGTGCGTACCCCTCGCGGGGCCGTCAACAGAATCAGGATGGACATGATGACGAAGATGAAGCCGCCGAGGCCTCGGCCCAGCGTGATCGCGGGAGTCACCGTGTACGCCAGGGGTATGCCGCCTACCAGCACAAACAGCGTCGAGGAGGCAACCAGCAGCGTGTACCGAGCATCCGTGTGCCCGAGGGCATCCGCCATCCGGCCGCCGGTCACCGTGCTGGGCTTTTGCGCGGGAGGCTGACGGATACGCGACGCGATCGTCTGCACCGACGCGGAGTCAATGAGCTGACTGTCGGGCACGCGCAACGCAAAACGAGGCGCCATCAGGAACAGGAACACCCCGAGGAGGAGAGCCAGCGGAGCGATGTCGATGAGGCTCAACAACGGGTACGCGCCGATCGTGACGAGCGCCGTGGCACCAATCCACGCGAAGAACGCGCTGAACGCGGTGGGGGTCGTCGTCAGTGACACGACTGCCAGCGAAACCGCGAGGGCAACCCACACTCCGATCACGGGGGCGACCGACAGGGCGTGGATGCCGGCCATCGACACGAAGCCGATCGCGCTATATCCGGCCAACGCGGGCATCAGGAGCAACAGGGCAGGCCTCGAACGGACCGTGCGCGACACAAAAAGCGGGAGGATCGAAGCAGCGCAGCACACTGCGGCACACGCGCCCCGCGCCCACATCGGGATCTTCACGACTTCGACGGCCCACTTCGGGCCGTCCTCGGGGTGAGCGAACCCAATGAGGACCGCATCGCCGACCATCGGCAAGAGGCACAGGGAGCTGACCGCGCCGATCACGATGAAGCAGTAGCCGAGGAGGGCCAGGACCGGGGACAGCCACTGGTTCTCCTGACGTTCCGAGGCCTCGTTGACCTGCTGAGCGGACAGGACGCGACTGGACACAGCGATCGTCGACCCTGCGGGCAGGTCACGCCCGAGGACAGCGCCGCCGTCGAGGGGACGCCCATCGGCGTAGGAAACGCGGACCGAAGGGAGGGTCAAGTCGATGGCCAGCATCGCGCACAATCCGGCGACCGTGGTCCCTTCAGGAGCGGCGAAATCAGAGGCACCATCGGAGTCGATAACGGTCACGGACACCATGGTGGCGCTCATGAAACCTCCGATCGTCGGGAAACAACAGTGCCCAGTGTAATGCACTGAGGCTAACCGTCGGTTAAAACTTGGAAGTCCACTCAGCTACACTGGGTGCAGTCGCATCGAACACGTACGCGCGCAGCGCGAGGAGACCTGATGGTTACACGCAAGAAACGGCGGACTGTCGCGGTTCCGGAGCAGCCCTCCGGCACCCTGGCAATCCAGATGCCGCCGGAGAAGGCCGAGCCCGCATCGATCGGTAACGTCCTGATGATGGTCGTCCCAATGCTCGGTTCGACGGGCGTCATGGTCTTCATGGCTTTGCAGAACGACGGCAACACGCGCTCCTTGATGATGGGCGGCGGCATGCTGGTCGCCATGCTGGGCATGGTCGGCTTCAACATCTACCGTCAGTTCTCCCAGTACCGCACGCGGGTCAAGACGCAGCGCCGCGAATACCTCTCCTACCTGGCGGAGACGCGCGAGTCCGTGCGCAAGGTCGCGAAGAAGCAGCGCGCCTACTACAACTGGGTCTACCCCTCCCCCGACGCTCTCGTGACGCTGGCGGCGAATGGTTCGCGCCTGTGGTCGCGCGAGGGCAACACGTACGACCTGCTGACGTTCCGTTACGGCTCGGGCACCCAGCCCCTCGGCCTCATTTTCGAGCGTCCCCCGATCGACCCGATGACGGAGATGGACGTCGTGTGTCTGTCCGCCATGGACCGCTTCATCGGCGTCCATGACCACACGGACAACGTCGGCAAGTTCCTCTACCTGGGTGACTTCAGCCACATCGAGGTCGTCGGCGACGGCGAGACCGCCTACGACGAAATGCGCGCCATCATGATGCACCTGGCGTGCTTCATCGACCCCTCCAAGCTCAAGATCGCGGTCCTGTGTTCGGCCGATCGACTGGGCGACTGGGAATGGGTCAAGTGGATGCCGCAGGCCCGCTCCTCCATCGTGCGCGACGCGGTGGGGCCGGGCCGCATGATCTCGACGGACCCGCGCGAGCTCGCCGAGATGATCGGCCCCGACATCGCGATGCGCGGCGCGTACCGCCCGGGTGACGACATGCCCGAGTGGCCCCACCTCCTCCTCGTGTTGGACGGGGCCGAGTTCCCGCCCAACTCCCCCTTCGGTTCGGCGGTGGGCGTGCGCGGCGTGACGATCATGTCCCGCGCCCGCGAGTGGACGCCCATGAAGTCGCACACGGCGCTGCGCCTCGTCATCCACCCCAACCCGGATCACAAGGGCGCGGACGTGGTCGACGTGGTCACCATGGACTCCCTGCCCGAGCAGGCGTTCGCCGACCGCCTCACCGCCGTGCAGGCCGAGGCCGTGGCCCGCCGCATGACGCCCTTCGCCACCCAGCAGAACCTGGAAGAGGCGGAGACGCCGGTGGGCCGTTCGGACGAGTCCCGCCAAATGGACCTCATGGAGCTCGTCGGCATCGGCGATATCCGAGACTTCGACCCGGAGAAGCAGTGGCGACGCCGCGAGGGCCGCGAACGCCTCGCCGCTCCCTTCGCTGTCACGCCCGAGGGCCGCCCCGTGGTCCTGGACATTAAAGAATCCGCCCAGCAGGGTATGGGTCCGCACGGCCTGCTGATCGGCGCGACCGGTTCGGGTAAGTCCGAGGTGTTGCGTACCCTCGTGCTGGCCCTGGCGCTCACCCACTCGCCGGAGCAGCTGAATCTGGTTCTCGTCGACTTCAAGGGTGGCGCTACCTTCGCCGGTATGGCGGACCTGCCGCACGTGTCGGCCATGATCTCGAACCTGGAGTCGGAGCTCTCCCTCGTCGACCGTATGCAGGACGCCCTGCAGGGTGAAATGGTGCGCCGCCAGGAGATGCTGCGCCAGGCGGGCAACTACGCGAACGTGTCCGACTACGAGGCGGATCGTCTCGCGGGCAAGCACGAGTTCCCGCCGCTGCCTGCCCTGTTCATCGTCCTGGACGAGTTCACGGAAATGCTCGTGGCCAAGCCGGAGTTCGGCGAGGTCTTCATCATGATCGGTCGTCTGGGCCGATCCCTGTCGGTGCACCTGCTGCTCGCCTCGCAGAAGATGGACCTGGGTAAGGCGCGCGGCCTGGAGTCGCACCTGTCGTACCGCATTGCTCTGAAGACCTTCACGGAGAACGACTCTCGCGAGGTCCTGGGTATTCCCGACGCTGCGAAGCTGCCCCCGCTGCCCGGTTCGGGCTTCCTGAAGGCGGGCGGCGACGGCCTCGTTCGTTTCCGCGCGTCCTACGTGGCCGCTCCCCCGCCGGCGCGTACGCTCGCGTCGATTTCCGAGGCCTCGACGGCCGGCGCTCCAACCGCGCCGATCGAGATCCTGCCGTTCACGGTCGCTCCCGTCATCACGCGCGAGGACCTGGGCGAGGAGGAAGAGATCGACCAGAACCAGGAAGTCGTTCTGGCCGGCGACGAGGTGTGGGCGGACATGTCCGAGATGGACATCGCCGTGGAGAAGATGAAGGGCAAGGGCTACCCGGCGCACCAGGTGTGGCTGCCGCCGCTGGAGATCCCGGATACCTTCGCGACCCTCATGCCCGACCTGCGCCCGGACCCGGAGCTCGGCTTCGTGTCGCGCGCGTGGCGCGAGTCCGGCCCCCTGCGCGTGCCCCTGGGCACGGTCGACCTGCCGCTCGAGCAGCGTCGCGAGACCCTCGTCCTGGACCTGTCGGGCGCGGGCGGTAACTTCGCGCTGGTCGGCGGCCCGCAGACGGGTAAGTCGACGGCACTGCGTACGATCGTGCAGGCCCTGTCGCTGACCTACACGCCGCAGGAAGTCCAGTTCTACGTCATGGACTTCGGCGGCGGTACGTTCGCCGGCTTTGCAGGCGCCCCGCACGTGGCGGGCATCGCGACGCGCGACACCGAGGAGGTGCGCACGCGTATGATCGCCGAGATCGCGGCGATCATGGATGACCGCGAGCGTTACTTCCGCGCGCATGGCATCGACTCGATGGACACCTACCGTCGCGGCCGCCTGGAGGGCACGTACGACGACGGCTACGGCGACGTGTTCCTGGTGATCGACGGCTGGGGCGCGCTGCGCAGCGAGTTCGATGGCCTGGACCGCACGGTGACGACGATGATGAGCCGAGGCCTGTCGCTGGGCGTTCACCTCATCGTGTCGGCCGCCCGTTGGATGGACATCCGTTCGGAGGCGCAGGACATCTTCGGTTCGCGCCTGGAGCTGCACACGGCGAATCCGAAGGAGTCGATCGTTAACCGCGAGGGCGCCGCCCGTATTCCGAAGGGCCGCCCGGGTCGAGGCATCGACATGGTGGGCCACGAAATGATGATCGGCCTGCCGCGCGCCGACGACGATCCGGATCCATCGACAGTGTCGCAGGGTGTTGCCCGCACGGTGGCGAAGATCCGCGAGTCCCTGGTCCACGGTGAGGGCCCGAAGCTGCGCCTGCTGCCCGAGAACGTCACGGTTCCCGAGATCCTCGCGCAGATCCCCGAGCCGCTGGTCCTGCCGCGCGGCGGTGGCGACATGATCCTGGGCGTGGAGGAGTCCCGCCTCGGACCGCTCCTGTTCAACACCCGCGCGGAGTCGCACCTGTACCTGTTCGGCGACGGCAAGACGGGCAAGACGACGTTCCTGCGCTCGATCATTTCCGAGGTCACGCGCCTGTACACGCCGGGCGAGGCAAAGATCATGTCGATCGACATGCGCCGCACGCTCATGGGCGCGATTCCGAAGGACTACCAGCTGGGGTACCTGACGAACCACTCCGAGGCCATGAAGCAGATGCGCGAGCTCGCAGCATTCCTGCGCACGCGCCTGCCGGGTTCGGACGTGACTCCCGAGCAGATCCGCGACCGCAGCTGGTGGTCGGGCCCCGAGGTGTGGATCCTGGTCGACGACTACGACTTGGTCGCGACGACGTCGGGCAATCCGCTCATGGAGTTCATCGACCTGCTGCCCCAGGCCGCCGACATCGGCCTGCACGTGATCATCACCCGCCGTATGGGTGGCGCGTCGCGTGCGACCTACGAGAAGGTCCTGCAGATGATGAACGACCTGGCGGTCACCGGCATCCTCCTGTCCGGCAATCCCAGCGAGGGCGCAATCATCAACGGTGTCAAGCCCAAGCGAGCCGTTCCGGGCCGCGCGCAGGTCGTCCACCGAGAGCTCGGCGTGGTCGCTGCCCAGCTGGCGAACACCCCACCTGCATCAATCTGACCGTTTGTTGACACGGCGACCCGTTCGTCGCATATGATTGACCAGTCTGAAAGTAGGAGAAAAATATGTCCTCTCTCGTGTCCCGTCGCGCACGTGCGGTCGCCTCATCCGTGCTGCTCGCTGCCGTCGTACTGTCGGGCTGCTCCCCCTCTGGGGGAGGTGGCTCCAAGGCCACCGATATCAGCAAGCTGCCCAACATTCCCCAGGGGCAGAAGCAGCAGCTGGTGCAGCAGATGCAGTCCGCGTCGGGCGCGCAGAAGAAGCAGATCGCCGAGAAGGCCGTCGCCTTGAACAACATGGTTGGCGCGCAGCTGGTGGGCGTGGAGCCCAGCATGATTGCTTCCCAGCAGTTCAAGCTTGATCCCAAGGGCCAGACCGTGGTTAACAAGAACGACACGATGTACCAGATGATGTCGGCCACCGACTTCTGGCGACTGGGCAATGACACCTACGACCTGTGCGTGGAGCAGAACTGCGAGTACTACTCGTCCTGGACCGTGGACGTGGAGGGCTCGGGCTCTGACCTGACCTACGTGTGGACCCTGAAGATCGAGGGCTCCGACCAGCCTGATAAGCCGCTGGTCCGCCGCTTCAAGGTCGCCAAGTAAGCAACCGGGCGCATTGCAGCGCTCTTTTATCTTCCATCGACAATTAGGAGCAAAAATGGCCGGACAGTACCAGTCGGTTTCTGTTGACAGCGCAAAGCAGGAAGCGGCAGCCACTGAGGTTGTAAAGGGCTTTGATGCCATGACGGAGTCCGCTCAGGGGGCTTCTGCATTAGGGGCCGCTCAGAAGAGCATGTTTTGGGGGCATGAGACGGGTCCACGTTCCGTGCAGGACAGCTCTACCGAAATGTTTAACGCAGTATCTGAGCTCCTGAAAAACGAAGCGGCCCTGATCAGCACGTTCGAGGCCGAGATCAATGCGGCACTGTCGAGCTTCACGGGAACGGAGCACGAAAACAAGGCGCGGATTGAGAAAATTAATCAGGCTCTCGACCGTGTCGCCAAGTCCGACGCTGCCGTGGCTTTGAAGGCATCGATCGGTAAGTTCTCAAAGGTTTTCGGCGTGTCCACCGCCTCGAGCACGGCTGGTGCCGTGGCAAGTTCCCTAGGCGGATCACTACTCATGAACGGCGGACTTCCTCACGCGTCGAGCGGTGGATCGTCATCCGGATCCACGAGTGGTTCAACCGCCACTTCGGCTCCAAGCGAATACTAGGCCTTCATAAGAAAAGGGAAATTAATCATGGTTTCGTCACCGATGTACGAGCGCCTCAAGGTCTTCATGGAGGCTGCCCGAACCAACCGCGACCTGGACGCATGGGATACCGACCACAAGAAGACGCTGAAAGGCTTCAAGGAAGCGACCGAGCGACTAACGCGTTACAGCGACAGTCAGGGCTTTCAGGGCGCTACCGCCGATGCGATGACCCAGTGGGTAGCTGAATCGCTTCACCGCATCAATATGGTCCGGTCGATCTACGAGGCAGGACACACGAGCTACGAGGCCGGTCGATCCACGATGGCAACAGCGCTGAAGGAAGCTGAGATGATCTCTCCGACCCTTCTGGACTCTGCCACGGAGGCCATGCGTGACAACCCCGTCGTTATGGTTCCTAGCTCCTCACCCGGAGGCGGCGTTTCTGTGCTGGGCAAACGCTTCACGACCGGCGCCGCCTACGTGGACGCGGTCGAGGCACAGGCGAACGCCCAGCGCGAGGCTGCCGCGCAGCGCGTCCTCTCGATGGTGAACCAGCGGACGAGCAACATCGCGGCGCTCATGAGGCAGCAGGCTGCACTGCGAGATAAAGTGCAAGGCCACGCAAATGACCCGATCGATGTCGGCGTTATCGCAGGCAAGCAAGCGACGTCGGCCCCAAGTCTGGACGATAGCTTTGGACGCGCCGCCGACAGAAGTCCCAGCTCAGCGAACTATCCGGGTGGTTTTGCCCAGCCGTGGTGGAGCGAGGCGGACGCCGCCGCTGCCCAGAATCGCACGGTCGCTTCCGGCGCTATTCCCACTCAGGAACCCGCCTATGGCGAGCTTGGGTCGCGGACGAACCCGATCACTGATCCTCAGGAGCTCATGGGCACAGACCTCCTCCACACCCCCGCAAACGGCACGGCGTACCGTAACGGCGTCGTCGGCGGTCATACCCCCGCACCCCCGGCCGACGCACATCACCCGCTGTGGCGCCTGAACGGAGGCGCAGCTTCCGACTCCGCCACGGCCGGTCGCCTCGGCGGCGCGGGTGTCCTCGGTGCAGGCGCGCTCGGCCTGCGCGGCGCGGCCCGCATGGGTTCGGGCAGCTTCGGCGGAACCGGTTCCCTCGGCGGCTCCAGCGTCTTCGGTCGCTTCGGTGGCGCCGGCGCCGGTTCCAGCGCCCTCGGCCGCTTCGGCGGATCCGGTGCGGGTGCGAACGGCCTCGGCGGTTCCGGTTCGGCCGGTGGTATGTCCGGCGCCGGTCGCATGGGCGCCGCGGGCATGCGCGGCGTGACCGGCTCGACCAGCGGTCTGGGTGGCGCGAGCGCGGCCGGCCTGAAGGTCGGCTCCTACTCGGGTTCCGGCTTCGGCTCCTACACTCCTCCCGCCGGCTCTGCGGGCGCGGCCGGCGCCGGCGGCGCGAACGGTGCCGCCGGTTCCTCGGGCGTCACGGGCACCACGGGCGCGAACGGCGGCGGCGCATCCGGCGCGGCCGGCGCTGCTGGCAAGGGCGGCGCAGGCTCCGGCGGCTTCATGGGGGCCGGCGCGGGTGCGGGTGCTGGCGCCGGCAAGGACGACAAGAAGGGACGTAAGAACCGGTACGTGGCCTTCAAGTTCGACGACGACGAGGACGAGCTGCCCGCGGGCTACGTGAATCCCCTGTCGCAGACCTCCGGCACGGACAAGGACATCGCGCCGGCGAAGCGTAACGATGACGGATGGGACCCGCGCCAGTGGTGAGCATTCGTTCCAACGCCGCGCCCCGTTCTCCCTTCGGTTTTGTGGGGAGGGCGGGGCGCGCCGCGCGCGCCCTGACCACCGCCGCCTCGGCGCTTGCGCTGGCAGCCGGGGCCCTCACCCTGGCTCCGGCGCCCACGCACGCGGCGGACCCCATCACCACCCAGGAGTACTTCTCGTACTACCATCTGGACTCTGCACGCCAAAAGGGCTACACGGGCAAGGGCGTCACCATCGCCCTCATCGACGGACCAGTCGACACCAGCGCCCCCGAACTAGCCGGCGCCAACATCACCGACAAGAGCCGCTGCACCATCGAAGACTCCCCAAGGGGCATTCGCCACGCCACCACGATGGCAACCTTGCTCGTATCCCCTTACACGGGTGTAGCCCCCGACGCCACGCTGTACAGCTACCAGTTCTCCAACGCTGAGTCTGTGTCGTCAGGCACATGCGTATCCGACGGGCTCCTGACCGATACCCTGGGGACCCTCATCAACCAGGCCATCGATGACGGCGCCCAGATCATCTCTATCTCTCAGGGCACCCCAGTAAGTGATTCGGAATTTCAGTGGGCTCTCACCCGCGCGATGAGCGAAGGCGTCATCATCGTCGCATCCGCCGGCAACACGGCAAGCGACAACAGCATTGAGCAGCTGATCCGCTGGTCCGGCGTGGTCGGCGTGTCCGCCATCAACAGTGACGGCACCTTCGCGTCCTACTCCTCCTGGGGAAACGGCGTTGTTACCGCCGCGTTCGGCGGCCCCATCAACACCGTCGACGCGAACACCGGAGCACCCACAACCACATCAGGCACGTCCAACGCGACCGCGCTCGTCTCGGGAATGCTCGCCCTGGCACGCCAGAAGTGGCCTAACGCCACCACCAACCAGATCCTTCAAGCCCTGGTTCACACCAGCTTGAATCCCAACCACGAGTGGACGCAATACACCGGGTATGGAGCGATTGACGGTGGCGCACTGGTCAATACGGATCCTTCGCAGTATCCGGATGAGAACCCAATCATCCAGAAGCCGGGTGGTTCCGAGCCCACGGCTGACAAGGTCGCTGACTACACCGATGGACTCATTAATCCCATTGAAACCACACTGCTTCCCGATTCCTACGTGTACCGAGGCGCCGACGATCAGGTCATCCTCTACCAGTCGGAGCTAAAGAATGAGATCCACCTGGGAACGAGCCCCCGCTACCACCGGAAGTAACATCGGCAACCCGACACAGCGCAGCGCCCCTGCCACCCACCGTACCGTGGGCGACAGGGGCGCTTCCCTACGCGCTACTTCTTCTTCGCGTTGCTCGCATTGCTCGCGTGGAAGCGCGGGCTGGTCCCCAGGTGCGTCGGGTAGCCGTGCTCGTGGCTCAGGGTGAGACGCTCGTCGAAGCCCCGATACTGGTAGGAATCATCTGCGTTGATGCGCCTCGGATCCACCAGGCCGTCCGCGTAGTCCGCGATGTCACGCTGGGTCGGAATGGACTCATAGCCCTTGTTCAAGAACGGGTTCTCGTCCGGGAACTGGGTCGGATTCGTCGTCAGCAGCACGTATGGGTCCACCGCCCCGTACCCCGTGTACGGGTTCCAGTACCCACCGTTGCCGCCGATCCCCGTGCGGGCCAGGGCCTGCAGGAGCTGATTACCCGTCGCCTCGGGCCAGCTCTGCTTCGCCAACGCCAAGAAGGATGCGATCGTCGGAGACGCGAACGACGTCCCCTGCCAATACCCGGTCTCCCACGTGATGCCGCTCCTCGCGTACGGACGCGACACGGACGCCGCCGACACGAAGTCCCCATAGTTCGAATACGAGGTCAGCGACCCATCGGGGTACACCGACGACGCCCCCACCACGCCGGTCATGCGCGCGAGCGACGTGGACGGGTTGTACTCCGACTCATTGCCGAGAGGGGCCACGACGGGCACCTTCTGCGTGATCGCGCGAGCCAACGCCCAGCGCATACTCTCAGTGTCGGCGCTGTACGACGAGGACATCGTGATCACGTCCACCCCGTCGTTGAGCGCCAGCTCAATGAGAACCGACGTATCAGAGTATCCGTCATCCCACCAGCCGATCGCACAATCCCTGCTCGGCGTATCGCCTTTCAGCGACACCGTGTAGCGGTTGAGCCTCGCCTCGGGGGCGATCCCAAACTCCGGTGCTGAGATCATCTGGGCGATGACCGTGCCGTGCTCCCAGCTGTCCTCGCTGGACTCCACGTCGCAGCGGCTCATGTACTGGATGTTCGCGCCCTGCAGCTCCGGGATGTTCGTGTTGACCGGGCCGTCCAGCAGGCCAATCGTCACGCCCCTGCCGGTGTAACCCGACGCGTGGAGCTGCCCCAGGTAGTAGTAGGAGTAGTAGTCCTGCTCATCCGACGTGATCGGCGCGCGCGAGGCCTGGGCCGGGGCTGCGGGGAACACGAGGACCGCGCCCGCGAGCGCGCAGGCGGCTCCCAGGCCGGCACCGCGTCTCGCCAGGCGTGTCATCAGATGACTCATCAGCTGTCCTTTCGCTGCGCGCAATGGGGCGCCCGCGAGCGTTAGTTCTTTTTCTGAGACTGGAACTTCTGGTGGTAGCGGGGGCTGGTGCCCAGGTGCGTCGGATAGTCATGATCGCGGCTGAGTGCGAGACGCTCGTCGAACCCTAGGTATTCGTAGGAGTTGTCGTTCATGACGACGCGCGGATCCACCACGCCGTCGATGTAGTCCTGCACGTCCTGGCGGCTGGGAACCGTGTTCGTTCCCTTGTCCATGAACGGGTTTTCATCCGGGAAACTCGTCGGGTTCGTCGTCAGCATCGCGTAGATGTCGAGCGCACCGTACCCCGTGTATTGGTTCCATTCGCCGCCGTTGCCGCCCACGCCGGTGCGGGCCAGGCCCTGCATGATCTGGTTGCCGGTCGCGCGAGGCCAGCGCTGCATGGACAGTGCCAGGGAGCCAGCCACGACGGGGCTCGCGAAGGACGTCCCCCACCACTCGCCCCGTTCCTGAGACACGCCCGAGCGGGCGAGAGGGCGCGCGAGGGCCGCCGTCGACAGGGGCCTTCCCCAGTTCTGGTAGTCGGAGGGGCGACCGTTGGTCTCGATCGCGCCCACGCCGACGACGCCACCCCAGGCGGGCAGCCAATCCGTCGAGTTACTGGTCGAGTCGTTCCCCACGCAGGCGACAACCGGAACCTTAGACGCAATCGCTCGGGCGAGAGCCCAGCGCATGCCCTCGTAATCGCTGGGGTAGCTCGACGACGTCGTGATCACGTCGACGCCGTCGTTAAGCGCGTCCTCGATGAGGAGAGCGAGGTCGGAGTAGCCTCGCCCCCACTGCCCGAGCGCACAGTCGGAACCCGTCGTCTCACCGGCAAATGACAATGTGTAGGCGCGTAGATTCGCGCCGGGGGCCACGCCAAACTGAGGCGAGGAAATCACCTGCGCGATGACGGTGCCGTGGTCCCAGGACTTGTCTTGGGAGTCCACGGCGCATGGGCTGTAGGACTGGATGCGCGCACCGGCTAGCTCAGGGATCTGCGTGTTGATGGGGCCGTCAACGAGCGCGATCGTCACGCCTTCGCCCGTGTAGCCTGACGAGTGGATTGCGTCCAAGCGGTAGTAGCCGTAGAAGGTCTGTTCGTTCGCCGTGATCGTGGCATCCGCCGATGCTGGGGCCGCAGGAACCACGAGGGCTGCAACGGCAAGCGTGCCCGCCAGGGCAACCCCCGTGCCGCGCCGTATCGTTCGGGCAATGTCGCGCCTCATCACACTTCCTTTCGCCACGCGCTCCGACGGCGCGCAACACAGCAGTCTACCACTCGGTCATGCGCCGTCGAGCCAGTCACGAAAGTGCATGACGCCAGCGCCCTACGGCACCGTCACGCACTGGGTGACCGGCGCGGACTCGCGGCCCGTGGAGGTCACAACGAGGCTCACGGTCAGACAGTTCTCGCCGCTCACCGCGGTCGTCGTCAGGCTGTTGCGGCGCATCGTCTCGGCCACCACAGCCTCGCCCGGACGGGTGAGCACGTACTTGAATTCGAGCGCTCCGGGCTGGTACTGGCCCTGCTCGGGCACCTCCCAGCCCCAGCGGATCTCGTTGCCGTTCGGGGTGGCCGTCAACCCGGTCACGGCCTCGGGCGGGACGGCGCCCGCGTCGCCCTGATCGGAGTTGCTCACTGTCCCCGCGCTCGAGGAGGGAGTCGGCGTGGATACGCCGCCACCGCCTCCGCCCAGGTGGATGCTGTGTCCGCCGCCGGTGAGCATCGCGACCACCAGGCCGGCCGTCGCCAGCACCATCACGAGCGCCAGGACCGGCACCACCCACGCGGGGCGCTTCGACTGCCCCTCAACCAACCCGGTTCGGTTCGTCGTCGAGTTACCGGCCCACGCCTCGTTCGACGAGGCCTGGGGACCGTCCGCGAAACTCCCGCGGCGGGTGCGCGTACGCTCCGCGTCCAGGGCCGCCGCAGACGGGGCAGACAGGGCCGAGGAGGGCGCGCTCGAGGAGGCCACCACGCTCAGCTTCATCTCCGTGACCGGGCGGTGCATCTCTCGCTCGACCGTCTGCAGCGCGTAGCCGAGGGCTGCCGCCGACCCGAAGCGCTGCTCCGGGTCCAGGCTCATCGCGCGGCGCACGATGGCCGTCACAGCGTCGGGCACGCCCGGGCGGTCGATGCGCGACACGCGGCCACGGGCGACGCGCTGGGCGACCGCGTGGGCCGAGTTATCCCCGTCCTCCACCTCGAAGGGCGAGCGGCCCATGAGAAGCGTCCACAGGGTCGCGCCCAGTGCCCACACGTCCTGCGTCGGGTGAGCTCGCGCCGTGCCCGCGATCTGCTCGGGCGGCGCCCACATCACCGAGAAGCCGTCGCGGCCGCCGCGCGGGTCCGCACCCACCGGCTCGGACACGCCGAAGTCGGTGAGCACCGGCGACCCGAAGGCGTTGATCATGATGTTGCTGGGCTTAATATCCCGGTGCACGTAGCCCGCGCGGTGCAGCATCTCAGCACCACCGCACATGCGGATCACCATCGACAGCGCGCGATCCGTCGACATCGGGTTTGCGCGCACCTGATCGAGGATGTTCGCGACCGGGCAGTACTCCATCACCAGGTACGGGCGACCATCCGGCGTGCGCCCCGCGCCGTACAGCTGGGCCACCGCCGGGTGACCCGACACGAGAGCCATCACGTCGGCCTCGCGGGCGATACCGGCCTCGCCGTCCGCCCCACGATCCCTGCGCGCCACCTTGACGGCCACCTCACGGCTGGGCAGCTCCTGGCGGCACAGGAACACGTCCGCGAAACCACCCGACCCGAGCGGACGAATCCACTCGTAACCCGGCAGCGACGGCACCATTCCGACGCGAGCGTCGCTATCCATCAACGTTTCCCTTTCCTACGGCCCATGCGCTTGGCCAGCGAGCGACCACCCTTGCGAGCGGCGTCAGCCTGGCGGCGGGCGCGACGGCGCCAGCGCAGCGACTTCAGCGACAGCGCGTAACGCGCTCGCGCGAACGGCGACACCGAGGCCGCCCACTCGCGACGCAGCTCATCCACGTCGTTCCACGCCTGCTCCGCGTCCTCGGGGCGGGCACCGCCGGCAGCGAAGTCCGCGACGTCCGCGCGGCGCGCCACGGTGACGGCCCGGGGAACCGCGCCCGAGAACAGCGACCAGCCGGGCACGCGCACGTCCGCAGCCGAGCGCTTGCGCGCCTTGCGGGCCTTGGCGTCCCCCTCCTCGTCACTCTCGGACTTCTTGGGCGTCCACTGCGAGGCCAGCGCCCACGCGACCTCCTGGCGCGTCAGGTGCGGCTCGACGACGAGGCCGGAGTCGATCGCGGTATCCACGAGCTCGTCCCACGAGCCGCGCACCGACTCGGCGGCCTGCGCGCGGCGGCGGCTCTTGCGGCGGCGAGACTTCGCCAGGAGCACCGCCAGGACCGGGCCCAGCAGCAGGAGGAGCGACACCGACACCGTGCCGATCGCCATCCACGGGATGTGGACGCCGTTCGGATCATGCGGATCCGTCGCCTGGTCGCGGGTCGCGGGCGGCAGCTCGACCGGCTGCTCGGGCGGCTCCGGGGGCTGCAGGACCTGGGGCTTGGGCACGGACTTAGGCTTGTTGACCTGCGTCGTGGGCTGCTGATCGCGCGGCGGAGTCGGGTCGAAGGTCGCCCAGCCAACGCCGGGGAACTCCACCTCGACCCACGCGTGCATGTCCGAACCCGTCAGGTCGACGCTGCCGGACGTGCCCTCGCGGTAGGCGCCCATCACGACGCGGGCGTTAATGCCCTGCGAGTGCAGCATGAGGGCCATGAGGGTCGCGTACTGCTCGTCGTCGCCCACCAGCGCCTCGGCGCTGATCATGCGCTCGATGCGGTCCTGGGAGGAGCCGGGACGCGAATTGATCGTGTCCTCGTTGGAGTAGTAGCCATCCGTGTGCAGGAACTGCTCGATCGCGCGGGCCTTCTCCAGGTCCGAGCGCGCGGTCGACGTGTGATCCGCGGCCAGGGAGTCCACGTCCTTCGGGACGTTCGTGTCGCCCCCGGCGTAGCGCGCCGCGTTCACGCTGGCGAACTCCGAGTCCGCGTGTTCGCGCGGCATCGTCGTGCTCAGCGAGTAGCTCAGCTGGCCGGTCGGGCCCGTCGTCAGGGCGGTATCCGCCCACAGGTCATAGTTCAGGCCGTCCTGCTGCTCGGCCGCGTTGGGGGCGGAGGGCTCAAAGCGAAGGACCGACACCTGGCCGATCGTGGGCACCCACGGTCCCAGCAGCTGCGAGGTCGACACCGAGGTCTGCACGCCCGCCGTATCGGCGCTGCGCCCCGGGATCGTGGACCCCACGCGGCGGTATCCGGCCGTGCCGTCCGCGGTATTCGTGACGCCCATGCCGAAGGTCGTCCCGTCGTACACGTCCATCGCGCCCAGGCGCACGCGCGCCTCCTTGGGCATGTTGGACACGCGGATCAGGGATTCATCCTCGAGGTCCTTGTTGTAGTGGCGGTAGCTGGACAGCGGCGAGGGGTACTGGCGCGCGTCCACGGGCGGCTCGACGACGTCGCGTCCGACGACGCGGTCCGAGGCCGTGGGGCCCAGCAGGGACGCCGCAGGGATCGCCGCAGCAACCATGACGCCCACCATGAGCGCGCCCATGCCCACGCGCCACCACACGTGCACGATCTGGCGCGAGGAACCGCCCACGGTCGTCGACGCGGTAGTCGCCGTAGAGGCCATACCAATGACGATGTCGGCGCCCAGTCGTGCGCGTCCGATCGCCGAGGCCCACGCCCACCACACGATGAGTCCCACCCACCACGCGATGACGAGGAGGGCGGACGGGGAGTGGCCCGACGGCCCCCACACGATCGCGATCACGCCGGCGAGGATCAGCGGCACAGATCCCCACATCGGACGCCCGTAGCGCACCGTCACGACGCCCGCCGCAACCGAACACACGAGGCAGGCCATCCACGGCACCATCGCGGGCCCCACGTAGGAGCCGGCCGGCGGCGTCAGCGTCAGGAGGTCCTTCCAGGCCTCGACCGAACCGACGACCAGCGTCTGGAGGGTCCGCGACGTCGGGACCACGCCCCAGCGGGTCGTCTCACGCAGCGCGGCAACGCCACCGAAGAGGAAGTGCGAGGCCACAACCGCCGCGACGATCGAGAGCAGGTCCCAGCGCCACTTGGCGGCCGCCCACGCGACCACGAGGCCGACCACGACGCCCGCGAGCGCCGCAATCGCGCCCTGGCCGCCGCCGAAGACGGACTCGAACATAAGGATCGGACCGGAGAAGAGGACCGCGAGGATGAGCAGGGACCACGCGGGCATGGCGGCGCGGTGGATCGACCCACCCATCGTGGTTTCCTGGGCGACGGGGCGACGGGAGCGACGCGGCGGAGGTGCCGGACGCGAGGCGTTGCGAGCAGGAGTACTCACGCGTTCACCCCCCGGGACACGAGCATCGGCAGGTCTTCGAGGGAGGGGCAGTCGATGATGACGCCGCGCGTGATCTTGCGGCGGCGACGTGCCCGGCCCGGGACCACGCGGATCACCGACACGATGACGTCGACAGGAGCGATGTTCGCCAGGCGAGCCGCCTCCTCGTCGTCCACGCCAGCGCCGACGACGATCGAGAGCACCGAGATCCCGCCGCGCTCCATGATGCAGCGGCGCACGATGCCCGCAAACTCAGAGCGCGTCGACGTCTCCATCTCGGACAGCGCATCCAGCATCGCCATGGGCGAGCCCGTGGGGATCCACTCGTCCGCGGTGTGCATCGACACCGTGCGGGCCTCGCCCGAGCCGGCGAGCGCCAGCGACGCGGCAACCGACACGGCCGTCTCAAACGAGCGCCGATCCCACGCGTCCACGCGCGTATCCAACAGCACCATGTGGTGCGAGCGGTGAGTCTCTTCGAACTGACGCACGATCAGGCGGCCAAAACGCGCCGTCGACGGCCAGTGCACCGCGCGGCGGTCGTCGCCCGGCTCGTAGTCGCGCAGGGCGTGGAAGGACACGTCGGAGCTCGTCAGCTTCTCGCTGGCCACACCCTCGACGTCCATCTGCATGCCCGTCGCGTCAAAGGAGAAACGCACCGTCGGCGGGTGCACGTGCACGAGGATCGGGTCATCCCACGAACGCACGCGGCGCAGCAGGCCCAGGCCGTCCATGCGCACGGTGCGCGCCGGGCCCACGTTGATGACGCCGCGGCGCTTCGTCATGACCGAGAAGGACTCGTTCCAGGTGCCGTTTCCGCTGATCGGGGGTACGAGGAACTCGCCACTGCCTCGTCCGATCGTCACCTCCACGAGGGTCGAACCCGAGCGGCGCCCGGACTCGTTGACCACGCGAACGCGGCCCACCGCCACCTGGCCGGCGACAATGCGGTCGTTCTTCATGCGCAGGGACACGGACAGCGGGGACGGGGACGCGACCGAGGCCACCGCGACCACGAGGGCCACCAGGCCCATGACGGCCACGATGAAGCCCTCCAGCCAGCCGAAGGCGAGGGCCGCGACGGTTCCCGCAACCATCGCCGCGATCACCGCCCACCCCACCGGGGTCAGCGCGCCCAGCCAGCGGGCGACGCCCTCGTATCCGGGCAGCGCCTGCACGCGGGCGCTCAGGGCGCGCCACGCATGCCTCACAAGTCGACGTAGTTTCTTCACTGGCTCACCTCACCGGGCGACAATCGCCGACGCGCACCTTCTGCGCGAACGCCGCCTCGGAATCCGCCCGCGTTGCGATCTTCGACGGAGTGGGACCGGCACCAGTGATAGTCAGCTCTTCAGTCCAACCGTCCAGATCCGAACTAATCGTACATTTGTGAGTAAGCGACGTGTCGGCCCACCCCGGAGCACTGAACGTAAAGGTGTGGCATCCACCCGGGGACCCGTACTTCTCGCCTCCCTGGCAAGCCTCCGTCCACGTCAGGTTCACGTCCAGCTTCGTGGTCTCCGTCGGCTGCTCACTCATCACCGTCTCGCCCAGACCGTTGACCGCAACGACCGTGGCCTGGTAGCGGGTGCCCTGGGCCAGATCCGAGAAGGTCGCCGTGTTGACACCGCCACGCACAGTCTGCGTCGCGCCGTTATTCAGCGACACGCGGACCTCGGTAACCGCCGGGTTCGCGCCCACCGGATCCCACTGAACCGTCAGGCTCGTCGAGTTGACACCTGTGAACCGCACGCCCACATCCGAGGGGCGGCCCGTCGCTGTGCCCGTGGCGGACGCGACCGGTGAGGCCGCCGGCTGGTTGTTCACGCCGATGCCCGTCTGGCAGAAGTAGTACGTCTTCGACTCCCAGCCGTTGGCGGGCAGGATGTCGCCATCGTCGACCCGTTGTCCACTCGCACATGAATTGGGGTCCGCCGAGTAGCGCAAGGTCAGATCCGACGCCTCGAAACCTCGGCCCGTCACCACCGACAACCCAGTGACCTTCAGCTGACCGGCCTTCCCGGTGCCCGAGAGGGTCGGGTCCGCAATCGGCGCGGGAGTGGTTGCGATGGACACCGTCGTGTACCCCTTCGCCGACGTGTCACCGTCGGTGTTCGTCAGCTCCACCGACACCTGCTTGTCACGACCGGTCGGCACAAGTGGCACCTGGACGCTCCTGGCACCAGCCGGAGCCGTCACCGGCTTATCGCCCACCATGACATGGGTAGAACCGAAATCAGTTCCGCCGGAACGGCCCGGCGTCCACGAGACCTCGACCGTCGCTAGGTTCGGATCCTTATCCGCTGTCACGGCCACCGCCCTCACGTCAGTCGGCTGGTCCGGTGCGCCATGCGGGTGCGCGCCTGTGGCCTCCGACAGCAGCGACGGTTTGTCCGCGTCGTTCTGGGCCTGGATTCTCACCGAGTAGAGGGCACCGTTCTTCAACCCAGAGATAGTCATTTTCCTATCTGTGCCAGCGGCCGTGTACGGGATCGGCTGGCCGCCCGATTCCGGATACAGGAACACCGTGTACGTTTGGATCTTAGAGCCCTCGTTGTGCGGCTCCGCCCACGTGACATCCAGGGCCCCATCCGAACCCACGACCGTAGGTGCCGCCATCTGATCGGGCTCGACATCGACATTCACCTCGGCGGACGGTGCCGACGGATCGGAGTCACCGGCCTCGTTCGTCGCGACGACCGTGAAGCGGTGCTTCGCACCATTCGTCAGGCCCTTGATCTGCGTGCCCGGCTTAGTGGTGTTGTAGGTACGCCCGTCCAACAGGTCCGTCACCGTGTAGCCAGAAATCGTGCCACCGTTCGAGGCAGGCTCATCGAACTGCACGAAGGCGGTCTGCGACCCCATCGCCGTCGCCTTCACGTTTTGCGGCGGTTCAGGGCGATCCAAAACCTTGACAACGACGCGGCCCTGGACCACACGATCGGGGTCGTTCGTCGCGTCCATGACGCGATAAACAACGATCATGTCGCCGTGGAAGCCCGCCTTGGGGGTCACCGACAGGACGTTGCCGTTGCCCGAGGCGGTTCCCTGGCCCACGTGCACCGACGCATCCAGGACCACGAGCGGCTCCGGGAACGGATTCGTCGTGTACTCCGACAGGTTCACGTCCACCGTCTGGCCGGCCTTCGCCTTGATGCGGGCCTCCGTGGTCGTCACGAGGGGCTTGGAGGACTTCACGATCGTGACCGGAATGTCGGCGTTGACCGCGCCCGAGCCGTCGTCGACGCTGACGGTAATCGCGCCGACCGGGCCCTTGGGCTGGTCCTTCTTGCCGGACACGGTCAGGTTGTAGCCGTCCAGGGAGACGTCCACGCCGCCGGGGGCCTTCACCACGCGGTACTCGAAGGAGCCCTTCGCCTGGTCGTCCGGGTCGTCCACCATCTGCGTGAGGTCGACCGTCACGCTCTCACCCTGGCCCACGAGGATCGGGGTCGGGGTCAGGCGCGGCGGCAGGTTCCTGGCCGGCTGGATCGTGATCGGGATCGTCAGGGTCGATGTCAGGGCCGAGGCGTCGTCCGAGGCACCGTCACGCACCGTGAAGGAGACCGAGGCCTTGCCCGAGGCAGTGTCGGGCGCGCTCAGCGTGATGTGCGTGGAGTCCTGAAGCGAGGCCGAATCCAGGCCGCCGCTGAACTTCACCGACGACGCGTCGGTGATGATCGGGGAGCGCGAGTTGTCGCGCACCAGCACGTAGTCGCGCATATCGAGGGTCAGCGTGGAGCCCGCGCGCATCGCCACCGGGACGCGCGTCGTGTCCAGACGCGGAGCCAGCAGGTCGGTACCCGGAACAGTCACGACCGCGCTCGCGCTCAGGCCGTCGGGGTCCGTCACCGTGTACACGACGAGGCGACGGCGCGCGTCCGGGGAAATGGACAGGTTCTGCCCCGACACGCTCACGCCCGAGGCGTCCGAGGACACCGTCAGCGCAGCCGTGGTGCCGTCCGGGTCCTCGTCGTTGACGAGGACGGCAACGCTGACAGGCTTGGAGTCCGAGGGCAGGTCGGAGACCGGCACGACGTCGTCGCGGGCGATCGGCGCGCGCAGCGGCGCATCCGCGTCCACCGTCACGGTCAGCTGACCCTGGGCGCGACCGCCTCGGCCGTCCTCGATCTGGTAGGCCACGACGAACACGCCGTTCGTGGCGGGCGCCTTCACCGTCACCAGGTCCTCGGCCATCGTCACGGTCGCGGCCGGATCCGACACGGACACGGTCTGCGGATCCGTGTCCACGTACAGGGCGTCGCCGTCCGCGTCCAGGTCGTTGCTCAGGACGTTGATGCTCACCTCGCGCCCCGGACGCACCGTCACCGAGTCGGGAACGGCCGTCGGGTTGTGGTTCTGCGAGCCCGGAGGGGCGATGCCGACGCGCACGCGGGCGCGTCCCTGCACGCCGAGGCGGTCCTCGACGATGTAGGAGAAGGTGTCCGTGCCGGTCGCATCGTCGGAGGGCGTGTATTCCAGCCACTCCGTGCCCAGCACGACGCTGCCCTTGGCCGGCGGCTGGTCGATGCCCACCAGGGCGACCGAGTCGCCGTCGGGGTCGATGCCGGTCAGCGGCACGGGGATGCGCGTCATCTGGCCCTGCACGGCCCACGCGCTCAGCGCCTTGGGCACGGGCGCGCTGTTGGCCGCGGAGGAAGCGATGATCTCGAACGTGACGGTAGTCGTCGCGCGGTTACCCACCGAGTCGATGGCCGTATACGCCACGCGCACCACGCCGGCCTCGGAGCCGGCGGCCAGACGCACCTGGTTACCGGTCACGAAGACCGTGCCCAGCTCGGCGCCCGACAGGACCTCCACCTCCGGGTCCAGGCTCAGCGACAGGCCGATCGGCGAGCGGTCGTTCGACAGGACGCTCACCGAGCCGATGTCGTCGGCGCGCACCTTCGCGGTGTCGGCCGTGACCTGGGGCGGAGTCTCCTCGCTCTGTGCGTTCGTCGGGATGACGCTCACCTGGGCGGTCGCGGAACCCGCGCCGTTGGAGACCGTGTAGGTAAAGGTCGTCACGTCGGTGAGGCCGCCCGGCGACGTGATGCGCAGCAGGTGGCGCTCGATGAGCGTGACCTCGAGGCCCGAGTTCGCGGGCACGTCGATCGACTGAACGACAAGCACTCCGCCGGACGGATCCGTGTCGTTGGCCAGCGGCGCGATCAGCGAGGCACCGCCGCTGGGCAGGACCGCCAGGTCGTCCTCGGCGATCGGAAGAGCATTCGTGTCGTCGTCGACCACGTCCACGCGGATAACACCCACGGTCGTCGACGGGCCGTCGGAGACCGTGTAGGTGAACTGGAAGGATCCCGGCACCGAGCCCGTGAACGTCAGCGTGCCGCGCGACAGATCGGCACTCACCGACGTACCGGCCGGGGGTGTGCCAGCCGCCACGAGGGACAGGGGGTCGCCGTTGGGATCCGTGTCGTTGGCGATCGGGTCGATCGTCAGCGGCTCAGCCACGCGCGCCACGTAGAAGTCGGCGCGCGCCACCGGCGGCACATTGCCCGCCTCCTGGACGCTCACCTTCAGCTCGCCCGTGGTCTCGGCGTGGCCGTCCGACAGGGTCACGGCGATCGCCTTGACGCCAGCGCCCGAGCCCAAGTCCTGGATCTGGACCGTGCCGTCCTCGGAGAACTGCACGGCCATGCCCTCGGGGGCCGTCGCCGACACCAGGTAGAACTGGTCGCCGTCCGGGTCGATCCAGTCCGACAGGAGGTTGTATTCGACCTGCGCGTTCGCACCTACCTTGATGACCGGGTGCTTGAGCTGGCGCGGGCCCTCGTTCTGGCTCCACGGGTGGATCGTCAGCGTCACGTTCGCCGTCGCGCCCGCGAGGCCGTCCGAGGCCTCGTACGTGAAGGACGTCGATCCGCTCGTCATGTTCTCGGGGACATCCGTGATCTGCAGGGCGCGGCCGCCCCTCGTGCGCACGATCGAGCCGAACTCGGGGTTGGTGACCGCGCGCGCCGTCAGCACGTCGCCGTCGTCGTCGGAGTCGTTGTCGAGGACGGGCAGCAGCGTCGAGCGGCCCGGGCGGATGCCGAACTCGTCATCCACGGCCTCGGGCGGCGTGTTCTTGTCCTTGTGCTCCGGCTCGGAGACCTGCTCACGCTGGTCGGGGGTCGGAGTGTCCTCTTCCTCCTGCTCCTCGGTGGGGGTCTGGTCCCAGTTGCTGACCACGACCATGTTCTTGTCGGGCAGCCACAGCGTGCCCGTCGAAACGTCGTTGAGGACGATACGCGTGCGGTTCGTGCGGAACACGGCGGAGGAGGCCTCGGCCAGGCTCGGGACCGTCTGCGCCTGGTTGCGCGAGGAGTCCGTGCAGGTGCGCACGAACGCGCCCGAGCCCGCCCACGCGCCGTAGGAGCATCCACGGTGGAAGACAGGGGCCGCGGGGGTGCCCTTCTGGCCGCTCTCCGAGGCCTCCTGACGCTCGATCGCCTTGCCGTTCAGGGGCACGGACACCAGCTGGTCGCCGGTCGCGAGGAGGACCGAGGCGGCCTCGTCGCCAGGGATCTGCAGGACGGCGCCGCTCACGTGCTCCTCGGACAGGTCGCGGACCTTGCCGCCGGGCAGGACGAGCTTGTTGCCGGTCTGGTCGTAGACGACCGGCTTGTCGCCGACCGCGGTAATCGTCGGGGTCCCGGCGGGCGTAAAGTCTTTGATCTCCGTGGTCTTGGCGCGCCACGCTTGACCCTCGCGCGTCAGCGTCACGAGCTTGGAGGAGCCGGGAGAGTACGCGAAGACCGTGCCCGAGTTCGACACCGTCACGATGCCGTCACTCAGGTCGTTGGCGACCGCATCCTCGCGCAGGAGCGACATGGTGGCGGGCTCGTTCGCGCTGCCGACCCACAGGAGGCCTTCGTTGGGGTCGAGGACCGCCAGGACCGAGCCGCCCTGGACCTGGACCGCATTGTCGGGCAGGGTGACGGACTGGCCGAGGGAGAAGGAGGTCGGACGCACCGGGGTGACCGTGCGACTCACGGTCTCACCCAGGGTCACGTCGCCGCCCTCCTGACCGATGTCGAAGGACGCGGACTTCACCGAGACCGTGCCGTCCAGCATAAGGGCGTCATAGTTGAGGTGTCCGAGGAGCTTGCGGTCCTGGTTCGTCACCCAAATGCCGCCGTCGTCGACGCTCACCTGGGTGACCTCGACGCCTCGATACACGACCGCGAGTACGCACAGCATCGCGGACACCAATAGGACGGCGAGCGCGGGTATCCGCTTCGACCAGGTGTTTCGCGATCGACGCGCCTTGTTCATGTGGCTTTCCTCAGTCTCAATGTGCGCACTGGTGTGGGGCGTTGTCTGTATCCGCGGAGGGTATGGGCAACCATCCCAAGGATACACACCGACCAACCCTATGGATAAACCCCGCAGACAACAACAGGTACCGAGGAATCTGCAACCTGTCGAACGGGGGTTCGTGCGGCGTTGTATGGCCATTCCGCACGCGCGAGAACCTGACCACAGTCGCGCATTTAGGCTATCGCACCTCGTCGACGAGGCCGGGGCGGGTCTCGGGTCCGCTCTCCCGATGCCGGGGTCACGGTACCCACCCGCGCGCGGGAACCGCAGATGAGGGCGGGCCGGGTTACGGTGAGTGCATGGCGAAAGAGAAGATCACCTACCGCTGCTCCGAGTGCGGGTGGACCTCCCCCAAGTGGGTGGGCCAGTGCCGCGAGTGCGGAGCGTGGGGCACCGTCGACCAGGCCGGCGAAGCCTCGGGCGGGCCGCGCGCGGCCACGACTCCCCCGCGTCGCCCCGCCCTGCCGATCGGCGAGGTGGACGGCGAGCGGGCCTCGTCGCGCTCGACGGGCGTGGGCGAGCTGGACCGGGTCCTCGGCGGCGGCATCGTGCCCGGAGCGGTGATCCTCCTGGCGGGCGAACCCGGCGTGGGTAAGTCGACGTTGCTGCTGGACGTGGCCGCGAAGGCCGCGCGCACGGCGGCGGCGGGCGGGCGCGGCCCCGTCCTCTACGTGACGGGCGAGGAGTCGGCGGCCCAGGTGCGCGGGCGCGCGGAACGCATCGGCGCGCTCGAACCGAACCTCCTGATCGCGGATGAGACGGAGCTCGGCGTCGTCCTCGGGCACGTCGAGGCCTCGCACCCCTCCCTGCTCATCGTCGACTCCGTGCAGACCATCTCCTCCGCCCAGGTCGAGGGCGGGGCGGGCGGCGTCGCGCAGGTGCGCGCGGTCGCGGCCTCGCTGATCCGGGTCGCCAAGGAGTCCGACCTTCCCACCCTGCTCGTCGGCCACGTGACCAAGGACGGCGGCATCGCCGGTCCGCGCGTCCTCGAACACCTCGTGGACGTCGTCTGCCAGTTCGAGGGCGACCGTCATTCGCGCCTGCGCCTGCTGCGCGCGGTGAAAAACCGCTACGGCCCCACCGACGAGGTCGGCTGCTTCGAGCTGACGGACTCGGGCATCTACGGCCTCGCCGATCCGTCCGGCCTGTTCCTGTCGCGCACGACGCGCGGCGTGCCCGGCACATGCGCAGCCGTTTCTCTGGAGGGGCGCCGCCCGCTGCCCACGGAGATCCAGTCCCTCGTCGCCCCCTCGTCGGGCGGCTCGCCCCGGCGCACGACCTCGGGCGTGGACCACGCGCGCGTCGCCATGATCCTCGCGGTCCTGCAGGCCCGCATCGGCGCGGACACGTCGGGGGCGGACGTCTACGTCTCCACGGTCGGCGGAGCACGCACGGTCGAACCCGCGATCGACCTGGCGATGGCCATCTCCATCGTGTCCTCCCTCAAGGGCACTCCCCCGCGCCCCGACCTCGTCGCGGTCGGAGAGATCTCGCTGACGGGCGAGGTGCGCGCCTGCACGGGCACCCAGCGCCGCCTCGCCGAGGCCGCACGCCTCGGCTTCTCTAGCGCGATCGTGCCCGCTCAGGGCAGCGAAGACCTGTCGGGAGTCGACGGCATCACCGTGTTTACTGTGTCGGATCTGGCGACGGCTATTCGTGTCGCTTTCCCCGCGGACTCGCAATAATAGGAATCACACCGACTGTTCTGGGAGGGAATCACATTGACGTCCGATGCAGCGATCCTTCGTGACGCACTGCGCGCAGTCGCGCCCGGCACGCCTCTGCGAGAGGGACTGGAACGAATCCAGCGCTCCCACACGGGTGCTCTCATCGTCCTGGGGTACACCCCGGAAGTGCAGGCCATATGCTCGGGCGGCTTCGACCTCGACGTCGCCTTCACGGCCGCGCGCCTGCGCGAGCTGTGCAAGATGGACGGCGCCGTCATCATCGATCCCGACCAGTGGCGCATCCGCAAGGCGAACGTGCAGCTCTTCCCGGACCCGACGATCCCCACGGACGAATCCGGCATGCGTCACCGCACCGCGCAGCGCACCGCCCGCCAGACCCACCTGCCGATCCTGTCGCTGTCCGCGTCCATGCGCATGATCTCCATCTACGTGGGCTCCGAGCATCGCTTGGTGGAGGAGCCCGAGGCTCTGCTCTCACGCGCGAACCTGGCGGTTGACACGCTCGACCGCTACAGCCAGCGCCTCGACGAGGTCCTGCAGACCCTCACGATCCTGGAAATGCGCGACAGCGCGACCGTGCGCGACGTTGCCACCGTCATGCAGCGCATGGAAATGATCCGGCGCATCACCTCCGAGATCACGGAGTACCTCGAGGAGCTGGGCTCGGAGGGCCGCCTGCTGGCCCTGCAGGTCGAGGACCTCGTGCGCGGCTCCGCGTCCGAGCGCGCCCTCGTCATGCGCGACTACATCGCGAATCCGGACGACCTGGCACGCGTCGAGGCTGAGCTGTCCTCGCTCGGCTCCGAGCGCATCGTGGATCTCACCGCGATTTCGAACATCCTGGGCCTGGATGTGTACGAGGTCGCGGACCTGGATCGCGAGATCACGCCGCGCGGCGTGCGCGCCCTGTCCCTGGTGCCCCACCTGTCATGGAGCGCCATCAAGGTCGTGTCCGCACACTTCAACTCGCTGCCGCAGCTGCGCGCGGCCACCATCTCGGACCTTGAGGAGCTCGAGGGAATCGGCCCCTACCGGGCGAAACTCATCACGGAGAACCTGGCTCACCAGGCCCAGGCCGTGAGCGCCGGAATCGTCGGCTGGTAGCCGCTCGCCGGCTCCTAGCCTTTAGCGGCCCGACTGTGCGCCGGACTGGGCGCCCGACTGTGCTCCCGACTGGGGCGCGGGGGTGGGCGCCGGCGTCACGTCGACGACGGTTGAGCCGACTTCGCGCGTGCCCATCGTGACGGCCACCTTGTAGGTGCCGGCCGCGGCCGCACTCGCCCCGCCCGCCGGAGCCGTACAGCCGTTCGTGTACACGTATCCGTCCCAGCGCAGCGCGCCGGACCAGGTGCCGCCCGGGCGCAGCAGTAGCGTCGTGGATGACTGCTGGCTGTCGGCGCATCGCGAGGAGTCGTAGACCTGGTGGTCGCCGGTCGTCACCGCCAGGTTGAAGCGCGTCAGCGACGTCGAGCAGGCGACCGAGCCGCGGTTTTCCAGCGTGAGCGTCACGGGCATTGCCGAGCCGGAGGCCACGGGGCTCGCCTTCGCGGTGGCCGTGATGTCGCGGTCCAGGCAGGCGGGAATGTCGATCGCGGTGCCGTCGGTGAGCAGGCCATCGGCGGTGGCCTCCTGGCCGCCCTTGAGCGTGTAGCCGGAGGCATCGAGGGCCCCGGACTGGACGACGGACTGCGGGGTCGACTGGGGCGCAGGATCGGCGCTGAAGGCTCCCGCGATGGCGCGCACGGCGGCGACGATGCCCCACACGATGAGCGCGATGATGAGGAGCAGGCCCAGGCCGGTGATGATGCGTCGGGGCCACAGATTCACGGGCGGACGACCGCCACCCGATGAGGCCTTCTTGGGCCGACGCACTCCTGCCCCGCTCCCCCGCTTAGCCGTCGAGGCGCCGGCGGAAGACGCCGCGCGCGTCGAGGCTCCCCGACCGCCCGTTGCGGCTCGGGAGGCGCGGTCGCCGGCGCGTCCGGATGCGGACGCGGAGCGACGGGACGAGGGTCGCCTGGGGGAATTCTTACGCTGGTCAGCCACGCATCCACGATACCGGCCCGCGCCATCGGGGCGCGACTAACGCTCGGGGCAGGCTCACTTTCGCGCGCGAGAGGACTCCCACACGCGTTGTTTAGGCGGCGGCGCTGCGCTTGTGCGAGCTCGATGATCCGTCGTCGTCCGGGTTGATGACGCACCAGCGTTCCACGACGAGAGCGACGATAATCCAGACGAGGCCGACCAGGCCGCTCAGGCCTGACGCGACCGCGTTGGCGACCATCGCCGAGGCTTCGAGCTGCGTGAGGGACACGATCATGACGCCGATGAGGACGCCGGCCAGTACACTTCCGACGATCGCGCTGGCCCTGGCGAACACGGCGACGCGCATCGCGCCAATCGCGTCAATCCACGTGTCTTTGTTCGCGCGCAGGCGGCGCACGGCCAGGCCGGACCAGATGAGGAGCGCGGTCGCGACCGCGAAGACGACGGCCGGGCCGGGCGTGACGATCATGGGGGTGCCTCCCGCGCGCATGTGCGCGAAGAAGCCGAGGAAGCTGAGAAGGGCACAGACGAAGCCGACCAGCGTCACCCAGGTGATCGACAGGGGTTTCATTTAACGCCTCTTGACGATGGGGATCGCACCCGTCATCGTGGGCCGCACGACAACGCGGCGCAGGATGCCGGTCTGAGTGGCCTCGTCCTCGGGGATGGGGCCGACGGGGGTGTTGTCGGGCAGCCCGGGGGCGAGGATGGTGGAACGTCCGTCGGCGTGCACGGTTGCCTTGGGGGCCTCGTCGTCGCGCCCCAGGCCGGAGCGGTCGTCGACGACGCGCACGTCGTGGGAGGTGCCCACGGAGAAGTTCCAGTCGGGCAGCGCGATCTTGGAGCGGGACTCCTCGCGCTTGGACTCGAACACGGGGGCCCAGCGGGGCTTTTCGGTCCCGCTCGGCTTGTAGGTGCCGGTGCCGATCTTGCGGGTCATGCGACCGGCCGCAGAGTCGGCGGGCACGGAGGATACTGGGTGCCAGGACGGGCGCGACGAGGCCTTGGCTTCCTCCGCGCGGCGGCGGCGCTGGCGGTGGGGAGGGCCGGGCACCGCCGGGGCGGTCGGGGCCTCGTCCGCGGGGGCTTCGCCCTGCGGCGCTGCGGCCTGCGGGGCTGCGTCGGGTTCGTCAGTCTGCGCGGCGGCGTCCGCGGCCGGAACTTCGGCCTCGGGCACGTCAACGCCGTGTGACGCGGATTCGTCGAGCTCTGGCTCGCTGGCCTCAGGCTCTTCGGCGCTCGAGGCCTCGTCCGAAGCCTGGGCGGCGGACAGGCGGCTCCAGATGCTGGCGCGAGGGGCGGGGGCCTCGTCGGCGGAGACGGGGGCAGCCTCGGGTTCCTCGGCCTGCTCGGGGGCCGACTCGGAGTCTGCGGCCTCCTCGACGTCGTCGGCGGAGTCCTCGATCACCGTGTGGGCGGCGGGAATCTCCACCGGCTCGGCGGGCTCGCCCGGGCGGGTGACGAGGTCGCTGACCTGGCTGATCTCGCCGGTCAGGGCCTCGATGAGCTCGCGCATGTCGGCGCTGGCCTGCTCGGCGCGCTGGGCGAGGAGCTGGTCGGAGTCGGCCATGACGGCCGCGGGGTCTTCCAGCCAGTCGTCGACCGCGTCGATGATGCCCTCGCGGTCGGGGGTGTCGGCCAGCAGGTCGGACACGCGGCCCACGCCCTCGAGGACGGCGTCGGGCTCGCACAGGAGCCAGGGTGCCAGAACGAAGGCGCGTTCCTTGGCGCGCGGGTGCGGCAGGGTGAGAACCGGGTCGGAGGAGGCCAGGCCCTCGATCTGAATGATGTCGATGTCGACGGTGCGCGCGCCCCAGCGCTCGTGGCGTTCGCGTCCCAGCTCGCGCTCGATGCGGCTGGTCTGGGCGAACAGCTCGTCGGGGGTCGCGATCGCGGAGCCGACGACGACGGCGTTCCAGTAGTCGGGCTGGGGGGCTTGGCCGGGGGCCAGCACGGGCTTGGTACGCATGATCGGCGAGACGTCGTCGATCTGGAAGCCCTCCATGTAGGACAGGGCCTCAACCGTGTGCATGAGGGTGACGGGCACGTCCCCGAGGTTGCCGCCGATCGCCAGGACGACGCGGCGCGAGCGCAGGTGCTCGGGGCGCGTCACGTCATGGGCGGGCGCGGCGTGTGCGGCCTGGACATCGCGGCGCGTGGGCAGGGCGCCGCTCTGTTCCTGCTCGGCGGGGCTGGGGGCCTGGGCGTGACCATAGGCCTCGATCTCGCCGGTGAGGACGGAGCCATCCTCGGCCTCGTAAATGCCCTTGAGAGACAGCGACAGCGGCATCGCGTCGGTCTGGCCCGCGCGTACGGTCACGGACACGTCCGCGAAGGGGTGATCGATGGGGGCGTCGGGCTTGTGGACGGTGACCTCGGTGCCGACGACGCCCTCGTGGCTCATGACGCGCGAGGCGATGGTTTCGGCGAGGGTCTCGATGAGGTCGACGGCGGTGCCGGTGAGGACGGCCATGGCCTCGTCGGCGATGTCCGCGTAGGAGACGGTGGCAGCAATGTCGTCGGCGGTGCCGGCGGTCTCGACCCACATGACGATGTCGGCGCTGAAGCGCTGGTTGCGGTCGCGCTCGAAGTCGTAGACGCCGTGGTTGGCCAGCGCCCCGAGTCCTTTCAGGGCGATGATGACGCGTCGGTTAGTCAACGTCGTTCTCCTTTCGGGCGATGGCCGCCGCGGTGGCTGCTACGTCGTGGACCCGCACGGCCCACGCGCCAGCTGCCGCGCAGTAGGCGGCGATGTCCGCGCTGTCCGCGTCCACGTCGCCCTCGAGGGCCTTGACGAAGCGCTTGCGAGAGGCGCCGACGAGGACGGGGTATCCGCCCTGCGCGAAGCGCGGCAGTTCGCGTAGGATCTGCCAGCACTGGTCGCCCGTCAGCGAGAAGCCGAGGCCCGGGTCAACCACAATTTTATCAGCTGTCACACCAGCATCAATAGCGTCTTGAACCTGGGACCCCACGCGCTCGATGAGCGTGCCCACGAGGTCATCCCCGTAGTCGAAGTGCTCCTCCGGCATGCCCGGCAGCGCGCGGTAGTGCTGAACGACGTACGCGCAGCCCGACTGCGCGACAGCCGCGTTCATCTCGGGATCCCAGCGCCCGCCGCTCACGTCGTTGATAATCGCCGCACCCGCGCGCGCGGCCTCGCGGGCCGTCGACGCGTGCAGCGTATCCACCGACACGATGACGCCGTCGGCGGCCAGGGACTCGACGATGGCGCAGATGCGCGCCCACTCCTCGTCCGCGCTGATGCGCGTCGAGTTCGGGCGGGTCGACTCCCCGCCCACGTCGATAAGGTCCGCTCCGGCGGCCACCATCTCCCGCGCATGGCGCAAAGCGGCGGCCACGTCCGTGTAGCGTCCCCCGTCCGAAAAAGAATCCGGGGTGACGTTGAGGATGCCCATGATCGCCGTCCGCCCGCTGGGCAGGCTCAGGCCGCCCGGTAGAGCCGGGGGCGGCGGAACCGGGAACGAGGCCGGGGCGGCGGGCAGGGGCAGGGCGCTCACGTCATCGGCTCCCGGACAGGACGAGGGCCATCATCTCGGCGCGGGTCGCACCGTCGCTCATGATGCCGCGCAGCGCGCTGGTCACGGTCGAGGAACCCGGCTTGGAGATGCCGCGCATCGACATGCACATGTGCTCGGCCTCGATGACGACGATGACGCCCTGGGGATCCAGGATCTCATCGATCGCGTCAGCGACCTGGGCAGTCAAGCGCTCCTGGACCTGGGGGCGGCGCGCGTAGCCTTCGACCACGCGGGCCAGCTTGGACAGGCCAGTCACGACGCCGCCGCGCGGGATGTAGCCCACGTGGGCGCGGCCGTAGAAGGGCAGCAGGTGGTGTTCGCACACCGAGAAGAATGTGATGTCGCGGACCAGGACCAGCTCGTCGGTGCCGGCGTGGAACTGGGTGCGCAGGTGCTCGCGCGGGTCCTCGGTCAGGCCCTTGCACATCTCACGCCACGCGCGCGCCATGCGGTCGGGGGTGCCGACAAGGCCCTCGCGCTCGGGGTCTTCACCGATTGCGACGAGCAGGTCGCGCGACGCCTTCTCGACGCCAGCGGGATCGTAGGTCACGCCTGCTCCTCTCCCTCGTTCGTCTGGGTGTCCATCACGTCGGAGACGTCGATCGAGGGGGCCTCAAACGACACCTCGGAGGTGGCCGAGGCCTCGGCCGACCCCACGCCGACCGGGTTGCCCAGGAGGACACCCGGAACCGCGGCGTCGGACTGGTAGTTCCACACGGGACGCTCGGGGGCCTTCACGACGTCCTTGAAGATCTCCGCGAGCTGCGCCTCGTCGAGGGTCTCCTCCTCGAGCAGGCGCGAGGCCAGCGTGTCGAGAACACCGCGGTTTTCGGACAGGATCCGCCACGCCTCGCGCATCGCGTTGTCGAGGAGGCGACGCACCTCCTCGTCGATGATCGCGGCCGTCTCGTCGGAGAAGGCGCGCGGGCCCTCACCGCTACCGTGCCCAAAGGCCTCGGTGTCGGCGTCGCCCAGCTTGACCATGCCGATGCGGTCGCTCATGCCGTAGTCGGTGACCATGGCGCGGGCCGTCTTCGTGGCCTGCTGGATGTCGTTAGCGGGGCCGGTCGACGGGTCGCGGAACACGATCTCCTCGGCGACGCGGCCGCCCATGCCGTAGACCAGATCGTCGAGGAGCTGGTTGCGGGTCTTGTTGAAGCGATCCTCGGTAGGCATGACCATCGTGTAGCCCAGGGCGCGGCCGCGCGGCAGGATCGTCACCTTCGTGACCGGATCCGTGTAGTTCAGGGCGGCGGCGGCCAGGGCGTGGCCGGCCTCGTGGTAGGCGGTCACGGCCTTGTCGTGGTCGTTCATGACACGGGTGCGCTTCTGCGGGCCCGCGATTACGCGGTCGATGGCCTCGTCGATGGCGCGCTCATCGATGAACTGCATGTTCGAGCGCGCGGTGAGCAGCGCGGCCTCGTTGAGGACGTTCGCCAGGTCGGCGCCCGTGAAGCCGGGCGTGCGCTTGGCGATCTGGCGCAGGTCGACCTGCTCGGTGAGGGGCTTGCCCTGCGCGTGGACCTTCAGGATGGCCTCGCGGCCCTTCAGGTCGGGGGCCTCGACGGCGATCTGGCGGTCGAAACGCCCGGGGCGCAGCAGAGCCGGGTCGAGGATGTCGGGGCGGTTGGTCGCCGCGATCAGGATGATGTTGGCGCGCTCGTCGAAACCGTCCATCTCGACGAGGAGCTGGTTGAGCGTCTGCTCGCGCTCGTCGTTGCCGCCGCCGATGCCGCTGCCGCGGTGGCGACCCACGGCGTCAATCTCGTCGACGAAGATGATGGCCGGCGCGTTCTTCTTGGCGCGCTCGAAGAGCTCACGCACGCGGGAGGCACCCACGCCGACGTACAGCTCCATGAACTCCGAACCGGAGATCGAGAAGAAGGGGGCGTTCGCCTCGCCGGCGACGGCCTTGGCGAGGAGGGTCTTACCCGTTCCGGGAGGACCGTAGAGCAGGACGCCGCGCGGGATGCGCGCACCCACCTTGTGGAACTTGTCCGGGGAGGCCAGGAACTCGCGGATTTCCTCGAGCTCCTCCACGGCCTCGTCCTCACCGGCGACGTCCGCGAAGGTGACGTCCGGGCGCTCCTGGTTGAATTCCTTGGCGCGCGACTGCGTGAAGCCGCCCATCATCCGCGAGCCCGACATGGAGCGCATGATGAAGTAGAAGGCGACGCCCAGGATCACCAGCGAGATCAGCAGCTGAACGACGCCGCCGAGGATGCCAGACTGGGGACGCACCGCGTTCCAGCCCTTCGCGGGAGCCTTGTCGGCCACCGTGTCCAGGATGTCCTTGGTCTGCACGTAGGAGTACGTGAAGTACACGTCCTTGCCCAGATCAACGGTCTTATCGTCGCCACCGGTGCTCTGGTGGACGTAGTTTTCCGTCAGCGTCAGGTTCACCTGCTGGGTGCCCTCGTTGAGGACCACCCGCTCGACCGTGTCGCCCGAGATGACCGCGAGGCCCTCGGACGTCGTCACGGCACGAGGGGCGAAGAAGCCCCACATGAACCAGCCGCCGGCGAGCAGCATGATGAGCGGAACCATCACCCACCCCAGGCTGGGGCGTTTGTTCTTGATCTTCTCGTTCACGTGGGTCCCCTACAGGTATGCGTTCTCAGTTGTTGTAGACGTGCGGCTGCAGCGTGCCGACGAAAGGCAAATTACGGTACTTTTCCGCGTAATCCAGGCCGTAACCGACGACGAACTCGTCGGGAATGTCGAAGCCCACGTAGGCAACGTCCACGTCGACCTTGGCGGCCTCCGGCTTACGCAGCGCGGTCGCGATCTTGACGGAGGCAGCGCCTCGTCCGAGCAGGTTCGCCTGCAGCCAGGACAGGGTCAGGCCCGAATCGATGATGTCCTCGACGATGAGCACGTGGCGTCCGGCCACGTCCTGGTCGAGGTCCTTCAGGATGCGCACAACGCCCGAGGTCTTGGTGCCGGAACCGTAGGAGGACACGGCCATCCAGTCCATCTCGAGGGGGGTGTGCAGCTTGCGGGACAGGTCCGCCATGACCATGACGGCGCCGCGCAGGACGCCGACGATCAGCAGTTCTTCGCCCGCGTAGTCGCGGTCGATCTGCTCAGCCATTTCGGTGAGCCGACGGTCCATATCCTCGGCGGTGACCAGGATTTCTTTCAGGTCGTTACCCATATCGGTGGCGTCCACCGTGTCCTCTTTTCGTATCGAAGCTACGCGAGCGATTCCACTATAAGCGTGCCACACAAACGCTCGCCTGTTCCAGGAAGGACGGGATTCTCACTGTCAGCGCAACATCCTGTGATCGCGCAGGCAGTGCCGGGCCGCTCCGGTGGGGTCTATCGCGGCGTATTCCCGCTGTTTAGTCGGGGTCTGGGGCCGTCGGGGCGCCCGCCTCGCGCGCGACGAAAGCGATGCGCGCGTGCGCGCCGCGTCCAACACGTGAGGCGGTGCCTCCGGGCAGGTCGATGGGCCCCTGGCCGCGCCACGCGACCACGAGGTCGTCGAGGGCGTCCACGTGGGCACTGGACAACGCGCGAACTCCGGCGACGTGGGCGGCCTCACGCAGCGCCCGGGTACGCACCGCTCGGGGGGCACCCCGCAGGGCGGACACCGCCAGAGACGGGTGTCCCGTCTCGGAGTCGTGTTCCTCCCCCGGCATCGCAGGGGCCGCGAGCGCGCTCGCCCACTGGGACAGGGCGTCGTCGTCGGCCGCACACAGGGCGGCCGTGCGGGCCAGCGCGGGAACCGGGTCCACTCCCAGAGCCGAGGCCAGGGCGGGGATCGCAGCGTGGCGCAGCGCCGAGCGGCGCAGGGGGCTGCCGTCCGCGGCGCGCCACGGCCCGTCGATGTCGTTGGTCGGGTCCTCAAGCGGGGCGAGGCCCGCCTGGGCGCACGCCTGCTCCGTGTCCGTTCGCCGCAGCCCGAGGAGTGGGCGCAGCCACGTCACCCCGTCATCGTCGCGCGAGACGGGAGCGATGGCCCGCAGGGACGAGGGGCCGGAGCCGCGCGCGAGGCGCAGGAGGACCGTTTCAGCCTGGTCGTCCATCGTGTGGCCGAGGAGGATCGGGGCGCCCTCACGCTGGGCGACCGCTCGCAGGGCGGCTCGGCGGGCGTCGCGGGCTGATCCTTCGGGGCCTCCCGGGCCCTCCACCGACACGGTCTCAACAACGGCACGCGCCCCCAGGGATTCCGCTCGATCAGCGACGCGGCGAGCCTCCTCACCGCTGCCCGCGCGCAGCCCATGATCAACGGTCACCGTCACAACAGGGATTCCCGCGCGCGCCGCCACGTCAATCGTCGTCAACGCCAGCGCCAGCGAATCCGCGCCCCCCGACAGGCCAACGACGAGAGCGGGAGGCGCCCCGGCCTCGTCGATGAAGGAAGTCAGAGAAGCGCGCACCGCCAGGGAGCAGTCGCGCAGGGAGCCGCGCGGGTTCGCACCCACGAGGCGGGAGGCCTCAGCGCACACGCGCCAGCCACGCTGCCGGCTCCGCGTACTCGCGGGCGCTCGGCAGGGCCTCGACGCTGGACAGAAGCTGCGCGATCGCGCCCTCGCGCACGACGGTGCGCGCAAATCCTTCGGTCTGCGCCTGCAGGGCCTCGACCCCGGCCAGGGGCATTCCGGCGGCCGCGCACGCGCGCACCAGGCCGACGCCCCCGGCGTGCGCGCGGTGGGTGCGCAGCCACTGGATCGAGGGCAGGTCACGGGGCGTGAGGACCTCCATCTCCGCGGTGGGCAGGGCGTCCAGGAGCAGGACGATGCGCACGAGTTCGTCGCTGCGTTCGGGCAGCGAGCGCATCAGGTCGGCGATGTAGGGGACGAGGTGGGGGGCGTGGGTGAGGTGGACGCCGCGCAGACCCGTGCACAGGGAGACCCAGCGGCACCAGTCGGTCTGGTCCAAGGCGTAGCGCTGCGCGTCGGCGAGCACGTTAGGGGCCACGAGGATCCGGCGGCCGGAGCGCACGTCCCAGATGCCCGTCGCGTCCTTGGCCAGGGCGCGCAGGATGACGGCCTCGGCGGCCAGAACCTTGGGTGTGCGCGCGTCTTCGAAGCTCTCCAGGAGCGATCCGACCGAACGGATCAGGCCGCGGCGGTCAACGACGAGGGTCGGGGAGCCGGCCACCTTCTCGGAGGCCTCGGGCAGGGTGGACAGCTCGGCGAGCCGACGATCCGACCAGGCGACCGAGCGGCGCAGGCGCGCCACGACGGCGGAGGCACCCACGCGAGAGGCCGAGGGCCCCGCGTAGGACAACGAAGCGAGAACTCCCGCGACGTTGCGCGGGCCAAACGGCATATCCATGGCCTCAGTCTAGCCCGGCGAGGCCCTCCTCGAAGGCGTCGAGGTGGCCGCGCGTGGCGTAGGCACCCTCGGTGACGTTATCGTGACCGATCGACACAAGGAGGACGCGCCCGCTCTTCGTCATGACGGACCCGGACAGGGAGGTGACCTCCTGGAGGGCGCCCGTCTTCGCCTGCACGTTTCCGGCCGCAGGCTCCTCGGTCATGCGCTTCGAGAGCGTGCCCACCAGGCCCGCCCACGGCAGGAGGCGCATCGTGTTCGCCTCGGTGCCCGTGCCCTCGTACGAGGCCTTGAGGACGCCGACGAGAGTATTCGCGCTGATCTTGTCGTTGCTGGACAGGCCCGAGCAGTCCTCGAGGGTCAGGCCCTCCGTGGGCACACCGGCCTCGGTCAGGGTCTTGCGCACCGTCTCGGTCGCGCCCTCATAGGTCGAGGGGGCTCCCGCCGCGCGCGCGGCGAAACGGCAGTACTGGTCGGCGAGGGTGTTATCCGAGTGGGCGAGCATCCAGCGCAGCTGCTCCCCCATCGTCGCCGAGCTCACCTGGGCCACGGCTCCCGCTCCCGCGGGCGGATCTCCGGCCTCGCCGAGGGTCGCGGAGATCCCCTCCGCGCCGAGGGCCTGCGAGAAGACCTCGGCGACGCGTCCCGGCGCGTCCGAGTAGAAAGCGTTGGCACCCTCGTAGGTGCGTCCGGCATCGATCGCCATGGGGCCGACGTGACCCTCGTAGGAGCCGACTTCCTGCGCGTCCCAGGAGGACAGGTGCGAGGCACCCTCGAAGAGAGTGCCGCGCCAATTCAGGGTCACGGAGGTGATACCGCGCTGCGCCAGGGCCGCGGCCGTGTCCTTCGCGAGGGTCTGCAGGCCCGCGCGGCCCGAGACCTCGACCTCGTCGGAGGTGCCAATCCCCAGGAGCAGGTCGCCCTCCGAATCCAGGTAGAGGGTCTGGTTATCAGCGCCCAGGAGCGCGCTGGTCGTCAGCGTCGCCGTCGGATCCAGGTGGTGCAGCGCGGAGAAAGCCGCGAGGGTCTTCGTCGTCGAGGCGGGCGTGTGAGGGGTGGCGGCAGACGCGTCCAGGAGGACCTCGCCGGTCTGCGCATCCAGGACCGTGCCCCACGCCGTGTAGCCGCCCTCAGCCGCGGCTGCCGCGACCGGTGCCCACAGCGCCTGGACGTCCTCGGCGGAAACCGGGTTCCCGCCGCCCTTCGCGTCGCCGGAAATCGCTGCGGGTTCAAGCGTCGAGGCCGTGGGAGCGTCCGCCGGAGTGGCCGTTTGCGGCGAACAACCGGCACCCACCAGCGCCGCCGTCGCCACGAGTGCGGCGCTAGCGCTTACAATGGCCCCCATAGACGTGCGATGCATGGATTTCCCTTCGTGGTTACTTCGGTACCTACAGTACCCGTCCATGCGCCGACACAACCAACCGGACCCCCGAGTTTCGGGGCTAATGAGGAAGGCGCGGCCATGGAATTTGACGTGACCATCGAGATCCCCAAGGGGAACCGAAACAAGTACGAGATCGACCACGTGACGGGCCGTATCCGCCTGGACCGCATGCTCTTCACCTCCACTCGTTACCCCGATGACTACGGATTCATCGACGACACCCTGGGCGAGGACGGCGACCCGCTGGACGCCCTGGTCCTCCTCGAAGAGCCCACCTTCCCCGGCTGCGTGATCCGCTGCCGCGCGCTCGGCATGTTCCGCATGCGCGACGAAAAGGGCGGCGACGACAAGGTCCTGTGCGTTCCCGCCTCGGACCAGCGCGCCTCCTGGCGTACCGAGATCGACGACGTGTCGGAGTTCCACCGCCTGGAAATCCAGCACTTCTTCGAGGTCTACAAGGACCTCGAGCCCGGCAAGAGCGTCGAGGGCGCCCACTGGGTGGGTCGCGAAGAGGCCGAGGCCGAGATTCGCCGCTCCTACGAGCGCCTGAAGGAGCACGAGGGCGAGCACTGAGCTGACTGCTTGCGAGGGGCCGCGCGGACTTACGTCTGCGCGGCCCCACCGCATACGCAGGACGATCACTCAGAGCTCATTGCACACCCACGCTCCCCGGCCTCGAGCATGGCGGCCCGTGCGCGAGGCCGCTGCGTTTATGCGCACTACTTCTTACTACTTCTTCCACGCGTCGACGATGATGCCCGTGCGGTCGTAGATGCTGATCCCGATCTGCGTGCCGGGGGTCTGGCAGGCCTCGACGATCGTGTTGTAGAGGGGCGTGCCCTTCTCGGCGTGGCGATCGAGCTCGTATTGGCGCAGGTCGTAGGCGCGCACGACCCCTTCGCTTTCAGTCAGCTCGATGTGCACGAAGGGGCCATCGTCGCGCTCCTCGGGATTCATGGCGGTGCACGTGACGCCCTCGCGGGTCACCGGACCGTCGCGCCAGTCGAGGGCAACCTGACCACACATACCCCACGCGACCAGACCAACCAGTCCGAGCACCACGAGCGAGGCCACAACCCCCAGGAACATGGTGCCGGGATGAGCTTCCGTCGCGTGCTTGCCGCTGCGCATCGGCTTGATCCTGCGAATCAGGTCGAGGATGAAACGACCGAACGCCGCCCGGACGATGGGGAGGAACGCGAGGACTGCGATGGCCGCAATGATCACTCGCGCCTGGCTCAACTGGAATGCCCACCGCGTCCAGTTATCCCTCGTCAGAATCCCAATGAGAGACCAAGCCGGAAACACCACAAAGGAGAGGAGTGCCAGGGTGCGCGCGAACGCAGGGAACGGCTTGACGACCTGTGGGACAGTGGAGGTGGCACCGATCTGGTGGGTGTTCGTGTCGGCGGTGGGGGCACTCATGCCGTTCATGCTAACCACATGACTCCACAAGCGCGCTCGCGGGTTCCCCGTCGGGGCAGGTCGGCACACGAGGAACGAGGCCGGGGCAGGTCAGCACATCCACGCAGGCCACCCCCGGGCACCCCACAGACCAGAGCCGCACACAAAGGCCGAGGGCCGCGCAGACACACAGTCTGCGCGGCCCCGGATCGTCAAGCAACGTTGCGGCTCAGAGCCTCACGGCGTAGGGCATGATCGAGCCCCAGCTGTAGATGCCGGTGATGCGCACGGGCACGCCGAAGGTGGGGGCCTCGATCATCTGGCCGCCGCCCAGGTAGATGGCGACGTGGTAGATGCCGGACTGGGTGCCGTTGGAGGACCAGAAGATCAGGTCGCCGGCCTCCATGGAGCCGATCGGCACGTGCGTGCCGTAGCTGTACTGAGCGCGGGAGAGGTGCGGCAGGTCGACGCCGGCGCTCTCCCAGGCGAGCATGGTCAGGCCGGAGCAGTCCACGCCGCCGTAGGATTCGCCGCCCCACACGTAGGGCACGCCGAGGTAGCTCTTCGCGGTCGCAATGGCCGTGTCAGCGCCGCCACCCGAGTAGGAGGGCGCCGAGTACGAGGGCTCCTCGTAGGAGTAGGAGGGCGCGGAGTAGGAGGGTGCCGAGTACGAGGAGTCATCGTCATCGTCGTAGGAGGACGAGGCCTGGGCGGCAGTATCGGCGGCGGCCTGGCGTTCGGCGGCTGCGGCAGCATCGGCCTGACGCTGGGCTTCAGCAGCGGCGGCTGCCTGCTCGGCGGCGACGCGCGCGGCTTCCTGACGCTCGGCTTCGAGGGCGGCCTCACGCTGGTTGATGAGGTCGACGGTCGTGTTCTGCTTGGTGGCCAGTTCCTGCACGTAGGCGCCACGCTGGGCGGCGACGATCGCGGCCTCGTTCTGGGCGGCGGTCGCGGCCTGGTTGGCGGCGTCGGTGCGCCTCTGAACCTCGTCCGTGGCAGCCTTCTGGTTGGCGAGCGCGGTGTTCGCGGCGTCGCGGGTCACCTTGGCGACCTGCTCGAGTGCAGTAACGTTCTGCATCTTCGCCTCGGCAGAGGAGGAGAAGGAGCTGATGCCAGCCTGCTTGGTCTCGACGCTACGCAGTCCGTCGGAGTCGAGGTAGGGGGCGAGCGCGTCGAGCGTGCCACCACCGTTACGGTAGGCAGCCTGTGCGACGGAGGCGATCTGCTGCTTGCCTTCCTCGAAGGCAGCCTCGGCGGCGTCCGCGTCAGCCGACGCCTGATTGGCGGTTGCGGTCGCCTCTTGCAGCGCAATGGTCGCTTCGTTGAGGTCTTCGCCCGCAATCTGCGCGTTCTGCATCGCGGTTGCGGCGCTGGCGTTGACTTCGGCGAGCTTGACCTCGATCTGGGCGACGCTCATCTTCGCAGCCTCTTCGGCAGCCTGGGCGGCAGCGATCTCCTCCTCAGAGGGGGCAGCTTGCGCCATCTGGGGCAGCACGAGGAGGGCACAGGCGGCGATAGCCGTCAGGCCCATGCGAATGGTTCCGCGTCGTCTCATCGTTGTCTCATCTCGTCCAATTAGGTGCGCCGGAGCGCGCGTACTGGGAAAGAGCCTATCCACTTTCGTCACGCTTGGCAACAAACACACCAGAAAACTCAACTTTCACACATGCAACAATCGCAACATTTGCAACATCAGCACCATGATTACCGCGCAAATACCTGCGCTTTCATAACATTTTCAACCACCACTGCGAGCCTCCTCACACACCCCGGCACCACGCCCCACCTGTCACAAAAGTCCACCATCCGGGACCCCTCAGCCCCGGCCTCGTCGATGACAAACAATTGAGGGCATGAACCGTCGAATGTGCCGCTGACTGCGCGTCAGCACAAGCGACTGCCGCGCAGTCCCCCGACAGCGGGACGCGCCTCGACGCATGTTCACTTCACCGCATCCGCGGCCCGCCGGAGGGGAATCAGAGACGAACCACCCCTCACCTAAGGAGCCGCACAATGACCGCCAACGACTGGTCCTTCGAAACCAAGCAGATTCACGCCGGATACAACCTCGACCCCGCCACCGGCGCGACCGCACTGCCCATCTACCAGACCTCCTCCTACGCCTTTGAAGACACCGCGCAGGCAGCGAGCCGCTTCGCCCTGCAGGAGCTGGGCCCCATCTACACGCGCCTGACCAACCCGACGACCGACGGCGTCGCCGCCCGCATCGCGGCCCTCGAGGGCGGCGTCGGCGGCCTCCTCGTTTCCTCCGGTCAGTCCGCGACCGCCCTGTCGATCCTCGCCCTGGCCGTCGCCGGCAACAACGTGGTCGCCTCCCCCTCCCTGTACGGCGGCAGCGTCACCCTCCTGAAGAACACGCTGGGACGCCTGGGCATCGAGACCCGCTTCGTCGCGGACCCCCTCGACCCCGAGGCCTGGCGCGCGCTCGCCGACGACAAGACGGTCGCCTTCTACGGCGAGACCATCCCCAACCCGCAGGGAGACATCCTCGACATCGAGCCGATCGCAACGGTCGCCCACGAGGTCGGCGTGCCCCTCATCGTCGACAACACGGTCGCCACCCCCTACCTGGTCCGCCCGATCGAGTGGGGCGCCGACATCGTCGTCCACTCGGCCACCAAGTACCTGGGCGGACACGGAACCTCGATCGCGGGCGCGATCGTCGACTCGGGCAACTTCGACTTCGCCTCCCAGCCCGAGCGCTTCCCCCTGTACAACACGCCGGATGAGTCCTACCACGGCCTCGTCTACGCCCGCGACCTGGGCGTGGGCGGCGCGCTGGGCGCGAACCTGGCGTTCCTGCTGCGCATCCAGACGCTCATCAACCGCGACCTGGGCGCCGTCACCTCCCCCTTCAACGCGTTCCTGATTTCGCAGGGCATCGAGACACTGTCCCTGCGCATCGAGCGCCACGTGTCCAACGCGCTGGCGGTCGCCCGCTTCCTCGAGGCACACCCGGACGTCGAGTCCGTCAACTACGCGGGCCTGGAGTCCTCCCCCTACTACGAGCTGGGCAAGAAGTACGCGCCGCTGGGCACGGGTGGCCTTCTCTCCTTCGTCATCAAGGGCGGGTACGAGGCCGGCAGGGCTTTCGCGGATGGCGTGCAGCTCCTGCCCGTGGTCGCCAACATCGGCGACGCGAAGTCCCTCGTCATCCACCCGGCCTCGACGACGCACTCGCAGCTGACCGAGGAGGAGCTGGTCAAGGCCGGCGTCGCGCCCGGCACTGTGCGCCTGTCGATCGGCCTGGAGAACATCAAGGACATCCTCGCCGACCTGGAGCTCGGCTTCGACGCGGCCCGCGCGGCCACGGCCTAACAGACCCGTCGGCGGCCTCGGGGATACACACACTCCTGAGGCTCCGAGGCCGCCGCTGCTCCCCCCAGTCTCCCGCGACAGCGAAGCGCCCCTGCGAAAGAAGGACATCATGAGCCGTCACAACCTGCCCCCCGCACCCACGTCCGGCGCGTGGCGCGAGGGCGACCCGGTCGCCTTCCGCAAGTTCGCGAACCTGGGCGCTCAGCGCCTGGAGAACGGCGAGATCCTGCCCTCCGTGACGCTCGCCTACGAGACGTGGGGCGAGCTGGACGAGGCCTCGTCCAACGCGGTCCTCATCCTGCACGCCCTCACCGGCGACGCGCACGTGTGCGGCGAGGCAGCGCCCGGCCAGCCGACCCCCGGCTGGTGGGAGCAGATCGTGGGCCCGGGGCGCATCATCGACACGGACCGCTACTTCGTGGTGGCCGCGAACGTGCTGGGCGGCTGTCAGGGCTCCACGGGCCCGGCGTCGCTCGCTCCCGACGGGGCGCCGTGGGGATCGCGTTTCCCCGTGATCTCCACGCGCGACCAGGTCTACGCCGAGTCCCGCCTGGCCGACCTGCTCGGCATTGACGAGTGGAGCATCGTCGTGGGCGCGTCGCTGGGCGGACAGCGCGCGATCGAGTGGGCGGTCAGCTACCCGGAGCGTGTGCGCCGACTCGTGGTCGTGGCCTCGGGCGCGCAGACGACCGCCGACCAGGCGGCGTGGACGCACACTCAGATCCGCGCGATCGAGCTGGATCCGGCGTGGCGCGGCGGCGACTACTACGCGGGCCCCGGCCCCACCGCCGGGCTCGCGCTCGCCCGCCAGATCGCGCACACGACCTACCGCTCCCCCTCGGAGCTGGACGAGCGCTTCGGCCGCATCCCGCAGAACGACGAGGATCCGCTGCACGGCGGACGCCTGGCGGTGGAGTCCTACCTGGACTATCACGGCGAGAAGATCGTACGCCGCTTCGACGCGGGTTCCTACGTGACGCTGTGCCGCACGATGCTGTCCCACGACGTGGGCCGCGACCGCGGCGGCGTCGTCGAGGCCCTCAAGGCGGTCACCGCGCGCACGCTCGTCGTCGCGGTCGACTCGGATCGTCTGTTCTTCCCCGAGCAGGTCTGGCAGATGGCCGCCGGAATTTCGGGCGCGTTCTACCGCGAGATCCACTCCGATCACGGTCACGACGGCTTCCTCATCGAGCACGACCAGCTGACCGCTCTCCTCGACGAGTTCCTCAACGAGCGCATCCCCTCGCGCGCGTCCTCCTTCGCCTGATCGGCACCCATTCTCCGCGAGGCTACCCCGGTTCCTCCTCCTCATCAACGAGGCCGGGGTGGCCTCGCGCGTTATGCTGACCCCATGAGCGTTACCAGCAATCCCACGCCCGGAGACGAGCTGATCCCGGACACGAGCGGTCTGCCCGACCTGTCCGGGGTGGACACTCCGGCCTCGTCCCCCGAGGGGATCCCCGAGCGCGACGTCATGGCACCGTGGGGCGAGGACGGTCCTCCTGGCGACCAGTGGCGCGCCGACATCCTCGGCGACGGGTATGAGTCGCGCACAATCGAGCTGCTCGACGACGCGGAGGGGCCCTGCGTGGCGACCCTGGTGCGCGCGACCCCGCCCAAGAGTGCCCGCATGACGGTCCTGTACCTGCACGGGCGCAACGACTATTTCTTCCAGACGGAGATGGCGCAGCAGCTGGTTGACGCGGGCGCGGCGTTCTATGCGCTGGACATGCGCAAGTACGGGCGTTCGCTGCGTCCCCACCAGACGATCGGCTACGCCGACGACCTGTCCGTGTACGACGAGGAGATCGGCGAGGCCATCGAGATCATCCGTTCCGAGCGCGAGGACGAGCCGATCGTCCTCATGGGCCACTCGACGGGCGGCCTGATCGCGACCCTGTGGGCGCACCGCCACCCGGGCGTCCTGGCTGGCCTGATCCTGAACTCGGGCTGGCTGGAGATGCAGTCGATGGCCGCCTGGCGCGGGGCGATGGCCCCCGTCATCGGGCGCATCGCATCGCGCAACCCCATGTGGGAGGTGCCCTCGGGCGGGACCGGCCACTACGGTCGCTCGCTCGCGGGGCGCGCCTCCTCGGAGCTGCCGATCCCCGAGAACCTGTCGGCGGATGACCCGTCGGTCGCGGGCTGGCCGATCATCCAGGAGTGGAAGCGCCCCGAGTCCTACCCGGTTCCCGCCTCGTGGCTCGAGGCGATCATGGCCGGGCACGACACGATCGAGAAGCGCGTGCACCTGGACTGTCCGGTCCTGTCGATGGTGTCCACGTCGGCCTATTTCGAGGAGGAGTGGTGCGAGCGCGTCTTCACGTCCGACACCGTCCTGGATCCGACGGTTATCGCCGAGCGGAGCTTGGGCCTCTCGGACCTGGTGACGATTGCCCGTTTCCCCGGCAAGCACGATCTGGTCCTGTCGGACGCCCCCGTGCGCGAGGCCGTGTACGCGACGATGCGCGGCTGGCTGGACGCTTTCGTGCACTGAGCGTCGGGTAGCGAGGAGGCCCGGGATCGCGTGATCCCGGGCCTCTCTGCGTAAGTGTGCGTCGCGTTGTGTGGACGCCCGCCGCGGTCGCGTCAGTGCTTGGCGGAGTGGTTTGCGCGCGGGGCCTGCGCGTACTCGCGCACGATCTCGCGGTTGATCTCGTCGAGGGCTTCGGCCAGGGTCGGGCCCAGGCGGTCGCCGATGCGCACCTGACCCCAGGCGTCGATATGGCCAAGGCCGCGCGCGGTGAGCAGGGTGTCCAGCGACGGGTAGGTGAGGCCCGCGCCCGAGATGGCGCCGCTCGCGGCGAGCACCAGGTCTGCGGGCAGGCCCAGTTCACTGCGGGCAACGAGGGGCGTGTCCTGGCCGAGAATCTCCGCAAGGGTGCGCAGTCCGGCCTCGTCGCGGCCGAGGACCGGCAGGCCCTCCGCGCGTGCCTGTGCAACCTCGGGGGATTCTTCGGAGCGATCCACGGACGAGGCCGTGGCCGCGTCGGTTGCACCGCCGTCGTTGAGTTCGCTCGACTCCTCGCGGGCGCGGCGCGTGGCGCGGCGGCTCATGTGGGCGGGGCGTTCCCAGCGAGGCTTGTCTTCCTCGGGGGTCGGCTGCTCGTCGGCCTGGGGTTCGTCGACCTGCTGATCGTCCGCCTGCTGCTCCGTGGCCGGCTCGGGGGCTTCCTCGGGGCGAGGCTCGTCGGCGGAAGCATCGGCATCATCGTGAGAATCAACATCGGGCTCATCGGCCGCGTCGTCGGCGTTCTCATCCGCGGCCTCATGCTCCTGAGCCTCAGCGGCATCCTCGGAGTCGTCGCCGTCTTCGACATCGTCGGAGCGCTCAGGCTCGACAACGTTCTCACGCTCGACATCCTCACCGTGGACGGCAGGCTCGGCGTGCTCGGCGGTTTCACTGACGAGCTGCTCGTTGGCCGGCTGGGCCTCGTCCTGGGAGGCATCCTGGGCCTCGTCGGCGGCCGCGTGGTTGTCGGCGGCGTGCAGCTCATCGGCCAGCTCGGCCTCGGCATCCTCGAACTCGTCGGCATCATCCGCGCGGTCCTGAGACTCGGATTCGGGCTGCTCCTCGCCCAGCTCCGCCTCGTCGCGCGGGGCCTCCACGGCCTCGTCGGACGGCTGCTCGTCGACAGACTCTTCCGTGACAGGCTCTTCGGCGGCGGGCTTCCAGGGGGCCGGGGGCTCCTCGTCGATCGGGTAGGTGAAGACCTCGCGCAGGTGCGGGGCGACCTTCGGCGTGGGACGCGTCGTGGGGGTCTCGGAGTCCTCCTCGTTCGAGGCCTCGGTGCCCTCCGCAGGAGGCGCGGGGATCGCGGACTCTGCGGGCGTACTTTCCTCGAAGGGAGCAGCCTGCTCGGTCGCGGCGGCCAGCTCGGGCGCTGCCGCGGCGGAGGCGAGGAGCTGCGGGGCGTGGCCGTACAGGCGCGGACCAACCGCGTTCACGTCCAGGAAGAGGCGGCCGTTGGACATCTGGCGCAGGTTCATGAGGTGCACCTCGACGCCGGAGGTCGCCAGCACGGACAGGGCGGGGCGCACGGAGGGGTCGATGTCGCCCGCGACCATGATCAGGCGGGGGCCCGGGCCGACGGCCGGGGGCATCGAATCGCGGAACTGCGCCCAACCGGCGCGGAAGCCCTCGGGGCCGGACGGGTACTCGGCGGCGAGGTCCGACCAGGAGATCGAGGCGACCTCGGCCAGTCGAGACAGGGAAGTAATGAGGGTTTCGGAGTCGAGTTCTTTGAGGATTTCGACGGAGACGATCTGGCCGGTCACGTCGAGAGCCGTCAGGCGAGGCGTCTCCTCGTCGTCCTGGCCGGTCATGTCGCGCCAGGTCACGGGGAAAAGCGGACGCGAGACGATCTGCAGGACCTGCTGGCAGATAGCGTCAACGAGGTCGGGTCCCAGGTCTTGGGCGACCGGGTATCCGAATTGAGCGGGTACGAGGTGACCATCCTCGAACTCAAACAGGGCCATCGCTCTTTCCTTCACGTGTATGGGGCGCTCGTGGCCATTGTTTCATACGTTCCAAAAGAAACACGGATGACACAGGCACATTGCGGTAGATACCACGTAATTATCAGGTGATATTACGGGCGTCGACGAGCCATCTCAGCCGCGGAATCCGCCGCACCCACAGTCTTTCAAAACGGTAGAATAGTTCGCTAGTACGACACGATGCCGTCACGACGAACAGGACAACGATGCCCGACCTCAACATTATCCAGGGCGACCTCGAGAACTTCTCTCACAAACTACGCGACCTGTCCACCAAGGTTGGCGGCTTCATCGCCACCCCCTCCAAACTGTGCAAGGTTGCCTCGGCCATGGATGGCGGCTCCTCCTACAAGCAGGCACAGTACGCAGGGGAGCACATGGAGGAGCAGCTGTCGGCACTGAGGACCTCATTCGTAACCCTGGCCGACAACGTGGAGGCCGCGGCCAACCAGTTCAAGGCGACCGAAGAGATCAACCAGCAGGCGATCCAGCAAGTCCGGGCCAGCATTCCAGAACCCTGCCCACCCAAGGGCCCCTCGAAGGGAGAATGAGACATGGCGATCACCTGGGCGAACATTCTCGAGTGGAAGACCGGTCCACTCGACGAGATCGCACAAGAACTCCTCGAGGCCAGCCAGGGTCTGCGCAATGCCTACGAAAATGGACAGGATGACCTGAAGGCCGTCCAGTCCGAGGGCGAGGCCGTCACAGCGATGCGCGCGACGACCATCACCAACCTCGCCTCACTCGAGCGTGCCCTCACCAACATCAACGGCGCCCTCATGGCCATCGAAGGCGCACGCGATGGAGTTGCGACCGTCATGTCCAACATCAACACCCTGCAGGCGTACGCAGCCACGAATAACTGCACCATTCTCAACGACGGCAGCGTCGTCGGAGAGGGCTCAAGGACACAACGTGGCGGAAAATCCTCTGCACGCTTAAACATCGAGCAGGGCATCGAAGACGTCGTCAAACAGGCCGACCAGGTCGACACCGATCTCTACCACGCCCTCCAAGACATCAACAACGACAGCTACACAGACGGAGACTGGGCAGAAAACAAGGTCATCGGAGTCCCCGATTTACCACAGCCAAACTGGAGCCCGTCCCAGAACGCGGCCTGGTGGAACTCCCTGCCCGAGGAACGCAAGCAATTCCTCATGGACCATCGTCCCGACGACATCCGCCACCTCGACGGACTCCCCGCCTACGCGCGCGACAGGGCCAACCGCTTCGCCCTCGACGGCTACTTTGACGAAAAGGGAAATTACCACAAGGGCGCCCTCGACACCGCCGAACAGGCTTATAACGACGCCAATGCCAAATATCAAGCCGCCCTCAAAAAGAGCACAGACAAGGAACTCAACCCCGCCCTCGCAAAAAACGACTACATCGACCCAGAGGTGGCGACGGCAAAGAGAGAGCTCGACCGAGCACTGGAGAAGTACCGGGACCTCAAGGTCATCAAGTCGCGAACGGAGCCTACCTATCGACTGACCAACGGCCTCGCCCCCGCTTACCTCCTCGACTTCAACTACGACGAGAAATATCAGCGCACGACCGCCATCGTCTCCGCGGGCAATCCCGACACCGCCACGCGTGTGTCGACGCTGGTTCCGGGCATCGGCACGAACGTGCGCGGCGACCTCGGGTACTACATGGACTTCAACGACCGCCTCAGGGATCAGACCAAGCACGCAGGGGTCAACCCGAACAGCGTTGCCACCATCTCCTACCTCGGCTACGTCGCCCCCAAGAACGATGGAACGAACATTAGACAGGCCGCAGACATCGGATTCGCCGACCGCGCGGCCCCCCAGCTCGCACGCTTCGAGGAGGGACTGCGTGCGAACGCAAACGCCAACGGCCACGCGTTCACCAACACCCTCATCGGCCATTCCTACGGATCGACCACGTCCGGCAAGTCGATGACGCTCGTCGCCCCGGGCACCGTCGACCGCTTCATCATGTGCGGCTCTCCCGGAGCTGGGGCAGACACAATCGACGCATATAACGTGTCACAGAAACACGTCTATGTCTCCTCGATCCCAACGTCCGACGCAGTACAGGACCTGAACACATTCACACCTAGTGGATTCGGGAGCGACCCACGATACCTCGACGGAATTACTCATCTGAGCGGCGACGTCACAGATTCTGAGAAGTACGTACCACCTCGCATACCTCCCATCGATGACAATCCGCTAATGCACCAGGCTTTCCGCGCCCTGCACGCTTTAGACCATCACATGGCCTATTTCGACGAGGGCACCCGCACATCCCAGGACTTCGCGAACATCGTCGCCGGCGGAAACCAGACGACGGACGAAGAGTGGGCAGCGCTCAAGGCAGCCCGGGCAAAGGAAAACAACGGCCACTGACACATGCTGAGCAACTATCCTCAGTTGTCCGATGACTTGGGACCAATGTCGTGTACGATGACAGATGTCGCTCAGAATCCGGATGGCGCAGCATCTTCCACCCGGTTAGACTACTGCGCGGCTGAGCATATGAGACAGAACAGGGTGGCACTCAATGGGTAGGGATAAGCTGCGTATCGTTGAATATTCGGCGCCGGAGCCGCAGGTTCCAGCGTCCGATGAGACGCGCCGCGAACTGTCCCCCTACTGCCTGAACACGGAATCATCGCCCCGACTGTACCCAAAGTCTGAGCAGGCGGTCAGCCCTCATCTGCCGCCCGTGGAGCGCATGCCCGTCCCCGTGACACCCTTCCCCAAGCTGTTCCACGACGACCCGGAACCCGCGTAATCGTCAGGGCCGCAGGCACCAACTGCCTCGGCCCACTCCTTTACCCAAAGCGCCGCACCTCGCCACACTCGCCCCAATCTGCCACGGCCTCGCGCGACCATCCGCACACCGGATACCCGCCGCCCAACGCGCGCCCGCGTGACAGACTGGCACCATGAGCGAGAGCTTCCTGACGGACCTGCGCGCACTCATCGACGTCGACGCTTCGAGCGGCACGCGAGCGCGCTACTCCTCCGACGCCGGCCTCACGCGCATCCCGCCCCTAGCCGTCGCATTCCCGCGCACGCCCGAGCAGGCGATCGCAGCCTTCGACCTCGCCCGCGCCCACGGCGTCCCCCTCACCGCCCGAGGCGGTGGCACCTCGTGCGCGTCCAACGCGATCGGCCCCGGCCTCGTCCTCGACTTCTCGCGGCACATGAACCGCGTCATCTCCATCGACCCCGAGGCCCGCACCGCCACCGTTGAGCCCGGCTGCGTCGGCTCCACCCTCCAGGCCGCGGCCGCGAAGCACGGCCTACGCTTCGGCCCCGACCCCTCCTCCCAGAACCGCGCGACGATCGCCGGCATGGTTGCCAACAACGCGTGCGGCCCGCACGCGACCGCCTGGGGGCGCACCTCCGACAACATCGTCTCCCTCGACTGCGTGGACGGGCAGGGGCGGCGCTTCACGGCCACGACCGACCACGACGCAGCCCTCAGCGACGTGCCGGGACTCGCCTCCCTCATCGACTCCAACCTGGCGCCCATCCGAACCGAACTCGGCCGCTTCAAGCGCCAAGTCTCCGGCTATTCCCTCGAGCACCTCACCCCCGAGGGCGGGCGCAACCTCGCCGCCATGCTCACGGGCACCGAGGGCACCCTCGTCCTCATCCTGTCCATCACCGTGCGCCTCGTACCCCTGCCCGACGCGCCCGTGCTCGCCGCCCTGGGCTACCGCTCCATGATCGAGGCCGCCGACGACGTACCCGCACTGCTCGCCCACTCCCCCCTCGCCGTGGAGGGCATGGACCGTCGCCTCGTCGACGTCGTGCGCGCCCACAAGGGCCCCGGCGCCGTCCCCGCCCTGCCCGAAGGCGAAGGCTGGCTCCTCGTCGAAGTCGGCGCCCCCGGCGAAGACGTCACCGCCTCCCTGGAGCGCGCACGCGCCCTGTGCACCGACTCGGCCGCCATCGACACGGTCGTGTACCCGCCGGGGGCACAGGCCTCGGCCCTGTGGAGGATCCGCGCCGACGGTGCGGGCCTGGGCGGACGCACCCCGCCCGACGGCGCTGGCGGCGGCGACCAGCAGGCCTGGCCCGGTTTCGAGGACGCGGCGGTCCCGCCCGAAAACCTCGGCGCGTACCTGCGCGACTTCACCGCCCTCATGGAGGAGTTCGACATCGACGGGCTCCTGTACGGGCACTTCGGCGACGGCTGCGTGCACGTGCGCCTCGCCATGCCGCTCGACACCCCGGAGGGCGTCGCCCACTCGCGCGCCTTCCTGCAGTCCGCGGCCCGCATCTGCGCCGCCCACGGCGGCTCCGTCTCCGGCGAGCACGGCGACGGGCGCGCCCGCGGCGAGCTCCTGCGCTTCATGTACTCCCCCGAGATGCTCGACCTGTTCGCCCGCGTCAAGCACGTCTTCGACCCGGACAACCTCCTCAACCCCGGGGTGCTCGCCGCCCCCATGGACGAGGCCGAGGCCGCCTCCCGCGCGCGGGCGCGGAATGCCGGCGGGGCCCTCGAGCTCCAGCCCGGCGTCGACCCCCTCGACTTTGGCCTGCGCCGCGTCGCCGCGCGCCCCATGCCCGCGGACGGCGGCTTCGCCTTCACCCACGACGGCGGCGACTTCACGGCCGCCGTCCACCGCTGCACCGGCGTCGGCAAGTGCCGCGCGGGAGTGTCCGGCACGTTCATGTGCCCGTCCTACCTGGCCACGCGCGAGGAAAAGGACGTGACCCGCGGGCGGGCCCGCATCCTCCAGGAGGCGGCGAACTCGCAGCTCGTGAAGGCCATCGACTCCCCCGAGGTCCTCGAGGCCCTCGACCTGTGCCTCGCCTGCAAGGCCTGCTCCGCCGACTGCCCCGCCGGCGTCGACATGGCCCGCTACCGCTCCGAAGCGCTGTTCCGCACCTACCGGGGCCGCATGCGCCCCCTCAGCCACTACACGCTTGGCTGGCTGCCTCGCCTCACCCGCGTCACCGCGCGCGTGCCCGGCCTGGCAAGCATCGCGAACGCCGTCATGTCGGTCGCTCCCCTGCGCTCGCTCGCGTTCCGCGTCATCGGCCTCGATCCTCGACGAGGCATGCCCGCCCTCCAGTCCGGCACCTTCACCACGTGGGCTCGCCGCCGCTCCCTGTTGGCGGACAGCGTTCCTGCGTCGGCTTCGTCGGATGCCGTATCCGATACCCGCGAGCGCGAGGGGGCCACCGCCTCGTCGACGTCGAACTCCCCGATCCTGAGCGGGCCGCGCGACCCCAGCGGGCGGCCGTACGCGCTCGTGTGGGCGGACTCGTTTAGCCAGACCCTGGACGATGCGGGTGCGCGCGCGGTCGTCGACGTGCTCGAGGCGAACGGGTTCGCGCCGATCGTTGCGCCGGACGCATGCTGCGGCCTCACGTGGATTACGACGGGTCAGCTGACGGGTGCGAAGAAGCACTTGGCGTCGTTGCTGGGGGTTCTTGCGCCTTTCGCGGCGTCGGGGATCCCGATCGTCGGCGTCGAGCCGTCGTGCACGGCGGTGCTGCGCGACGACCTGCTGGATCTGCTGCCCGAAGACCCGCGCTCGGTGCTCGTATCTTCCGCGACGCGCACCCTCGCCGAGGTGCTGTCTGCGGTGCCCGCATCCGAGCGTCGCCTGCCGAGCCTGGAGGGCGTCGAGATCGTCGCGCAGCCGCACTGCCATCACTACTCCGTCATGGGGTGGGACGTGGACCAGGCGCTGCTCGAGTCGCTGGGCGCGCGTGTGACCCGGCTCGAGGGTTGCTGTGGCCTGGCCGGGAATTTCGGCATGGAGGCGGGCCACTACGACCTGTCTGTGGCCGTCGCATCCCATTCGCTGCTGCCGTCCCTGTCGGCGAAGCCGGACGCCGTGTATCTGGCGGACGGCTTCTCGTGCCGCACCCAGGCCGCGCAGCTGGCGGGCCGCGGGGGCGTCCACCTGGCGACGCTGCTTGCGGGGCACGCTGACTGATTGGCGTTGCTGCGGCGCTCCGCGGGTACTCTGGGCACTGCTCCTGTTCGGGGCACCGTCGTACCTTGCTGTGGGGCCGGGCTGCTTTGTGTGCCGGTGGGCGGCGGCCCGCCCGCGAGCCGTCCGCGCCGCGAGCTCCGCTCGGCGCGTCGCCTCGAAGCCCGGCCAGGCCCCGCCACCGCCCACCGGCACCGCAACCAGGCCCCACCGGCACCCTTCACATCTGTGGGGCCTGATGCACTGGCGCATGTTTCGGTGCTTCGCCCCGCAGCGGCATCCGTTCGTGATTGCGTCCACGCATTCGCTTGTTACCGATGAGGTGTTACACCCGATCGGTAAGGTTCAACCTCTTCTGATCAGGTTGAATGTTCCCGATCAGGTTGAATCTTCCCTAACGGGTGTAATCCTCTCGCGCGGTTCCCCAACGATTGGCAGCCATATGGAACCGACGCTCCGGTCCATCACACGCCGGCGAGGGTTTCGCCCACAGGCCCTGAGCCGAGGATGGGATCACGGATTGGAAAGGCCCCAACAGCTCACTTACCAAGGACCTCAGTTGCGCCAGATCCTCATAATCTGGCCACGAGAATCGATAGATGGTCCAGCCGGCACTACGCAAGTCGTTTTCGCGCTGGATCCAGTCACGCTTCGCCCGAGCGAAGTCGGCTTCGTTCTTTCCAAGCTTTCCAATCCCATCGAACTCGAAGATGATCATGAGTCCCGGAATAGCGATGTCCGCAAAATAACGCCTCCCGTTGACGACGATCTCAAACTGGGTCACGACCTCGAACGCGCTCACCGACTTCACCACCCACAGAAGAGCGGCCTCAGCAGGGTTCTCGCAGCCCGGGTCAGCGGCGGCTATCAGGCGTTTAGCTCTCCGGAAGGGGATAGTTTCTTTGTCTGTCGCACGTTCTTCGAGCCTTGCCAGCATGTTTTCCCGCAGAGAATCCGAACGTTGCCGGTCCACGTCCTGCGTAAACACTGAAAATTGCGACTGCCGATTGAGCAGCATACAGAGCGCCACGAAGGCACTTAAGTGTTCAGAGAAGAGAGCCATGCGCACTCCAGCATCAACGATTCCTTCGACGGTGATGCCCTCTACTTGCTCAAGCTCCGGCGCATTGGGTGGCACGACGCTCCACCGGACCGAGACGGCAGGCACCCGAACAGCCTCCGCTTGGACTGCGCGCAGCGATTTGTGCCCACGCCGCGAAGGAGCCCAGACGCAAACATCGGGGTTCGCTTCCCACAACGGAATACCTCGAGCAACGAGCGCACTGGCTCCGATGAAGACACGATCTTCACTCCCCGCATGCTGCACAGCCAACAGTCGTGCTCGTGACACGGCTTCCCAGACAGCCCATCGCGAACTCAGGAATTGAGCATCGTCGACGCGTACGTAGCACCCCTTCATGATGTGTAGATACACGCATGTATCTTGCATATCGCGAGGAATTCGACAGCCCGACGATGAACGAATAACGGTCAGCTGATTGTCACTCATATGTGGATGATCGCAGCACGACGAAAGTACCTCACCTAGAACGGCTGCCCCTGTGGAAAACATACGACACGAACGAAGGTCTGTGGATAAAAGCCCCCCAGCCCCCTAACAATGGTGGCCAACAACAACACCTGCCCAGGTATTCCCTTGTTACCGATGAGGCGTTACACCCGATCGGTAAGGTTCAACCTCTTCTGATCGGGTTGAATCTTCCCGATCAGGTTGAATGTTCCCGATCAGGTTGACCCTTGCACCAAGCATTTCCCATCCCAGGCCCATCCACGTATCAACTGCTCGTTCATCACCCCGCACGCACCAGGCCCACAACCTTCGCCGAGGCCGGGGCACCCGTCACGCGGGCCCAGCGGGCAGCGACGTCCGAAACATCGATGGACGGATCGACGAGCAGCGCCGTCGACAGGGCCTCCGCCAGTACACCCGACGAGGCCACGATGCTGACTTGTCGAACGCCCGCACTCGCGGGGTATCCCGTGCGTGGGTCGATGATGTGGTGGTCGAAAATCCGACCGCCACCCGCAGCTGTTTCACGCCATGTTTCACGCGCGCGACGATCTTCCACAGAACCAGCCGCAGGCCCCACCAGAGGCCCCGACGCACGCCCCGCACCGACACCGCGAACCCCACCCAGCGGCCCCAGGTTATCCCCGGACGTCGACAGGGACGCCATGCCGCCCGCAGGCAGCTCCACGACGCCAGCGACCGACGTGGGCCCACCATGAGGGTCTCGCAGGCCCGCGCGCCACGACGAACCGTCGGCGCGAGTCCCATACACCGACACCGACGAGGTCCCCACCGACACCAACACGCCACGCGCCCCCATGGCCACTGCCAAGTCGCGGCACGCGTCGGCGGTGTATCCCTTCGCGATGCCGCCCAGGTCGAGGCTCGGGCTGGGAACATCCACACCACCCACGCACTCAGCAGGGGTACCCATCGCCCACCGCCGCTCGCCAACGCGCGACAGCAAGCCCCACGACGACGCCCGCAACGCCGCCTCCACAACGCGCTCAGACGGCGCGGGCGGCAAGGGCGCACCCGCGACGTACGCGGCCCGCATCGCTTTGACGTCCCAGGCGGCAACGAGCGGCCCGATCAGCGGGTTGAACGCTCCCCCGGTCGCCTCCGCGAGCGCGAGCGCGTCACGCAGCAGCCGGTCGGTTTCTTCGCTGACGACGAGGCCGGGGCCAGCCACCGCGGAATCGGCCCCACAACGGGACACACCACCGCCGCCCCCAGTCGAAGCGACTACATCATTGAGCCGCGACACCTCGGAGGAAGGCCGGAATACGCTCCACGTGTCCTCGTGGCGCGCGACGACACCCACAACAGCGTTGACGATCGCCATGCCGTCCCCGCCCCAGCCGATGATGTCGACGCGGGTCCCCATCGCGGGGAAGGACGAACGCCACGTGGGCGCTACCCCCGGAGACCCGGCCACGGCCTCGTCCCCCGGGCCGCCCACAGAGCCAGCACAGCGCGCGGGCTCAGCCGTCGGAGCCTCCGAGGTCCTTGTCGAGGTCGCCGTCCTTGGTGGCGTCTTTCAGGCCGGGGATATTGATGTCGTCGGCGCCGTCCGGGGAGACACCCTGGGCCGCGGCGATGGCGCGGATGGCGGCCTGCACGAACTGCTGGTGGGCGACGGTGGCGCCGGTGATGACGTCGACCTTGGCGGGGTCGCCGACCTTGGTGAGGTTGTCGGAGTACTCCTGGTAGGAGGCGACGGCGGCCTGCGCCTTCTTGTAGTAGTCCTCGTTGAAGACTTCGCCCGCGGAGTTCTTGCCGTACTCGGCGCCCTTGTCGGTGCCGTCGGCAAGCGTCGTCTCGTAGGAGGTGGCGGTGATGCGCCCGCCCTCAACCGTGATGGTGATGGTGCCGATGGAGCCCTGGTCGTCGGCGTTGGACTGGGCGGTCCAGGTGCCGTCGCTCATGGGCTTGGTCATGTCCAGGCCGGTGGAGGGCGTGCACGCGGCCAGGATCGTCGCGCCGAGGGCGCCGAGGACCGCGTACGAGGCCGGGGCGACCCAGCGGGATCGGGTATCGGGGGTGGTGGGCGTGGTCATCGCACCTTGTCCTTTCCGCTGCGTGCGTCGCCGTCGCGGCCGGGCAGAACCAGGCCGGAGGCGCGCTGTTCGAAGTCGTGGTCGTGCCAGGTTTCTTTGACGACCTTGCCGTGGTCAAGTCGGATTTCGCGCTGGCCCTGTTCGGCGACGAGCGCGTCGTGGGTGACGACCATGAGGGTCGTGCCGTCCTGGTGGAGCTGGTTGAACAGGTCGAGGACGATTTCCTCGTTGGTTTCGTCCAGGTTGCCGGTGGGCTCGTCGGCCAGCAGCAGCTTGGGGTAGTTGATGAGGGCGCGGGCCACGCACACGCGCTGCTGTTCGCCGCCGGAGAGCTGGCGCGGCAGGTGGGTGGCGCGGTCGGCCAGGCCGACGCGGTCCAGGGCCTCGAGGGCCTCCTTCTCGTCGGGCATCGAGTGGTAGTACTGGGCGACCATGACGTTCTCGAGGGCCGTCAGGTGGCCGATGAGGTGGAACTGCTGGAAGACGAGGCCGATGGTGCGGCAGCGCACCTCGGTGAGCTCGTCGGCGGTCAGGTCGGAGATGTCGTGGCCGTCCAGCATGACGGTGCCCTTCGTGGCGGTGTCCATGGCACCGACGATGTTCATCAGCGTGGTCTTGCCGGAGCCGGAGGGTCCGACGATTGAGACCCACTGGCCGCGCGGGATCTCGAGGGACACGTTGTCGAGGGCGTGCAGGTCCCCGTAGATCTTGGAGACGCCCTCGAGGCTCAGCAGCGCGTCGGTGGAGGCCGACGAGGCCGGGGTGGCAGTGGAGGTGGTCATGGTGACTCTCATTCTCCGCGCAGGACGAGCGCGGGGTCGACGGCCAGTGCGCGGCGCACGGGCGGGAGGCAGGCGAGGACGGCGATGAGGATCGAGCAGGCGACCGTGCCGAGGAGGATGACGGGGTGCAGCGAGATAGAGCGGTGGAACACGGAGGTGGAGATGAGGACGGCGAGGCCGTAGCCTGCCCCGGCCCCCAGGATTCCGCCGATGAGGCCGAGCATGACGCCCTCACCCATGAACTCGCGGGTGATGGATCGGGAGGTGGCGCCCAGGGCCTTGCGCAGGCCGATCTCGTTGCGGCGCTCGGTGACGACGGCGATCATCGTGGTGGACACGCCGATCATGGTCAGCGCCAGCACGATGACGGTGATGACGACGAGGAGGGAGCGCAGCATCGCGAGGACACCCGTGTCGGACTGGGCGAGGCGGCGCACGGTCTGAGCGTGAATGTCGGGGTTCGCGGCGTTCATCGCGTCGGCGATGGCGCTGAGCTGATCACCCTCCAGTGCGATCGAGTATTCGGCGAGCGACACGGTGCCGCTCTGCCCGGTCAGGGCGCTCATGTCCTGGCTGGACATGTACACGTAGCCGTCTTCGTTACCGCCGGTCTTGAGGATGCCGGACACGGTCAGGGTGACGGTGCGCGGATCGACCTTCAGGCCCGAGGCCGGGGCGCCGGACTGCACCTGCGCACCCTTCGAGGAGGCGCCGGCGTCCAGCTGGCTCACCGTGATCGTGTCCCCCGCCTTCACGTCGATCGTCGAGGCGACCTGCTCGCCCACGAGCACCTGGCCCGTCGCAGCGGGCCACTCACCGTCCACGAACCAGTACGGGTTCATGGCGTGCACGGCCTCCAGGTCGGCGCCGCCCGCCACGTAGGGCTGGTCGTTGATGGTGACGGTCTCGTAGTCAAAGGCCGCGGATCCGACCAGAGCGCTTGCGGGCACCTGGGCGGTTGCGGCGGCCACGGCCTCGTCCGTGATGGGCACGTCCCCGGCGGGGGTGACGACGAGGTTGGCACCGTAGGAGCGGATCTCGCGGGCCAGCTGGGCCGGCACGTCGACGGCGATCGTGACGAGGCCGGACAGTGTGGTCGCGCCGATGGCGACGGCGAGGATCGCGATGAGGACGCGGGAGCGGCGGCGCAGGATGGAGGAGGTGACCATCCGCCAGAACATTGCTCGTCTGGACATGGGCATCACCTTCCGTGCAGGACTTCCGCCGCGTTGAGGCGCAGCAGGTAGCGGATCGCCGGGATGGAGGCTCCCAGGACGACGAGGATGACGAGGACGGCGACGAGGCCGACGACGACGGGCACGAAGGAGATCGACGAGTGGAAGACCATGTAGCCGATCGCCTGGGCCAGCGCGAGGCCTCCGCCGTAGCCGAGGACGCCACCGACCAGGCCGACGATGACCGTTTCGGTCAGGAACAGGGCGATGATCTGCTTGTCCTTGGCCCCCACGGCCTTCATGAGGCCGATCTCGCTGGAACGCTCCATGACGCCTGCGGTCACCAGGTTCGCAATGGCCAGGGCCGAGGCGATGAGCGCCAGGACGGTCACGAGGACCATGAGCAGCTGGGTCTTTTCCAGGATGACGCCTTCGGACTGGGCGACCTGGCGGACCGGGCGGGCCACAGAGTCCGTCATGACTTCCTCGATCTGGAAGGCGATCGAGGAGACGTAGGCGGTGCAGTACCAGGTTTCCTTCTCGGACACGCTCAGCGAATTCGGGTTCTTCGCCGCCTTGCGCGCCAGGTCGTTGTCCGGCGTGGTCAGAGCGGAGACCTCGACGCTGCCGACGACGCCCTCGCGGTTCAGGAGCGCCTGGGCCTGCGGAAGCTGAATGAACACGCCGCGGTCGGCATCGTCGCCGCTGGTGAGGATGCCGCGCACCGTGAAGTCGCGGGTGATGCCTTCGCGGGTGAGGGTGACAGTGTCGCCGACCGTCAGGCCGTGGGCGGCCGCGTAGGTGGTGCCGACGAGGACGCCGTCCTCGTCGTCGTCCGCCGGCCAGGAGCCCTCGATGCCCCACCAGCCGCGCAGCTTGTCGAGGCCGGTCTCGACGCTCTCGCCGGTGGCCAGCTCGAGGTGGTGGCCAAACCACGTGCCGGTCGTGGGCACGTGCTCGCCGGACGCGTCGGTGGCGGACACGTTCAGCAGGGGCGCGAAGTCGAGGATGTTGTACGTCCAGAAGATTGTCTTGATGTTGCCGAGCTCGTCCTCGCGCAGGTAGGAGCGCGCCTCGGTGGCTTCGCCCGTGCTATAGAGGTCGTCGAGGACGGCCGCGCCCTGCGGGCGCACCACGATGTTCGCGCCGTAGGACTTGAGTTCCTGGTTGACCTTGTCGCCGACGTTGAACATGACGGAGAGCATGGACGTGGCGACGCAGGCGCCCAGCGCGACGGTCAGGGCGATCATGAGGTGGCGGTTGCCGCGTCTTGTGAGGGCGCCGCGGAGCATTCGGAAAAACACGCGTCAGCCTTACTTCGCGAAGATGGAGGCCGAGGCCTCGAGGGCGGAGATCGGCACGGTCAGCGTGCCGTTGGAGACCTTGTAGTCGATGGGGATCGGGTTGCAGCCGCCCTTAAAGCCGATGGTCGCGATGTTCATCGCCACTTCACACAGCTTGCAGATGACCTTGCCGTCCTTCTCGTAGTAGCCGGAGGGGCCGCAGATCTCGCACGCATCCAGGCCAACGCCGAAGGAGGAGCCGGACTTCTGGATGACGATGAAGCGCACCTTCACGCCGCCCGAGGTCGTGTACTCGAAGCGATGCAGGTGGCCGTCCGAGATGTCGGCGAGGTTGACGCTCACCTGGTCGTCGACGACGCTGAAGGACTCGGGCGGGGACAGCTCGATCTCCTGGCTGCCGTAGGCGACGCCGACGGTGATGAGCAGCGCGCCGCACAGGTAGCCGAGGGCGGCGGTGCCGGCCATGGACTTGTAGAGGCGCGAGCGCGCGCGACCCAGGCGCCCCTCGGCCGGGTTTGCCCCGACGGTCGGAATGGAGCGCGAGGCCAGCCAGGTCAGGACCACCACAGCACACAGGGCCAGGCCAGCGGCGATCGTGAAGACGGCCTCGTGGTTGATGAACCACGACATGACCGCCCATGTTTCCTTGCTGGTTGAGATCCAGCGCTTGGCCTTGAGGATACGCACGACCATCAGAGAGTGGTTGGCCAGCAGGGCGATCAGGATGAAGGCCGCCGGCCACACGCGGTTGTTCCACGAGCACAGGCGGTAGGACACCCAGGCGACGAAGCAGACGAGCACCCATGCCAGCGTGTAACCGACGAGCGCGAGGACGACCGGGGTCGAGTAGATCTCGACGCCGCCCGAGAGCATCATGACGGCCTGGTTCATGGCGGTCGGAACGGCCCGGAACAGGGCGGCCGCAATGTAGAGGGCCCCGACGATGCGCACGAGGGTATCCCCGCTCACTGCGGTTTCCATTGACGAGGCCGCCCGGGCCTCGTCGTCGGCGTCGCCGGGCAGGAGGGCGCGCACGCGGCGCGAGCGCACCGCGATGAGCGCAAGGAACAGGACCGCGAGGAGAATCCCGACGGGGAGGGTGAACAGGCCAACCGTCTGGCGGTTCACGGACTTGGGGGCCTCGACGTTAATGATCGTCAGGGCCAGGGAGGAGACCATGCCCAGGCCGATGCCGGCCCACACGGCGAGCGAGCGCGCCTTCTTACCGCGGCGACCACGCCCGGCGGCGGGCATGAAGCGGATGACGGCGCCGAGCGCGAGCATCGTCAATAGCAGCGTCAGGGTTGCTTCACTCATCTGCTGAAGCATTGGCTTTCCTCCCGAAATAAAGGTTCACCGAAGTCGTAGCTACGGTGTCGATTCTAGTCCCCTCACGGGGCGAGGGCCGAGGCGAGAGGTCCCGACAAAGAACCACTGCCTCGGCCCCGCGAAGAGTGCACGTCGATCACCAGGAGACGGCCGTGGGATCCCACTGCCAATCCGGGAATTCGGCGACGAGCGGCTCGGTCCAGAAGCGGCCCTCGACACCCGTGGTCTTGTCGGTGTGCAGCAGCCACACGCTGGGGGGCTTGATCATGAAGGACACGTCGTAGGTGCCGGCGTCCAGCTTGGGCAGGTTCAGGCCGTAGTGCGGGCCATCGGACGCGTTCATCGGCATGAGCGTGCCCTCCTGGACGGTCGTGCCGGACTTGTCCTTGATCGCGTAGTCCACGGTCAGGCCGGGGACGAAGTCACCCGCGCCGTAGCCGAGCTTGTTGTCGGCGGCGGCGGCGATGTCGGCCTCAATGTGCATCGAGGAATCTGCGGCGGGGGTGCCCACCTGGGGTTCCATCTCGACGGGCTGGAAGTAGACGCCACCCACGACGAGGGGGCCGACGTGGACCTCGTCACCGAGGGGCTGCTCTTCGAAGCCAGCGTCCTCGCCGGGGGCGGGAGCGGCAGAGTCAGCGGCGGCCGAGGACGAGGTCGACGGCTTCTCGCTGGAGGACGAGGAGGAGTTGTTGGAGCAGGCAGCCAGGGTGCCTGCGAGGGCCAGCGTGGCCAGGGCCGCGCCGACGCGGAACAGAGAGCGCTTCATAGTGATGATCTCCTGTGCGTGTTGGTTGGGTGAAACGTCGGTGTCGCTCGGGGGTGTCATTCCCCAGCCCGCGACTGGGCGGCGGCCTCGCGGGCGAGGCGAGCTTTTCCGAAGAAATAGAGACCGACGATGATGGCGAGAACGATGGCTTGCGCGGCCAGGTTCTCCACTCGGGGGTAGATCCCCAAGAGGTCAATGGTGGGGAAGCCGGAGATGGGCGTCAGGGACACGACGTCCGCCTCCTGGAGTTCCCCGATACCGGCACCCGTAAAGGTGAAGGCCATGAAGGCCATCAGCAGCGAGGTGACGGTGAAGAAGGGGCGCAGCGGAATGCGCACCGCTGCGAACTGGATGAGCAGGTAGATGATGACCAGGGCCACGAGGCCGACCGCCAGGCCGATCCACACGTAGTGGACCTTGTCGCCCGCAGCCGCGACGATCGGCACGTAGAAGAGCATCGTCTCGGCGCCCTCGCGCAGGACCGCGAGGAAGGAGATGAACGCCAGGCCCAGCAGGGAGCCGCTGGTCAGCGAGGCGTCCGTCTGCTTCTTGATGTAGTCATCCCAGGCCTTGTTGGAGGACTTGTTGATCATCCAGTTGGAGACCCAGATCAGCATGACGACCGCGAAGAGCGCGGCGAAGCCCTCGAGGAGCTCCTGGTTGGCGCCCGCCAGGGAGGTCACGTAGCTGAAGAGGAAGGCCAGGCCCACGGACAGGGCGAGGGCGAGGGCCACGCCGCCCCACACGATGGGGGCCTTGTTCTTGTGGCCGGCCTTGGACAGGTAGGCCAGGACGGCGGCGACGACCAGGATCGCCTCCATGCCCTCGCGCAGGATGACGAGGAGGGAGGGCAGGAACTGGGCGATCCACGGGGAGGTGCCCGAGCTGTCAGTAGTCTTGTCGGCGGCCTTGCCGGTGTAGCCGTCAAGGCTGTTGGCATCCTCGCGGATGTAGTTCGTCAGCGTCGAGAGGTGCTGGTCGACCGCGGCCGAGTCGTCGTCGGTCATGGCCTTCTTGAGGAGAGAGAACTCCATCTCCACCTGCGAGACGCGCGAACCGGAGATGCGGCTCATGACCTGCTTCTCCATGCCAGTGATCTCGTAGTGCTTGTAGTAGGCCTCGTTGACCTTGTCCTTACCGGCCTTGGCGTCGCCGCCCTTGTAGGCGTTGGCGCCGTCTTCGAGGATGCCGTTGATCGTCTTGGCGACCTCACCCCACGCGCCGGGGCTGTAATCATCCGACGAGGCCTGGGCTGCCGACCCGGGGGCGACGCCATCCAGGGACGCGCCGTCTTCGACCATGTACTGCTTGAGGGTCGTAGCGTGACTATCGACGCCCGCACTGTCGGCGTCACTCATGGCCTTCTTCAGGAGGGAGAACTCCATCTCCACCTGGGAGACGCGCGAGCCGGAGATGCGGGCCATGACCTGCTTCTCCATGCCGGTGATCTCGTAGTGCTTGTAGTAGGCGTCGTTGACTTTGTCCTTGCCGCCCTTAGCGTCGCCCGCCTTGAAGGTGGACACACCTTCGTCGATCAGGCCATTGATCGTGGTCGAAACATCGCTCCACGTCTGATCCGCGGCGCGCGAGGGCGAGGCGAACATCGCCACGGCCAGAGCCGCCATCACGGCGACGATGAGGACGCGGCTGAGTCGCTGACCGATGTTGTGTACGTGAGCGCGAATACTATGCGCGTGAGCGCGAAGCACTGTCACCGCTTGCCTCCTGTGGATCCGGCGATTAGGCAACGCCGGGATGATGGAATTCCTAAGCATTGAGCGTAGCCACATCTCACCCAGGTGAAAAGCAGTCTGTTTAGGTCGTCCTAAATTGTGACCATGCCGTGACGGTGCCTAGCGCGGGGACATAGCCCCGTTGAGGGACTAAGGACCCAGGATGATCGCTTGCTGACACGATGCCATAAAAGTGGCGCAATATCCAGGATTTCTAATGTCTCACAGTTCAACCACACGCCCACCCCATCAGGTCAAGATCTGACAAAATATTCGGGCGGTCTAATTTTCGACAGGAAGAGGAAACCACCCATGACAACCGACCCGAATACACAGCCCCTGAGCGAGGCGGCAGATTCTCTCGTGACGAACACAGGCCCGCAGGGCCCCGTGTCCGCCGCTCCCCTCCCCCTACCCGGCGAATCGGTTTCGAGCGAGGCGGCCACGGACTCGTCCCCCAAGCGCCCGACGCGCGCGGACTGGGTGCGCATCGCGATCTTCGGCATCCCCTATGCGGCGTTCTTCCTGGTGGGAGTGCCGACATGGATCTTCCCCGCATCGTGGAGCCTGACCGCTATCAACATCGGGCTCGACACCATCTTGCTGATCATGGCGCTCGCATTCTTCTGGCGCGAGTTCTTCCCCGCTTTCACCTACCTGCGCACGCGGCCCGTACGCAAGATCGCGCTCCTCTTCGGCCTATGGTTCCTGGTCACCGCCATTCAGGCAGTAACCCGCATCGCCCTCTACGGACACAACCAACCGATTGCCGAAAACCAGCAGCAGGTCATGAACCTTCTGAATGACGGGGCTCTCGGCATCGTCTTCACCTTCTTCGTCGGCATTGGAGTGCCCGTCATCGAGGAAATGTTCTTCCGCCACATCCTCATCGGCAAGCTCAGCGCGTACGCGCCCACATGGCTCGTCGCGTCGATCTCAGCGGCGCTTTTTGCGTACATGCACTCTCACCAGTGGCAGGACTTCTTCATGTACCTGCCGCTGAGCATCGTCTTGACGCTCGTGTACGTGAAGTCCGGGAAGAACGTCGCATACTCGTGGACGTTCCACGCGCTGAACAACTCGATCATGCTCATTGTCAGGTCCCTCGTCTAGTCGCCTGCGAGGGTATCGGACTTACCTGTGTGTCGCCCCGCCCGGCCTCGGGCGGGGCGTTGCTGCACTCTCACACACATGCACCCGCCAATTTATTTCAAATTCTGTCATAATATTCGGGCAGTACAATTTGCGGCAGAAAGCGGATCCCACTCATGGCAACCAACCCGAATACACAGCCCCTGAGCGAGGCGGCAGATTCTCTCGTGACGAACACAGGCCCGCAGGGCCCCGTGTCCACCGCTCCCCTCCCCCTGCCCGGCGAGGCTGTTTCGAGCGAGGCAGTCCCGGCCTCGTCCCCTGAGCGCCCGACCCGCGCGGACTGGGTGCGCATCGCGATCTTCGGCATCCCCTACGCCGCGTTCTTCCTGCTGGGCGCCGTTCCCATGTTCCTCTTCCCCGAGTCGTGGAACCTGACGGCCATCAATCTCGCTGTCGACACGGTCTTCCTGATCATCGTCCTGGCACTTTTTTCGCGCGAGTTTTTCCCCGCGTTTTCCTATCTGCGCACGCGCCCCTTCTTGAAGGTCCTGCTGCTTTTCGGCCTGTGGATCCTGGTCGTCATCGTCCAGGCCGCGACCCGCATCGCCCTCTACGGGCTCAACCCGCCGGTCGCCGATAACCAGCAGGCCGTCATCAACGCAATTTTTGACGGCGGCACGGGACTCATCTTCTGCTTCTTCGTCGCCATCGGGGTGCCCATGGTCGAGGAGATTTTCTACCGCCACATCCTCATCGGCAAGCTCAGCGCATACGCGCCGACGTGGCTCGTCGCTTCAATCTCCGCGGCGCTGTTTGCGTACATGCATTCTCACCAGTGGCAGGACTTCTTCACATACCTGCCCATCAGCATCGTCCTGACGCTCGTGTACGTGATGTCCGGGAAGAACGTGGCGTACTCGTGGCTGTTCCACGCGCTCAATAACTCGATCATGGTGGGCCTGATGTTCGCCATGCAGGGAGCTTTGCAGAACGTCTGATTGTTGGATGCCGTGACGCCCCGCCCGGCTTCGGGCGGGGCGTTGCTGTACGTCCGCTGGATGTGGACGGCCGCGCCGCCTGAAGCCGCCGATGCCTGCGCAAGGCCTTGAGGTGACGTTTGAAACCCGCAACGCCTCTGCGACAAGCCCGGGTCTGCGTCTTGAAACCCACAACACCTTTGCACCCGAAAACTGGACCAAAAACACCCATTTCTCACCCGCAAAGGCGATGGCGGTTTCAGTTACGGCTCGATCTGCGCCCGCAAAGGCGATGGCGGTTTCAAACCCTCGCAAACACGCACGAGCAAAGGCGACAGGGGTTTCAGACAACCGGGCCGCCTATCCAACAGGGCCCGGCCGCGGCGCCCGCGGGCAGTGGTGCGGCCCGGCCGCGGCACCCGTGGGCAATATCCGTTACAAACGTCGTCAAACCGGAGCAATTTGAAAGCCCTTCCGAGGACTTCTGTTACAAACGTCGTCAATCTGCTCCCAAAAACCACTATTTTCAGCGAAAAAGCCGTCGGATTTACGACGTTTGTAACAACGGATCAGAAATCCACGCGAAAAACACCGCCGATTGACGACGTTTGTAACAACACGCAAGAGAACGGCCAGAAATCGCAGCGCGCAAGACCCCTGCGATGCCCACGGGCGGCAGCAGGGCCTGGCCGGACGACGAGACAACGCGCCAAGCCACACATCAGCGGCCAGGAACCACTGGTGTGGAGGGCGCCGGAGGGACCGGAGGGCACGGGCGGGCTTCGAGGCGCGGCGCCGAACGAAGTGAGGCCGCCTAGCCTCGCGGGCGGCCGGGCCCTCCGGCGCCCGGAACACCCGTGGGGCCACAAGCAACACCACACAGCACCCACAACGAAACGAGGCCGCGACCGGTTTCCCGGCCGCGGCCTCGCCGCGCTCAATCAGCGCTACTCAGCAGAGCAAGCGCCAGCGATCAGGCGGTCATGTCCACGTGATCCTCGACCGCGGCGCGGCCAGCCTCGAGGCGGGCGACGGGGACGCGGAACGGGGAGCAGGACACGTAGTCGACGCCCACGTTGTGGAAGAAGTGGATCGACTGCGGGTCGCCACCGTGCTCGCCACACACGCCAAGCTTGATGTTCGGCTTGGTGGAGCGGGCGCGGCGCACGCCCTCGGAGACCAGGGTGCCCACGCCGTGGACGTCGATGGACTCGAAGGGGGAGACGCCGAAGATGCCGGCCTCGATGTACTGCGGGAAGAACACGCCCTCGACGTCGTCGCGCGAGAAGCCCCACACGGTCTGCGTCAGGTCGTTGGTGCCGAAGGAGAAGAAGTCGGCTTCCTCGGCGAGATCCTCGGCCGTCATGGCGGCGCGGGGCAGCTCGATCATGGCGCCGATGGAGACGCCGGACAGGTCCACGCCGTGGGCGGCGGCGACGGAGGCGATGATGCCTTCGCCTTCCTCGCGCACGAGCTGGAGCTCACGCACGGAGCCGACGAGCGGGACCATGATCTCGGGACGCGGGTTGAGGCCGCGGGCCACGAGCTCGGCGGCTGCCTCGCACAGGGCGCGCATCTGCAGGGCGAACAGGCCGGGCAGGTAGATGCCCAGGCGCACGCCGCGCAGGCCCAGCATGGGGTTCTGCTCGTGCATGCGACGGACCTCGACGAGCATGGCCTCGTCGGCGGGGTCGAGGGTGCCGGTGGCCTTGCCGACGGCGACCTTCGTCTCCAGCTCGATGAGGGCGGGCATGAACTCGTGGAGCGGCGGGTCGATGAGGCGCACGGTCATGGCCTTGCCGTCCATGACCTCGAGCATCTCGAGGAAGTCCTGCTTCTGGAGCTTCTCGAGCTCGTTGAAGGCGGCCTGGCGCTCGTCGGACTCGGGAGCCGAGAGGATCGCTCGCTCGACGAGCGGACGACGCTCACCCAGGAACATGTGCTCGGTGCGGCACAGGCCGATGCCCTCGGCGCCGAAGGCGATGGCGCGCTTGGAGTCGAGGGGGGTGTCGGCGTTGGCACGCACGTGCAGGCGGCGGACCTTGTCGGCGTGGCCGAGGAGCTTGTCAACGGCCTCGACGAGCTCGCGGGTGCCCTGGTCCTCGCCGGCGGCGGCGATGCCGGCCTCGAGGCCGTCAGCCAGGTAGGTGGTGACGGGCGAGTCGGCGACGGGAACCTCACCGCGGAAGATCTCGCCGGTCTGGCCGTCGATGGCGATGGTGTCGTCGGCGGTCAGGACGAGGTCGCCGATGGTCACGGTGCCGGCAGCTTCGTCGATGACGAGGGATTCGGCGCCACACACGCAGGTCTTGCCCATGCCGCGGGCGACGACGGCGGCGTGCGAGGTCTTGCCGCCACGGGCGGTCAGGACGCCTTCGGCGGCGACCATGCCGGGCAGGTCATCGGGGTTGGTCTCGCGACGCACGAGGACGGTCTTGATGCCGTTCTCGGCGGCCTCGACGGCCTGGGCGTTGTTGAAGGCGATCTTGCCGACGGCGGCGCCCGGGGAGGCGGCCATGCCGCGAGCAATGAGCTCCTTCTCGGCCTTGGCGTCGAACTGCGGGAACATCAGCTGGGTGAGCTGATCGCCGGTCACGCGGCCCAGGGCCTCGTCGCGGGTGATGAGCTTTTCGCCCAGGAGCTGGGTGGCGATACGGAACGCGGCGGCGGCGGTGCGCTTGCCGACGCGGGTCTGGAGCATCCACAGCTTGCCGCGCTCGACGGTGAACTCGATGTCACACATGTCGCGGTAGTGGGTCTCCAGCTTGCGCATGATGGCGCGCAGCTCGTCGTAGACGGGCTTGTTGATGTCCTTGAGGGCGGACAGGGGCAGGGTGTTGCGGATGCCCGCAACGACGTCCTCGCCCTGCGCGTTCTCGAGGTAGTCGCCGTAGACGCCGGAGTGGCCGGAGGAGGGGTCGCGGGTGAAGCACACGCCGGTGCCCGAGTTTTCGCCCATGTTGCCGAACACCATGGTGCAGATGTTGACGGCGGTGCCCAGGTCGTGGGGGATGCGCTCACGGCGGCGGTAGATGCGGGCGCGCTCGGTGTTCCAGGAGCGGAACACGGCCTCGATGCCCATGTCCATCTGGGTGCGCGGGTCCTGCGGGAAGTCGTTGCCGGTCTGTTCCTTGACGATGCCCTTGAAGGTGTCGACGAGGCCCTTGAGGTCCTCGGCGGTCAGCTCGGTATCGCCCTTCACGCCACGCTCGGCCTTGAGCTCGTCGAGGGCGTCAGAGAAGAGGTCGCCGTCGATGTCGAGAACGGTCTTGCCGAACATCTGGATGAGGCGGCGGTAGGAGTCCCACGCGAAGCGCTCGTTACCGCTAACGGCAGCAAGGCCGAGAACGGACTCATCGTTGAGGCCGATGTTCAGGACGGTTTCCATCATGCCGGGCATGGAGAACTTGGCGCCGCTTCGCACGGAGACGAGGAGCGGGTCGGAAGGATCGCCGAGGTGGCGGCCCATCTGGTCTTCGACGCCGCGCAGGGCGGTGGTGACCTCGGTGGCAAGCGACTCGGGAACCGTCGACTCCTTGAGGTATGCGCGGCACGCCTCGGTGGTGATCGTGAAGCCGGGGGGAACGGGCAGACCGAGCTTCGTCATCTCGGCGAGGTTGGCTCCCTTTCCTCCGAGGAGGTCCTTCATGGACTTGTCGCCCTCGGAGAAGTCGTATACGTACTTGACCATCGTGGTCCTCAACTTCCGTGTTTGCGATGACCGACCCACCAGCGGGTCGCTACCAGGGGTAAGGATACACGCTTCAAGGGACCTAGGTCACCTCAAGGCGCGCGAGAGTATGATTGTCCTTACATAGACGAGGCCGGGACAGCCCCCTCATCTTTCCTCACCGGGCGCACGGGATGAGAAAGTCATCCGATCAGCGGCAACGTCACAACCTTCCCCCTCGAAGGCACGACCGCGCGACAGCCGGGCGGTGCCGCGACCTATAGCGGCTTGAGCAGCATGTGGAGGCCGTTCGAGGGATCAAAGACGACCTCGCCCATCAGGTTGAGCGTGCGTTCCTCGCTCGAGGTACGCACAACGACATCCGACAGGCGGATTCCCGTGGAATAGCCCCCCGACGTCGACCCAATGCTCACCTGCTGCACATCCGACAGTCGTTCAGGGGGACAGAATGTGCGATCCGGCGTGCCGCCCCGGAGGCACTCTGTCAGATACGCCTCCGCATTGCGTTTCAGCCACAACGCGGCATCGGTATCGACAACCGCCTTGATCTCATGCTCGTCAACATCTTTGCTCAGATCCATGGTCGTTCTCGAGGTCGCCTTGTCCACCGTCAGATTGACGTGTTCAGAGGCAGTATCGACGACGGCTTCGTAGATGCCCGGGTACGCGTAAACCGTGACTTCTTGACTGGCGCGGTACCACAGATAGTCATCGGGCAGATATTTCGCCTTGTTCTCATCATAGGCTGTCCGCCCAAGGGGCCCGATGGAGACCCCACCGATGGTCACATCCCTGCCGTACCCCTCCGTATCGATGCGTACGGCGCGCGCGGCACTGCTGACAACGCGCCAGTAGCCCACTGGTTTCAGGGGCTCCTTCACGCGCTCCAGGTAGATTTCGCGATTGACAGAGTCCTCACCGACTATGAACTCGATGACGGCTCCCTGACGCCCGTGCAGGTCAGGCTGATTGTGCAGGCGCACCTCCTTGACCCGCGCAGGTTCCACGGTCTTGGCGCCACGAAGATCAAATGCCCGATCTGCACTCTTCGTCGCTTCCCCGAAGCTGTCCCCCGACTCGACCTCAAGAGCGTCATTCACGCGCCCTTCAGCGATCGCATCGGCGTAGTAGCGCGCCGCCTCCTCGACGCTCTTTTCCGTGTTGCTTTGATAGGCAACACCTGCGATCGCCCCCAACGCAACGACGCACACGAGGACGAGGATGAACCACGATCGACGACTCATCGGGACTGACCTTCCGCTGGTTGAGGGGCATACCGCTCCGCCTAGGCCGGGGCGGTGACGCACACCAGGCTAATACAAACGCAGGTGGGGCGAGCCCGAAGGCCCGCCCCACCTGCAGCGTTTGAGTCAATCAGCGCACGCGGAACTCGATGGTGGTTCCCTCGCCCACGTCGATGAGGTCGCCGTCGTTCAGGGCGATCGTCACCATGGGGGTGACGTCCTGGAACGAGCCGTCGGCGTGACGCAGGACGGTGCCGTTCGCGCTGCCCAGGTCCATGAGGGCCCAGGAGCCGGGGGTCGTCATCATGACGGCGCAGTGCGAACGGGAGATCTCGGTCTGCGGGCTGGGCACGCGCAGGACGGTCGCGACGGGGCGGCCGGTCAGCGCACGGGCGTCGGGGTCGCGGCCGATGACGACGTCGCGGGAAACCTCGACGGGCACGGTGCCGCCGTGAATCAGGAACGCGACGGGCGCGGCGGGGCCCGAGTTCGTGGGGGCCAGGCGCAGGATCGTCGCCTCGGTGTCGGTCTCGGCACCCAGGTCGGCCAGGCCCTCGGCGCTCATGGCCTCGGGGGCGGCGGGAGGCTCAGCGACGGGAGCCTCAGCGACGACCTCGGACGAGGCCGGGGTACCGGACTCGCCGAAACCACCGGCGCGCTCGGCGGACTCCGCCGTGTCGACCGGCGGTTCCTCCGCGTCGGCGACGACGTAGAGCTCACCCGAGGGCTGCTCGGCGTCCTTCGCGGGCGCCTCCTCGTGTGACTCGTCTTCGATCTGCTCGTCCGACTCCTCGGTGACCTCCTCGGGGGTGCGGGAAGCGGAGCTCAGCGACACGGGACCGTTGCTGGTCGCGGCGAGGAACTGGGCCTCGACGGCAGCCAGGTCCACGGAGGCGGTGTGCATGGTCGGCTCCGGCAGTTCCTCGCGGGCCTCGCGGCGGGCGCGACGCTCGTGATCCGGGATGTCGGGGTTGATGAGGAAGCCCATGGTGTCGACGGGCATCGAGGCGAGGGCCTCGACCTCGTCGAGCGCGCGGCCGATGCGGATCTCGCCGGCCTCGACGCGGTCGGCGGCGGGCACCATCCAGGTGACCTCGTCGCCGTCGATGATGGTGGCCTCGAAGGTCTGCCACTCGCCGGGGTTGAAGGGCCACGCCCAGATCGGGTCGGTCCACACCTGCTCGGTGATCTGGCCGGCGGCGCGCATGCGCAGCTGGATGTTACCCAGCACGGTCAGGTAGGGCTGCTCGCCCGCGCAGTCCAGGAGGAGGGCGTCGCCCTTTTCGGCCTGAACGTGAGACAGCCACGCCTGGGTGTCAGCACGACCCCAGACCACGTCGGCCGCAGAGTCTGCGAAGTCGAGCGGAACCAGCGCCGCACCGAGGGGGCCCGTGACGAGCATCGCGCCCTGCCCGCGGCACAGGAAGCGTCCAATCTGAAGCATCAGTTACTGCCTTCTCTACGAGGAACCCGGCGAGCGGTCTCGATCGACGCCGGACGTACTGGTTGAATCATCCGATTCATGACATTCGATGTCAATGTTACTCGTGATTTGGTTCCTGCGTAAACTACAACGGCGGTCGTATTGTCCCGCGTGCCCGATTCCAGCGACGCGCGCACAAGCGTATCCGCGGTCCCCTGAGGACCGTCACCAGCCGCAACAACCGCATGAATCTGCGAATCGCGCAGGACGCCGTGCACGCCGTCTGTACAGATGACCGCCCGATCGCCTTCTTCCAGCGGCATGATTGTGTAGTCGGCTTTCACACTTCCGGTCTGCCCGGCACCCAGCGCCTTTGTCACAACGTTTGCGGGAGGGATCACACGGGGCGCTCCGGAGGTGGCCGCGAGGTCGCGCGCCTCCTGCAGTGCGGAGTGGTCATGGGTGAGCTGACGGATACCCCCGCCGCCCACGACATACACACGCGAGTCGCCCACGTTAAATGAGAGCCAGTACGGTCCCTCGGCGGTGCGCAGCACCATAACGCCCGACAGGGTCGTGCCCGGGGCGCTTGACGGATTATCGATCGGGGCCAGCGAGGCGACGGCCGTCGCCGCCGCGTCGATCGCGACAGACAGGTCCACCAGGTCGACGGGGCGGTTGCCCAGACGATCGGGGCTCAGGAACTCCTGGAGGGTAATGACGGCACTCGACGAGGCCTGGGCACCACCCAGGTGACCACCCATCCCATCTGCGACGGCGAAAACGGGAGGGACAGCCAGCCATGAATCCTCGTTTTCGGAGCGGACCGGACCGATGTCGGTCGAGGCGCCCCATCGAACTGCGGGACGTTCCGCATGTTCATTCAGAGACATGTGCCTTCATCCTTTAGCTGCGTTGAGCGCGAGGGATCACGCGCGATACTGACCATTCTACACGCGACGTGACCAGCGCCTCGTTGAGAAGCGATGGGTCGCGATGCGTACAACTGAACCGATTGCATGATCCGCATCACGGCACATCCACACACGCGCGCAGCGGCTCGGACATGCGCCCTGACGAGCGGGACACCGTCGTGATCTCCATGCAATTCTCGCCGCTGGCGCCGTCCACCATCGCCGTCGTGGTCTCCACGCGGCCGCGCGACGTGCCTGCCGGACCCGTGGCCTCGTAGGCGTAGACGATGTCGGAGGGGGCCGGGCCCGTCGGCGCCGTCCACGTCCACGTCACCACGCCGTCGGCGTACTCCCCCGCCAGGCCGGACGCCTGCGGCGGGGCCGACCCCACGGCATCCCCGGGGGCGGGAGACGCACTCGTCGTCTCGGGGGCGGGAGAAATGCGAGTAAAGGAGCCTTCGCCGCGCAGCATGCCCACGACCAGGCCGGCCGCGATCACTGCGGCCACCAGCGCCAGGAGCACACCCACGACGGGCGAGATGCCCCGCTTGGCGCCCGAGGAATCCTCGACCACTCGACCGATCGAGTCCTCGTCCACGTCCGAGGAACGCTCGATCTTCCATGAATCCGCGACGGCCTCAACGCCGCCGGAGCCCGCCCCACCCTCGAAGGAGTACGAGGCCGAGGAGCGCAGGCGCGTCTTATCCGGGTCGATGACGGGCGCGCCGCGCAGGCGCGTCTTCTGGTCCCCCGAGACGGTCGTAGAGGCCTTGGAGCGCTTCTCCTTGATCTCCATCTCCGTGCGCGGCAGGCCCAGCTCCTTCTGGACGCGCTGCAGCCCCTGACCGAACTCCATCGCGCTCTGCGTGCGCTCCTGCGGGTCGATCGCCATGGCCGCACGCAGCACGCGCTCGAGTTCCGCCGGCGCATCCGCGCGGCCCAGGCCACGCATGCGGCCGCGCTGCACGCGGTTCGCGATCGACGCGGCAGAATTGTCGCCGATCGGGTCCTCGAAGGGGCTGCGGCCCGTCACGAAGGTCCACGTCGTTGAGGCCAGCGCCCACACGTCCTGCAGGGGCGAGGCGGGGGAATTCACGTCCTGCTGCTCCGGAGGCGCCCACAGCACCGAGAAGCCGTCGAACGCGCCGACCTCCAGCTGCCCGATCTTCGAGGCCACGCCAAAGTCGGCGAGCACCGGCTTGCCGTAGGCGTCCAGCATGATGTTGGACGGCTTGATATCGCGGTGCACGTAACCCTGGCGGTGGAACATTTCCACGCCGCCGCACACCTTGATCATCGTGTCGAGGGCCTTCTCCAGGTCCATCGGGCGCGCACGCACCTGCGTGAGCAGGTCAGCCACCGGGCAATATTCCATCACCAGGTAGGCGCGGCCGTCGGCCGTCGTACCCACGCCGTGCAGCTCGACAACCGCGGGGTGACCGGCCAGCAGCGTCATGGCGTCAGCCTCGCGGTGCAGTTCCTTCGTGCCCCGCTCATCGCCCTGCGTACGCACGACCTTGATGGCGACCTCGCGGCTCGGCAGCTCCTGACGGTACAGGAAGACGTCGGCGAAGCCACCCTGGCCCAGCGGGCGCACCCACCGGAAACCGGGAATCTCCGGGCCCCTCATACCCGCAACCGCTGGCGTCACGCCTTCTTCTCCTCATCCATCGTGCGCGCAATCGACGCGCTCAGTCGCAACTTGCGGCGCATGCGCAGGCTTCGCAGGGACAGCGCGCGGCGCACGCGCGCCAGGAAGCCGGCCTTCTTGCTCACCTGGGTACGCAGGGAACGCACTTGGGCCCACGCGTCACGCGCACGGTCACGCGAGGCACCGTTCGAAGCGAAGCTCGCGATATCCGCGTAGCGTGCGATCACCACGGGGGCGGGCACGTCGTCACCGAAGCGACTCCAGCCGTCGATGATGTAACGGCCCTTGCCGGCCTCGGCCTCGTCGACCTCCACCGAGTCCGTCGAACCGTTGTCGCCGTGGCGCACCTCGCCCGTGACCAGGGTAAAGGGGTCGCCCGGGTCCTCGCCGAGCTCCCACTGGGAGGCCAGCGACCAGGCGGTCTCCTGGCGCGTACGCCCCACGTCGATGCGCAGGCCAGAGTCGGCGGCGAGGTCCACGACCTCGTCCCACGAGCCGACCAGCGCGCCCACGGCGGCGGCGCGGCGCCGACGCCTGCGGCGTCCCGCCTTGAACAGCAGGACCATCAGCGGCGGCAGAAGAATCAACAGGATGCCACCCGAGATGCCGGCGACGAGACCCCACGGGAAGGGCTCGGCCGGGGGCTCCATCGGATCGGCGTTCTGGTCGCGCGTCGTCGGCGGCAGCTCGGCGGGAGCCTCCGGGGGCTCCGGGGGCTGGAGCACCTGCGGGCGCGGGACGCTCCGAGGCTTGGGGACCTGGGTCTGCGGCGTGTGGTCGCGCGGGGGCGTGGGATCGAAGACGGCCCAAACGCCGCCCTCGAACTCGACCTCAACCCACGCGCGGATATCCGAGCCGTGCAGGGTCGCGGGACCGCCCTGGGAGCCGCCCTCGGGGTAGGCGCCCATGACCACGCGGGCGTTGATGCCCAGCTGGTGCAGCATGAGCGCCATCAGCGCCGAATACTGCTGGTCGTCGCCGATGAGCCGCTCGTCGCCGCTCAGCATGCGCTCCAGACGGTCCGTGCGCACACCCGGACGCGAGAACTGCGTGTTCTCGTTCAGGTAGTAGCCGTTGTTCGCCAGGTAGTGCTCGATCGCGCGCGCGGCGGACAGAGCCGTGGAGGCGTTCTGGGTGATCTCAGAGACCTTCGTCGCCAGGCCCTCGGGAACGTTCTTGTCCGTTGCAGACAGCGGCACGACCGACAGGGACGCCAGGTCCTCGTCGCGCACTGGCTCGGCGAAGGACGTGCGCACGTTGTAGGTCATTGTTCCGGCCGGGCCGGTCGTCAGCGCGGCGTTCGCCCACGTGTCCACGTAGAGGCCGTCCTTCTGGGCAGCCGAATTCGCACCCGTGAAGGCGATCTCCGAGGGGTTGCCGAGCACCGGCACCCACGGGCCCGACAGGCCATTCGTCGTCACGGTCACGAGGGAGTTGCCCTCGGCGCGGCCGGGGATCGTGGACTCCACGGGAATGTAGCCCGTGTGTCCGTCGCCGCGCTTATTGGACATACCGAAGGTCGTGCCGTCGTACACGTCCATCGCGGCGATGCGCACGCGCTGGTTCTCCGGCAGGTCGGAGACGGTCAGGAGGGTTTCGTCCTGCAGGTCCGTCGTGTAGTGGCGGAAGGAGGACAGGGGCGAGGGGTAGGCCTGAATGTCGAGGGGCGGCTGGACCAGGTCGCGGCCCACGATGCGCGTCCCGCCCGCGCCGAGGAACGCCGCAGCGGGCAGCGCGACGCCGACGGACACCGCGAGGACGGCGAGGGCGCCCAGCAGGCGCGTGCCGACGTACACGGTCGAACGCGACTGGCGCGCGGCCGTCGCCTCGCCGCCGCCCGAGGCGGAGCGACCCACGAGGACGTCCTGTCCCAGCGTGATGCGCTGGTACTGGGCGGCCAGCGCCCACCAGGCGGCCAGGAGTGCCCACCAGGCCAGCACGGCCCACACGGGCAGCGCATGGTGAGACAGGCCAAAGAAAACCGAAATGACGCCCATGACGACGAGCGGGATCGACCCAAGGACCGCACGTCCGGAGCGGGCAGTGATCAGGCCCGCGAGAACAGCGCACACGAGGCCGCACATCCACGGCACGAGGGCCGGACCCGAGTAGACGGACACGGGAGCCGTCAGGGTGAGCAGGTCCTTCCACGCGCGGAAGGAACCCAGCACCATGACCTGCAGGGTCTTACCCGTGGGCAGGAACCCGTAGAGGGCCTCGGCGCGCAGGGCGGCCGCACTGCCCAGCAGGAAGTACGTAACGACGACGCTCAGGACAGTCGTCAGCGCGTCCCAGCGCCAACGCGTCGAGGCGGCGGCGATCAAGAGGCCGCAGGCCACGCCCGCACCCGCGGCGATCGCGCCCGCTCCCCCGCCGAAGACGGGCTCGAAGGCCGCGACCGGTCCGGCGAACAGCAGGGCGAGGACGAGCAGCGACCAGATCGGCAGGCGCGTGCGGAACGTCGCGAAGCGCTGCGTGATCGTCAGCAGACGGTTACGAGTGGTCCTGGGCTTGGGCGCCGGCGACTCGCCCGCGGCGGCGGGCGCCCGGTCCTGGGCTGTGGCCTCGTGCTGCTCGGTCGCCTCCAGGGACGAGGCCGCGGCCTCGTCCTGGGAATCGATGCGCTGAGCGCGGGGCTTGGTGTTGACGTTCTTGCTCATGCGAGGCCTCCGGCGACGATAATGCGCGGCAGGTCGTCCAGCGTCGAGCAATCCAGGAGCACACCACGGCCGAGGTCACGGCGGGCTCGCACGCCCTCCGCACCGATACGAATAATGGAGACCGGAACGTCGATCGGGGCCAGGCGCGCCAGGTGGGCGGCCTCGATGTCCGTCACGTTCGGACCGACGATGAGGGTGAGGGCGGAGACGCCGGGACGCTGGGCCACGGCCTCGCGCACGCGGCGCGACAGGTCGCCGAAGGAACGCGCCTTCACCTCGGAGAGGGCGTCCAGCATGCGCATGGCGACGCCCGACGGCAGCCAGCCCTCGGTCGTGGACAGCGACACGGGGCGTGATTCGCGCAGGTTTGCCAGGCCCAAGGAGCCGGCAACGGAGACCGCGGTCTCGAAGGTGTCGTGGTCCCACGCGTCGCGGGACGTATCGAGGACGATGACGTGGTGGGAGCGGTGCGTCTCCTCGTACTGGCGCACGATGAGCTTGCCCAGGCGCGCGGTCGACTGCCAGTGCACGGCGCGGCGGTCGTCGCCCGGCTCGTAGTCGCGCAGCGCGTGGAAGGACACGTCGGAGCTGGAGAGCTTGCCCGTGGCCACGCCCTCGACGTCCAGCTGGAAGCCGGTCGCGTCGAAGGGAACACGCACGGTGCGCGGGTGCACGTGCAGGAGGACGGGCTCGTCCCACATGCGTACGCGGCGCAGCAGGCCGAGCGCGTCAGAGCGCACGGCGCGCGCGGGGCCGACGTTGATGAGGCCTCGGTGACGCGAGGAAATCAGGAACATCTCGTCCCAGGTCTCGTGAGCGCCCAGCGGGGGCACGACGAACTCGCCCGTGCCCGTGCCGATCGGCAGCTCGATGATGCCCGAGCGCACGGAACGCGCCCGCTCGTTGCGCACCGAAATCTCGCCAACGGCGGTCTGGCCGGCCACGATGCGCTCGTTGGGGACGCGGATCGACACGACGTGCGGGGGACGCCACGCGACGCGCATCGCGGCGAGCACCAGGGCCACGACGCCCGCGAGAGCGCACGCCAGGGCCTCGACCCACTGGAAGGCCACCGCGAGCGCAAGGCCCACGATGACGAGCGTGATGACCGCCCACCCGGTCGGGGTGACCGCGCCCACGAGGGCTTTGAGGGGATGCGAACGAACGGCCTGCGCCCGTTTGGGCGAGACCATCGTGGGGGTGTCCGTTCGCATCCCTTCCATCGTTGTATCCGGCGTTTCCTTACGCGCCGACGGCCGGTGCGGGCACCGACGTCAGGGCACGCTGGATGACGCCCTCGGCGGTCGCTCCCGAGAACGCGGCGTCGGGGTCGACGATGACACGGTGCGCCCACACGGGCACCGCGAGGGCCTTGATGTCGTCGGGCAGGACGAAGTTACGTCCCTGCGCGGCCGCCCACACGCGTGCGCAGCGCACCATGCCGATGGCGCCACGGGTGGACACGCCCAGCAGCGAGGACTCGTCCTCGCGGGTCGCCTCCGCCAGCGCGGCCACGTAGTCGAGAACGGCACGGTCGGTGTGGTTCGCCGAGGCCAGGGCCGCCCAGGCGACGATGTCCTTGCCCGACAGCAGGGGCTTGAGGTTCTTCGAGCGGTCGGGCGAGGCCGAGCCGTCGAGGACGTCAATCATCGCGGAGCGCGAGGGGTAGCCGATCGAGGTCTTCATGAGGAAGCGGTCCAGCTGGGCCTCGGGCAGCGGGTAGGTGCCTGCCTGCTCGACGGGGTTCTGGGTCGCGATGACCATGAAGGGCTGGGGGGCGGGGCGGCGCACGCCGTCAACCGTCACCTGGGCCTCTTCCATCACCTCCAGGAGGGCGGACTGGGTCTTGGGCGACGCACGGTTGATCTCGTCTGCCAGGACGATCTCCGCGAAGACGGGGCCGGCGTGGAAGACCCACTCGCCCGTCTTCTGGTTGAACATGTTGACGCCGGTGATGTCCGAGGGCAGCAGGTCCGGGGTGAACTGGATGCGCGAGTGCGTGCCGTCGATGACGGCGCTGATGGCGCGCGCCAGCGCGGTCTTACCGGTGCCGGGGGCGTCCTCGAGCAGGAGGTGTCCGCCCGCGAACATCGTCGTGAGCGCGAGTCGCACGGCCTGGCGCTTGTCCAGGACCGCCACGGACACGCCGTCGACGAGGCCCTTGAAGACCTGGGCGAACCTGGTTGCATCCTCAATGGAAAGGGTCATGTTTCTACCTTTGTTGTGTGGCGGGGGGTGGTCTATTCAGCGCGACAGTCGACGACGGGGGGCTTCGCGAGAAGCTCTGGTCCCGTCGTGGCCTCGGTCAGGATACCCGTAATCTGAGGGTTATCCCGCGAGAAACGGAACTCGGTGATCGCTGAGGGGCGTCCGGTCTTCACGCGGCACACGAGCGTCACGCCGGACGAATAGTTCGAGGCGTTGACGGCACGCAGCGTCATCGAGCCGCACGGCTGCCCATTCGGGCAGGTGACCGCATCTTCGAAGGTTGCCTTCACGTTATCGGCCAAGTCTCCGGTCTTCACGGTGGTCCTCACCTCGCGGTGCTGACCGTTGTTTCCGATGACCTCGACGACGATCGTGTACTCGTGGCCGGGCGCCAGGTCCTCGGCCCACCAGTTGGTGAGCGGGCCTGTCCAACTCTGCTTGGTCGAGTCTTTCAGTCCCTCGATCCAGGTATTGGTCTGCGTGATCTCCACTCCGCTCGGATTGGACCACGAAGCAGCCACACCCCAGGATCGATTCTTCTGGACGTAGGACGCGGTTGCTTGGACCTCGAAGGTCGGGATGGGGTCATCGTCATCACGGCTGCGTTGGCCGTTGCCTACGACGCCCGTGACCGCCACGGTTTCACTCCAGGCGTACGAGCCGTCGTCCTTCTGGCCCTGCTGGCAGAAGTAGTAGGTCACCGTGGCGCCCGGGGTGAGCGGGCCGATATTGAAGTCGGCGCGGTCTCCGTTGTTGAAGTTCACGAGGTTACCGGGCGCCTTGCACTTCTCCGGGGTATCTCCGTAGAAGAGCTTCAGGTCGGCGGCCTTGTAGCCGTTTCCTTCACGCAGTCGAGCATTCGACACCTGGATGTTACCCACGGAGTTATCCGGAGGGGTGTGCAGGCCGGGGGCGTCCGGTCTCGGCACTTCCCCCTTGGGCTCGCGCACGGGCGTGAGGGCGGGAATAGTGACGGTACGCGTGTCGGATATCGCGCTCTCGCCCTGCAGGTTGGTCACGGTCACGGTCACGTTGACGGTAGTGCCCGGAGTCACGGAAACCTGGCGATACGTCGAACCACCCGCGACCGTTACAGGCTCACTGCCGACCTGAATGGTCGTCGTTCCCCAGCCGCTGGAGCCGGACTTGCCCAGGACCCACGACAGGTCGAGGACCATGGATTGACCGACCTGCTTGGGCTCGGCCTTCGAGATAACGGGCTTGTCCGGGGGCTGGATCGTGGCCTTCGGGGTGCCCGTCACGCCCGGGGACGCCTGGGAATTGCCGTTCGCATTCGTGGCGACAACCGTGACGACATACGGCTGGCCATTCTTGAGGCCCTTGATGGTGCACGTCTGCTCGCCGTTGGTCGTGCAGCTGCTCGCCACAGAACCCGCGGTCGTCGCGTACACGGTGTACGAGGTGATGCGCGACCCGTTGTTGTTGGGCGCATCCCACCGCACCGCGAGTTCGCCGTCACCGGCAGTGACGGTCGGGCCGCCCGGGCGATCCGGGACGCCGGAGGGGGTCACGGAGTTCGACGTCGCGCCTTCAGACTCGCCGGAGGCATTCACCGCCTTCACGGTGAAGGTGTAGCTGCGGCCAGTCGTCAGGCCGTTCACCTCGCACACGGTCTCGGTGCAGGTCGCAACCTGGTCGTTACCGTTGAAGATGCGGTATTCGGTGATGCGTTCGCCGTTGGAGGCCGGAGCATGGAAGGACACGGTGGCGCCCGTCGGGCCCTTGGCCCGGGCCACCACGCCGGTGGGCGCGTCGGGCGGGCCCTTCACGGTGACCGTGATGGTGCCCTGGACGACGCGTGAGGGGTCCTTGAGCTTGTCGTTCACGCGGTAGGCGACGGAGATGGTACCCGCCGACTTCGGGGTGATAGTCACAACCGTGCCGGAGGTCGACGTGGTCGCATCCCCGAGTGAGATGGCGGCGCCCTCAAGGGAGATCGGCGTGTCCGGGAAGGGGTTGATCGCCTCCGAGGCCACGTCGATGCTCACGGGGTTGTTCACCGAGGTCTGCCGCGAGTATGCCGGGAGCTGGATGCGTGGCTTCGTGGTGCCGACGACCTCGACGGGGATCGAGCCGTTGACGGTGTTGCCCTGCTCATCCGTGACGCTCACGGCGATGGCACCGGCGGAGCCGGCGGGGGCGTTCTCGGGCGCCGACACGGTCAGGACGGTGCCCGACAGCGACGCGGAGATCGTGTCGGGGGCCGAGCCCATCGCGTAGGTGAAGGTCGAGACGTCCGTGCCCTCGGGGTCGCGCACGCCGAGCCTGAGATCCTGCGTGACGGCGGCGCCGCCGGCCTCGACGCGGATCGCGGTCGGGGCGAAGGTGGGCGGCTGGTTCTGGGTCGCCTTGATGCGCACGGGCAGCGACAGGGACGCGGTGAGCGTGCCCGAGTCGGAGGCGTCGCCGTCCGCGACCTGGATGAGGAACGCCGAGTTGCCGCCGAAGGAGGCATTCGCGGTCAGCGTCAGCTGCGTCGACGAGTCGGCGACGACCGAGTCCAGGCCGGTCTGCGCGACCGGCGAGGAGTCGTCCACGAGGCGCGGGCTGCGGCCCGAGCGCGTCACCACGTAATCCGACAGGTTGATCGTGCGCGAGGTGCCCGCATCCATCTCGATGGGCAGGCCCGCGGTGTTGAGGAAGGGCGCGGTCGTGTCGCGGCCGGGCACGGTCACGACGGCGGAGTTGGTCAGGCCGTCACGGTCCGTAATCGTGTAGACGACCAGGCGCATGCTGTCCGTCACCGGGATGAGCACGTCGGAGCCCTCCACGGTCACGCCGGATTCGGCGCTCGTGACGGTCAGCTCGTTGATGCTGCCGTCGGGATCCTCGTCGTTATCGAGGACCTTCACGCGCACGGCCGAGCCGTCGGTAGGCAGCTCCTCGTAGGACACGAAATCATCGCGGGCGATGGGAGCCTTCAGCGGTGCGTCGTCCTGCACATAAACGGTGACAGTGCCTCGGGCGGAGCCACCGCGGCCGTCGCTCACCGCGTAGGACACGAGGTAGGTGCCGGCCTGCGAGGGCGTGTGCACCTGGATGGTCGAGGAGGACAGAGCCTGCGGGTCGAGCTCGGGCGTGGCCGTCTCGAGGCTGCCCTCCTCCAGCGCGAGCGGATCGCCGTCGGGGTCCACGTCGTTCGACAGGACGTTGACGGTCACCATGCGGTCCGGGCGGGTCAGGACCGTGTCGGGGACGGCGACCGGGTTCTGGTTCAGCGTGGGCGCGGCCGAGATTGCGACGCGCACGCGAGCGGAAGCATGTCCGCCCTGGCGGTCCTCGACCGTGTAGGTGAAGGAGTCGGTGCCCGAGGCGTTCTGGTTCGGCGTGTAGTCGATCCACGTCGGGCCGACGGTCGCGTTACCCAGCTGCGGGGACGAGCCGAGACCGCTGAGGGTCACGGAGTCACCGTCGGGGTCGATGCCGTCCAGGGGCACTGCGATACGGGTGGTCTGCCCCGCGGCCGCCCAGGCGGTGATGTCGCGAGGACGCGGCTCCTGGTTCTGATCGGAGGCACCCATCACCTCGAAGGTGACGGTGCTCGAGGCGCGGTTGCCCGCGGAGTCGATGACCGAGTAGGTCACGTCCATGAGGCCGGGGGTCTGCCCAGCCTCAAGGCGCACCTGGTTGCCCGTGACGAAGGGGGTTCCCAGCGCGGAACCCTGGTCGTATTCGAGGGTCGACTCGACCTGCAGGTTCAGGCCTGCGGGCGAGCGATCGTTCGCCAGGACCGACACGGTACCCACGTCACCGACGCGCACCTTGACGTGGTCGGGCTTGAGGATGGGCGGCAGGTCCGAGCGGTCCGCCGCTCCGGGGATGACCATCACGTCGGCCGTGGCCTCGCCGACGCCGTTGGACACGGTGTAGCTGAACTGCACCGTGCGGTCCAGGCCAGCGGGCGCGGTGACGCGCAGCAGGTGACGATCGATGAGGGCAACTTCGATCTCGGGGGTGTTCGAGGCATCCACGGAGACGATCGACAGCAGGCCGCCGGAGGGGTCGTAGTCGTTGTTCAGGGGCGCGACGAGGACGGAGCCACCCTGCGGCAGGACCGCCGTGTCATTTTCGGCGACGGGGGGCTCGCTCGAGGGCGCCATGACCTCGACGCGGATAATGCCCAGGGTCGTCGCAATGCCGTCGGACACGGTGTAGGCGAAGGAGTAGGAGCCCGGCTCGGTCGCCCTAAAGTCGATGGTTCCGTGATCCAGGTCGGGCTGGATCGAGGCGCCGGCGGGCGCACCGGAGACGGCCGCCAGGGTCAGCTGGTCACCGTTGGGGTCGGTGTCATTCTTGAGAGGGTCGAGCGTGACGGTCTCGCCGGATGCGCCTGGAACAGGTCGCCGTTCGCCGACGGCGGCAGGTTTCCGGCCTCCTGAACGTCGACGATCAGCTCACCGCGGGTCTCCGCGCCCTGGTCGTCGGCGACCGTGAGAACGATGGACTTCGGGCCGGCTGCGCCGCCCTCCTCGTTAATGGTGACGGAGCCGTCCTCGGTGAAGGAGACCTTCAGCCCCTCGGGGGCCTCGGCGTTCTTCAGGTAGATCGGGTCGCCGTCGGGATCGCGCCAATCGCTCAGAGCCTCGTACTGGATCTGGGCGCCCGCGCCGATCTTGACGGTCGGGACGCGCAGCTGCGCAGGCCCCTCGTTCTGATCGAAGGGGTGAATGGTGACGCGCACGTTGGCCTCGGCCGAAGCCTGGCCGTCGGAAGCCGCGTAGGTAAACGTCGTCGAGCCGACCTGCGAGGCCGACACTCCGCTGATCTGCAGGGCTCGTCCGCCGCGCGCGACGGTCACGACGCCCCACTCGGGCTGCTTGACCGGCGCTGCGGTCAGCACGTCGCCGTCGAGATCGGAGTCGTTGTCGAGGACGGGCAGGATGGTCGAGCGTCCCGGGCGAATGCCGAACTCGTCGTCCTCGGCCTCGGGCGGGGTGTTTTCCTCGCGCTGCTGCGGGTCCGCGACCTCGTTCGTCAGCTCGGGGCTGTCCTGCTCGTCCTCGTTTTCCTCGAGCTCGTTTTCAACCTCGTCCCAGTTGTCCATGAGGACCATGTTCGAGTCGGGCAGCCACACGCTGCCCTCGGCGACGTCGTTGAGGACGATGGCCTTGCGGTTCGTGCGGAACACGATCTCACGCGCGGTCGTCAGCGTATCGACGACCATCTGCTTGTTCGCCGAAGGATCGTCGCAGGCGCGCATGTACGCGCCGCTTCCGGTCCACGCGCCATACGCGCAGCCTTCGTGACGCACGGGAGCGGCCGGGGTGCCGCTGACGCCGCCCTCGGTGGAGGCCGTGATCGTCGGGGCGCCGCCCGCCAGCGGGATCGTCACCAGCGAGGTGGGCGTGGCGAGCAGGACAAAATCGGCCTTGGGGCCGGCCTGCTGGAGGACGCCGCCGGTCTCGACGCCGGCAGCGCTCAGATCGATCCGCTTGTTGTCGGGCAGGAAGAGCGTGTTGGACTCGCCGTCGAGGGCGACGACCTGGTCGCCGACGACGGTCATGCTCAGTCGCGCGTCCGCGGGGATGCCCTCAACGGTCGAGGTCTGGGCCTGATCGACCGCGCCCTGACGCTTGACGGTCGTCAGCGTGCCCGAGGCGGCAAGAGTGTAGACGGAGCCGTCCAAACCGGTCACGAAGGCGCTGGCGCCCATGTTCGAGGAGATGGCCGCCCCCTCGGAAAGGTTCAAGGGGCTGGGGTTCACGGCGGAGGTCGTCCAGAGGGTGCCGTCGGAGCCATTGAGGACGCCGAGGACATCGCCGCCCTGCATGACCGCGGAACCCGCGGGCAGGGCCGTCGGAGAGCCGAGGGAAACCTGGGTGACGTTGACGGGCGCAACCGTCGAAGAGGTGAGGTCGGAGACGGTGACGGTCTCCCCCGCCTGGCCGACGTCGAAGTTGGTGGCCTCGGTGCGCAGCGCGCCGTCGAGGATACGGGCCTCGTAGTCGAGGTGGCCAACCATCTGCTTGGACTTGTTGGTCACCCAGATGCCGCCGTCATTGACGTTGACCTGGGTCACCTCGGCGCCCTTGTAGATGACACCCGCGACGCAGAGCGCAACAACGAGCAGCACGAGGATGAACGCCGGCAGACGGCGCCTCGCACTGATCCGATTGTGTCGCGTTTTCGCGGACATATGGCCTCTCTCGATCGGTGAGCAATACCCCAGAAATAGTGTGGCACGACTACACCGCATACTAATAGTTAACGAGAATCTATCAGATGTGCGATTACTTGACAACTAGAGGGCGGCCCGTCGCAGTACGACGGGCCGCCCTCTCGAAGCGACTGGTTTGTCAGCCGCAGATAATTGGCGAGTAAATCACTCTCCGTTGAAGGTGAACTTGCGGTCCTTACCCTCTCCGGTGACGCCAACGGTAACAACCTGACCGGGTTGCAGTTCTCCGAACAGGATGCGCTCAGACAGCGCATCCTCGATCTCACGCTGGATCGCACGACGCAGCGGGCGCGCACCCAGGACCGGGTCGAAGCCCACGTCCGCGAGCAGCTCGCGAGCCTCGTCCGTCAGCTGCAGGCGCATGTCCTGAGCCTCCATACGCTTGGCCAGCTTGGCGATCATCAGGTCGACGATGCGCGCAATCTCGGGCTTGGTCAGCGGCGGGAACACGATCGTGTCGTCGACACGGTTGAGGAACTCGGGACGGAAGTGCTGCTTGAGCTCCTCCGCGACCTTCGCCTTCATGCGGCCGTAGTCGTGCGTCGAGTTGTCCGCGGTCTGGAAGCCCGTGAGGACACCCTTGTTGATGTCGCGGGTACCCAGGTTCGTCGTCATGATGATGACGGTGTTCTTGAAGTCCACCTTGCGGCCCTGCGAGTCCGTCAGGCGACCCTCTTCGAGGATCTGGAGCAGCGAGTTGAAGATGTCCGGGTGAGCCTTCTCGACCTCGTCGAAGAGGACGACCGAGAACGGCTTGCGGCGGACCTTCTCCGTGAGCTGACCACCCTCGTCGTAGCCGACGTAGCCGGGAGGAGCACCAAAGAGGCGCGAGGCCGTGTGCTTCTCCGAGAACTCGGACATATCCAGCTGAATGAGGGCATCCTCGTCGCCGAAGAGGAACTCCGCGAGGGCCTTCGCCAGCTCGGTCTTACCCACGCCGGTCGGGCCGGCGAAGATGAACGAGCCACCGGGACGGTTCGGATCCTTCAGACCCGAGCGCGTACGACGGATCGACTGAGCGAGAGCCTTGACGGCCTCGTCCTGGCCGATGACGCGCTTGTGCAGCTCGTCTTCCATCTTGAGCAGCTTCGCGGTCTCGGTCTGGGTGAGGCGCACGACCGGGATACCGGTCGACATGGCCAGGACCTCGGCGATCTCCTGATCCCCGACCTCGGCGATCTCGTCGGACTCGCCGCCCTTCCAGGCCTCTTCCTTCGCCTTGCGCTCCTCGGAGAGCTTCGACTCCTCATCGCGCAGCGACGCGGCCTTCTCGAAGTCCTGATCGTCGATGGCCGCCTCCTTGTTGCGGCGCACCTCGGCGATCTTCTCGTCCAGCTCGCGCAGCTCGGGCGGAGCGGTCATGCGGCGGATGCGCAAGCGCGCGCCGGCCTCGTCGACCAGGTCGATGGCCTTGTCGGGGAGGAAACGATCCGAAATGTAGCGGTCCGCCAGCTCGGCGGCAGCCTGGATCGCAGCGTCCGTGATGATGACGCGGTGGTGCGCCTCGTAGCGGTCGCGCAGGCCCTTGAGGATCTCCACCGTCTCGTCGACGCTGGGCTCCTCGACCTTCACCGGCTGGAAGCGGCGCTCGAGGGCCGCGTCCTTCTCGATGTACTTGCGATACTCGTCGTTCGTGGTGGCGCCGATCGTCTGGAGCTCGCCGCGCGCCAGCATGGGCTTGAGCATCTGGGCTGCGTCGATCGAGCCCTCGGCGGCACCCGCACCCACGAGGGTGTGGATCTCGTCGATGAACAGGATGATGTCGCCGCGCGTGCGGATCTCCTTGAGGACCTTCTTCAGGCGCTCCTCGAAGTCGCCACGGTAGCGCGAGCCGGCGACCAGCGACCCCATGTCGAGGCTGTAGATCTGCTTGTCCTTGATCGTCTCGGGCACGTCGCCGTGCACGATCGCCTGAGCGAGGCCCTCGACGACCGCGGTCTTACCGACGCCGGGCTCACCGATCAGCACCGGGTTGTTCTTCGTGCGGCGCGAGAGGACCTGCATGACGCGCTCCATCTCGACGCGGCGGCCGATCACGGGGTCCAGCTTGTTCTCGCGCGCGGCCTGCGTCAGGTTGCGGCCGAACTGCTCGAGGATCGCGGAGTTGGAGCGCTCGGGACCACCCGAGCCGCCCACACCCGCGCCGACTGACTCGCGACCCTCGTCGTCGCCGCGCTGGTAGCCGCTGAGCATCTGGATGACGGTCTGTCGCACCTGCGCCAGGTCCGCGCCCTGCTTGGTCAGGACCTGGGCGGCCACGCCCTCGCCCTCCTTGAGGAGGCCAAGCAGCAGGTGCTCCGTGCCGATGTAGTTGTGGCCCAGCTGCAGGGCCTCGCGCAGGCTCAGCTCGAAGACGCGCTTGGCGCGCGGGGTGAAGGGAATGTGGCCCTCGACCGGCTTCTCTCCCTCGCCGATGATCTCGATGACGGAGGCGCGCACGGCCTCGCCCTTGATCTCCATGGTCTCCAGGGCCTTGGCGGCGACGCCTTCACCCTCGGAGATCAGGCCGAGCAGCAGGTGCTCCGTGCCGATGTAGTTGTGCTTGAGACCGCGAGCCTCGTCCTGCGCGAGCACGACGACCCGGCGAGCGCGGTCGGTAAAGCGTTCGAACATGCCTCTCCTCGTTTCACAGGACAGGCACTTCGCCGAGCACGGCGTACACCCGTCCCAGTTGACTGGTTACAGCCTACGGAAAGCAGGGGCGGCGTGCGCGCGCTTTCGCCCTGGGCGCAGGGCCGGGGTCGGGTCACGGTGCCTCGTCGACGCAGGGCCGGGGTCGGGTCACGGGGCCTCGTCGACGCAGGGCCGGGGTCGGGTCACGGGGCCTGTGCGGCACGAGGCCGGGGCACGGCGGCGGGCCAGGCGCGAGGCCGAGGCCGAGGCACGGCATGAACTATCGGCATGTCTCTCTGAGAGCCTCACCCAAAAGTCGCACGTAGTTCCCCTCGGTCACTTTTCGAGACAGCCCATAAACGTTGCAATTCCAACGAGCATTTTTCAATGCATGAAAGGTTGCCATGGGAATTACGTGCGAGATTGGGGAGAAACCATGCTCTGTGGCCACACGCAGATTCCATGCAGCTAGCCCCACAAGAGACACTGCACGCAGCTGAGCGCAGCGATGCACCAGTTAGGGGGCATTACACCCGTTAACGAGCATGACACCCGTTAAGGGGCATTACACCCGATCAGAAAGGGTGTAATGCCTACTGATCGGGTGCATGGCCCCTCGACAACAAGTACAAACGCGGAGCTATCGGCAGGATTCAACCCGATCGGGAAGATTCAACCCGATCAGAAGGGGTTGAAGCTTACCGATCAGGTGCAACACCCCATCGGTAACAAGTGCGAGCGCGGTTTTGCTCGGCCGCACTGGTCCGCAGCGTCACAGCACGACTCTCACGCAAGCACAGTCGCGGCGGGCAGCCCCCGCGACTACGCCTCGACGAGGACAGTGAAGGGCCCGTCGTTGACCAGCGAGACCTCCATCATCGCCCCGAACTGGCCGGTTTCGACGTGCAGGCCCCGGCCTCGCAGGTCGGCGACGACCGCGTCAACGAGGGGCTCGGCCTCCTCGCCGGGGGCGGCGTGCGCCCACGAGGGACGGCGCCCCTTGCGGGTGTCCCCGTACAGGGTGAACTGCGAGATCACGAGGATCGGGGCGCCCGCGTCGAGCGCGGAACGCTCGTCGTCGAGGATGCGCAGCTCGGCAATCTTGCGGGCAACCGTGGCCACCTGCTCCGGGCCGTCGCCACGCTGGACGCCCAGGAGGACGACGAGGCCCTGGCGCTTCTCCCCCGCCTCGTGCGGATCGATGGCGAGGCGGCCGACGACGGTGCCGTCAACGCGGACCTCGCCCGAGGTGGCGCGCTGGATGACGGCGCGCATCAGCGCGACCCCAGGGCCGAGCCGAGGCCGCCGAAGCCCGTGGAACCGCCGCGCTGGCCAGCCTCGCGCGAGAGGTCGGCGCCCGGACGGGTCACGGGCGACACGGAGGACTTGCCATGGACGGGCACGATCTCCTCCTGGGCGGCGGCGACGCCGTCGATGTCGAAGACGGTCGTGACGGGCACGGCGCGGGCGATCAGCGCGAGGGCGATCGGCCCCTCGTCCGCGTGGCGGGCCGAGGAGGTGATGACGCCGACCTGGCGCCCGCCCACCTCGATGGGTGTGCCGGGCGCGGGCAGGTCGCCGCGCGAACCATCCAGCTGCAGGTAGGTGAGGCGGCGCGGGGGCCGTCCGAGGTTGAGGACGCGGGCGATGGTCTCCTGCCCGCGGTAGCAGCCCTTCGTCGTGTGGACGGCGCTGCGTAGCCAGTCCACCTCGGGCGGGATCGCGCGGGCGTCGGTCTCGCGGCCCAGGCGCGGCTTCCACGCGGCAATGCGCATGGCCTCCCACGCCAGGTATCCGGCGCGGCGGCGCGAGCCGGCCTCGGGGCACGCAGACAGCCACGCGGCCTCAAACTCGTCCGCAGCCTCGCGTGAAACAGCGTGAAACATCATCGGGGTGCGCGCGCCGGGATGACGCTCGCCCTGGAAGTAGGCGGCCCCGCCTTCCACGACGCCGGGCCACGGGTCCTCCCAGGTCCACAGGTGTCCGGGCAGGTCGGCCACGGACTCGGGCGTATTCGCGCACGTGCGGACCGAGGAGAACACGACGACGTCGCTCTCTGAGACGGCGACGCGCAGCGCGAAACGCATCGACTCGAGGAACTCCACGAACCCCGACAGGTCCGAGCGTTCCACGATCAGGTGCAGCGTCTCCCCGTCGTCGCTGGCGCCGGCCCAGTGCTCGACGCGCCCCTCGGGCGAGAGGATCAGCAGCTCGCGGCTCGCGCCGGGCACGAGGTCGGTGACGATCTGGGAGGCCAGCGACGTCAGCCACGTCAGCCGATCGGCCCCCGACACGGAAATGACCGCCAGGTCCGGGCGGCGCACCAGCGCACGACCACCCTCGAGGGCCCACTGCTCCCCCGACGGGTCCCCGAAGTGCGGGGTCGCGCCGAAGGAGGCCACGGCCTCGTCGACGAACTCGGAATCGAGCGCAGACTCAGACAAGGAAGCCATCCTGGGAGTCGTCGATGCCTTCGATGACCTCGCCGGACTCGGTCGAGGCCTGCGCGGTGCGGTGCAGGCGGCCGGAGATCTCGACGTCGGCCTCATCCTCGCCGTCGAGCGTGCGCTCCTGCGTCCACATGAGCTCGCCCGCGACCAGGCCGAACATGCGACCCAGGTGCGTGACGCGGGTGGCGCCCACGCCGAGCGCGATCGCGTCGGAGACCATCTGCACGCGCGGACCGACGCTGACGCCGTCCCACACGGCGCTGTGGCCCTCGGTGGACGCAGAGGTCGCCGTGAACTCGCGGGAGTTGTACTGGCCCGGGGGCGGCAGCGGCGCGTCGGAGGGGGCCACGGAGACGTACACGGTCTCTTCGCTGATCAGGTCGCCCTTCTTGATTGCGGACAGGCCCTTCGCCGCGTCCCACGTGGGGTCGATCGGCTCGGAGGCGACGCCCGCGTACACGCGGGTCACCAGGCGCATCTGCTCGCCGACGACATCGCCGCGGATCTCCTCGATAACGGGGGAATCCTCGGCAGGTTCTTCCTGGCCGGGGGCGGCGGGGGCGGCGTACATGCCCCACCCCTCCCAGGTTCCAAGCATCCACGCGACGGGAGCGACGAGTGCGGGCAGGTCAGCAGGTATCACCATCATGACTCCAGCCTAACGCCTCGGGTGGACGCTCACCGCGCGAGCAGGGACGCGCGCAGCTGGCAGCGAAATAGGGATGAGGCCGGGGCCCGGCCACGCGGAGACCCGACCGCCGCGGGGTCTCAGATTCCGCCGATGCGGATCATCGCGTAGACGGGCAGGGCGGCGACGAGGAACTTCGCGGCGCCTCGGCCCAGAACGTTGGCGAGCTGCGCGGAGGCGGCGCGCTCGCCCAGCAGCGCGTCGACGACGGAGACCGCGAAGCCAACGCCGAAGCCGGTGACGCCACCGAGGGTCAGGAAGGCGGCGAAGTCGCCGAAACGCTTGGTGATGAAGGGGAAGACGACGGGCAGGAGGTCCGATGTCTGTCCGAGAATCCACGCGATTGACGCGGCGACGAGACCAGCGACGATGCCGGTCAGCATCGCGTAGATGACGCCCGCCTTCGCGCTGCGTCCCGAGCGCGCCGACGCCGCCGCGATAATCGCGATGAGGGCGGCCATGGGGACGATCACGGACCAGCGCTCGTGGACGGTGAGGGAGACCCACATGGACCCGGAGGTGACGATGAGGAGCCCGGTCACCGACGAGGCGAGGGCGGCAGTCAGCGAGGTGGACCCCCAGTGCTCGCTCGTGTGGCCCACGGAGTGGTCGCGGGGCGCGGGCGCGTCCAGGATCGTGGCGGCGACCAGGGCGACCAGGGTGATGCCCGTCAAGGGTACGGCGATGTCGAGGTTCTTCCAGTAGGCAACGCCCATGGGGGTCAGCGCGCCACCCAGGGCGAGGACCGCCTGCGCGAGCCACGGCATGTGCAGGCGCGCCAGCGTCGGCCAGCCGAGAGCCAGCAGGAAGGACGCGACGGCGACGACGGGTCCGACGCTCCAACGCGAACCGGGCAGCCACCAGGCGACGATGGTCGCCACGGCCAGCAGGGTGACGGTGAGGGTACCGATTCCGTTGGGCACGTGCCGGGTCGCCAGGGTCTCGCGGCGACGCCCGCGGTTCGGGCGGGTTCGGGGTCGCGTGGGCGGGGTCGAAGTCATCACGCTTCCATGGTCCCACATGTGCGCCCCTCACGAGGCAGGAGCCGCTCGCGCGGGTCGGCTCTCCCGGGCACGGGGCCGGGTGTCAGTCCCGCTTCACGATGCCACGGCCTCGGCGATGAGGGGCGGGCTGTGGCGCACGCCCCGTGTGGGTTGATGCACGCCGCCACGGGATGCGCGCGGGCGTTGACTGGTCGTACAGTTGTGGGGCACGCCGGACCGGTATGCCCCGGGCTCCAAACTCTGCCGCTACGAGCGGCCTTCGCGCCGACAGGCGCATTCGGTTCGGCGTGCTTTGTCGTACATGCGCGCCGACGGTGGCGCGTGAAACGAGTGGGGGCCGGTGCTGCGTTGCAGCACCGGCCCCCACTATCGTCTCAGCAAACCGTCACATGAGCGGGTAGCGCACGATCGTGGCCTCGCGGCCCGGGCCCACGCCGATGGACTGGATGCGGCAGCGCGACAGCTCTTCCAGGCGCTTGATGTAGTCCTGGGCGGCCTGAGGCAGCTCGTCGAAGGAACGGCACTGCGAGATGTCCTCGCTCCAGCCGGGCAGCTCCTCGTACACGGGCACAGCGGCCTCGAAGCCGGCCTGGTCGAGGGGCATTTCCTCAGTGCGCACGCCGTCAACCTCGTAGGCCACGCACACGGGGATCGTCTCGTAGCCGGAGAGCACGTCGAGCTTGGTCAGGCAAATGTCGGTCAGGCCGTTGATACGCGTCGAGTAGCGCATGATGACGGCATCGAACCAGCCGGTGCGGCGCGGGCGACCCGTGGTCACGCCGAACTCGCCGCCCTTGGTGCGCAGGGCCTCGCCGACCTCGTCGTCCAGCTCCGTGGGGAACGGTCCCTCGCCGACGCGCGTCGTGTACGCCTTGGCCACGCCGACAACGCGGTCGATGCGGGTCGGGCCGACGCCGGAGCCGGTGAGCGCGCCGCCAGCGGTCGGGTTAGAGGAGGTCACGAAGGGGTAGGTGCCGTGGTCGATGTCGAGCATCGTGGCCTGGCCGCCCTCGAAGAGAACGGTGTCGCCGCGGTCCAGCGCGTCGTTGACGACGAGGGACACGTCGCACAGCATCGGCTTGATGCGATCCGCGAAGGACAGCAGGTGGTCCGACACCTCGTTGGGATCGAGCGTGGGGATGTCCACGGCCTCGAAAATGGTGTTCTTGGGGGCCAGGGCGGCCTCGACCTTGGCGCGCAGCTCCTCGGGGTGGAAGAGGTCCTGAATGCGCAGGCCAATACGGTTCATCTTGTCGGCGTAGGTGGGGCCGATGCCTCGGCCGGTCGTGCCGATGAGGTTGTTGCCGCGCGCACGCTCGTTCGCCTGGTCCATGAGGCGGTTATACGGCGGGATGATGTGCGCGTTGGAGGAGATGCGCAGGCGCGAGCAGTCGACGCCGCGCTCGGTGATTTCCGCGAGCTCCTCGAAGAGCACGTCCAGGTCGACAACGACGCCGTTGCCGATGATGGGGGTGACGCCTTCGGAGAGGATTCCGGCGGGCAGGAGGTGCAGCGCGTACTTTTCGCCGTCAATAACGACGGTGTGGCCGGCGTTGTTTCCGCCGTTGAACTTCACGACGAGGTCGGTGTGCTGGCCGAGCTGGTCAGTGGCCTTGCCTTTGCCTTCGTCGCCCCACTGGGCGCCGAGCACGATGACGGCGGGCATGAGAATCTCCGTTTAGTTGGGTCTGTTACGCGGGCGCGCGCAACAGACCCATCCTACCGGAGGAACGACGAGGCCGGGGCACCCTGTCTGGTCGCGTCAGTTTCCGGCGGCAACCAGGGCGACGCCGACGCCCCACAGCGTGGCGCTTGTGAGGGCGGCGATCAGCTCGATGGCGATCGTCCAGCCGAAGGCCTTGAGGGCCTGGAGGGTGGCTGTCCAGGCGCTGGCGGTGTCGCGGCTGCGCAGGTATTCGACGAGGAAGATGGCCGCGACCATGCCGAGGACGAGACCGAGGGGCAGGCCGATGAACCATCCGACGACGCCACCGACGGCGCACCACACGAGCGTGGATTGGGGGATCCCCGCCTTGTTCATGCCGCGGGCGGGGATCACATATTTGAGCACGGTTCCGAGGATCAGGACGAACGCTACGATGGCGAAAATAATCCACGCGGCGCGGGTGCCGGTCATCCACGACCACACGAGGATCGCGCCTCCGACGACGGGTGCGGAGGGCCAGATCTGCACGACCGCGCCGATCACTCCGATGAGGATGACGATGCCAACGATGACGGTTCCCAGGACGCTCATGGCCTCATCGTATCGTCTCCGGGTTTCGTGCGATGACGCTCACGCTGATAGCCTGGCCTCGTTACCCCGATCCCCAGGAGTGCTGATGGATATCACTCCCCCGCGCCTGCCGCTGGACTCCCTCCTGAAGAGGCGCCCCATGACGGTGTACACCGTGTCGTGTCCGCCGGCGGAGGCCGTCGCGCGCTGCGCACAGTTCTGGCGGTTCATCGGCATCAAGCGCGAGTCGACCACGATGTGCAAGCGTTTCGCGGACATCGGCTGGTCAGGCACAGAGGTCACGGTCATGCCCGAGCAGACCACGACCTCGCGCAGACGCTTCGACGACACGTTCCTGGAGCTTGGCGAGATCGCACCGGGCCTCTTCTTGGGAGGCCTCGCCGTCTACCTGACGTCGAAGGCGGTGCGCACGCAGCTGCGCCACCTCAATAAGACCCGCATCATCATCGCTGCTCGCCCGATGCCGGACGCCGAACAGGCCCGCACCGAGCTGTGGTGTTTCCCCTGGGACACGACGATTCAGCGCGCCCGCCCCGGCAAAGATCCCTTCGCCCGCGTCTTTGAGTACCTGCACACGGCCCTGCACCAGCAGGGCATCCTCCTGGCTCCCCCGCGCCTCGTCGACGGTGAGGAACTGCCCGAGGACCACCCCCTCTCCCCCGCCAACATCACCCAGATGCGGGGCAGCTTCCTCGACCCCGTCGCCAAGTTCCTCCCATCGAAGGAGCGATCATGACCCCCGGTTTCTCACTGCGCCGGATGGTCTTCCGTCGCAGGTATCTGCACGCGCTCGTCACAACCGATCCGCACGAGGCGGTCACTCACTGCATCAACTACTGGGCGTCGAGGTGGAGAAGCACCCCGGTGGAGACGCCAGGGATGCGCGAGCAGCTCGCCCAGCATGGGTGGGTTGGCACCGAGATCGCGGACGGCCTCGATACGTTGGGCGGGCTATTCTCCACCGTGACTGACGCGATTGCGCGCAGCGACCTGTTCCCCCAGTCTGCCTCGCAGCCTGCCTCTCAGCCTGCCGCAACCGCTCGCTATCAGACGTCGCGGATCCTCATCGCAGCGCGGCCCTGGTCGGCCGAAGGGCGTCCCGCGAGCGAAGTGTGGTGCTTCGACACCCGGGTAAGCCAGCGCAACACCCCCACCACCAAGGAAGACGTCGGCCACTACCTCCAGGACCTCGCCGTCACGCTGCAGCTCGATGAGCTACTGCTCGCGCAGCCAGAACTCCTCTTCGAGGGCGATCTACCAACAGACCACCTCTTCGCAGGACGGAGCGTGATCGCAATGCGCCAAGCCGCCAAAAAAGAGTCTCGCCGCGGGCGCTAGCGCGCACCCACGGCGAGACAACAGATGGTTCGGAAGGCTCAGCCCTGCGCGCGCAGGGAGGCCACCTCGTACAGGGCGATGCCCGTAGCAACGGCCGCGTTGAGGGACTCAACGGTCGAGGCGATCGGGATTGACACGATCTGATCGCAGGTCTCACGGACGAGGCGGGACAGGCCCGCACCCTCGGCACCGGTCACGACGACGAGGGGGCCATCCGCCAGCGACAGGCCACGCAGGGGCGCATCGCCTCCGCCGTCCAGGCCGACCACGAAGTAGCCAGCCTGCTTGGCCTCCTCGAGGGCGCGCACGAGGTTCGTCGCGCGAGCCACGGGCACGCGGGCGGCCGCACCGGCCGACACCTTCCATGCGGTCGTGTTGACGCCCGCGCTACGACGCTCGGGGATGATGACGCCGTCCGCACCGAACGCGCCCGCACTACGCAGGACAGCGCCCAGGTTGTGGGGGTCCGTCACCTGATCGAGGGCGACGAGGAGCGGGTGGCCCAGCTGCTGCAGAGAGCCCGCGATCAGATCCGAGGCATCGGCGTACTCGTAGCCGCGCACCTCGATGGCGACGCCCTGGTGGACGGCACCGTCGGTCGCGACATCCAGGTCGCGGCGGGTGACCTCGTAAACGGGGGCGCCCATGGCCGAGGCGAGGCGCACAACCTCCTCCACGCGGTCGTCCTTCACGTTGTCGAGGACGAATACGCGCTCGATCGGGACCGAGGCGCGGGCGGCCTCGGCGACCGGGTTACGGCCGGCGATCAGCTCGTGGCCGGGCTTGACGCGGATCGACGACTTGGCGCGGGCGCGCGCGATCGCGGCCTCCTGGGCCTCGCGGGCCTCGCGCTTGACCTTGCGCTTGTGGGCGGGATGGTAGGTGCGATCCTCGGCCTTGGGGGTCGGGCCCTTGCCTTCGAGGCGGCGGCGCGAGTGGCCGCCGGTGCCGACCTGCGCGCCCTTCTTGGTGCCCTTCTTACGGATGGCGCCGGGGCGCCCGCTGTGTGAGGCCATGGTGTCTCCTCGTTTTCTCGTGAACTGACACAAGCGTACGGGTTTTGGGCTGCATCGGGGCCGCAGGGGCGCGCGCGGGGGCCAAAATCACGATTGGGCGGGGCGAGCCTCAGCCCTGCGACAGCATGGCTGCGATCTTCTCGACCGTCGAACCGGAGCGTATCGTCACCTGACGATAGAAGTCCTCGCGCAGGAGGCGCTTGTGGTAGGCGGTCCTCAGGAAGTTCTTCTCGTCGAACTTGCCCCAGAACACGGCGTGCTCGCCGAAGTGTACGGCCTCGTCTCCGAGCTCCATCGCCTCGATGCGCTCACGCACGTGGGAGCGGTCCAGGCCTCGTGTGTAGAAGAGCGCGTCGCGGCGGGCGACCTCACCGTGCCACCAGTCGGGGAGACTGTGCAGCTCCGCGAGGTAGTCCTGCACCGTCAGGAGGGCCAGTCGGATCGGGAAGTCGTATCGGCGAGCCAGGAGGTCCTCGACCACCTGGGCCACGTTATCGCGCGGGGCGTCGGCCCCGGCCTCAAAGAGGAGGTTGCCGCTGTTGATGTAGGTGCGCACGTTTATGAAGCCTTCGGCGGCGATCTGTTCGCGCAGCTCGCTCATGACGACCTTGTTCTTGCCACCGACGTTGATGCCGCGCAGCAGCGCCACGTACTCCATGCGTTCCTCCCCATTTGTGGCGACGCCTCGCGGCGTCGACTGGTTATCAGGGTACGGCCTCGACTCGCATCGGGCTGATCGCGCACGTTAACCCGCCAATCCGCACGTGGGTCCTCCAAGCCATAAACTCACACCCGCCAAACAGGGGAATTGCACGACACGGGGGTCCGACACACCGACGACACACTGCTAGAAGGCTTCGTGTCGCGCACACCCCCCACCGTCACCGATGTGGAGGGTGCCGTAGGCACCGCAAGGCCTGGCCGTGGGGCCGGCAGGCAGTGGCGGGCCGGGGCTGGTGGCAGTGGCGGGCCGGCAGGCGTGACATAATTCGCCCAGCACGCCCTCTCCCCCACTCAACCCGTGACAAAGTTCGCCCAGCAACCTTAAAAACGTCAAATTTGGGGTGTTTCGAGCGCGCAGGGCGAACTTTTTCACGCTCACACCCACAATCAGGCCGTGCTGGGCGAACTTTTTCACGCGCAGGACCCGGCCCGTGGCGACTTTGAAACCAATGACACCTCTGCAACCACTGATACAGGCCAGCGTGAAACCACCATCACCAATGCTCGCCCCTGAACAACACCCATTGAAACCGGCAACACCAATGCAACCGAAAAACGCGCCAAAAGCACCCAATTCTCACCCGCAAAGGCGATGCCGGTTTCAGTCGAAGCTCAGCCTGTGCCCGCAAAAGCGATGGCGGTTTCAAGCCCACGCAGGCACTCACGAGCACAGGCGACAGCGGTTTCAGACAAGCGGGCCGTCTGGTCTACAGGACCCAGATGCGATACCCAGGGGCAGCGGCGGGGCCCGGACAGGCGCCAAAACAACGCGCCGAACCAGACAACAGCGACCAGGCCCCACTGGTGTGGAGGGCGCCGGAGGGACCGGAGGGACCGGAGGGCCTGGCTGCGGCGCCTGTGGGCGGCGGCGGGGCCTGGCCGGGCTTCGAGCCGACGCGCCGAGCGAAGCTCGCGGCGCGGACGGCGAGCGGGCGGGCCGCCGCCCATGGGCGCATCAAGCAGCCCGGCCTCAGCCGCGGATCAGCCGCAGCTCAGCCAACGCTCCACGTCGCGCCGTCGCGCCCGTCCGCGACGGTGACGCCGGCGGCAGCCAGGCGGTCGCGCAGCTCGTCGGCACGGGCCCAGTCCTTGGCAGCGCGGGCAGCGGCCCGCTCCTCCAGCACGGCCTGGACCAGCGCGTCCAGCGCCGAGTGCTCGGCCGCAGCCGCACCAGAGGCACCCGCGCCGATGCCAGCCTGTCCGCGCCACTGCTCGGAGGCAGGGTCCAGGCCCAGCACGTCCAGCATGGAGCGAACCAGGACCTGCTCGCGGTACACACCGGAAACGTCACCAGCAGCAAGCGCGGCGTTACCGGCCTTGAGGTGCTCGTGCAGGACCGCGAGCGCGCCGGCGACGTTGAGGTCGTCGTCCATGGCTGCGACGAAGGCCTCGGGCAGGTCGGCGGGTGCCAGGGCGATCTCAGAGGCCGGAGCCTCACCGGCGGCCTCGATGGCACGAGCCACGAAGGTGGAGAACTTCTCCCAGGCGGCGTGCGCGGCGGGCAGCGTCTCGGCACCCCATTCGATGGCGGAGCGGTGGTGGACGGTCGACAGGGCCCAGCGCACGGCGACGGCTGGGTACTCCTCGGTGAGCGCCCCGATCGACAGGACGTTGCCCAGCGACTTGGACATCTTCTCGCCCTTGGTGGTCACCCAGGCGTTGTGGACCCACAGGCGCGCGAACTCCCAGCCGGCGCCGTGGGACTGGGCCTGCTCGTTCTCGTGGTGCGGGAAGCGCAGGTCGATGCCGCCGCCGTGGATGTCGAATTCGTCGCCGAGGTAGCGCCGTGACATGGCGGAGCATTCGAGGTGCCAGCCGGGTCGGCCGCGTCCCCAGGGGCTGTCCCACGAGGCAGTGGCCGGCTCAGACGGCTTACTGGCCTTCCAGAGGGCAAAGTCGCGGGGGTCGCGTTTGCCGGCTTCGACGGCCTCGTCGATTTGGGCGTCGTCCTCGGTGGTGCGCATGTCGGCCAGGCGCTGGCGGGTGAGCGAGCCGTAGTCGGGCTGGGAGTGGACGTCGAAGTAGACGTTGCCGCGCCCATCCGAATAGGCGTGTCCCGCGTCGATGAGGCGCTGGACGAGGTCGAGCTGCTCGGGGATGTGGCCGGTGGCGCGCGGCTCGTACGTGGGAGCTTCAACACCGAGGGTCTCGTACGCCTCGGTGAATTCGCGCTCGAAGCGGTATGCCCAGGCCCACCAGTCCCAGCCGGCCTCGGCCGACTTGTTCAGGATCTTGTCATCGATGTCGGTGACGTTGCGGACGTATGTGACCTCGTAGCCGCTGCGGCGCAGCCAGCGGATCAGGGTGTCGAAGGAGACGGCGGCGCGCAGGTGGCCGACGTGCGGGGATCCCTGCACGGTGGCGCCACACAGGTAGATGCCGACCTTGCCGGGGGTGACCGGGTTGAGGGGCTGGATGCGGGCGCTCTTGGAGTCGTACAGGTGCAGCATGGCACCAATCCTACCTGGCGGGGCGAGGGGGTGAGGGAAACGGGCACTCCCCGGGAGTATGTAACGAGGCCCGGGCCCCGTCAGGCGAAACGGTGCGGCTTCGCTGGTGGGGGCTCGGGCCTCGTCGAGCGAAAGAAAACTCAGGCGCCGGGGCGCACGCGCTCGCGAATGAGCGCCTTGAGGTCCTCAACGGAGTTGGCGAGGGGCGTGACGCGCTCTTCGCGGCCTTCGATGCCTTCGAAGCGCTTGGGCACAGGCGGGAGGTGGCCGGTGGCCTCGAGGATCGTGTCGGCGAACTTGACGGGCAGCGCGGTCTCCATGACGACGAGCGGGCCCTCGATCTGCGGGCGCACGGCGCGGGCGACGTGCACGCCGTCGGCCGTGTGCGGGTCGAGGAGGTAGCCGCTTTCCTTCTCCGTGCGCGCGATCTCGGCGAGGCGATCCGCGTGCGAGGAGGTGCCGGAGATGAAGCCGTAGGTGTCGCGCAGGGCCGCGAACTCGGGAGTGCCGGACAGGTCGAAGTAGCCGTCGCGGGCGAGCGCCACGTCGAAGAGGGCGCGGGTGGCGTCCCCGTCGCGGCCCATGAGGTCGAAGATGAAGCGCTCGAAGTTCGAGGCCTTGGAGATGTCCATGGACGGGCTGGAGGTGGCCAGCGTGTCCGCGGAGGAGCGGGGGCGGTAGACGCCGGTGCGGAAGAACTCGTCGAGGACGTCGTTCTCGTTCGTGGCGACGACGAGGGTTCCCAGCGGCACGCCCATCTGGCGGGCGATGTGGGCGGCGCACACGTTGCCGAAGTTGCCCGAGGGCACGACGACACTGACCTTCGACGAGGCGTCGGCCCCTTCCTCGGTGACGCGCAGCCAGGTGGCGACGTAGTAGCAGACCTGGGCGAGCAGGCGCGCCCAGTTGATGGAGTTGACGGCGCCCACGTGCCAGGTGGCCTTGAAGTCAGCGTCCATGTTGACGGCCTTGACGAGGTCCTGACAGTCGTCGAAGACACCGTCGACGGCGACGTTGACGATGTTCTCGTCGAGGAGGGAGAACATTTGGGCGCGCTGGAAGGCGGTCATGCGGCCGGCGGGGGTGAGCATGACGACGGAGAGGCCGCGTCGGCCGCGCAGCGCGTACTCGGCGGAGGAGCCGGTGTCGCCGGAGGTGGCGCCGACGATGGTGAGCCAGTCGCCGCGGCGAGTGAGCTCGTATTCGAAGAGCTCACCGAGGAGCTGCATCGCCATGTCCTTGAAGGCGGCCGTGGGGCCGTTCGACAGGTGGGCGAGGTGCAGGTCGGTGCCCTCCAGGGCGTCGACGGGGACGATCTGGGGGTCGGAGAAGGCGGGGGTGCGGTAGGCACGGGCCGTGATCGCGCTCAGGTCGTTCGCCGGGATGTCGTCGACGAAGAGGGAGATAATGCCGGCGGCCATGGCCGCGTAGCCGTCCTCGCGCAGGACGATGCGCAGCTCGTCCAGGTCGGAGCGAGACAGCGTCGGGTATTCCTCGGGCAGGTAGAGGCCGCCGTCGGGGGCGAGGCCTTCCAGGAGGATGTCACTGAAGGAACGGGTGGGCGTGTTGGGGCCGCGTCGGGTCGAAATGTAGCGCACGAGTCGATCCTATCGGAGAGGGGGCGTGGCCTGCGAGGGCGCCCGCACCTCGTCACACGGATGGACGAGGCCGGGGCCAGAGATGAGCGTAGAGTGCAGGCGCGCGTGTGGTAGAAACGAGGGGTGAGCAACGACTTTTCTCGCTGGGCTCCCCCGGACGCGGATTCCACCCCCGCGCCCGGAAGCGAGCCGAAGACGCAGAGCACCGCCGAGCAGCCCGCAGACCGCGCGTCTTCGACCGGTGCCTCGCCGGTCCCCGATCGCTTCGCGCCCACAATCGGACAGTCAGAGGGCACTGCGACGGGTCAGTCGGGCGTCACCTCGTCGTTGAAGCCAGTCCTGGGGTCGCTCGTCACGGGTGCGACGCGAACCACGGCGACACCCCAATCGTCGGCGTCTCGTGACGAGGCCTCGTCCCCCGCGAGCCCACCCCGGAAAGGCGCTCGCCCTCCGCGCACGCGCACCAACCCCGAGCGTATCGCGGGCCATCAGGCATACGTACGACTGCAGAGGAAGAAAGCAGCACTCATCGTCGCCGCGAGCCTCGCGGTCATCGCTCTCCTTTTCGCGCTGCCGCGTGTCATCGCAGCGATTCCGAAGCCCGCCGCACAGCCGGTAGCCTCCCAGGGCTATAAGGGTTCGGCCACGAACACGAACGTTCTCTCGTCGGAGTGGGCTGCGGGCGTGAGCGTCGCCTGGACCGTTCCTGAACCTCGCAGCGGCATTGACAAGCCATTCGAAACCACCCTGTTTGCCGACGGCACAACGCTCTACATGGTGTCCCGGGACCATCATTCCTATTCCATCTCTCTTGCAGCCATCGACGTCTCCTCCTCCGAGCCCACCGTGCTGTGGACATCCAACGACGGGTCCATGGAGATCCCATACTCGGGGGCAGATTTCTCCATCGTCTCCGTCGGCGAGTGGCTCGCCGTCGAAAATATCCTGATCTCGAAATCAACGGGCATTCAGACACAGGCGCCGTGGGAGGATGGCCATCCGATCGCCATGGTCGACGACATCCTGGTGACCTGTTCCGGCATGGAAACCTGCGCCGGGTGGAAGCAGGAATCCGGTTCCTGGACACAGCAGTGGCAAAGCATTACGGGAAAACAATCCCGTAACTCCTCCCTCTCACGATGGGATGGGCCGCGCACGATTGGGACCGGAGAGGAGGCTTCCGCCTTGGTTCCCGTCGATGACTACAGGAACCCACAGATCGTCAACGTACACACGGGTGTTGTGACAACCTTTGGACAAGAGGGGCGTTTAGCTCATGCCCGTTCCTATTCCTACGACGCTCTGTATCCGGCCTCCGATGGCCTCATCGTGCGTAAGAACGCCACGTTGCTCGAAAAATTCGACATGTCCGGCAATTCCCTGGGCACTTTTGGGCCGAGCCTTAAGCACATTATCCCCGCAGAAGATGGCCGCATGCCGACTCTGAGTGAGTGGGATGCTTTCTTCGACTCGGGCAGGACACCATGGACGACGGGCATGCTGGAGGCGACCGGCGATGGGTGCCAAACCCTCACGGTGCACACCTCGGGAGGCGTTGCGAAATACTCCGCAGAGGGGTTGGTGGGGGTTTCTTCCAGCACCCGTCCGCCCTGTTCCTTCTCCCCCACGCATGCGCGTGCGAGCGCCGACGGAACCGCTGCGTTCATTCTGAACATCGGATACAAGGAACAGACCGTCTATTTCTTCGACATGGCGAACAACAAGGCGCACACCTCGGCCGAGTTGAGGGCGGCACGGAACCACACGTGGGTCTACGACGATTTGCTGGTCGGGCTGACGGATGAGGGCCTCATCGCCTTCACGCCGACTTCCTCGTGACGCTACCCTGGTTCCATGACTGATCTGCCTTTCCGCATCGGCCAAGCGGTCGACGTCCACGCGTTCGCCGCACCCGACTCGCCCCGTCCTCTGATGGTCGCGTGCCTGGAGTGGCCGGGCGAGCGCCCCCTCGAGGGGCATTCGGACGCGGACGTGGCCGCGCACGCCCTGTGCGACGCGATGCTGCTGGCCACTGGGCTGGGCGAGCTCGGCACGGTGTTCGGCGTGGATCGCCCCGAGTGGGCGGGCGCTTCGGGGCGCGCGCTCCTTGAGGAGGTTCGCCGCATGACCGCCGAGGCCGGCTGGGTGCTCGGTAACGCGACCGTGCAGGTCGTGGGGAACCGACCTCGTATGGCCGCGCGACTGCCCGAGGCCTGCGCGGTCATGAGCGAGATCGCCGGGGGCACGGTCACCGTGTCAGCGACGACCTCGGATCACCTGGGTTTCACGGGCCGAGGCGAGGGCGTGGCCGCGCTGGCGAGCGCCCTCATGGTGCGCGCCGAGGAGTAACCCGCGAGCGCCCGCCGGGCACGCAACGTGGTAGAAACGTGTCATGAGCAACGACGACCTGCATCACACATCCGACGACCCCGCGCGCGTTCATTCCTCCGACGCGTGGGACGACGTGTCACAGGTCGATATTCCTGAGCTCCCGGACTTTGGGGTTCTTCCAGGGGTCGCGGATCTGCCCGAACTTCCGCAGCTGCCAGAGTTGGAAGCGTTAGAGGAATTGGCGATGCCAGAGGTGGCGATGCCGGACCTCGACCAGTTCCTCACCGTCACGCCGCCCGCGCCGGCCGATATTTCTCAGCCGGACGCAGCCCCCGCGGCGGAAGCTACAGCAGCCCAGACGAGCAGCGCCTCCCACAACGCCGCCACTGCCTCATCGAAGAAAGGGACCACAGGCAAGCAAGCACCGAGGCCAACCGCCACCACGGCCTCGCCGCGGAAGGCGCCCACAGGCGCGCAGGCGCCCAGGCCCACCATTACCTTCGAGCCCACGCCCGCGAGGACCCCGCGAGCCTCGGTGCCCCCGAGGCAGAAAAAGCCGAACCTCCTCATCGCGTTCGTCGCTCTCATCGCGATCGCCTTCGGCGCGTCGTTTCTCTCGTCCACTCGCGACGGTTCATCATCGACACCTTGGGGCACGCAGACCTCGTCGAGCGCCAGCACGCAGGCGGACTCCGAGGTGCGCGAGTATGCGGAGGGGCTGCCGCCCCGCTGGCCCGGATACCGAGGGAGCGCCACGAACACGCATTCCATATCGCCGCAGTGGGCCTCGGGCGTGGCCACCGCGTGGACGCTTGAGCTGCCTGCAGAAATGACTCAGTTCGGACCGCATATGTTCGTCGACGGCCAGATCCTCTACATCGCCGGCTACGACACTATCGAGGGCCAGCGTGGTTCCGCCGTCAGGACTCTGGCCTACGACCTGTCCGGGGAGGACCCAGCTCTCCTCTGGGACACGGTCGGCCCCACGGCAAACTCCGCGATCATGACGTACACACCCGCGTTCGTGTCGAGCGAGACCCAGCTCTTTTTCCTCGACGTGGTCATCGACAAGGCGACCGGCGAGCAGACACAGGCCCCGTGGGGCAAGGAGTTTCCCCTCGCACAGGCCGACGGCATCGTGGTGACCTGCTCGACGACATCCTCGTGCAGCGGATGGACGCACGCCTCCGGCGATTGGACGACTCTGTGGACGACGACAACGAATCCACAGACGTCCTACGGGTTGAGTAACCAGGGTTTGGGCTATGCGCCCGCAGGCACCACGCGCTCCGGCACGGGTGAACTCGCCTCCGTCCTGGTCCCCTCCAGCTATCAGGAATCCCCGCAGATCATCAACATCCATACCGGCGAGGCAACGACCCTGCCCGAACCCGGCACGCCAGGGACCGGTCACTACGTAGAGGTGGGAAGCGACGGCTTCATTGTCGTCGACATCGGCAAGAAACAGGGAATGGCCTTCGACAGTGAGGGAACCCTCCAATCCACGTTCACTACCAACGGACAGGTATATTTTCCCGCGGTGAGCCGTGACGGTACCTACCCGAGCACCGCGGACCTGACGACCTTCTTGACCTATCAGCGCGCGAATTGGTCGACGGGCACGGTAGACCTCGTGGGCGAGAACGACTGTTCCATCGAGATCACCCTCACCTCCGACGGGTCGACGCACACAACCCCGGTCCCCGGAGCGTTGAGCCCGTACATGACCAGCACGTGCTTGTTCGAACCGAAGGAGGTCCGCGTCAGCGCGGATGCTTCGGTTCTCTACGCCGATACCTTCACCTACCAGGACAAGAGTAGATTCTTCATCGATACCGTCAACGGCTTCATCTACACCTCACCCGAACTCAACTCGCCGAAACAGATCATGTGGGTCTTCGACGACATGATCATCGGCATGACCGAGAGCGGCCTCAAGGCGTTCGTACCGGCATCCTCCTGAGGTCACGATCGTCTATCACACCGACACTGCCATGTGATAGAAACTACTCATGACCAATGACGATCACACGGGCATGAATACTCCCACGCATGCCGCGGAGTGGGTGCCACCCGGCGGAGCGCCCCCAAACCCCCAGCCCGGCCCGCCCCAACCTCGTCCGAAGAGCCACGCGAAGGCTGCCCTTCTCGTGGTTTTCCTGGCCGCTGTCGCGATCGCCACTATCATCGGTATCCACCGACTCAGCCCCTCACCCTCGACACCGGGCGATCAGCGTTCATTTACCTCGATGCCCACCGTCGGATACTCAGGGGACGCCACGAGCACGGGATCTATCTCCCCCGCCTGGGCCTCGGGCGTCGAAACGGCATGGAGGATCCCCTTCCCCTCCACGAAGTACGGCTCCCGGGCACTCACGACCGTGGAGGGCACCACCCTGTACGCCCTCTTCGAAGACCCCAATCCCGCCGCCCACCAGGTCACTGCAGCGGCCTTCGACATCTCTTCCGAGCAGCCGCGCGAGCTGTGGCGCACGACGGGGCCCCTCCCCAAATCGCTCGGGCGACCCACCTTCGTGTCCTACAGGGATCAATTCCTCATCGACAGCATCGTCATCGACAAGACGTCGGGAGCGCAGTCCTCGGCTCCCTGGGAGGGGTCGGAAGCACTCGCGGCCGTTGATGGCATCGTCGTGGCCTGCGATCACAAACGGGCCTGCTCGGGCTGGACGCAGGAGGCCTCATCGTGGGAGCGCCAGTGGGAGACGGCCACTGCCAGCCAAAAAGGCACCCTGTCCGCGTTAGATAAGCTCACCTACCCCGATACACCTGTGATCGGTAACGGGGAGCACCAGGCGGTCGTCCTGCCCGTCGATGCACAGACACACCTGGCGCAGCTCCTCGATCCGCACACCGGGCAGATCACGAACGTCGGTTCTGTGAGTCCTTTCAGGGACAGACAGAACAACGTTGTGTCTTTTGTGATCACCAGCGATGGGCTCCTGGCTTTCAACGATGACTTCTTCGTCACCTACGACGCCGATGGCTTCATCACGGGGACCCAGACCTACAAGCAGATGAAGAGGATGCCAACACGCGATGGACGCATGCCGACCACGGCCGAACTAGGAGATTTCCTGGCCGGTGCCCGCCCAGCGTGGTCGAACGCGTCGGTCACAGCCCCAAGCAACGCGGCGGCCGGCACCCCCTTCAGCCTCACGGTGACGCCGAGCGACGGGCGTCCCCCCTTCACTCTTGATGCCGGGAATAACGACCAGCATCACTACGTCAGCACTTTTTGGCCCTCCGAGGTTCGCGCCAGCGCCGACACGTCGGTCGTGTACGTCGAGTCCGTCGATCACACCAACAGGGGCAACAGGTTCTTCTTCGACACCGCGAGCGGGCAGGGACACGGATCGGACGAGTTCCGCGACGCAGAGCACCTCTCGTGGCCCTTCGATGACCTAGCCATCGGCGTGACGGTCGACGGCATCGTGGCGTTCACCCCGAAGGCCTCGTGACTCCCTCGTATCGGGCAACGACAGAAAAGGCACAGCTTGTGAGCACCAACGACCCCCAGTCCGGGACTGACTCCCCCCAGCCCAGACGTTCACGGAAGACGCCCCTCTTCCTGATCAGTGTCGCTATCATCGCGATCTTCGGCATCGTTCTCGCATTCTTACTCGGCGCCGGCCTCCTTTACCTCTCTGACAGCCGTCGTGGGGTACCCGAACCGCACATTCATGGCCCGCAACGGGAGGGGCGACTGAATGCGATCGGCTACCACGGAGAGGCGACCAGCACGGGCGAGCTCTCGAGCAAGTGGGCCTCGGGCGTTGCAAGGGCGTGGACGCTCCTTGCCGAGGACGGTTCTCTCCTACCAGCGCAGCTGATCACCGAAGGCTCGACCCTGTACACGCTGACCTACGGAAGCGGCACCGACGCAGTGACCACTGTGTCCGCCTACGACGTCTCGGGCGTCGAGCCGGTCGTTCAGTGGAGCACGACCGGGCCGAATCCGTCCCGTATACGCGCCGAGGCATTCCCCTCCTCCGTCACAACCGAGGGAGAGATCCTGCTCAGCGACATCATCGTGGATCGGTCAACCGGCGAGCAGACTCAGGCGCCCTGGGGCTTCGACCTCCCGATGGGGGTGGCGGGCGGCGTCCTCGTCACCTGCGACACCTTCAGCTCGTGCTCCGGATGGTCCCACGACTCGGGAGAATGGACGAGGCTCTGGACCACTCAGACCTCGCCTCAGCGCCGCATGGGCCTCGCCCACTCGGGGATCACGAAGCCCACGACGGCCGTCATCGGCACCGGCACGGAAGCCGCCGTGGTCGTCCCCGTCGACGAGGCCCACCACGCTCCGCAGATCATCAACCCGGCCACGGGAGCACTCACGACGCTCGGGGACGCGCCTTCCGCGAGCGCCCGCACCTCGTCGAGGATCACGCTGGCGAACGACGGCATCCTCGTAGCCGGCGAGGAGGAGACCGTCGGCTACGACACCGCGGGGAATGTCGTGGGCACCTTCGGGTCCGCCTGGGAGCTCGACAAGCTCCCAACCTCAGACCGCGAGCTCCCGAGCGTTGCAGACCTCGGTGCCTTCTTGACGCAGGGCATTGCGCCGTGGACGACGGCAACGGTGGAGCGCGTCTTTTCCAAGAACACCAACGGCTACACCCTGATGGTCAGCAGCGGGGGCGACACTCACACCGTCAATCCCGGCGAGTCCTTCCCCGAGATGTTCTCGACCGACACGTGGTCGGCCGCCCAGATGCGCGCCAGCGCTGACGGCAGGGCGCTCTATATCCAGGGCCTGGCGTCTGCTCCCACACAGACGTTCTTCTTCAACACGGAGGACCCGATGACGTTCGTGTCGCCGAGCCTCGAAGACCTGACAACCTTCGTGTGGGTCTACGACGACTTGCTCATCGGGGCTCGCAGCGGCGCGATCGTCGCCTTCACGCCCGACACCAACTAAGCGGATCGACAAAAGAACGTCCCCGACGCCCGAGGATCACTCGGTTGCGTCGGGGACGTATCGTTGTCGGGCGCGGGCGCCTCGTCGAGGAGCTCAGTCCTCCATGTGTGCCAGGGTCGCGCGGTCCGCCTTCACGGGGATCGTGAGGGCCAGGCCGATGCCGAGGATCAGCATGATGCCGAGGATGCCCCAGTAGGTGTAGTCCTCGCCGGCGGGCGTCATACGCTTGCCGAGCATGAGGAAGAGGCTGTACATGGCGGGAGCCATGAAGGACACGGCGCGGCCGGTCGTCGCGTAGAGGCCGAAGACCTCGCCCTCGCGGCCCGCGGGGATGATGCGCGACAGGAAGGAACGCGACGCGGACTGCGTGGGGCCGACGAAGACGCACAGGACCAGGCCGAGGCTCCAGAAGACGGCGGGGCCGCGGGCGTGCAGGAAGAAGACGCCGAAGCCGGCGACGACCATCGCGCTCAGGGACAGGATGATGACCTTCTTCGGGCCGATCTTGTCGTCGACCCATCCGAAGGCGACGGTCGCGAGGCCGGCGACGATGTTCGCGGCGATCGCGAAGATCATGACCTGGCTGGCGGTGAAGCCGAAGGCGGTCTTGGCCAGGACGGCACCGAAGGTGAAGACGCCGGCGAGGCCGTCGCGGAAGACGGCGGAGGCGATGAGGAAGAAGAGGGTGTGCGGGGCCTCGTTTTTGAGGGTGCGCACGGTGCGCCACAGGAGCTTGTAGGAGTCGATGATCGACTCGTTGTCGCCGCCGGTCTGGACCTTCTTGGGCATCGGCGGGTGGAGGATGACGGGGATCGCGAAGCCGCCGAGCCACAGGGCGGCGATCACCATGGAGATGCGGATGTTCAGGTGCGCGTCGGTGGGCACGTTCAGCAGGTTGACGCCGATGAGGCCGACGTAGAGGATGAGCAGCAGGACGATGCCGCCGATGTAGCCGGCTGCCCAGCCGAAGCCGGAGATCTTGCCGCGGTCTTCCTTCTCGCCCAGGTGGTTGAGCATCGCGTTGTAGTTCACCGAGGCGAACTCGAAGAACACGTTACCCAGGCCGAGCAGCGCAATACCCAGCATGAGGGCGCCCTGGGGCCCGAGGACCGACTCGGGGTGCACGAAGTACATGGCGAGCATACAGACGACGACCGCGCCCGTGAACCATCCGAGCCAGACTCCGCCCCGGCCTCGTCGATCGGCGCGCTGACCGGTGATGGGGGCCAGCAGGGCGATGAACAGGCCCGCGATCGTCATGCCGTTACTCAGCCACGTCGAGGCGGTGCCCGAGTCGGTGAAGACGCCGTCGCTGGTCAGGTAGGTCGTAAACACGAAGGTCGTGGCGACCGCGTTGAAGGCGGCGCTGCCCCAGTCCCAGGCCGCCCAGTCGACGACTTGGCGCGTAATCACGCGGTGTGGGGTGGTGGGCGTTGTGCTCATGGGATCGGGCTCCTTCGATGGGGAGTGCTCGGAGGCGCGTGTGCGTCCAGGGTGAAACTACCACGTTTCGTAGCTCACGTTCTCTTCGGGCCGCCCCAGGAACGAGGCCGGGGAACCGCCAGCGCGACCTGACCGCATGTCATATGCTGGGATGTCACCCTGGAAGGAGAAGACGATGGAGCAAAGCCCAATGTTGAGCGTTCCCGTTGCCGGCGGGCGCCAAATGGAGCCCCTCAACTGGTATTTCATCGCAGCCGCTTGTCCCGTCGCGGTGATCGTCTTGTATTTCTTAGGCGGGATTCTGCCGCCCAGCTTGCTCGTCTTGTTGTTTTTCTATTGTCTGTTGCTGTGCCCAGCATCCCTCGTGATCGGCATTGCGGAGTCCATTCGCCGTCGCAGGGGTCCGGTCGTGCACGCGGAGCCACGAGGAATGGCACTCTATCCATCCCTTATTCAGGTTCGTGTGCGTCGCTACTCCTACACTTTCGGAATCGCAGCCGGACCGATCTCCCTCATCGTCGAGCCAGCACTTCAGGTCCCGATCGTGCACGCGATCATTCATATTCTCTGCGGATTCCTCCTATCGGCAATATCTTTCATGCTGTGCGTCAGCAATCCGTGGCGCCCCTCTTGTATTCACCGCGGCCCATTCATCGTGTTCTCGCCCGATCATATGGAGATTCACCCGCTCACAGACAGCTCCCCAACGCCTATCCCGTGGGATCTACACCCCCGCATTGAAGGTTTCACCGCGGACGATTCTGCCTTCTTCCCGAGCATGAATATGCACGTCTGCATTGACGGCCTCGAGGAGAGCCTGGTCTTTGATATGACGGGCGCCCCCATGCGCTTCGTTCTGCTGCGGCGCCTCATCGACTACTTCGTCGACAAGCCGGAGGAACGCGCGAAGCTCGGTCGGCCGGAGGGCGCGCAGCTCGTGCGTTCGCTCCTGACGGCCCCCTGACGTATGTCCACGCTGCCGACGTGAGCCGGGCAGTGCGTTTAGACGGTCGCCTCCTCGGCGACGAGGATCTGCGCAAGGGCCAGGTCGAGGGGGCGCGTCACCTTCATGGAGCGCTCGTCGCCCGCGACCGTGTGCACGGTCCCGCCGATCGCCTCGACGAGGCCAGCGTCGTCCGTGGCCGCCCGGGTCTCGTCGGCGCCCAGGGAGGCGCCCTCCTCGTGCGCACGAATGAGAACGTCCCAGCGGAAACCCTGCGGTGTCTGCACGGCCACCATGTCGGAGCGGCGCGGCGTGCCGACGACCACGCCGGAGGCATCCACGGTCTTGAGGGTGTCGGTGACGGGCAGGACGGGAATGACCGCGCCCGCGCCGCCGGCAACCGCATCGATGACGCGCTCGGTGACCTGCGGAGGCGTCAGGGGACGGGCCGCGTCGTGCACGAGGACGACCGTGTCCGCCTCGCACCGGCCAAGCGCGGCCAGGCCGAGGGCCACGGACTCCTGACGCGAACGATCAGAGCCGGCGACGACTGTCAGATCGTCAATATCGGACAGGGCGCTACGAAATTCCTCGATCGACGAGGCCGGGGCCGTCACGACGATCGCGCCCACTCCCCCGGCGCGTAGGCCGCGGGCCGCCCACCACACAAGGGGGCGACCCGAGAGTTCAACGAGTGCTTTCGGACCCTCGCAGCCGAGGCGAGAGCCGGAGCCTGCGGCCGTCAGGACCGCGCGGGCATCACTCTTCGACGGCATCTTCTTCGACTTCGATGCGACCCTCAGCCAGGACGGCGTCGAGGCGCTCGGCGGCGGCAGACTTTTCAATATTGCGCGCCAGGGCCAGCTCGGAGGTGAGGATTCCGCGGGCCTTCGTCAGCATGCGCTTCTCGCCCGTGGACAGCTTCTTCAGGTCGTCGCGGCGGGTCAGGTCACGCACGACCTCGGCGACCTTCACGATGTCGCCGGTGGCAATCTTCTCCTGGTTCGCCTTGAAGCGGCGCGACCAGTTGGTGGGTTCCTCGATGTAGGGGGCGCGCAGGACGGAGAGGACCTCTTCGAGGCCGTCCTCGTCGACGATGTCGCGGACGCCGACCATATCGACGTTCTCGGCGGGGACCTGAATCTCAAGATCGCCCTGATTCACACGCAGCTTCAGGTACGTCCGCTCCTCACCACGAATGGTGCGCGTCATGACCTCTTCGATCGTGGCTGCGCCGTGGTGCGGGTAGACGACCGTCTGACCGATTTCAAACGACATGGATGGACTCCTGAGTGCTTGCGTGGATAGCACAACTATTCTACCAGCTGGCGAGCAAAACCGACCCATACAGTGTGAAAGCTCAACGTTACACGCATACAAGGATCGACACAAACCAACTTCAAGCACGACCGCAATTCGTCCCAGCATGCGACCCTGCTCACGATTAAACGTGCGCCATAAGGACGGGCATCACACCGCAAAAAGCCCGGTTTTCCGGGCATGACGAAGCCCCGGCCTCGTCCATGCAGACGATGCCGGGGCTCCGCTCAGCTCACTTGCCCTGGTTGGCGACCGCGGCGATCTTCGCCTCGGCCTCGGGATCCAGGTAGGTGCCGCCCTTCTTGATGGGCTTGAGGGTTTCCTCGTCGAGCTCGTACACCAGCGGAATGCCGGTGGGGATGTTGACGCCGGCGATGTCCTCGTCGGAGATCTCATCCAGGTGCTTGACGATGGCGCGCAGGGAGTTGCCGTGCGCAGCGATCATGACGGTCTTACCGCTCTTGATCGCGGGAACGATGGTCTCATCCCAGTAGGGCAGCAGACGCGCGATGACGTCCTTGAGGCACTCGCTCATGGGGACGGGCTCGCCAGCGTAACGCGGGTCGGTGTCCTGCGAGAACTCGGAGCCGGCCTCGATGGCAGGCGGAGCCACGTCGAAGGAACGGCGCCACAGCATGAACTGGTCCTCGCCGTACTCGTCGCGAATTTCCTTCTTGTTCTTGCCCTGGAGCGCACCGTAGTGACGCTCGTTGAGGCGCCAGTTGCGCTCAACGGGGATCCAGTGGCGATCGGCAGCGTCGAGGGCGAGGTTCGCGGTCATGATGGCGCGACGCAGCATCGACGTGAACAGGAGGTCAGGCTTCACGCCCGCTTCCTTGAGGAGCTCGCCACCGTGGGTAGCCTCCGCGCGGCCCTTGTCCGACAGCGGAACATCCACCCAACCGGTGAAGAGGTTCTTTGCATTCCATTCGCTCTCGCCGTGGCGGAGCAGCACCAGTTTGTAGCTCATGTCTCCATTCTCCCACAGGTGCGGGCCACCTCCTACACCCCGTGGCGTTGATCACGCCACAGCTTGGACACCGGAGCGCGAGGGGGACGAGGCCTCGCCCCCAACACCGCGGAACGAGGCCCCTGCCCTTGTGCGGACAAAGACCCCGGCCATACCCTGATTACCCCCTGAGCACCCCTCGGATTACCCCTGAGTTCCTTGAGATTCCGCGGTTTTACATGATTACCGGAACAGTGTGCGCCCCCCGTATTTTCCCGTACGGTTAGGTTCATGATCATCACACGACGCACCCTGACAGCCTCCGCTCTCGTCGCTGCGACCACGCTCGCCCTGGGCGCCTGCGGCTCCTCGAAGCCCCAGACTCCCGCGGCTGCGCCCACCGCCGAGGCCACCACGGCTGCCCCCACCCAGTCCACAACTCCCGCCTCGGTTCCGACGGTCCCGGGTTACCGCCCCGGCGAGATCCCCCCGATCCCGCTCTTCTCGGTTCCCGCGATCGACGTGTTCGCCTCGAACGCGGATAAGGCCGTCGTCCAGGCAGCCTCCTCGTCCCTCGCTTCCGTTCCTGGCGTGACGGTCTCCCCCGCCAAGTGCGACGGCACCTCCCTGGTGTCCGGCTCGACGGTCCTGGGCGGCGACGGCTCCGCCGTTTCCTCCAGCGATAAGGGCACAGTCGTCAACGACGGCACCGGCTCCGGCGTCATCACCGAGGGCCCCATCTCCATCATCTACGGCGGCGACGGCTCGGGCACCTACACCAACGCCGACACCATGGTGACCATCACCGTCGAGGCCGACGGCTCGGGCACCTACTCCACGACGACGACCAGCATCATCCTGGACGGAAATGGCGGCGGCAACTACTCCAATACGACCTCCATGGAGACGATCATCAACAAAGGTGACGGCTCCGGCCAGTTCTCCAAGGGCACCGTCACGATCATCAACAACGGCGACGGCACCGGCAGCTACTCGGACGAGAAGCTGACGATTCAGAACAACGGCAACGGCACGGCCACCGTGAACGGCGTGACCGTCAACGACGCTCCGAAGGTCGAGAAGGTCGGCAAGCTCGGCAAGTTCCCGGCCGTCGGGTCCCTCAAGCCCGTCGAGTCCTGCGGCACGGTCATCACCCTGGAGGACGGCGTCCTCTTTGACTTCGGCAAGTCCGACATCCGCCCCGAAGCTGCCCAGACCCTGAAGAGCCTGGCGGGCGTGCTCAACAACGCGAAGGTTCCCACCGCCCACATCTACGGCCACACCGATTCCATCTCGGACGAGGCCTTCAACCTCCAGCTCTCGCAGGAACGCGCGGATGCCGTGTCCGCGGAACTGAAGAAGGACGGCGTGAGCGCCATCCTCGATGCCACCGGCTACGGCGAGTCGAAGCCCGTCGCGCCCAACGAGAACGCCGATGGCTCGGACAACCCGGCCGGCCGCGCGCTCAACCGCCGCGTCGAGATCTTCATCCCCGCCTTCTAGTACTCTGATTGACGTTTGACCAACTGATCAACATACGAAAGGGAGACACCATGTCCCTGAAGTCCTTCCTTCCCGCCGCGGCCGCCCTGGCCGTCGCGACCGTGGCCCTGACCGGCTGCTCCCAGACCGCGAACGTCTCCGGCGGCGACTCCTCCGCCCCCGCGGCTTCGTCCGCCCCCGAGGCCTCGAGCAACCCGCGCACGGACACCAAGACCGACGCGTCCACCGACTCCGGTAAGTCCGACACGTCGAAGGATTCGGGCAAGTCCGACGCAGCCGGTGCCTTCACGGTCAACGAGTCCAACGCCCACGTCGAGATCCCCGCGGGCACGAAGTCCGTCGTTGTCAACGGCTCGAACAACCACATTGAGGGCGAGGCCGTCTCCGAGATCACGGTCAACGGCTCCCAGAATGCCGTCGACGTGAAGTCCGTCCAGACGGTATCCTTCACGGGCTCCAATAACGCTGTCCAGTACGAGGACGGAAACGCTCCTCAGGTTGGCAGCGACTTGGGCGCGCATAACGTCGTCTCCAAAGACTGACATCCAACGCACAATGAGGGGTGGCGCGCATAACGCGTGCCACCCCTCAGGCATGTAAAAAGAATTGCGGGCGCGCCTTTCGGTGCGCCCGCAATTGCGTCACAAATCAGGCGTTGGCCTTGCGGTAGGCCTCGACAATCGGAGCGGGAATACGACCGCGGTCGGACAGCTCGAGCCCCTCTTCCTTTGCCCAGGCACGAATCTTCGCGTTCTCCAGGCGCTGCGTGGGGTTGCCGGCATTGCCACGGCGGCGGGTCGAACCCACCTTGCGACCAGCCTTAATGTAGGGCTGAATGGCCTCGGCGAATTCCTCGAAATGCTCGCGGCTCAGATCAATTTCGTACGACGCGCCATTAAAGGCGAAGCGAACGGTCTGATCGGCGGGGGTGCCATCGAAGTCGTCGACAATTTCGACAATCTTCTTCGTCTTTTTCATGTATTCATTCCTCTCGAAGTATTTGGATTCATTCTCTGACGAGTTCAGATGCTTATTGCACTGCAATTAGAGTAACGCAATTCAAACAATTCATATCATTCGATCATTCATTCTGAGAACGTGACGTGCGCTGCACCGATTTATACCTGGGTCTAATTGAAAGTTATACTCGTAGGCAGTCCGAGGCCGATTCGGCCTCACCCGGAAGCATCGAACGAGGAGATCCAGTGAGCCGAGCACACCACCCCCGAGCGGCGGCCTGGGAGCTCTACTTCACCACGACGGCTCGCCTCACCGAGCGCATCGAAGCCGCCCTCAAGTGCCAGGCCGGTCTGTCGATGCCCGAATACTCCGTGCTGCTCATGACCGACCGCGCCGGCGAGGATGGCGTGCGCCCCTCCCGCCTAGCCCACCAGGTCGTCTTCTCGCGCTCGCGCCTCACCCACACAATGAAGCGCCTTGAATCCCGAGGCCTCATCGAGCGCCGCCCGTGTGAGGGCGACGGCCGTGGAGGCCTCGTCTCCCTGACGCAGGCCGGCAAGACCCTCTTCGACGAGGCCGCCCTCGTCCAGCGCGACGTCATCCGCCGCCTCTTCCTCGACGACATCACGCCCGAGGAGATCGACATGCTCACCGGCCTGTTCACGCGGGTGAGCGAACGCCTCGACTCCGACACGCCATGTCCGTGAGCACGCGCCGCCTCGCGGTCGCAACGCTTCTCACCGGGATCATCGCCGGCCTCGTCGGCCTGGCGTGCATCCATCTGCTCCACTGGATCCAGGCGATCGCCTGGGACATGCACGGCGGCACTCTCGTGGAGGCCGTGAGTGCGGTTTCTCCTGCCCGTCGCGTCGGCGTCTTGACGCTCGCCGGTGTCGTCGGCGCCCTGTCCTGGTTCCTGCTGTTCCGCCGTAACAAGGCCGTCACTTCGGTGTCCGGCGCGGTAGGCGGGACCCCCATGCCTCCCCTGCGCGCCACCTGGCACGCCCTCACCCAGGTTCTCATCGTCGGCCTCGGCGCCTCCGTGGGGCGCGAGGTCGCCCCGCGCGAGATGGCCGCCGCGTTCAGCGCGGCCGCCGCCGACCGCCTGGGCCTCACCCCCGAGGACCGGCGCATCATCGTCGCGTGCGGCGCGGGCGCGGGCCTGGCCGCCGTCTACTCGATCCCCCTGTCGGGCGCGATCTACACCCTCGAGATCCTCCTCGTCTCCCTGTCAGCGCGCGCCGTCGCCCCCGCGCTCATCACCTCGGGGATCGCGGTCCTCGTCTCCACAGGATTCACGAGGCCTGCCTTCTTCTACACGGTCCCCACCCTCACGCCATCGCTCTCCTTGACGGTCTTCGGCGCACTCATGGGGCCGGTGCTCGGCGCCGCGGGATGGGTCTTTAAAGAGGCCGTCGCACGCACCGGCGCGATCCGGCCGCGCGACTGGCGCATCCTTATCACCCTGCCACTCGCGTTCGCCGTCGTCGGCCTGGTCTCCACTCGCATTCCATCGGTGCTCGGCAACGGGCAGGCCAGCGCACAGACGCAGTTCGATGCGACGTGGGCGGCCGGCGCGGGACTCGCGTTCGCTCTGTTGGTCCTCCTCGCCAAGACGGCCACCACGTTCCTGACGATCGGCGCGGGAGGCTGGGGCGGCGTCCTGACCCCCGCAGTCGCGCTCGGCGCGGGACTGGGGGCCGTCATCGGCTTGCCGTGGGCGGCCGCGTGGCCGGGCTCGGAAGTAGCAGCGTTTGCGTTCATCGGGGCGGCCGCATTCCTCGGCACCTCCATGAAGGCGCCCTTCACGGGGCTCATCCTGGTCATCGAGTTCACCGGCCAGGGCGCCACGATCCTCGTGCCCGCGGTCCTCGCAGTCGGCGGCGCCACGGCGGCCGCGACCTGGCTGAGCCGCCGGGCCGAGGCTCGCTGAACCACCGCACGTCAGTAGGTGGCAGCGCCCGCTAAGCCGCCGGGCCCACCACTAACCGCGCATCACCGCCCGGGGGACCCCGGCCTCGTTCCCGAGGAGAGGAACCTCAGATCTGCGCGAGCGCCTGATCCAAGTCCGCAATCAGCTCCTGCGCGTCTTCCAAGCCGACCGCCAGGCGCAGGAGCGTGCCGGGCACACCGCCCACGCCACCGACGCGCGTCGAGTGCGTCATGATCGCCGGATGCTCGATGAGGGACTCCGGCGCACCCAGGGACGCCGCGAGCGCAAAGACGCGCGTGCGCGTCGTCAGTTCGATCGCCGCCTCCTCGGTGGCGACCTGGAAGGAGAGCACGCCTCCCACGCCGGCCGGGTTCTGACGCTGAGCCAGCTCGTAGACCGGGTCCGAGGCCAGCCCCGGATAGTGGACCGCGGTGACCTTCGGGTGGGTGGCCAGGAACTCGGCGACCTTCTGCGCGTTCTCGCAGTGGCGCTCCACGCGCAGGGCCAGGGTCTTCAGGCCGCGGTGGGCCAGGTACGTGTCGCGCGGGGAGGGCACGTGCCCGAGGGCCATCTGCAGCTTGACGGCCTCGGCGGCGGCGTCACGCTCCCCAAAGAAGGGCTCGACGTGCGCGGGCAGCTCCAGGCCGTCGCGCAGGATGAACGCGCCGCCGACCACATCGGAGTGGCCGCCCACGTACTTGGTCGTCGAGTGCACGACGACGTCCGCGCCCAGCTCGAGGGGGCGCTGCAGGACCGGCGTCGCGAAGGTGTTGTCCACGATCAGCAGGCCGCCCACCTCGTGCGTGAGGGCCGCGATCGCAGCGATATCAGTGACCAACAGGAACGGGTTCGAGGGCGTCTCCACCCACACGATCTGCGGGCGCGACCCGCGGATCACGCGCTCGGCCTCGGCCAGATCGGTGAGGTCCACGGCCTCGGAAGTGATGCCCTCGGCGGGCTTGATGACGCTGAGGAGCTTGTGGGTGCCGCCGTACACGTCGGTCGAATGCACGACGTGGTCGCCGGGGCGCGCCAGCAGGCGGATCACGGTGTCCTCGGCGCTCATGCCCGAGGGGAACGCGAAGCCGTGCGTCGCCCCCTCCAGGGCCGCGAGCGCGCCCGCGAACGCGTTGGTCGTCGGGTTGCCGCAGCGCCCGTACTCGTAGCCTTCTCGCAGCTCGCCGGGCCGATCCTGTACAAACGTCGAAGCGACGTGAATCGGAGGCACCACGTCGCCCGTGATGGGGTCGGGGTCGAACCCTGCGTGGATGGCCAGCGTGGAGAAGGTCGTACAGTCAGGCGTGCTCATGCCTCCACGCTACGAGGCCGGGGCCGCATCCGCCGAAGGGTTTCGTCCGCCGGTCGATTGTGACAGCGCGCGCCTACACCCAGCCGGCAAGAGCGATGCACGCCTGCTCCTCCAGGGACGCGACCGCACCCTCCGAGTCATTGCCCCACGGCACGTAGTGGAAGTCCCCGCCCCCGGCCTCGACGAAGGTCTCACGGTTGAGCTGGTCAATCTCCTCGAGCGTCTCCAGGCAATCCGCCATGAAGCCCGGGCAGATGACGTCCACGCGCGGGCACTTCGCGGCGCCCAGCTCGGCCATCTCCTCGATCGTCTGCGGACCCAGCCACTCGGCGCGCCCGAACACGGACTGGAAGGTCGCCGTCAGGGACCCCATCGCCAAGCCCAGGCGCGACTCGAGGGCGGCGACCGTATGACGGCACTCGGCGCGGTAGGGGTCCCCGGCCTCGTCCATGGCGACCGGGATCGAGTGGAAGGACACGACGACGCGGTCCCCCGTCAGGAAGTTCGGGCGTCCCACGCGCTCCCAATGGCGTTCGAGGGCGGTCGCGAGCGCCTCGATGTACGCGGGGGCCGCGGGGAAGGAGCGGTGCAGGCGCAGCTCGAAGCCATCGCGGTTGCGGCCGATCCATTGGGCGACCGCATCGTTGATCGTCGTCACCGTCGAGGCCGCGTACTGCGGGTAGGCGGGCAGGATCGCCACGCGGCGCACGCCCTCAGCGTGCAGGCGGTCTAGGACCGAGCCGATCGAGGGCTGGCCGTAGCGCATGGCGACCTCGACACGCGCGCCCGGCAGGCGCTCGCCGAGGAGGCGGGCCTGCTCGCGGGTGTAGTGCATGAGCGGCGAACCCTCGTCCATCCAGATGCTGCGGTACTTGCCCGCGACCTCGCGCGGCCGGACTCGCAGGATGATGCCCTCCAGGATGGGCTTCCACAGGAGCGGGCTCATCTCGATGACGCGGCGGTCAGAGAGGAACTCGCGCAGGAAGGCGCGCACCGGGCCGGGCTCGGGGGCGGTCGGCGTCCCCAGGTTGACGAGGACGAGGGCGGGCTGCGCCTCGCCCTGCTGCGCGTGGATCGACGTCGACGTGGTGGCTGCTGCGTCCTGGGAGTTCGTCACGCCACCAGCCTAATGTTCGCTCTCCCCGGTGTCGCTGACGCGGTGTCACCTCCCGGGGCGCGTTCGCACTGCTCGTACATACAAGGGTGCCCCGCCTGTGACAGGCGAGGCACCCCACGTTGTTGATGCGAGCCTACGCGGCTCGCTCCCTCCTCACGGAGGAGTCAGGCTCAGGCCTGGCCGTTCTGAGAACGGATGAACCACGCCTGCTGCTCGAAGCGACGGATGTAGTCGTTGAGGATGTCGGCGGAGGCGGAATCCTCGGCGTCGACCTTCTCGTGCACGTCGCGCATGGTGCCGACGGTCGCGTTGATGGCGGCGACGGCGAGCTCCTCGGCGTCAGTGGTCTTGATGATCGTCTCGGGGACGGTCGGCAGGGTATTGCGCTGGGCGACGACCTCGGGCAGGCCGTTGGGGACGACCTGGAGGGCGCGCATGCGCTCGGCGATCTCGTCGGAGGCCTCGCGGGCGATGTCCACGACCGCGTCGAGGTAGAGGTGCAGCGAGCGGAAGCCCTCGCCGGTGATGTTCCAGTGCAGCTGCTTGCCCACGAGGGACAGAGCGGTCACGTCGGTGAGGACCTTCTGCAGGTTGCCTGCGAGAACGTCGGAAGCCTTGAAGCCGGTGGACTCAACGGTCATGTTGTTTCTCCTATGCATGTGTATTCGGTACGGGGCTCACCCTTGTGGGGCCATGCCCTTCAGACACATCCATCTTGGCCCTTTGGTCCCAGGATTTCTAGTGCTATCCACCGTTTAGTCAAATGTTTCACTATCCGTTAGCGACGAGGGAATAATCCTCGGATTTCAGCGTTTTAAGATCATTGACGCTTTCATTTTTCAGGCCAGGTTCGCCTAACCAATCTTGCCCGAGGCCACGGTTGCCTCATGCGGTTGGGGGCCGGCATTTGGGCCGGAGACCTACAGGAGCACGACGGCGCAACGCGCCGATATGCAACTGAAGCTTCACCAAACCCCTCTCACGCGCACGTTAACCCGATAGGTGGCTGCGTGGGCAGGCCGCCCACCACGCCACCTATGAGGTTTAGCTGCGCATTGAAGGGTTAACGCTGCCAGTAGTGGGGCCCAGCTGCCAGGCCCACGCAGTAACAAAGTTCGCCCAACACCGCCCCTCCACTGGCATTTCCGCGAAAAACTCGCCCAGCACGCCACAAAACGCCGAATTTGGGCCATTTTGAGCGCGCTGGGCGAACTTTGTCGCGCTCACGCCCAGCATCAGACCAAGCAGGGCGAACTTTTTCACGCACGGGCAGCTGTGACGTGGCGACGATGAAACCACCATCACCACTGCGCGCCCCTGAATAGCAACCGTTGAAACCGATGACACCACTGCAACCGAAAAACGCACCAAAAACGCCCGTTGCTCACCCGCAAAGGCGACACCGGTTTCAGCTGAGGCTCGACCAGCACCCGCAAAGGTGACGGCGGTTTCAGACAGCCAGGCCGCCTGGCCGACAGGGCCTGGCAGCGGTGCCCGTGGGCGGCGGGGCCTGGCCGGGCTTCGAGACGACGCGCCAAGCCACACATCAGCAACCAAGCGCCACTGGTGTGGAGGGCGCCGGAGGGATTGGTGGACCTGGCTGCGGCGTCCGTGGGCGGCGGCGGGGCCTGGCCGGGCTTCGAGACGACGCGCCAAACTACACGTCAGCAACCAGGCACCACAGGTGTGGAGGGCGCCGGAGGGACCGGAGGGCACGGGCGGGCTTCGAGGCGCGGCGCCGAACGAAGTGAGGCCGCCTAGCCTCGCGGGCGGCCGGGCCCTCCGGCGCCCGGAACACCCGTGGGGCACCAAGCACCACGCACCACGAGGCCATACAAAAACGCCCACCCGAAACCGGGTGGGCGTATCTGAGCCGCCTGTGGGAATCGAACCCACGACCTATTCATTACGAGTGAATCGCTCTGCCGACTGAGCTAAGGCGGCCGCGCCCGCCGTTCCACCGTTTCCGGGGCGTGCAGGCAACGGCACAACTCTACTGGACGAATCGCGCCGAGCGCAAACCAGGACACCCCACAGCAGGATGTCGTGAGTCACGTCCCTACTGGCACATGAGGCCGTCGGCGGGCACGGTTCCCTTCACGAAGTAGTCTTCGACGGCGCGCGTGACGCACTGGTTGGCGCCGCGGCGGTAGGCGGTGTGGTTCCAGCCTTCGACGGTGACGAGGACACCACTGGCGAGCTGGCCCGACAGGCCCTGAGCCATCGAGTAGGGGGTCGCCGGGTCGTGGGTCGTGCCGATGACGACAATGGGAGCGGCTCCCTGCGCGGTGATGCGCGAGCGGGGCGCGTGCTTCGTGGGCCACGCCTCGAGGCCGGCCGACGGGTAGCCCACGTACTTGCCGAGGATCGGCAGTTCGTTCTTGAGTGTCTCCACCTGGGCGGCCCACTCCTCGATGGTGCCTTCGGGCGAGTAGTCGAGGTTGTTGATCGCGTTGATCGCGTCGAAGGAATTGTCCTGGTAGGTGCCGTCGGGGTTGCGCGAGTTCAGCGTGTCAGCGATGGCGAGCAGGCCGCTGCCGTCGCTCTTCTGCCAGGCCATGCCGAAGGCCTGGGTGAGCTGGGGCCACCACTGGGTGTTGTACATGGCGCCGGTGAGCGCGGTGACGGCCAGGTTTTCGGTGAGCGGACGGTTCGGGTCGTTCGTGCGCATCGGGTTATCCTCGAGGGAGTCGAGGAACGAGCGCACGGTCTCGATGCCTTCCTGGAGGTTGCGTCCCATCGGGCAGGTGGCCTGGGTGGTGCAGTCGGAGATCCAGTGCTGGAGCGAGGCGTCGAGGCCTCGCATCTGGAGGGCGGAGACCTCGTTGACGCTGAGGGTCGGGTCGAGGGCACCATCAAGCACGAAGCGACCGACGCGCTCAGGGAAGAGGCCCGCGTAGGTGGCGCCGAGGAAGGTGCCGTAGGAGTATCCGAGGAGGTTGAGCTTTTCCTGGCCGAGGACGGCGCGCACCATGTCGAAGTCGCGGGCAGCGCTCACGGTGTCGATGTGCTCGTACAGGCTGCCAGAGTGTTCGCGGCACCCCGCGGCGACCTCTTGGGCGTCCTCATGGGCAGAGGCGACCGCGGACTGCGGGGACTCGTCGCCGGTATCGACGTCCTCGTCCTCTCCGGCGTTGCGCTCGTCGCGCTCGGCGTCGGTCGTGCAGAACACGGGGGTCGAGTCGCCGACGCCACGCGGATCGAGGGCCACGATGTCGTAGGCGTTGACTACGGCCTCGCCGATTCCCTGCGTCGCGTAGTACGGCAGGGAGGAGACGACGGCGCCGCCGGGGCCACCCGGGTTGATGAACAGTGCGGGAGCTTCCTTCGCGCCGGAGCGGTGGATCGCGAGCGCGAGCGTGATCTGGTCTCCGTCGGGGTTCTCCCAGTCCAGCGGGGCCTTCAGGAAGGCGCACTGGTACTCGCTGGCATCCGAGGAGTTCACGCCCTGGAACGTGTCGAAGGTACCGTCGGCGCACACGCCCCACTCGATCGCCTGATCATAGTAGGCCTGCACGGAGCCCGCGGACACGGGGATCGGCGCGGACGTGGCCGAGGCCGTCGTCGAGGGGGCTGGTCCCCTGCGTTGGGTTCCGTAGTAGCCGACGACGGTCAGGACGATCGCGACGACGGCGAGGATTGCGACGGCGCAGGCCGCAATGGAGCGTGTCTTCATGGCCCCGATTGTAACGGAGAAACGCCGGGTCAGTTTTCAGGCTTGGGGGCGCAGCGAAATCGCCATGTCTTCCAGGACCAGCAGGGGGTTGCCGTTTGACACGAGGCGTTTGCGCGCGGTCTCGATGTGATCGACGCGCGCGAGGGTCTGACGAGGCGTGGAGTCCTGGGCAATCTGGTGCACGAGGTCGGACAGGTCCGTGTTGATGAGTTCGCCGTTCCCGCCCACCTGGACCATGAGAACGTCTCGGTAGATCGCGAGCAGGTCGATGAGGGCGCGGTCGATCGCGTCGGTGAGGGCACGCTTGGAGCGGCGCTTTTGGTCCTCCTCGAGCTGGCGGATCATCGTGCGCGAGGCCTTGGTGGCGCTCTCACCCTCGTCCATGCCGAGCTGGCGCATCAGTTCGGCCTTTTCGCGGGCGTTTCGTTCGCTGACCTGCGCGTCGGCTTGGGCTTTCGCGGTCTCAAGGAGGCGGTCGGCGGCCATGACGGCCTCACCGACGCTGCGCACGGAGGCGGGCGCGGTGATGATGGCTCGGCGGCGTTCGCGCATCTGGGGGTCGCGGGCGAGCGCTCGGGCCAGGCCGATGTGCGACTGGGCGGCGCGCGCGGCCTCCAGGGCAACATCGGGGGTGGCCACGCCCTCGCGCACGAGCAGGTCGGCGACCGCACTGGCTGTGGGGATACGCAGGCCGAGGTGGCGGCAGCGCGAGCGGATCGTGGCGATCATGTCCTCGGGGCTGGGGGCGCACAGCAGCCACACGGTGTGCTCGGGCGGCTCCTCGATGGCCTTGAGCAGGGCGTTCGCGCCGGACTCGCCGAGGCGGTCCGCGTCCTCGACGACGATGACGCGCCACAGCCCCTGGGAGGGCGAGGACTGCGCCTGCAGCACGAGGGAACGCGCGGTCTCCACGTTAATGATCGAGGTCTCGGTGGCCGCAAAAACGACGTCGGCGTTCGTGCGGCCCATCGTCGTGCGGCATCCCGCGCACTGGCCACACCCCACGGTCTCACCCGTACACTGCAGGGCGGCCGCGAAGGCGCGCGCTGCGACGGAACGACCAGACCCGGGAGGGCCGGTGATGAGCCAGGCGTGGCTCATGGAACGCGCGTCGTCGGAGGCCCGTGCGCCGCCTCGGGAGGCGACGATCGCGCGGGCGGACGCCGCGGCCTCGCTGAGCTTAGCGACCGCCGCGTCCTGTCCGACGAGCGAGGACCAGACGCTCATCATTCATCCCAGAGCGCGCCCTGGGATTCGCCCAGGGCTCCCACCATGGTGGCGGGCTTGCGGGCGCTGCCCTTGTCCGCGCTCTTGTCGCGCGGCTTCTCGGGGGCCTCGGGAACCTCAGAGGACGAGGCCGGGGTCTCCTTAGCCGGCGCGGAAACGGAGTCGGAGGCCTCGTCGATCGTGACGGAGCCGCCCTCGAAGCGCTCGACGAGGACGCCGCGGATCTCGGAGAAGACCTCGTCGACCGTGCCCACCGCGTCGATGACGACGATGCGGTCGGGCTCGGCGTCCGCGAGGCGCAGGTACTCGTGGCGCACGCGCTCGTGGAAGTCCATGGACTCGCGCTCCATGCGGTCCGGGGCGTCGGTGCGGCGGCGCGCACCGACCTCCGGGGGCAGGTCCAGGAGGAACGTCAGCGAAGGGTAGAGGCCGCGGGTCGCCCACGCGGACAGCGAGGCGATCTCGTCCACACCGAGGGAGCGGGCCGCACCCTGGTACGCCAGAGAGGAATCGATGTAGCGGTCCCCCAGCACGACCGCGCCGCGCTCGAGGGCGGGGGCGATGACCGTGGCGACGTGGTAGGCGCGGTCGGCCGCGTACAGGAGTGCCTCCGTGCGCGCGTCGACGTCCTCGGGGCCGTTTTGCACGAGGCGACGGATCTCCGTGCCCAGCTCGGTGCCGCCCGGCTCGCGGGTGACGATGACCTCGCGGCCACGGCTCTCGAACCAGTCGCGCACCGACTGGATCTGCGTGGACTTCCCCGAGCCGTCGCCGCCTTCGAAGGTGATGAACACTCCTCGCGCTGCCATCAGCTGTCCTTCTTCGTCGCGGCCTTCTTGGTGGCCGTCTTCTTCGCGGTGGTCTTCTTCGCGCTCGTCTTCTTGGTCGTCGTCTTCTTCGCGGCCGTCTTGCGCGTGCGCTTGGGGGCGGGGCCCTTGGCGCGCTTATCTGCCAACAGCTCGTAGGCGCGCTCGGCCGTCAGGTCCTCCACCGTCTCGGCGCGCGGCACCGTCACGTTGGTCTCGCCATCCGTCACGTAGGGGCCGAAGCGGCCGTCCTTGACGGTGACCTTCTTGCCCGAGATCGGGTCCTCGCCGAACTCGCGCAGCGGCGGGCGGGCCGTGCCGCGGCCGCGCGTCTTGGGCTGGGCGTAGATGGCCAGGGCCTCGTCCAGGGTGATGGTCAGCAGCTGGTCCTCGGAGGCCAGCGTGCGCGAGTCCGTGCCCTTCTTCAGGTAGGGGCCGTAGCGGCCGTTCTGCGCCGTGATGACCTCGCCCGAGGCCGGGTCCGTGCCTACCTCGCGCGGCAGGGACAGCAGCGCCAGGGCGTCCTCGAGGGTGACGGTCGCGATGTCCATGGTCTTGAACAGCGAGGCGGTGCGAGGCTTGGCGGCAGCCTTCTTCGTCTTCTTCGCGCCTTCCTCGGCGCCCTCAGTCTCCTCGGGCAGGACCTCGGTGACGTAGGGGCCGTAGCGGCCATCCTTGACGATGATCGTGTGACCGGTCGCGGGGTCGACGCCCAGCTCACGGCCATCGTCGGCGGCGCGGGAGAAGAGCTGGTCGATCAGCTCATCCGTCAGCTCGTCGGGAGCGACCTCCGGTGGCACGTTCGCGCGCGTCCCGTCGGCCTTTTCCATGTAGGGGCCGTAGCGACCCACGCGCAGCGTCACGCCGCGGCCCAGGTCGATCGAGTTGACGGCGCGCGCGTCGATGTCATCGCCCAGGGAGGCGACGTCGTGGCGCAGACCGCCGTTCTCACCCGTGCCGTCGGGGCCGAAGAAGAAGCCGGTCAGGAACTCCGTGCCGTTCTCCTCGCCCGCGGCGATACGGTCCAGGTCGCCCTCCATCGAGGCCGTGAAGTCGTAGTCGACCAGGTTCGCCAGGTTCTCCTCGAGCAGGCGCGTCACGGAGAACGCCAGCCACGTGGGCACCAGGTACTGGCCGCGGTGCGTCACGTACCCGCGGTCACCGATCGTCTGGATGGTGGCCGCGTAGGTGGAGGGACGGCCGATACCGAGCTCCTCCATGGTCTTGACCAGCGTGGCCTCCGTGTAGCGGCCCGGGGGCTGGGTCTCGTGGCCGTCGGGGGTGGCCTCGGTCAGCGTCGCGGGATCACCCTCAGCGACGTCCGGGAGGGTCTTCTCCGCGTCGTTCTTTTCCGCGTCGTAACGCCCCTGGTCGCGGCCCTCCTGGTAGGCCAGGCGGAAGCCCGGGGAGGTGATGACCGTGCCCGAGGCCGAGGACAGCACGTCGTGGCGCTTACCGTCAACCTCGATGCCGGTGAGCACGCGGATCGTCGCCGTGTAGCCGAGAGCGTCGGCCATCTGCGAGGCAACCGTGCGCTTCCAGATCAGGTCGTACAGCGCCAGCTGCTGCTTCGACAGAGAACCGGCCACCTCGCCCGGCGTGCGGAAGTGATCACCCGCAGGACGGATCGCCTCGTGCGCCTCCTGGGCGCCCTTGGACGTGGTGCCGTACAGGCGCGGGGACTCGGCCACAGCCTCGGCCCCGTAGAGCTGGGTGGCCTGCTCGCGGGCGGCGTGGATCGCCTGGCTGGACAGCGCCGTGGAGTCGGTACGCATGTAGGTGATGTAACCGGACTCGTAGAGGGACTGGGCGGTGCGCATCGTCGAGGACGCGTTCCAGTGCAGCTTGCGCGACGCCTCCTGCTGGAGGGTCGACGTCGTGAAGGGGGCTGCCGGGCGGCGACGGTAGGGCTTGCGGGTCACCGAGTCGATGACCGAGGCCGGGGCATCCGACAGAGCCTGCGCGTAGGCGCGGGCCGTGGCCTCGTCCAGGTGGAGGACGCCGGCCTTGGCCGCCTTCGCGCTCAGCTCGCCCTTCTCGGAAAAGTCGGAGCCGGTCGCGATCGAGTGGCCATCCACGGAGGAGACGCGCGCGCCGAAGGCCTGGCCCGCCGACGTGAACGCCGTGTCGATCGACCAGTACTGGGCGCTCACGTGCGCCATGCGCTCACGTTCCCTGGCGACCACGAGGCGCGTGGCCACCGACTGCACGCGGCCGGCGGACAGGGACGGGCGGATCTTGCGCCACAGGAGGGGCGAGACCTCGTAGCCGTAGAGGCGGTCGAGGATGCGGCGGGTCTCCTGAGCGTCCACGAGGGCGGTGTCCAGGTCGCGCGTGTTCTCCAGCGCGCGCTGGATCGCTTCTTTCGTAATTTCGTGGAACACCATGCGACGCACGGGAACCTTCGGCTTCAAGACCTGCAGGAGGTGCCACGCGATGGCCTCACCCTCGCGGTCCTCATCAGTTGCCAGATAGAGTTCGTCGCACTCCTTGAGGAGCTTCTTGAGTTCGGTGACCTTTTTCTTCTTATCCGGGTTCACCACGTAGTAGGGCTTAAAGCCATCATCCACGTTGACGGCAAAGCGACCAAACGGCCCCTTCTTCATGTCTTTGGGCAGCTCGGAGGGCTGCGGGAGGTCGCGGATGTGGCCGATGGAGGCGGTCACGTGGTAGTCGGGACCCAGGTATCCCTCGATGGTGGCTGCCTTCGCAGGAGACTCCACGATCACGAGCTTCGTCGCTGACATTGCCGGTCCCTTCCGTCGCTTCCCCAGTATTTGTAGCACCCTCGCTCGCGGTTCACCCAGCGAGGCATCTGGGATGGACCTTACCGCGTCCCACCCGCATCTGGGTACCGGGACCGCTTCCGCGCGTCTCACGCCGCTCGGGTTTGACATTCACGAGGCAGTGGCGGATTCTCGCGCGCGGGCGCGCCCGGGCGAGGCGCCGGTGGGCTCATCCGGCGGTACCTATTACATAGGGGGAAGCCCCAGCCTCGTCCCACCTTGCGCGCACGAGTGCCCCTGAATTGTGTGATCTGCTTTCCATCGGGCACAATCAGTCTGTGCTCCAGAATTTCCTCTCCGACATTCCGTTCCCGATCTGGTTCGCGATCGGCTGCGTCATCGTGGCCCTAGCTGCGAATACGTTCAAGCAGGCAGCCGCCCGCTCGAAGGGCGCCGTCCCCGCGCCACGCGACGTGCGCAAGGCAGGCAAGGAAGGCGAGTGGAACAAGCTCAACGAGCACCACACCCCGAAGCTGCGCGGCAAGCGCGAGGACATGGCCGCCGATCCGCAGGCACGCCTGCTGGCTCCCGCCATGGTGTACGCATTGTGCAACGACGAGGTCGTTAACCAGCTGAAGCTGTCGGATCCCGCCGGAATGAAGGGCATGCTCGACCGCGACTGGGGTATCACCGATCGCGAGAGCCTGATCCGCCAGATTTATTCGCTCTTGCGCGCCGGACACCGCGAGGATTTCGCTGCCCTGCGCGAGCGCTGCGCAAGGCCCGGGTGGGCAGACAAGGAGATCGCCCGCCTGAGTAAGACCGCGGACTCGTCGATGGAGGACTGGGAGCGTCGCTGGCGCATCCGCCGTTTCCTGGACAATGACCGCGGCATCCAGGCCCTGGATTTCGCCGCGTGGGACCTCATTCGCGCCGCGAACCTGACGCGCGCGGGTGCCGGCCAGGGCTGGCTGAGCGAGGACGAGGCCTGGGATACCCTCGCGGTCATCAACCGGGCTCTGCAGTTCTCCTACTCCTCGTGGGAGGAGACGTGGGAGGCCTTCCGCGTCACCCGCTGGCTGTGGGCCGCCGAGGGCGATGCGCAGACCGCTGCCAACGACCTACACGACCGTAACCGCGGCGAGTTCCTCGTCGGCAAGAATGGCCTGTGGACCGTGATCCCATGGAACGCCCCCTACCCCGCCCCGCGCTTCATCCTCCTCGACGCACTGCGCGAGATGGGTGCTCTGCACCTGCTGTCTTCCGTCAACTGGGAGGAGGCCTCCGCGTGGGAGAAGGACCTCGATGCACAGGCCCGCACCCGCGCCCCCATGTCCATCGGCGGCAAGCCGATCGTCAATTGATCCCCTCAAACACCCAGTAGGAGACCACCATGTCCGACCAGCACTTCCCGACCGAGAACGAGGGCGCAAAGCCCGGCGGCAACACTGGTTCCGTCCACGGCGAGGCCCCGCTCATCCGCAAGAAGGAGGAGCTGACGCCCGAGCAGTACAAGCGTCAGCGCAACAACCTCATCCTCATGGCGCTGCTCGTGGTCCTCATCATCGCCGCCTTCGTCGCCTTCCCCTACATCAAGACCGCTCTGCTGGGTGGCGCCGCGTTCCTCGCCCCGGTGGCTGGCTTCGCACCGCTGCTGTTCTGAGGATTCCTCAGTAGTCGCCGTTCCTCCCCCGCGGGTCCCAACGAGGGCTCGCGGGGGAGTATTTTGTCCGGGTGTCCTCCCGCATGCTCATGTCGTCCGTCGGCAAGCCGTTAGTCTTGACAGACAGCCCCGGGAGGACGCCCCCATTTCTGTGCAGAACTGCCGCGCCTGCGCGCCGTTGCCGATATAATGTCCCCATGGACTCCTGACATAATGCCTCCCTGCCCCTCCTCCCCAAGGTGCATTATGTCCACGATTGTCTTTTCCCACGTCTTCTTTTCCTACGGCACGCTGCCCGTCCTCACTAACGTCTCCTTCACGTGTGGGCCCGCCGACCGCCTCGTAGTTGTCGGCCCGAACGGGATCGGCAAGTCAACACTGCTGGCCCTCGCAGCGGGCCGACTCCAGCCGGACTCCGGAACGATCGCCGGCCCGACGCTCTCCGCGCCCCAGCTAGTTCCCCCAATTCATTGGCCCGCGGCCATGCGGTCAGCACCGGGAGCCCCTCTGGCGTCCCGTCCTCCGCTCGCGGGGGACAGGGAGTCCCGCACCGTCGCACAGCTCATCGATGCCGCCACGTCAGGCACCCGCGGGCTGGCGGCGCGCTTCGACTTCCTCACCGAGCACCTCGCCCGGGACCCCTCACCGGGCGACGAAGCGGAGTACGACCGCGTCCTAGCGGCGATGATCGCGCGGGACGCGTGGACCATCGACACGCGCCTCGAACAGACCCTGGAGGCCCTCGACCTAGGAGGCCTCGACTGCTCCCGCCCCCTCGCCTCCCTCTCCCCAGGGCAGTGTGCCCGCCTGCGCCTGGCCCTCACCCTCGTTGATCGACCAGAGGCCCTCGTCCTGGACGAACCGACGAACCACCTGGACACTGACGGGCGCGAGCACCTAGCACACACAATCGACAACTGGCAGGGGCCGGTGCTCATGACCAGCCACGACCGGGCCTTCATTGAGCGCACGGCGACGGCGCTGCTCGACCTGGATCCGACACCGTGGCGGGCGGTGGCAATCTCCAAGGGAGAGCCCGCGGACTTCGGGGCGTACAGGGTAGGAGGATCCTACTCGGACTACCTGCGCGACAAGGCCGCCGCACGCTCGCGGCACACCGCGATCCATGCGGATCAGCAGGCAGAGAAACGCCGACTCGTATCTCACCAGCGGGATTCGACGGTGGTGGGGCATGCGCGCTTCAAACCCCGCACCGAGATACGGATGGCGCAGAAGTACTACGCCGACCGCGCCCAAACTGTGTCGAAGAGGCGCATCAACGACGACTCCCGGAGGCTGTCGGTTCTCGCGGCACACGAAGTCCCCAAGCCCCGCTATGACCAGGGCGAGTTCTCTTTCCCCCACCCCATCAGGACCACCACGGGCGGGACATCACCGCACCCACACGCAATGGGTATCGCCCTGGCCGTCCGCGGCGCGTCGGTGGAGGGACGCCTCGCGCCAACCTCCTTCGAGGCGCGCTACGGCGAGCACCTCCTCGTCGCGGGGCCCAACGGGTCGGGCAAGACCACCCTGCTGGAGTGGATCGCACGCGGGGCCCCCAGCGGGGCGCACGGATGCATCGATGCCGCCTCCGGGGTCGTCCTCGTGCCCCAGGTGCTCCCGCGGCCCGGCGACCCCCTCATCCCCGAGAATGCGTGGTACCTGGGCATCGGGGAGGCCGGGAAGGGATTCGTTCCCCCAGCGGCGTGGAACCGGCCGCTCGGTGAGCTCTCCGCGGGAAACCAACGCAGGGCTCAGCTGGCGTTCGCGGCGCGGGCCGACGCTCAGATCCTCGTGATCGATGAGCCCACGAACTACCTGGACCTGAACGCCCTGGAGTCCCTCGAAGAGGCGATGCGCGAGTGGGAGGGAACCCTGGTTATCTCAACGCACGACGAGTGGCTGATCACCCGCTGGTGGGGCCGCCTCCATCGGCTCGACGAGAGACGATAGCGCTGAGGGCAGCCCCCGCTTCGCGCGCGAGATCAGTCGGGGCATCAGGCAGCGCGTCAAGCGCGCGCAAGGCCTTGTCCATCGGCGGCAAGCCGATCGTCCAGTAGCAACACCCTGGAACACGGGACGTATAATGAGTCGTCAGTCCTGATACGCGAACCGCACAGTCCAGTAGGAAGTCTGGGCGATGCCTCGCATCCGTCGCTGCCCCGAGCAGAATCCAGCGTCATCGGGTCCACCCTGGTGTACCTGGAGACGAGTAATGAAGACGGAGTCCACACTATATTTCGATGGTCAGTTCTGGGTCGGTGTCATTGAGCGCCACGAGGCCGACCGTTTTCGCGCCGTTAGAATCGTGTTCGGCGCACAGCCCTCAGACGCGGAGTTCTACGAGTTCCTTCTCGCTCACGCTAACGCTCTCCTGTGCCGCCTCGACGAGGTCGCTTGGGCTTCCGATATGGCCCAACGTCAGGCGACGCACCACAACCCCAAGCGCGCACAGCGCCAAGCTTCCCACCTCGCCCGCCGTGCGCTTCCTTCCACTGCATCACAGGCAGCGATTCAAGCAGAACGCGAACGCATGGCACGAGAACGAGCTTCCACGACCAAGCAGAAGAAACGTGAGAAAGCTGAAGAGAAACGCCGCCTCGCCCGCCTGAAAGCGAAAGCTCGCCACCGCGGCCACTAAGGACTGCACGTTAACCCCTCGATACGCACGGAAACCCCATGACCTGCGCGTAGGCGGCGTTACCCCCGTGCGGTTGAAAGGGCCCACGTGCGGATGAAAGGGCCCACGTGCGGATGAAAGGGCCCACGTGCGGACATGTATGGGCACGGGCGGCCACGAAGTGGATAGGAAACCACGAACTGGATAGGTTATGACGTTCTGGATAGGAAAATAACCTATCCAGATCAGCACTACCTATCCAGATCGGCGCTACCTATCCAGGACGTGCAGGCCTCTCCCTCCCAGGTGAAGGACGCCGCGATGCAGACCCCGTGCCAGCAGTCCCGCGTCAGCAGTCCCGTGCGAGCAGTTCCGCAGTACCTGGCCCCGCACGGAGGTAGTACTCCCGCACGTTACCAGCCGACTAGAGACACGCACCCTCAAATACTGTACAATGTTCTGTACATAGGCGAGCAGAGGAGCACCCATGAAGACCATGACCTACACCGAGTCGCGCGCACGCTACGCCGAGGTCCTCGACCAGGTCGTCAACGACCGCGAGGAAATCGTCATCACCCGACAGGGCCACGAGAGCGCCGTCATCATCGCCCTCGACGAGTACGAGTCCCTCATGGAGACCGTCTACCTCATGCAGTCCCCCGCGAACGCCCGCCACCTGCGCAAATCGATCGCACGTCACCGCGCTGGCGAGGGCGTCGTCCATGACCTCATTGAGCTCGACGAGGACTGATCATGCACATCACGTGGGACGAGGAAGCCTGGAACGACTACATCTGGTGGCAGTTCGAGGATCGCAAGACCCTCAAGCGCATTAACGCCCTCATCAAGGACATCCAGCGCAACGGGAACGAGGGGATCGGCAAACCTGAACCTCTTCGCTACGAGTTCTCGGGGTACTGGTCACGCCGAATCGACTCACGGCACCGCCTGATCTACCAGATCAGCGACGACGGCAAAGCCCTCTGGATCATTTCCTGCCGCTTCCACTACGGCCAGTAGCAACCCACGCACCTGAGACACCCGACGCGGATCTACCCCTGCCGCACTCGGACTGCATCGAGTGCCTCAGCCGCCTCGCACGCGAGATCAGTCGGGGCATCAGGCAGCGCGTCAAGCGCGCGCAGCGCCTTAGCCATCGCGCTTGATCCTTTCATCTTGGGGCGCATCTCATCGGGGACGCTCACCCTCATGCCGTAGTCGCCCGCGAGCGCCACCAGCACCTCGACCATGCCATTTGCTCCTCTGACACCGGCCAGCGCGGGCAGCACGGCGGTGATCGTCTGGGCGACGCGATACCCGGCCAGGGCAGAGACGGACGCGCAGTCGCTGAGTGTCTGGGTGACCCTCCCGGGCCCGAACCACCCGTTGCGCATCAGGTAGCCGATCTCCTCGGCCATGGCGGCGGGGTCGAAGCGGCCGGTATCGGCGAGACCCGCGATAGCCTCGGCGGTGATCGCCCGGTAGTTGGCCTGGGCGGCGGTGGATGCCCACGCCAGGGCCGAGTAGGTGGGCGCGCCCGGCGCCCGCCATCCCTGTCCCAGTGCGCGCACTATCACCTCGAAGGCGGTGATGACCTGCGGGAACTTGAAGAACGCACCCTGGAGGACGGGCATCGCGTGGGCGGCCAGAATGTCCGGGTTGTGCTGGAGCGCCCAGGCCGCCCACGCGTAGGCGACGCCGCTCGACCGGTAGTCCCCCGATTCCAGGAGGCGCCCGGTGAACTCGGGGGCGACGCCGGCGACGTTGGTGAGGGCCTGGGTGAGCGAGTCGGCACCCGTGGCCGGGCTCTGCCCGGGGATCACCCACGTCTCATGCATGTCGTCGGTCTTCTTGTACTCACCGCGCACAACCCTGACGGGCTTCTGGTAGGCGGCTCGAATGATCTGACGTTCCCACTGCGGGTGGATCGGTTCCAGCGGTGCGGTCAGGATGGGGTCGAAGCGGTACATGTCCTGACCGTTCGGCTTGTCGTAGGGCTTGTCGCGCAATGCGACGCGCAGCTGTTCGTGCAGGAGCTGGACTGGGCCGCGGTGTTGCTCCCATTCGCTGCCCTTGCGCCGGTAGCCGCGGAAGTGACCTGCCTCGGGTGCGTCCTTCACCTCCACGTCGCGCAGGAGCCGTGAGGCCAGGTAGGACAGCTGGTTGGCGCCCTTCCAGTTGGGCGCGCTCTTCCAGTACGCGGCGAGCAGCGCCTTGTCGGCCTCCGTCAGCTCGATGCCCTCGCCACTGATGCGCATCAGGAGCGCGGGCAGGGCGGCGCCCGCGGCCGCGTCCTCAAAGAGGGCGTGCAACGCAGCGACGACCGCGTCGTTATCGTCGGGCAGCTCAGCGGTGCGCGAGGTGCGCGGTAGGTCCGCGGCGGGCGTGTCCGGGAACGTCCACGAGGCCTGGGTCCCTCCCCCGGGTTCGCTTCCCTGGGTGCTCGCGTCGGAGGTGGCCGTCCCCGCAGGCCCGGCCCCGGCCTCGTCCACGGAGTCTCCGGAAGTATCAGGGGCCACGACGAGCGTGGCGGCGCGATCTCGCAGGTCGAGGGGGAACTCAGCCTCAGCGACCACGTCACTGACGGCGGTCGCGCACCCGGGACGGGCCTTGACGAGGGCGGCAAGCAGGCGCAGGTGAGCGCGCAGCAGCTTCTTTTCGGTGCGGGCAAGGACCTGAGCGCTGACCTGTACGAGCGCGCCCACCTGCTCTACCGTGAGCTCCCCGACGAGGCCAAGGAGAGCCTTCTGCGCCAGCGTGACCGTCTGCGAGGGCTGGACCCCAAGCAGGGCGATGAGGTCCGAGGCTGCCTCGAGCTTTTCCTCGCGCGTGGGTTCAAGCGCCTCCCAGGCCAGCGAGAAGGCACGACTGTTGTATGCGGAAAAGTCGCGCCGATGCGCGGCCAGACATTCGGACAGGATGCGGGGCCGCAGATGCGGTAGGTGCGTCGCCATGTAGCAGATGAGATCCTGGCTGTGTAGGCGCTCGAAGTCACCGCCGGGCGCAGAGGGGTCCTCGCGGTACATCCACACGAAGAGCGCCGAGCCGGGCAGGGCACCCTCGACGCGGAAGAGCTGCCAGAACTCGTGGTCGAGGAAGGTCGGGTTCTTCTCGAAGAAGAGTCGAGTCTCATCCGAAGTGGGGTGGGGTGCGGGAATGATCCTGCGCGCGAAGTACTCCAGGGAGGGCGCAGACGTCAGGTACGCTCCACGCTCGGCCAGGAGGGAGCGGTAGGTGTGCCAGAAGCCAATGCCTCCGGGACTCCCGGCTGCCTCCTCGAGCCACTTGCTGCTCCGCCCGGCCGCGCCGCACCTGTGGGCGGCGAGCAGCCGATCCAGGTCCGCTCCCTCGCGAGGATCGCCTCCGCTGCGGCCCGACCAACGAACTCCGTAGTCGTCGCCGGCGTCATCGCTCCCGGCCAGGGCTGCGCGCAGGAACGCGCACATGCACACCGTGTCCTCGGGGACGGCTTCCGCCCGCTCGGCGGCTGGCGGGACGAGGCGCACAAAGGGCACGGACTTGAAGAGGGAGCGCCGATCCTTCTCTGAGGCCCCCTCCAACACCCGCTCGTAGGCGTCGATTGTCCTCTCCCCGGCGGCGAGGAGGCGTTTGAGGGCCGCGCGGCGCTCGGCCAGTGTCATGGGGGTGGTCATTGGCCCATCTCCTTCAGCGTGCGCGCATACTTGGCCGCCTGTGAGGACCCTCGGAAAAGGCCGAGCCAGCCGATACACTCCTCGCCGAGCGGCGGCGCCCATCCCTCGGCCTGCGCCCGTGCGTACTGTGCAGTAACGACGCCCAGCAACTGCCCGATGCCCGTGCGCCCTCGCTCGAGCCCGGGCAGCAGCGTGAGCGCCAGATCCAGCGCGAGGCGGGGGTCCACGTCCCCCAGATCCCCGAAGGCCTGCGCCCACCGGTTCAGTTTCACGGTGTGCGCCACGGCCTCGAAACCAGACACAACCTGGTCGAAGGCGAGGTCACCGCGCGCCACCAAGGCGGCCAGGGCCTCGACGCCGAGCGCGCGCGACTCGACCTCGCGCTCGCCCATCGCCTGCCCAAGGAGCTGGGCGGACAGCGAATCCCAGCGCCCGCCGTGCTCGCACAGGGCCCTGTAGCACTCACAGGTCAGCTGGGTGTGGTCAAGCACGTACCACTGAGAGGCAAGCAGGCAGACGGCGAAGTGGCGCACCGACGCGGGGTAGAGATAGCGGTGGGCAGTAAAATCGCCCGAAGCACTCGCAATATCCGCGAGCGCGCTCAGCTCGGGTCCTGTCGCACCTGTGTCCACGCCGACGATGCGAGGGAAGAAAAATGCGTAGATCGGCGAGCCGTCTCGCGCGACCTTGGGCTTCCCGGACTCATAGGAGGGACGCCCCTCCCACGTCACGGAGAGTGAGGACAGGTAGCCCTCGGCACGTCTGCGCACCACCCCTTGAAGGGCGAGGCGAATGCGGGCGACGGCGGAGGCGGGCAGGTCCGCCTCCCGCTCGTCCACGAGCACGAGCGCGGCCGCGCAGTCCGGATGCTCGGTGTCCACGCGCAGCAGCGCCTGGGTGAGGTCGGCTGGAAGGGGTGTCGCGCCCCCGTTGTCCAGGGCACGGCGCACGAGCGTCAGGGGATTCACGGCTCCCCGGTCGTCGGTGGGCGTGGCCAGGAGGCGGTAGCGCTGCCCGCGTGCGAGCAGACCCGCGACCTCGATGATGCGCTCTCGCATGAGGGTGGGCATGTTCTCCGATTCCAACCAGGCGGTGCCAGCGGCCAGCGGGCTCTCAGCACCCTCCCCTCCCCCATTGAGGGCTATCTGCAGGAGAGTTCCGAGCATGCGCTCGTACCCAAACCTGCGCGTGGTCAGGCGCCGCACAAGCGGGCGCAACGATTCCAGCGCACTCGGGTCGTACTCGGGGGATGCCAGGAACGCGAGCAGCGCCTCATACTCGAGCCCCATCTGCGCGCCCTGCGCCAGGACACCGACCCGACCAACCACGTCGTCGGCGCTCATGGGAACCAGGTCGTTCACCTCACGGGGAGGCGGCAAGAAGGCGGCGGGAGCCTGCCCACCGCTACCTTCCTCGGGGACGGGTCCGGGGTCAGGCTGGCCATTCGCCGTGTGCCCCGGGTCGAGGAGGTCGAGCGTGGCGACGACGAGCGGGTCCAACTCCGCATCCGACAGGAGTCGGCCGAGCGCTGCGGAGTCGAGGAGGCCCGATCGCAGCGCGTCACTCGCCAGCTCGATGGCCAGAGCCTGCACCTGCGCATGCGGGAAAGACATCGCGATCGCCAACAGGGGTTCGATGCCGCCGGGACTCAGGACCTCGAGACCACCGCGCAGGATTGTCAAGGCTGCGAGTGCGTTGGCCTTCGACCCCATGAGCGCTCCCTCGCAGCTGCGCGCAAACAGCTCCAGGTCGAGGCGACCAGCCCTGGCGAGGGCGGACAGGTGCCCGACCGCCAGGGTCACGGTTGCCCCGACGGGAGACGACATGAGGGCACACAGAGTCGGCTGCCGCGCCTCGGCCTCGTCAATGGTCATGGCGAGCAGGCGCAGGGTGCGCGAATACCACCCGGCACGTGCCGAGGGCAGGTCGGCCGCCAGCATCTCCAGGAGGGCGTCAAGCAGACGATCACGTTCGATGAGCCCCTCATTGACGCTCGCTTCGAACGTGCGCGACCAGCCGGGCGTTTGCTCCGAGCCCATCGAGGCAGAACGGTCGGAGGAGGACAGCGACACGCCGCGGTTACCTTCCTGGCGCAGCATCCCCCACACCAGCTCCTCGCGCAGCTCCCGATCGGCACGCATGAGGGGCAGCTGCAGTCCGGGTTCGAGGCCGATGAGCGCCGTCAGGTACCGCTGATCGTGGTCGAGGGCCAGGTCGCCGTGCAGTTCGGCCAGGCGCAAGAATCCGATCCCCTTGAGCCAAGCACCGGTGACCCTGGAGCTGACGTCCAGGTCATGGGCCGTGGGCGGGCCCTCGTTAATCTCGAGCATGCGCGCGTAGACCTGATCGAGTGTCCACTCGCCTGGGTGGCCCTCGGTCCACAGGTGCAGTCTCCAAAAGTCCGCACATTCATCCAGCGTTTTTGGCCGCCGGAACGGATCCGACTTCTGACTCATTGATCCTCCTTGATCAGCGTGGAGACGGCGAGGACATGCTTGCATGGCCCCCGCCCACCCCTATGTTTCATCCACCACGGGCACGTGCAGCGGTACTCGCCGATGGCGTAGGGGTCGGCGGGCACCTCCACCCGGTAGCGGTTTGCGCCCGAGGCGACACGGAAGCGCGCCCCCTCCTCGTGGGTGACCGCACCGCGTTCAATGAGCGTGCGCGCCCCTGCCAGGCGCGGATGCATAGCGGTGAGGGCGTCGGGACGCACGGGCAGAGGACGGTGAAAGTAGGCCCCCTCAGTCACGTCGAAGCCAACCTGACCACTCGAGGCCAGGAGTGCCAGGCCGCCAGCCACCCGGTCGGGGGCCAGTCCGGAGCGCGCGGCCATGAGCTGCGTGTCGATGCGCGGCTCGAAGGAGAGCAGGGCGGACAGCATATCCGCGTCCTCCTCGACGCGCGGATCTCCCAGGGACGCCAGGACCGCACCCTCCCCCGAGAAGCCGCGCGACTTGGCGGGGCTGAGCCCAATGGAGAGGCGCGCGCCGGGCAGGCGGGCGACCCACAGGGAAGCGACCGGCTCGCTGCCAGCATCCACATCAGGCCCGTAGGCCTCAAGCGAGGTGATGAGATGAAGAAGCGGCTCGAACACGCGCAGGCGCTCGGGGCCGGCGACGCACGCGGCCCCCGGCGCAGGCCGGGTCCCCAAACGCAGACCGCGCACGGCCCGCCCCGCCCACATGACCGTGCCCGTCGCGCTGGACCTGGGCAGGCCTCGGATGAAGGCGCGCGCCTGCGCGGTATTCAACGCATGCAGCGGCATCATCGCGGAGGAGAGCATCTGTGTCTCCGCGAATCCCTTGAGCCAGCGCAGGGACAGCGGCACCTTCTCTTCCGTGACCTCCTCGTCCAGGGTCGTGGCCGTCAGCCCCTCCTCGCCCACACCCAGGTGCAGGGGCTCCCCAGCTCGCAGCGACGCTAGGGCGGCACGCAGCGGCTGATTAACATCCACGTTGGTCACGCCGACTGCGCAGTGGGTGGCGTCCAGGGCCGAGGCCTCCACGTCGAGCCGCGCGTACACGCCGCAGCAGACGCTAAAGGACTCGAAGCGCAGGCCCTCGGCCGTGCTGGTCACGACCGGGTCGAGCATCCCGATACGAGTCAGGCCTCCGCCGGGCGCGACGACCATGCCCGGCGGCACATAGAAGCGGGTACGCGCCACACGTGCGACCGCGAGCAGACCGGCGGCCACCACGTCGGGACGCTCCATGAAGCCCGAAAAGAAAAAGGGATGCGCTGCCTCCCCCTCGGGGGTCGAGCCTCCCGAGGTCGCCAGCGCAAGGCCGCCGCCCTCTTCCAGGCGCGAGGGGGCACCGTATCGGTAGGCCAGCTCGTAGTCCATGTCGCTCCTTCGCGTGATTGTGGCGTCAGGCTAACACAGGGGTCCCACATCTGGAGTCGGCCTCGTGCACTCCCCTGTCCACGCTGACGACACTCCTAGAATGACGCCACAAAGTCCACCTGATGCGGCGAGGCGCCGCGGCTGCCCCTTCAGCCGCGGCGCCCACGCACACAACAACGCTCAGTACGTCAGGAATCCCCAGCGGATCAGGTCGCGCAGGGGCGCCTCGATCTCGGCGCGGACGTCATCGACCTCAACGGACGTGAGCATCGCGACGGCAGCCGCGATCTGCCCAACCGTCAGCTCACCATCGGAGGCACCCACAACCGCCGACACGGACGAGGAGACGGGCACAGACCGGCCCAGTCCCCCACCCTGGTGCATGATGAGCAGCTCCGGGTCGGGGCTGCCAGGCACGTAGTGGCGCTCCTCGCGCACGTCCGAGGCGCGCGTCAGCGCGGTGTCCCACAGCTCCGGGGCACGCAGGGAGGCCAGCGCCCACGCAACGTCGCGCCCGCGCGGGGCGTGCCCATCGAGAGACAGGTCGTAGGCGCGCTTGCCGCCCGAGGCGGCCTCGGCCTCGTCGAGCCTGCGCAGCGCCACGAAGCCCATGCCGATCGCGCCCGTGCCCGCGCGGCGGAAGTCGGCCAGCCACGAGGTGAAGGCGCGCTCGTAGTCGGCGCGGGCCATGAGCTGGCCGCCCGAGTCGCGGATCCACATGTCCACGTAGCGCGCGGGGTCGAGGACGTCACGCTGGACGACCCACGCGTCCACCGGCAGGCCGTCGAGCCACGAATCCACGCGCCACGACCACTGCGTGTCCGGGTTGCGATCGGCGGGAATCTCCCAGTTGGCGAGCATCTGCAGGGTGCCGCCCTCGTTCATGCACGCGGGCGCGCCGCGCAGGACCGCGCGGATCAGGTTGTCGCGGTCCATACCGCCATCGCGGTACTCGAGCAGGCCGGCCGCGCCGCGCACCGAGTCCGGGGTGATGACGAAGGGCGGGTTCGTGACGATGAGGTCGAAGGTCTCACCCTCGACGGGCTCGAAGAGGGAGCCCTCACGCACGTCGATGACAGCCTCGTTGAGGGCCGCGTTGAACTGGGTCAGCGCGCACGCACGCGACGACAGGTCGGTCGCCACCACGCGGTCGGCGTGCGTCGCCAGGTAGAGGGCCTGGATGCCGCAGCCGCACCCCACGTCGAGGGCCGAGTCGACGTGTTCGCGCACCGTCATCTCCAGCAACGTCAGGGTCGCGCCGCCAATGCCGAGCACGTGGTCATCCGACAGCGGCTTGCCGGTCTGCACCTCCGCCAGGTCCGAGGCCACCCACCACTCGTGGTCGCCGCCCGGCAGGGTCGCCGCGTGGGGGCGCAGGTCGAAGAGGGCGCGCATCCACGGGTCTTCCTCGGCCTCGGGCTCGGGGACCTCCTCGTCGGGGTCGCGCATCGTCGGCAGACTCGGCGCCTTCGAGGCCGAGGCCTCGTCACGCTCATCCTTGGGTTCGCGCTTGGGCGCGCCGCCCGCACGGGGCATGACGAGCGCGGAGGCGGCCTCGGCCTCGTCGATAGTGGCCGCGAGGCCGAGGGACTCCAGCCCGCGTGCGCCCAGCGTCGGGAGGGCCTCGTTCAGGGCCGAGGCGCGCTCGGGCAGGCCGAGGATGAAGAAGCGCGTGAGGACCGCGGCGGGGTCGGTCGCGCCCGCGAGCTCGACGAGGGCGGGCAGTCGCGAGTCACGCATGAGGGCGGACAGCGCGCCCTCACTGATCAGGGTCTGAAGATTCTCAACGGTCCACGTCGAGGCGATCACGTCGGCGCGCAGGCGCCCAATCAGGTCGCGGTCAAGGGCGGGGACGGGTACGGAAGTCGTCATGACTCAAGCCTATCCCCACGCGTACAATGCGCGGGTACCCAACCAGGAGCCTCACGTCAGGCTCAGAGGAGGAAACCTCATGTCCGGTGGACTTGTCGCACTGCTCGACGATATCGCGACCCTCGCGAAGGTCACGGCCTCGTCGATCGACGACGTCGCGGCCAACGCGGTCAAGGCCTCCTCGAAGGCTGTAGGCGTCGTCATCGACGACACCGCGGTGACACCCCAGTACGTGTCGGGCCTGAGCCCGGCGCGCGAGCTGCCCATCATCGGCAAGATCGCGCGCGGCTCCCTCATCAACAAGCTGTTCATCATCCTGCCGATCGCTCTGCTGCTGACGTGGCTGGCTCCGCAGGCCCTCCCATTCCTGCTGATCGTAGGCGGCGCGTACCTGTGCTTCGAGGGCGGCGAGAAAGTCCTCGAGAAACTCGGCTGGCTGCCCGGCCACCACGAGGAGCACGACGAGGGTGGCGCCACCTCCAGCGAGGAACTCGAGAAGAGCATCGTCGCTTCGGCGACCCGCACCGACCTGATCCTCAGCGCCGAGATCATGCTCGTGTCCATGGCCGGCCTGTCCAACGAGACCGGCATCATGCGCGTCGCCGTCCTCATCGCGGTCGCGTTCTTCATGACGTTCTTCGTGTACGGCCTCGTCGCCCTGCTCGTGAAGGCGGACGACTTCGGCCTCCACCTCGCGAAGGGCGCACTGGATCCCGAGGACAACCGCCCCGGCCCCGTCGACAACGTCGGCCGCACGATCGTGCGCGTCATGCCGCACATCTTCAGCGTCATCGGTGTCGTCGGCACGGTCGCGATGCTGTGGGTCGGCGGCCACCTGGTCATCGCAAACCTCGCCGAGGTCGGTGTGCCCGTCTTCCACCACGTCCTCGAGGCCGCCGAGCACGCGGTGTCCGGCGCGGGCGGTTTCGTGACCTGGCTGGTCGAGACTCTCCTGTCCGGCATCTTCGGCGTCATCCTGGGTGCCGTCATCGCGTGGATCGTCGTGGGCGCTTCCGCGCTCGTGCGTCGGGCGCGCACGAAGGCCTGATCGTCTGTCGTTTCACGAGGCCGGGGCGTGGTCGCGAGACCCAGCCCCGGCCTCGTCGTTGATCGCACTGCGCGAAAGGTGACACATAACCCCTACGCAAGGCGGGACTTAAGTACTACCCTTGGAGTCAACAGACAAACGACGACGACGCCCAGGAGGAGCATGATGACCGTCTACACCCTGCCCGAACTTCCCTACGATTACGCCGCTCTCGAGCCCCACATTTCCGGCCGCATCATGGAGCTGCACCACTCCAAGCACCACGCCAACTACGTGGCCGGCGCGAACGCGGCCCTTGAGAAGCTGGCTGCCGCCCGCGAGTCCGGTGACTTCGCCGCGATCAACCTGTGGGAGAAGAACCTGGCCTTCAACCTGGGCGGTCACACCAACCACTCCATCTTCTGGACCAACATGACCGGCGAGGGCGCCTCGCGCCCCGAGGGTGAGCTCGGCGCCGCCATCGACGAGTTCTTCGGCTCCTTTGAGTCCTTCCAGGCTCAGTTTGCCGCCGCAGCCCTGGGCCTGCAGGGCTCCGGCTGGGCCGTCCTCGCGTGGGACACCGTCGGCAAGCGCCTCGTGACCTACCAGATGACCGACCAGCAGGGCAACATCCCGGTCGCGACCGTTCCGCTGCTCATGATCGACATGTGGGAGCACGCCTTCTACCTGGATTACCTCAACGTCAAGGCCGACTACGTCAAGGCCTGGTGGAACCTGGTGAACTGGGAGAACGTCGCCTCCCGCTTCCAGGCCGCTCGCCTGTCCTCCGGCCTGGTCAACGCCCACTCCGCGCTGACCGACCTGGGCACGCAGGCCATCGACACCGTCAAGGGCTGGTGGAAGAACTGACCGTTCGTGCCTGACACGACCGCGGCCGTTGTTACCGAGCTGAGGCTCGGGCACTGAGTTTCTAGCGCTGTCTTATCGGCGCCGACGGCGCGGCCACCGCACGCAACGAGAGGCGGGATCCTTCGGGGTCCCGCCTCTGTCGTATCCCGGGAGGCGCGACGGCTTCGAAGGACCCGTGGGCCTGGCTGCAGCGCCCGCAGAGGCTGCTGGTCCGCAGCACACGACATATCACCAGGCCGCCCGTCACGCGCACGTTAACCCGATAGATGGGGGGTCCTAACCCAGCAGGTGGCCGCCTGGGCCCTTTCCTGCGCACGTTAACCCACCTGGTGGAGCGTGGGCAGCCACGCCCAGCTACCACTAGGTGGGTTTAGCTGCGCATTAAAGGGTTAACACTGCCAGTAGAGGGGCCCAGCTACCAAGCGCACGGCGCAACAAAGTTCGCCCGCGGACGCCTACAGCTGCTGGCCCGCGACAAAGTTCGCCCAGCACTCGGCATTCTTGGGCCAACCCGGTACAAAACTCGCCCAGCACACCATAAAACGCCGATTTTCGGCTATTTCTCGAGCGCTGGGCGAATTTTGTCACGCTCACACCCACCACCAGGCCCTGCTGGGCGAACTTTTTTGCGCACTGGACGCTGTGACGTGGCGACTTTGAAACCAATGACACCTCTGCAGCCACTGATGCAGGCCAGTATGAAACCGCCATCACCACTGCGCGCCCCTGAATAGCAACCGTTGAAACCAACAACACCAATGCAGCCAAAAAACGCACCAAAAACGCCCATTTCGCGCCCACAAAGGCGATGGCGGTTTCACTCCCACACAGACACCAGCAAGCAAAGGCGACAGGGGTTTCAGCTAAAGCTCGGCCGGCGCCCGCAAAGGCGACAGCGGTTTCAGACAACCGGGCCACCCGGTCGACAGGGCCTGGTCGCGGCGCCCGCGGGCAGCAACGACACCACCGCCTCCCAAATTTCGCACGTAATTTATCGTGGTCATTTTTCGACACACCCCAAAAACGTTGCAATTCCAACGATGCAAATTCAATGTTTGAACAAGCCGCAGGAGAATTACGTGCGAAATTGATCGGCGGCGGCGGGGCCTGGCCGGGCTACGAGACGACGCGCCACACATCAGCGACCTAGCCCCACTGGTGTGGAGGGCGCCGGAGGGACCGGAGGGCACGGGCGGGCTTCGAGGCGTGGCGCCGAACGAAGTGAGGTCGCCTAGCCTCGCGGGCGGCCGGGCCCTCCGGCGCCCGGAACACCCGTGGGGCCACAAGCAACACGGCAACACGGCACACCAGCTAGGCATAACAAAACCGCCCGGCCCCAATGGGGCCGGGCGGCAGTGGCGGTAGCGCTGGGATTTGAACCCAGGGTGGCTGTGACACCACACAGCATTTCGAGTGCTGCACCTTCGGCCGCTCGGACACGCTACCTTACCCGGATACTCTACTACACCCTCCCCCTGCGCGCGCAAATCGACCGGGCGTGCTGGGAGGAGGGCCACACAGCAGCCTGGGAGCAGGGCCACAACCCCGAAAGTTCACACGGAACAAGCAAAACAAGCGCGACCTCGGCATTTAGAACGGTTGAATACGAGATTAAGTAACCGCATACCATTCACGCCCACTCATAAATGCACTACTCTTGCAGGGTATCTATTCAAGGCAGCGAAAGGATTTTTCGTGTCTGCGCCAAACGCGACGAAGCAAACGTCGCTCAAAGAACTGACCCTCCGCGGCATCATCCTCGGCGGCATTATTACGCTGCTGTTCACGGCCGCGAACGTCTACCTGGGTCTGAAGGTCGGCTTGACGTTTGCGACGTCGATCCCGGCAGCCGTCATCTCGATGGCGGTTCTGCGCTTCTGGGGCGACCACACGGTCCAGGAGAACAACATCGTCCAGACCATCGCTTCGGCGGCCGGCACGCTGTCGGCGGTCATCTTCGTTCTCCCCGGCCTCGTGATTGTCGGCTGGTGGAGCGGTTTCCCCTACTGGGAGACCATGTTTGTGTGTGCGGTCGGCGGTGCGCTGGGCGTCATGTACTCGATCCCCCTGCGCCGCGCGCTCGTGACCGGCTCGGACCTGCCCTACCCGGAGGGCGTGGCAGGCGCTGAGATTCTGAAGGTCGGCGATGCCCAGGATGCGGGCGAGGACAACAAGCGTGGCCTCCTGGCCATCACGTGGGGCGCCCTGGCCTCGGCCACGATGGCGCTTCTGGGCTACATGAAGGTCGTGGCCTCCGAGGTTGGTACGGCTTTCAAGATTGGCTCGACGGGCACGATGATTTCCACCTCCCTGTCCCTCGCTCTGATCGGCGTGGGCCACCTGGTCGGTATGACGGTCGGCATCGCGATGCTGATCGGCATGGTCACCTCCTACGGCGTTCTACTGCCCCTGTACGCGAACGGCCAGCTGGACGGCGCGGATGATCTGACCTCAGCCCTGTCCACGGTCTTCAAGTCGGACGTGCGCTTCATCGGCGCGGGCGTCATGGCGGTCGCCGCCATCTGGACGCTCATCAAGATCATGGGCCCGATCGCCCGCGGCATGTCTGAGTCGCTGCGCGCCTCGCGCGGCACCAAGGAGAATGGCGCGCAGGTCGACCGCACCGAGCAGGATATCCCCGGCAAGTGGGTTATCGTCTCCATCTTTGTGGCCATGGTTCCGATCGCAGGTCTGCTGTGGTGGTTCATGCGCGGCACGCAGATCGAGCACAACACGGCCGTCCTGATTGCCGTCTCGGTCATCTTCATCCTGCTCGCCGGCCTGCTGGTCGCGGCGGTCTGTGGTTACATGGCCGGCCTGATCGGCTCGTCGAACTCGCCGGTCTCCGGCGTCGGCCTGCTGGTCGTCGTCATCACGGCGGTCGTCATCCTGGCGGTGCACGGCCGCGGCTCGACCACGGAAGAGAACACGGCACTCATCGCCTACACGCTGTTCACCTCGGCCATCGTCTTCTGCATTGCGACGATCGCGAACGATAACCTGCAGGACCTCAAGACGGGCCAGCTGGTGGGCGCGACCCCGTGGAAGCAGCAGGTTGCCCTGGTCATCGGCGTCGTCTTCGGCGCGCTGATCATTCCCCCGGTCCTGGAGCTCATGCAGAACTCCTTCGGTTTCCAGGGCGCTCCCGGCGCTGGACCGGACGCGCTGGCGGCCCCGCAGGCCTCGCTGATTTCCTCGCTCGCTAAGGGCGTGCTTGGCGGCGGCATCGACTGGAAGCTCCTGGGCATCGGTGCTGCGATCGGCGTTGTCGTCATCATCATTGACGAGGTTCTGCGCCCCGCGTCGAAGGGTAAGCTCGCCCTGCCTCCGCTGGCGGTCGGCATGGGCATTTACCTGCCCGCTTCCCTGACGGTCCTGATCCCGATCGGCGCGTTCATTGGCTTCCTGTACAACAGGTGGGCTGACAAGCAGGCGGACGTGGAGCGCGCGAAGCGCTTCGGCACGCTGGCTGCCACCGGCCTGATCGTCGGCGAGTCCCTGTTCGGCGTCGTCTACGCGGGCATCGCGGGCGCGACGGGCTCGGAGTCGCCGCTGGCGCTGCCGTTCATCGGCGACGGCTTCACGCCGTTCGCGAACGTTCTGGGCCTGGTGTTCTTCGCGGTTGCGACGTGGCTGCTCTACAACTTCGCTCGTAAGATCACGCGCGACTCGGATCGCGAGTCCGCCGCGAAGTAAACGCGCGACGCACACGCGAGGGGATTCACCCCCGCGGCATGCAGCCCCGGCCTCGTTCCAACTCTCAGGGACGAGGCCGGGGTTCTTTATGTGCACCCCGAGAGACGAGGCCGGGGCTCGTTATACCCAAACAGCACCTCCCGGCAACGAGGCATTTTTGTCCATCCGTATGACCATAAATCCCAGAATGTGGTCGCCATCCCACTTGTCACCCGTAGATATTCCGCATGTCAAGGCACATTTACCTGTATTTCAAAAAACAATGCCATTTCATGACTAAACATAAAATGCTACTTTTATTACATGGAACACATCCCGGAACCAGACGTTGCATGGCTACGGGACCCCGGGGCGTCGGTGAACCGCCTGACGGTGCACTCGACGTGGAGGTCGCGCAGGCCACTTCAAATGCTGTCCAGCACCTGGCAGGTCACGGGTGTATCAGGCACTGCTGCCGAGCTGATCAAACGCACCCCCCTTCAGCGTGACTTCGAGGCGACGTCGGTGCCCGGTGTGCTGGAGATGGACGGCGCATGGCTGCGCCGCGAGGAGGAGGCCCGCAGAGCCGCAGAGGCCCAGGGAGAACCCGCCCCGGATCAGGTTCGCGCCTCAATCCTGCGTCGCGAGTTCATCCTCGACGCGCCCCTGAAGGACGCGAGCGAGCGCGGGTGGACGATGACGCTGACGTTCGGCGGCTTCACCGGCCCCCTCTACGTGTGGCTGGACGGCATTTTCGTCGGTTTTTGCGCGGACGGTTTCATTCCGGCAGCCTTCGACGTGACGGATGCGCTGCAACCGATGCACACGCACGAGATCAGCGTTCTGCTCATGGATTCGCCGGCGTGCTGCCACGGCCTGTTCCGCGAGGTCTCCCTCGAGGCTCGCCCACCTGCGCACGTCATCGATGTGATCCCGCAGGCCTCGCACGACGGCACGAGCGGGTCCCTGCGCCTGCGCGTCGAGTGCTCCGAGGCCTCGAAGACCTCAACGATCCGCGCCGCACTGCTAGGCGAGGCCCAGCAGGAGGAGATCTGGTCCGCGAGCGCCCCGCCCGGCGAGGACCTCGAGGCAAGAGGCGTGGACGTGCTCCCGTGGAGCGCCGAGGAGCCGGTGCTGTACACGCTGGTGGTGACGCTGAGCGACGAGGAGGCGGGCACACAGGACGCGATCGCCCTGCAGGTGGGCTTCCGCGATCTGACGGCGACCCCCGAGGGCTTGCGCCTGGCAGGCCGCCCGCTGACGCTGCGCGGCGTGCGCCGCAACGAGTGCGATGGTCGCACTGGGCTCGCGGTGGGTCTGCAGGACATGCTCGATGACATCGTGTGGTGCAAGCGCCGCGGCGTGAACGCGGTCGCGATCGAGCAGGGGCCCGCGCACGCGCGCTTCTACGAATTGGCTGACCTGTACGGTCTGTACATCATTGGCCGGGCGTCGACGATGTACGAGTCCGGCCCCGCGCGCGACGAGGCAATCGAGGCGATGATCCGCCGGGATCGTGCGCACCCGAGCGTCATTGCGTGGAACGTGGGCGAGGAGGACGAGGAGATCCGCGCCGCCCGCGCACTTGATCCGACGCGGCCGGAGTATGCGGAAACGGACTTCCCGCTGCTGAGCGAGGTGCGCGCGGAGGAGCTGCACTACGCGCCGGTGACGGTGGCGCCCTCGTACTCGGGGGTGACGGTTCGCAACCACATGACCTTCACACCGACGTCCGACCTGGAGTTCCTGTGCCGTGTCATCGAGGATGGAGCCGTCACGTGGGAGTACCCGGCGTTCCTGGACGTCGCGCCCGGCGAGACGGGGTTCCTCCCGGTGGCGTGGCCGGCCTCGGGCGTTCGCGAGGTGTCGGTGCGTCTGTCGTACGGGACGGGCTGGGCGCCGGCCGGGTTTGAGATCGGTCGCGGGGTCATGCCCGCGCCGTAACACACCGGACGAGGCCGGGGACAGTGCGCACGAGGAGGTGCACACGCGAAGGGGGACGGAGCCTGCGTGCTCCGTCCCCCTCTCGGCGTCACGGCTGGGTCAGCGGAAGGCCGCCCGCCTGCTCGGGATGGTCGGCATGCCGAGCATGACCGAGCCGGATCCGCCGCATGACGCCGGTTCTTCGGCGTCGACGAGCTGCAGCACGTCGCCATCGCGCGCCTGGGGGTCCTGCAGGGCGGTGGCCAGCATGAGCTTGATGCGATTGAGCTGGTTGACCTCGGAGGCACCCGGGTCGTAGTCGACGGCCACGATGTTGGCCTCGGGGTAGCGTGTGCGCAGCGCGCGGAACATACCCTTGCCGACGACGTGGTTGGGCAGGCACGCAAAGGGCTGGGCGCAGATGATGTTCGGGCAGCCGTGTTCGATCATGTCGACCATTTCGGCGGTCAGGTACCAGCCTTCGCCGGCCTGGTTGCCCAGGCGCGCGATGTCCTGGGAGCGCTCGATCATCTCTTCGATGGGCCGGTGCGCCTCGAACTTGCCGTTCGTCGCGGCAAACGCGCGGTGCACGGGCTTCTCGTACTTCTTGAGTGCCCACAAAACGATCGGCATGATGTAGCGCTGCTTACCCTCGATGCCCAGGTTCTCCTTGTCCCACGCGGCGGTGGCCACGGAGTTGTGGAAGAACTGCATGAGGCCGGGCAGTTCGGCCTCGCAGCCCTCGGCCTCGATGACATCAACGGCGTGATTGTTGGCGTCGGGGTGGAATTTCACGAGGATTTCGCCAACCAGGCCGACGCGCGGCTTGCGCGGGATATCGCGCAGGGGCAGGGCGTCGAAGGCGCGCACGCACTCGCGGATGATCTTTCCGTAGGAGACGCGCCCACCGAGAGCCGCCACACGTCCCGAGGTGATCCACTCCTGGACGTAGCCGTCCCACGTGCGGTACAGGTCCATCGCGGAGCCGGGCGTGGCCTCGTAGGGGCGCACGCGCAGGAGCATCGACTGGATGGCGTCGCCGATGACGAAGGCCTGGATGGCCTTGTGGATGTGGGTGACGCCCAGGCGGAAGCCCGGGTTGTCCTCGAAGCCCTGAACGGACAGGGCGATGACGGGGACCTGCGGGTATCCGGCGTCGCGCAGGCCCTTACGTAGAAGGGCCGCGTAGTTGCTGGCGCGGCACATGCCGCCCGTCTGCGTGATGCCCACGGCCGTGCGGTCGGGGTCGGCGCGCCCGGAGATGAACTCGTCGAGGAGCTGGCCGATGACGACAATCGCCGGGTAGCACGAGTCGTTGTTGACGTATTTGAGTCCGACCTCCATAGAGGTGCGACTCGTGTGCTCCAGGACGCGCACCTTCAGGCCCGCGCTCGCGAACAGCGGGGTGAGGAAGCGGAAGTGGATCGGGGACATCTGGGGCGCGAGGATCTCGTATCCAGCCTCGCGCATCTCCTCGGTGAAGACGGCGCGGGGCTGAATGTGCCCGGCCTCCTCCTCGCGGGCTGCGTCACCGGAGGGGTCGCGCAGGGTGGCGGTGTCGACGGAACCCGACACCAGGCCCACGGACGAGGCGGGGGCCAGTTCCGCGCCGTCCGTACCGTCCCCGGCCCCGGCCTCGTCGATCGCGGAGGCGAGGGAGGCGCGCTCGGTGATCGCCGCGTCGAGGGAACGCAGGCGGATCTTGGCGGCGCCCAGGTTGGAGACCTCGTCGATCTTGAGGACGGTGTGCACGTCGCCGCGGCCTTCGAGGATCTCCTGGACCTGGTCGGCGGTGATTGCGTCGACGCCGCAGCCGAAGGAGTTGAGCTGAACCATCTCAAGGTCGGGCTCGTCGCCGACGCGGGCGGCGGCCTCGTAGAGGCGCGAGTGGTAGGACCACTGGTCGAGGACGCGCAGGGGGCGCTCGAGGCGCGCGTCGATGATGGAGTCCTCGGTGAGGACGGCCATGCCCAGGCCGACGATGACCTCGGGGATGCCGTGGTTGATCTCGGGGTCGAGGTGGTAGGGGCGGCCCGCGAGCACGATGCCGCGCACGCCGTGCTCCCGCATCCACTCGATGGTTTCGACACCCTTCGCGCGAATCTCGGCCTTGACGGCGGCGTCCTCCTCCCAGGCCTTGTCCAGGGCGGCCTTCATCTCCTCGACCGGGATGTCGTAGCCGTATTCCTTGAAGGTCTTGGACAGGTGGGCGGGCAGATACTCGCGGTTGCCGAAGTTGACGAAGGGGCTGATGAACTTTGTGCCCGGCTCCAAGAGGCGCTCCATGTTGTTGCGGATGACCTCGGGGTAGGTCGCCACGATGGGGCAGTTGAAGGAGTTTTCGGACTCGGTGAGCTTCTGCTCGAAGTCGACGCAGGGGTAGAAGATCGTCGTGATGCCCTTGTCCAGCAGGGACTCGATGTGTCCGTGGACCAGCTTGGCCGGGTAGCACACGTTCTCCGAGGGGATGGACTCCATGCCGGTCTCGAAGAGGTCGTGGTTGGAGCGGCCCGAGATCATGACGCGGAAGCCGAGCTCGGTCAGCATCGTGAACCAGAACGGGTAGTTCTCGTACATGCCGAGCACGCGCGGGATGCCGATGTCGCCGCGGAACGCCTTTTTCTCAGTGAGGCGGCGGTATCCGAAGATCCTCTTGTACTTCCAGTCGTAGAGGTTGGGCAGGTCCGACTTCTTCGGCACGCGCTCCAGGGATGCGCCACGCTCGCAGCGGTTGCCCGACACGTGGCGCTCGCCGTTGGAGAACGTTGAGATGGTCATCTGGCAGTGGTTCTGGCACAGGCGGCAGGTCTTGCGCGTCGTGTCCACGCTGAAGCCCTCGAGGGCCTCGATCGTCGCGAGCGTCGAGGTCCCCTCACCCGTGTCGTGCATGCGCGCGGTCAGGGCGGCTCCGTACGCCCCCATGAGGCCCGCAATGTCAGGGCGCACGACCTCGCGGCCGGTGAGCAGCTCGAAGGCGCGCAGCACCGAGTCGTTGAGGAATGTGCCGCCCTGGACGACGACGCGCTCACCCAGGTCCGAGGGCTCCTTGAGCTTGATGACCTTGTAGAGGGCGTTGCGCACGACGGAGTAGGAGAGGCCGGCGCTGATGTCGCGCACGTCCGCGCCTTCCTTCTGCGCCTGCTTGACGGAGGAGTTCATGAACACCGTGCAGCGGGTGCCCAGGTCCACGGGAGATTCGGACTCCATGGCCATGCGCGCGAAGGAGCGTACGTCGGTGCCCATCGTCTGCGCGAAGGTCTGCAGGAAGGAGCCGCAGCCCGAGGAGCAGGCCTCATTGACGGAAATGGAGTCCACCGCGTGGTCGCGGATGCGCAGGTACTTCATGTCCTGGCCGCCGATGTCGATGACGGAGGTGACGCCGGGGCAGATGAACTCGGCGGCGCGGTAGTGCGCCATCGTCTCAATCTCGCCCTCGTCCATGGTGAGGGCGGACTTGACGAGGCCCTCGCCGTAGCCGGTCGCGCACGAGCGGCCGATCTCGCACCCCTGCGGCAGAGCCGAGCGGACGGCGCGCACGATGTCGACGGCCGCGGCCACGGGGTCGCCCTCGTTGGAGGCGTAGTGGGTGAAGACGATGCGGTCCTGGGAGTCGATGACGACGGCCTTGATCGTCGTGGAGCCCGCGTCGATGCCGAGCCAGCAGCGGCCCTCGGCCTCGTCGAGGCTGGCCTTGGGGATGACGTCGAGGCTGTGGCGGGCCATGAACTCCTCGCGGTCCTCGGGGGTGGCGAAGAGGGGGTCCATGCGCGGGGACTCGACCTGCACGGGGGCGGCGGCGAGGCGCTCCATGAGGGTAGTGAGCTTCTCACCGCGGGAGTCGACGGAGGTGGCGCCCGCTTCCTCGGCCTGGCGGGCTTTCTTGGCGGCCTCCTTCTCGGCGAGGAGGGCCGCACCGATCGCGACGTAGAGCTGGGCGTCGTCGGGGGTGACGAAGGAGTCGGCCTTGGGCAGGAGGGCCTTGTAGGCCTCGCGCAGGGCGGGCAGGAAGTGCAGGGGGCCGCCGAGGAACATGACGGTTCCGCGGATCGGGCGCCCGCACGCCAGGCCGGCGATAGTCTGGGTGGCGACGGCGTTGAAGATGGAGGCGGCCAGGTCCTCGTGGGCGGCGCCCTGGTTGATGAGGGGCTGGATGTCGGACTTGGCGAAGACGCCACAGCGCGAGGCGATCGGGTAGAGCTGGGTGTGGCGGGTCGCCATCTCGCCCAGGCCCGCGGCGTCCGTGTGCAGGAGGGTCGCCATCTGGTCGATGAACGCGCCAGTTCCGCCCGCGCACGTGCCGTTCATGCGCTGCTCGGGGGTGGGGTGCAGGTAGGTGAGCTTGGCGTCCTCGCCGCCCAGCTCGATAACGACGTCGACCTCGGGGTGGAGGCGCTGGGTGGCCTCGGTACCCGCAATGACCTCCTGGACGAAGGGGATGCCCATGGCGCGGGCGGTCGTCAGGCCGCCGGATCCGGTGATGGCCGCGTGGACGCGGGCGCCGGGCAGGGCGCGCTCGACGTCGGCGAGGAGGGCTCCCAGAGATGCGCGCACGTCTGCGTTGTGGCGTCGGTAGTCGGAGAAAAGACGGCGATTTCCATCCAAAACGACGGCCTTGACCGTCGTCGAGCCGACGTCGATGCCGAGCTGATAGGGGCGCTTTGCCTCGTGGTGACCCTGTGTTGTCATGAGGTACCTCCTGGGTTCTCACCACAACTTAGGAAACCCCTCACGCAGAGTCAAAGCTGTCCACCGACTGCTGGTACGCGGCGATTAAAACCGCAGAATAACCGCGAAAATAGGCTGTGCTCCGCATTTTGGGGGTGCGGATCCCGCTCATGCGAAAACCAAGAATTACAACATATGAAGCGTAACAAAATTCGCGCCACCGTCAGACAGTGAAACGATCAGGAGGTCGGCGCGACGCAGATCGCGCGGACCTGGGTGGCCTTCACGCTCGCCCACAGGCCCTCGCCGACGCCGAGGCCCAGCTCGGACCATGCGGCGGCAGTGACGCGGGCGCTCACCGACACACCCTCCGCGAGCGCGACGCGCACGCTGACGAGGGAGCCGTCAACGTCGATGCCCGCGACGACGCCGGGCAGGACGGAACGAGGCGAGGCGTGGGCCTCCTCGCGGGACAGGGCCACGGCCTCGGGCGGGAAGGTGAGGGCGACGCGTGCCGGCTCCTCGCCAGGGGCAACGCTGTCGGAAGCCGCCCACAGCGCTCCGTCGCCGACGCGCACGCCGACCATGCCGGGACGCGCCACAGGAGGCCCACTCACGATATTGAGTCCGGCCAGGCGGGCCGCGAACACCGACGCAGGCGAGGCGAGCACGCGGGCGGGTTCGCCTTCTTCGACGATGCGCCCCTCCCCCATGACGATCATGTGAGAGGCGAGGGAGAGGACCTCGGCGATGTCGTGGGAGACCAGCAGCGTCGTGATGCCGGCGCCCGCCAGGCGCTCGCGCAGGACGGCGGAGACCTGGGCGGTGGCCTCGACGTCGAGGGCGGCCGTGGGCTCGTCGAGGATGAGGACCTCGGGGCGGAAGACGAGGGCGCGAGCGATCGCGACGCGGGCCGCCTGGCCGCCGGACAGGTCGGAGGCGCGCTTGTTCGCGAGGTCGGCGATCCCCACGGCGCGCAGCTGTTCGAGGGCGGCGGCCCGGGCCTCGGCGCGCCCCGCCCCGCGCACGCGCAGGGGGAAAGCGACGTTGGCGAGCACGCTCATGTGGGTGAAGATGCGGGGTGCCTGGGAAACCAGGGCAACACCGCGGCGGCGCGCGGGCACAAACGTGGCGGCGTCGTCGACGACTCGATCGCCGATGCTGACGGTCCCACTATCCACGCGCAGGGTCCCGGCGATCACCTGGGCGAGCGTCGACTTTCCCGCGCCGTTGTGACCGACGACGGCGGTGACGAGGCCGGGGCGAAGCTCCGCGTCCACGTCCCATCCGCGCGCCGCCACGGTTCCGGCGACGCGCACGGCCACGCCCTCGCCGGCCTGGCTCGCGAGCGCGGCGGGGGCCTCGGAGGAGCGAGCGGACGAATCAGCGGAAGCGTGCCCGGGCCTCGTCGATCGAAGGAGCGAGGCGAGGCGTCCCCACGGGGTTTCCGTGAGCGCGACGACGGCGGCTGCGACGCCGAGGAGGACCACGCCGAGCGCGAGGGCCAGGTCCGCGTCGGACTCTCGGGCCAGGTAGATCTGGAGGGGCATCGTGCGGGTGACGCCCTGCATGGACCCCGCGAAGGTGAGGGTCGCACCGAACTCGCCGAGGCATCGGGCCAGCGCGAGGGCGGCGCCACGCCCAAGGCCGGGCAGGACCGTCGGCAGGGTGATCTGCCAGAACACGCGCGTGGGCGAGGCCCCCAGGGAGGAGGCCATCTCGTCGAGCCCCTGCTCGCGGGCGCGCAGCGCGGACTCGAGGGTGACGATGAGGAAGGGCAGGGAAACGAAGACCTGGGCGATGACGACGGCGGTTGTCGTGAAGGCGATGTCGAGGCCGACGCCGCTGAGGAGCGCGCCGAGGGCCGAGCGCCTGCCGAAGGCAGCGAGCAGCGCGATGCCCGCGACGACGGGCGGCAGCGAGAGCGGCAGGGCGACGAGAATACGGGCGGCGCGCACGCCCCGCCACGAACGGGACAGCACGAGGGCCGCGGGGATGCCGAGGAGGAGGTCCACGCCGAGCGCGATGGCGCACGTGCGCAGCGAGAGGCCCAGGGCCGAGGCCGCCTCCGGCGTCGCGAGGGTCGTGCCGAGGGTGGCCCAGTTGACGCGCCCCAGCATGAAGGCCAGGGGCAGGATCAGGAAGCACAGGGCGAGCGCACCGAGGCCCCCCGCCCAGACGGGCAGGGGGCTGACGGCGGGTGTCCTGCGTGACTTCACGCGTCGATGTTACTTCGCGGCGGGCGTGAATCCGGCGTTTTCGAGGATCTTCTGGCCGTCGGCGGACAGAACCAGGTCGATCCACTTCTGGCCGAGGTCCTTCTTGGTCGAGGCACTCACGAGGGCGATCGGGTACTTGTTGACGGCCTCGTCGGCGCCCTGGATGGCGACGGTGTCGACGGCGTCGCCCTCGGCGAGGGCGTCGGTCTTGTAGACGATGCCGGCGTCGGCCTGGCCAGAGGAGACCTTGCCGCGCACGTCGGTGACGGCCTGCTCCTCGGAGACGGGGTTCAGGGTCACGCCGAGCTTCTCGGTGAGGGTCTTGGTGAGCTTGCCGCAGGGGACCTCGGGCGCACAGATCACCAGCTTGACTCCGTCGAGCGAGGAGTCGAGGCCGGTCACGCCCGCCGGGTTGCCGGGCGTCGTGATGAGGGTGAGGGTGTTGGTGACGAAGATGGTCTGCGCGTCGACCTGCGAGGCCTCGGCGGCCTTCTTCATGGTGGACTCGTTGGCGGTGGCCAGGACGTCGACGTCCGCCCCTTCGCCGAGCTGGGTCACGAGGTCCTGGGAGCCCGCGAAGTTGAAGCGTACGTCCACGCCGGGGTTGGCTTCCTCGAAGGTCTTCTCGAGTTCACCGAAGGTCTCGGTGAGGGAGGCGGCGGCGTAGACGTTAAGGACGGTGGTCTCGGCGGGCTGCGTCGCCTCGGCCGAGGCCGTGGAGTCGGCGGGGGTGGAGCCGCCCGTGCAGGCGGCGAGTGCCAGGGCGGCGGCGCCGATGGCGGGGAGGATGCGGAGGGAACGCACTCATATCTCCTTTTGAGAGGGAATCGAACGCGTTAAATCTAACAAGGGGCGCAGCAAGCACGCAACGCTTCGCAAGAGCGCACCCAAATTGTTACTTTTGCTTTTAATACCGGGGAAAGCCAGAAAGTTATTTAACTTGTTTTCACCCATCATAAAACGGGGTGAGCCGCCATCCGCAGGCCGCTTCAGTCGCGCATCAGCGCACTCAGACGTCCGGAGGCCCCTTTTCCCTCGGGCGACGCGCACACAAAATCACCTCACGCTCACGCCTGCCCTCAGCCCCGCCTCCACAGCAGGAAGGGACTAGGATCACAGTCACCAGCACGTCACCACACCTCGGAGGACACCATGCCCAAGCCTGTCGACTACGACCTCAGCCAGATCAGCGCCCACGTCATCACCTATTCCGACCGCATCCAGCGCGGCACGAAGGAGGACCGGGCGACCCCTGCCTGCACAGCGGCGCTAGTCGAAGCCGGCCTGGGTCCCGTGACGGTCGCAGCGATCCCCGAGAGCGCCGACATCCTCGAGACGGAGATTCGCGACGCGCTCGAGGCCGGCGCGCGCTTCATCCTGGTCCTGGGTGGCTCGGGTTTCGGCGTGGGCAACTACGCGCCCGAGATCGTCCGCTCGATCATCGAGGTCGAGATCCCCGGCATCGCCGAGCAGATCCGTGCCCACGGCCTGAGCAACACTCCCCTGTCAGGCCTGTCCCGCGAGGTGGTCGGCATGACGGCGCGCGACGCCTCGGGCGCGCTCATCATCTCCTCTCCCGGCTCGCGAGGCGGCGCGCTCGACACCCTCGAGGTGGTCACGCCCCTGCTCCCCGCGATCTTCCACCAGCTCGACGAGCAGCGCTGACCCAACAAGCAGCAAGGAACGAGGCCTCGGCTCGTTAGTGTCCGGGGGCGGCGGCGAGGCCTGGCCGGGCATCTGATCGATCACTCCGAGCCGTAGGCTCGAGTGTGGCGATCTCGCGGGCGGGCCGCCGCCCCCGGACACCAGAAACGAACGAGGCCGCGGCGCAACAACGCCGAGACCGAGGCCACGGCGGCCGCGACGGTCATCGTCAGGACCGCTGCGATGCGGGCACGAAGGAACGTCATGAGTGGCCTTTCGCTCAGGATCTGCCCCCTCACACTACAACGGGCAAACGCCGCCCATCTGCGTCAATACGCGACGGGCGGCGCTTTGTGAGGATGCTCGCCGGGGCTCACTCAGAAGGTGTACCCCACCCAGACGCCGGAGTCAGTAAAGACCGAGAAGCGCCCATCGATATAGTTCCGACCGGTGACCATCCGCCCGTCATACGACAGGTAGTACCACGCACCACCATCCAGAACCCAGCCTGTTGCCCGAGCGCCGCTCAAGCCCAGGTAGTACCAGGAGCCGTTCGAGTAGAGCCAGCCGGTCGCCATCGCACCGGAGGGTGCCGCGTAGTACACAGCGCTTCCATCCGAGAACCAGCCGAGGGCCATCATTCCCTCGCTGCCGAAGTAGTACCAGGAGCCGTTGTCGTACAGCCATCCGGTCACCATCACACCACTGGCGCTCAGGTAGTACCAGGTGCCGCCGCCGTCCAGCCACCCGGTGACCATCGCGCCCGAAGAACGCATGTAGTACCAGGATCCCTGAACGCTCGTCCAGCCGGTGGCCATATCGCCCGTGCGTCCATCGAGCCAGTACCAGGAGCCGCCGTCGTACAGCCAACCGTTATGGGCGCGTCCGTCGTGTAGGTAGTACCACTTGCCTTTAATCTGCATCCACCCATTACCGGAAGGGTGCCCCGCAGAGTCGAGATAGTAGAGGCCTTTACCCGTGTCGACCAGCCCCGAGGATGCCATCGCCCCGGAGTAATCCATCCAGTACCACTGGCCGCCGTCATACACCCAGGTACTGGCCTCGGCGGAGGGCTTGCCGGCGAAGTAGTACCAGTTGCCGCTGCTTCCCTTCCACCAGCCGGTCGTAGCCGCGGGTCGGCCGCCCTTGAACCACCAGGCGCGCGGACTTTCCAGGCCGTACTCATGCCCCCAGGAAGCGTAGGACAGATCGTTGTACGAAATGCCGGAAGGGCCGAAAGTTGCGATGAGCGAGGGAATGTGCGCACTGGACCACAGATCCATCAGCGGCACCCACGATGAGTCGCCATGAATGACGCTCTCAGTCAGATTGTCGGGGATGTACCACTCCGGCCCGGTCTGGGCGATCATGGAGGGGCTCAGCGCCTTCATGAAGGCACTCGAGTTAGAGGTCGGCAGGCCATGGTGACCGGCCTTGAGCATGTCAACATGCCCAACGATCGGGGCTATGCGGTCCTCGTAACCTCCACCAGCCTCCAGGTCGGCGGCCAGGTAGGCGGAATGCCCGAAGGCGCTCACCTTCGCGGTATATGCGATGAGGTTTGCATCGCGCACGCCGGTCTTCTTGTAGTTTTCAGCCGGATCCGTGGGGATGATCTGGACATCCATATCACCCAGCGTGATGTGGGTGTTGTAGTCCTTGATGTTCTGCACGATCGAGGCTCCGTACGCGCCCTGAGCCCATCGCGCGGCCGCCATCATGTTGTCGTAGATCCACTGGTTGTCCCACAGGCGGGACTTATCCGTAATCCACTCGTCGGAATACTCGGGGCTGAGAATGACCTTCGGGCGGAACTTCTTGATGATCTCATCCGCGTTGTCGATGTGGTCGGAGTGGGCGTGCGTGCCCAGGTAGAACGCGAGGTTCGAGGAGGTGACGCCATGGTTGGACATATAGCCGAGTACCCAGTCGGTATCTCCGAGCGCGGCATTAACGACTCCCTCGCGCAGGGGGTAACGCGGATCCTTGCCGTCGGGGGCGCCGACCCCCTCGGCTCCGTCGATCATGGCGAAGACGCCGCGCGACTCGAGTAGGATGGCGTCCGCCGAACCCGTCGTCGTTAGAACATGAATGCGGGTGGGGCCATCCGTGCCGGGGAAAGTGTAGACCTGCGCGTCGACGCCGTCCGTGCTTTCTTCCTCGGACGAGGCCGTGGCCTCGTCTGCGGAATCCGCGGATTCGGCGGCATCGGAAGCATCAGCACCGTCCGAGGCCGCACGGTCCTGCGCGGTGTCGGGGGCGGAAACGCCGGAGTCGGAGCTCGACGCATCGAGGTCGGTAGACTCCATGTCGCCATGCATGTTCTGGCCATCTGTCGGAGCGGCGGCAGTGGCAGGAGCGAGGGAGGCGACGAGAATGCCTGACAGTACGGCCAGTCCGAGTCGCTGCCACAGTTGTCCGTGACGAAGATTCATGAGCACGCCTTGAGTGGGATGGGTCACTAGATGCTTACTAGCTAAACCTACACCCAAAAGCGCGTTACTGACAAATCAGTTGCTCAGAAATGTCTCCCACCAGGCCACATCCTCAGGGGTATCGATGTCCCTGCAGACGTCAGCGCCCACGCTCACCCGCTCGACGTCAAGGGCGCGCAGCACCCGACGAACCCCCACGCCACGGACCGACCCGAGGGCGGCCACGGCCTCGTCGAGGACGCGGCGCAGCGCGCCAGCGCGGTAGACGCCCATCAGGTACTGGTCAAAAGGCTCCGGATCGCCACCGCGCACGATACGCCCGTCGCTACTCTCACCTAACGCGGGCTCAAGGAGGGCGGGCAGGAAAGCACCCACGCCGGGAGCATCGACGGAAACAACCACGACGAGGACGTCGTCGCCGACGCTCAGCGCACGCAGGCCGGCGTCGATACCGGCCAGCGGGCCGCCGCTTGGCGGATCCTCGAGGGTGCGTGCGACGCCATCCGGGACGCGTACACTGGGCGGCACGACAGCCACGCAACCCGCACTGCACGCCTCCGTCAAGACCCCGCAGACGCGGTCGATCAAGCGCACGCCACCCAGCGTCAGGTCAGGCTTGGAGACGCCACCCAGGCGCTCTCCCCCACCGCCGCCGACGACGATCGCAGCGACGTCAGCGCGCGGGGCAGCCACGGGACTCAGTCCCACGGGGCGAAGGTCAGCACGTCGGCGCGCTGCGTCGCCGCATCCGTCATGAGGACGCGCCCGATCAGCGGCTCACCAAAGCCCACCAGCAGCTTGATTGCCTCCGTCGCCATCGCGGTGCCCGCCTGACCGACCACGGGACCGAGCACGCCAACCTTCGGCGAGGCCGGGGTCGTCCCGGGGGCAGGCTTGACCGGGTGCAGGCTCCGCAGCGTCAGAGACGGCACGGGAGCCGGTGCCGCAGACCAGAACACGCTCACCTGGAAGGCCATCGACACGACCGTGCCCCACACCAGCGGAACACCAGAATCCGCGCAGTAGTCCGCCACGAGGTACTTCGAGTCAAAGCTATCCGTGCACTCGACGATCAGGTCCCACTCACGGCCATGCTCGTCCAGCCACTCGCGGGTCACGTGCCCGTAGCGCTCAAAGCGCACCGAGGAGTTCAGTCCGCTCAGGTGACGCACCGCAGAATCCGGCTTCGGATCCCCCACATCACCCTCGCCATGCAGGAGCTGACGCTGAAGATTCGACACCTCGACCACGTCGGAATCGCAGATACCGATCGTGCCGATGCCCGCCGCCGTCAGGTACAGGAGGACGGGCGAGCCGAGGCCGCCCGCGCCCACCACGAGCACGCGCGCGGCTGCCAGGCGCGCCTGACCGGCCTCGCCAATACCGGACACCAGCCAATTGCGACGGAAACGCTCCAGCGCAGGATCCCCGGCCTCGTACGGGACGGGCTGATTGATCAGCGGAAGCGCGACGGTGCGACCCGAAACGGCCGCATCACGGGAATAAGGATCGCCGATCGTCATCTCACAGACCCGACCAGTTGTGCGAACCGTCAGTCAATTCCTGCTTCTTCCAGATCGGGAGCTTCGCCTTCACTTCCTCGACAATGGCCTCGACCGCACGGAATGCCTGCGCGCGATGCTCTGCAGCGACGGCGACGACCATCGCATCCTCGCCGATCTCCAGATGCCCCACGCGGTGCCACGCAACGATGCAATGCACACCCGGACGATCCTTGAACTCCATGACGATGTCCCGCAGAATCTGCTGCGACGAAGGGTGCGAGGAATACTCGATCGCGTCCACGCTCTCCCCACCATCATGGTTACGCACAACCCCAATAAAGGAAGCCACAGCACCACACGTATCCCGACGTGCGCTATCAATCAGCGCGCCAGTATCCAGCGGCTCATCGGTGATGCCGGTTGCAATCTCAGCTGACATGGGATCCTCCAGGGACGGGAATGCCTTCCCCTCCATCTTACGAGGGAGCGGTCAGGATTGTCTTACAACCCTGACCGCCCCACACAAATGACTAAAAAATCTCACCCGCCGGCGAACGGAGGCAGCACGTCGACGCGCGCGCCGGGCGCAAGCTCGGCATCCAGACGAGCGGAGCGCTCGTTGACCAGGTAGCTCGACACAGCGAGGATTCGCTCCAGCTCAGGGCTCTCTGAGCTGAGCTGATCGATGAGTTCACCCAGGGTCGCGGGGGTCTCATCGGAGGGCAGTTCTCGCATGTACCCACCGGCAGCCTCGGCCGCTCCACCGAAGAAGTGAAGGGTCGTCGACAGCGGCTTCGGGTTCGCCTCGTCGAGCCGTCGAATATAGACCGTCAGGCGCAGAGGATCCTCGGGATCGCTCTCCAGTGACCAGGTGGCAAAGCCGGTCGCCGTCCGCTCGAAGACTCGCTCGACGATGCCGCGGCGCAGCTCGAGGGCCAGGTCATCGGGGGTGCCCGGCTCGGTGAACGGGCATGCCGTCAGGACGACCGCCATCGGATCAGTGTCGTGCGGGACGGACGCAAAACCCATGGCGTTCATGAACAGGCGCACCTTGCCCAGGTGCGACGCGATGTTGAAGGTGTCGCGCACGGGGCGACGGTTCGCATTGTGGCTGTGATCAGGCACCGCCATCGTCTCGAGGGCGGCGTCCGCCCAGCGCGAGCCGATCTCACGCACGGAAGCCGCCGGGTCGGCCGCGTCAACGCGCAGCCAGGCCAGCAGCGACGAGGTGAGCTGGTGCAGCATCTGCGCCGCAAACGAGGGGTCCGCCGGGGTCATCGTCGAATAGCCCAGCGCGGGGCGGCCACGGCCGGATGAGGGGAGCTGCTGCTTTTCCACGAGGCCAAGGGCGAACAGGCCCTCAAGGGTCTCGCGCACGCTCGAGACGTGCAAGCCAGCTTCCTGAGCCAACTCCGCCACGGTCACGGGCGTCGCGTGGTGCGAGATGCGTTCCAAGAGCGCGTGCTGCGCAGGGGTCAACGCTGCCATTGCGGCGAGTGTTTCAGCCAGAGGCCGAGCACGGGAGGTATCACTCATGACGTATCCTCTCTCCCTCATAATCAGCGGAAATGCCCTTCATAGGCATCTCCATACGGCATTAAAGCTGTTACGTTACTAACAAAGCGCGCTTTATTCTACCCATCACAGACAGCCACCCGCACGGCCAATACCAGCAGTCGGTCGCATTACGCGGGGTCTATCGCTCTATTCATACAGGTGAGAACGCGGGGACCACGATAAAGACGCGGGGGCGAGCCTGCGCTCGCCCCCGCCCCTGCCGATCACCACGCCACGGCCTCGCCAAGGAGCGAGGGACCGCGACGGGCACGGCCATCGATCAGTCCGACATACCGCCGCGCGTCAGCTGGTGCTCGCGGCGCTCGTCGCGCGCACGGTAGACCACCGGGGGACGCGCCACGTAGCCGACCGGCGCGCTCACCGCGTGCACGAGGCGGGTGAACGGCCACACGCAGAAGAGCAGCAGGCCAGCGACGATGTGCAGCTTGAAGCTGAGGGGCACGTCGACCATCAGATGCGCCTGCGGGTGCAGGTAGAAGATCGACCGGAACCAGACGGAGATCGTCTCGCGGTAGTCGTAGCCCTCGTGCCCACCGAGCACCTGGTTCAGCAGCGTCGCCGCGCCGCCCAGGAGCACCGGAATGGTCAGCATGACGTAGGTGACGATATCCATGCGGGTCGTCGCCACGCGCACCGACTTGTACACCAGACGGCGGTAGATCAGCATCGCGAGGCCGACGATCGTCATGATTCCGGCGATCGTACCGGGGATCGTGGCCATCAGGTGGTACACGTGCTGGGGCACGCCGGCCGCCTCGGTCCACGTCTTCGGGATCACAAGGCCGAGGATGTGGCCCATGAACACGAAGAGAACACCGAAGTGGAACAGCGGCGACGCCCAGCGCAGGATGGTCGGCTCATTCCACTGCGAGGAACGAGACGTCCAGCCGTACTGGTCCGTCTTGTAGCGCCACGCGAGGCCCACGATGAGGATCGCGAAGGACACGTAGGGCAGGACCACCCACAGGGCAATGTCCAGGAAGGACAGCGACTGCGTCTCGGCTGCAGACGCGGCATGCAAAAGTGCGGATTCCATGAACGTTACCGTCCCATCGTTGAATTGGAAGTCGGGAAGGGCGTGGCAGACAGATCGCCCACGCCCACCAGTTCGGTGGGCGGCCCCTGGCTAATGAGCTTACGGAAGCCCTCAATGGTCTTTTCGTCCGGCTCGGGCAGCGTCGCGACCAGCGCATCCAGCAGCGGCGCGTACGGGGAGTCCGCGGCGCGCAGCGCCGTGCGGATCACCTCGATACCCTCGCGGTTGGAGCGCAGCAGGCCCTCGGCCGTACCGGTCTCGTCGAAGGCCGCGAACTCCAGGACCACCGGCAGGTGATCGGGCAGCTCCTCGCGTTCCATCTCGAAACCGGCGCGGCGCAGGATCTCCTTGAAGGCCAAGATGGCCTGGCCGCGTCCGCGAGTGTCGCCGTGCGTGTAGTACGTCAGGCCGAGCGCGCAGCGTCGGCGCTGGTCGAACGTCTCCACGTAGGTGGTCTGCATGGCGCGCAGGCCAGCGGCGCGAGCGTAGCTCACGAACGTGGCCAGGGACGCCGAGGCCGGCTCCGGCAGGTTCGCCAGAGCCTCCTCGACCGCGTCCAGCTTGGTCTCGAAGTCATCCCCCGGATAGTCCAGGAGGACCGAGACCGCCATGCGCACACCGCGCGCGTCCTGCGGATCCATCTCCGTCTCCGGAGCGGCCGTAGGAATGCGCGGAATGCCGACGAAAGTACTCATCGAACGACCTCAAGGGGGAGCATCTGGCGTCCCTCCGGCGACGAGCCACCCATCGGGCGGTTCGACGTGGCGGGGGCCAGGCCGTGGAAGGCCTCGACGTCGTAGGACACCGGGCAGCCCTCGAGATCCTTGATGCCGCGAGGCATCTCGGGGTGGGCGGTCGGGATGACGAAGCGGTCGTCGTACTTAGCGATCGACAGCAGGCGGTACATCTCCTTGACCTTCTCCGGGGTCATGCCCACGGAGGCCGGGATCTCCTCGTTCGTCGGGTTATCGACGAACACGTCGCGCATGTAGGAGCGCATCGCGGCGAGGCGACGCAGCGCCAGCTCCACGGGGGCCGTATCTCCGGCCGTGAACAGGCCGGCCAGGTACTCCAGCGGGATGCGCATCTGCGAGATGGCGGACAGCAGAACCTTGTGGTCCTCGCCGTCGCTACCGGACGCGGTCACCTGGTCGACGACCGGGGAGAGCGGCGGCACGTACCAGACCATCGGCAGGGTGCGGAACTCGGGGTGCAGCGGCAGGGCAACCTCGTACTCGGTGATGAGCTTCCAGATCGGGGACTGCTGGGCGGCCGTGATCCACGAGTGGGGAACGCCGTTGGCCTGGGCCTGGGCGACCACCTGCGGGTCGTTCGGGTCGAGCAGGATCTCGCGCTGGGCGCGGTACAGGTCGCGCTCGTCCTCCTGGGACGCGGCCCAGGTGACGCGGTCCGCGTCGTAGAGCAGCACGCCCATGTAGCGCAGGCGGCCCACGCAGGTCTCCGAGCAGATGGTCGGCTGGCCGACCTCGAGGCGCGGGTAGCACAGCGTGCACTTCTCGGCCTTGCCCGTGTTGTGGTTGAAGTAGACCTTCTTGTAGGGGCAGGCCGACACGCACATGCGCCAGCCGCGGCACTGATCCTGGTCAACGAGGACGATGCCATCCTCGGTGCGCTTGTACATCGCGCCCGAGGGGCACGCCGACACGCAGGTCGGATTCAGGCAGTGCTCGCAGATGCGAGGCAGGTAGAACATGTACGCGTCCTCGATGGTCTTCGCGACCTGGAGGTTCATCTGGTGCAGGACCGGGTCCTGATCCAGGGTCTCCATGGAGCCGCCCAGGTCATCGTCCCAGTTCGGGCCCCACTCGGGCTTGTCAATGTGCTCGCCCGTGATCTTGGACTTCGCGCGGGCCGTCGGGATCGCGCGGGAGTTCGCGGGCGCCTGGAGCAGCTTGTCGTACTCGTACGTCCACGGCTCGTAGTAGTCCTTCATGGTCGGCTGCGTCGGGTTCGCGAAGATCTTCGCGAGCGAGGCGACGCGTCCGCCCTGACGGGGAACGAGGCGGCCCGTGGCGGTGCGCTTCCAGCCGCCCTTCCACTTCTTCTGGTCCTCCCAGCCGCGGGGGTAGCCCACGCCGGGACGGGTTTCGACGTTGTTGAACCAGATGTACTCGGTACCCTCGCGGTTCGTCCACACCTGCTTACAGGTGACCGAACAGGTGTGGCAGCCGATGCACTTGTCGAGGTTCATCACCATCGCGATCTGAGCCATGACCTTCATCAGAACTGCACCTCCTGGGAGCGGCGGCGGATAACCGTGACCTCGTCGCGGTTATTGCCGGTGGGACCGTAGTAGTTGAACGCGTAGGCGAACTGCGCGTATCCGCCGGCCAGGTGGGTCGGCTTAATGAAGATTCGGGTCAGCGAGTTGTGCGTACCGCCGCGCTTGCCGGACCCCTCGTTCAGCGGGGTGTTGATCTGGCGATCCTGGGCGTGGTGCATGAACACCGTGCCCTCCGGGATGCGGTGGGAGACGACAGCGCGAGCCGACACGGTGCCGTTACGGTTCTTCGCCTCGATCCACTCGTTGTCGCGCACGCCGATCTTCTCGGCGTCCTGCGGGCTCATCCACACCGTCTGGCCACCACGACCCAGCGTCAGCATGTACGGGTTGTCGTAGTACTGAGAGTGGATGGCCCACTTGTTGTGGATCGTCAGGTAGCGCACCGCGACCTCGGCCTGACCCGGCTGGCCGGGACGGTGGTCGCCGACGGGGCGCTCACCGTAGATGTGCGCCAGGTCGAGCGGCGGACGGAAGATCGGCAGGGACTCGCCCATGTCCATCATCCAGTCGTGGTCGACGTAGAACTGCGGGCGGCCCGTGAGCGTGTGCCACGGCTTGCGGCACTCGACGTTCTGCACGAAGGCGCTGTAGCGGCGACCGCCGTGCTCGGAACCCGACCACTCGGGGCTGGTGATGACGCTGCGCGGCTGCAGGACGGTGTCCTGGTAGGTGATCTTCTTTTCTTCGTCACCTTCGGCCAGGAACGCCATCTCGTTGCCGACGCGCTTTTCCAGCGTGCGGAAGCCCTGAACGGCCAGCGAGCCGTTCGTGGTGCCCGAGAAGCGCAGCGCCATGTTCGCCGCCTTGATGGCGGTGTCGCACAGCGGCATGCCCTCGCCGGCGTTGCCGTCCATCGGGGCGCGGCCGTTGAGGTCGCCGAGCTGCTCGTACGCCTCCTGCACGTTGTACGCAACGCCCTTCGAGGCCAGTCCGGCCTTGGGCAGGAGCGGACCCATGCGGTCGAACTTGTAGCCAACCTGCGTGTAGTCGCGCTCGATCGGGACCAGCTTCGGCATGGTCTTGCCGGGCGTCCACGTCTGCTCGGGAACGACGCCGTCCACCATGGTCATGGCGTCCGGGGAGTCGTGGCCCAGCGGGACCGCGACGACGTCCGTCTGGGTGTCCAGGTGGCCGGGGGCCATGCGGCCGACGAGGCGAGCCAGGGTCTGGAACACCTCGAAGTCGGTACGCGCCTCCCACGGCGGGTTCACGGCCTCGTCGAAGCAGTGCATGAAGGGGTGCATGTCCGTGGAGGACAGGTCGTGCTTCTCATACCAAGTGGCGGCGGGCAGCACGACGTCGGAGTGCAGCGTCGTCGAGGTGTTGCGGAAGTCCGCGACCCACATGAGGTCGAGCTTGCCGGGGTGAGCCTCACGCCAGTTGACGGACGCGGGGCGGTTGCCCTCTTCCAGCTCCTCGGCGTTGACCTCGTTGCCGGTACCCAGCATGTGGCGCAGGAAGAACTCGGTGCCCTTCGCGGACGAGCCAAGCAGGTTCGTACGCCAGTTCGCGAGGATCTTCGGGACGTTGTGGTGGGCGTCCGGGTCCTCGATCGCGAACTGGAGGCGACCCTCGCGCAGCTCCTGGGACACGTATTCCGCGGGGGCCATGCCGGCCTCGGCGGCCTCGCGACCCAGCTGGGTCGAGCCCTTGGAGAACGTCGGGTAGCAGGGCATCCAGCCGCGCTGAACCGACTCGACGAGGGTATCGACCAGCTGCTTGCCGTCCAGGTGCGAGGACTTGATCGGGTTCGCCATGGCCGAGGCCGGGGCCCCGTCGTAGCGCCACTGGTCGGTGGTCATGTAGTACCAGCCGGTGGAGATCATCTGGCGCGGCGGGCGCGCCCAGTCCAGGGCGAAGGTGAAGGAGCCCCAACCCATGATCGGGCGGACCTTCTCCTGACCCACGTAGTGGGCCCAGCCGCCACCGTTGCGACCCTGGGTGCCACACATTTCCGTGAGCGCCAGGAACGTACGGTACATCTCGTCGGAGTGGTAGTAGTGGTTCGTGCCGGCACCCATGAGGATCATGGAACGGCCCTCGGTCTCAACCGCGTTCTGTGCGAACTCGCGGCCGATCTTGATGGCGGCTCCGGCGGGAACCGACGTGAACTCCTCCTGCCACGCGGGGGTGCCCGGCGTGGAGGCGTCCATGTAGTCGGTGGGCCACTGGCCCGGCAGGCCCTCACGCTCGACGGCGTACTGGGCGAGCAGGATGTCGAACACGGTCGTCACGAGGCGGCCGTTGACGCGGCGCGCGGGCACGCCACGCTTCACGTAGCCGCCGCCGACCGAGGCCTGGCCGGGGGCCGCGGGCAGGTCGAAGCGCGGCAGGGCAATCTCAACGGCTTCCCACTCGTCCGTGTCCATGATGGACATGACGGGCTCGACGCCATCCAGGTTGAGGTTCCAGTGGCCGGCGCCCTCCTCGCCGAAGCGATCGGCGAGCGTGCCGCCCGGGTCCTTGACCGTGCCGTCGGCCTCGATGACGAGGGGACGGAACTGGTTGTTCTCGGTGCGCTCGGTCGTGCCTGCGGGCATCTTGGCGGCCGTCAGGAACTTGCCGGGGACCAGGGTCGTCGGGGCGACTCCCTCGTGGGCGCCCTCACCGACCTCGTTGATCTCCACCAGGAACGGGGAGTCGGTGTAGCGCTTCATGTAATCGAGGAACATGGGCTCGCGCTTGCCGACGTGGAATTCCTTGAGGATGACGTGACCCATGGACTGGGCCAGGGCGCCGTCCGTGCCGGGCTGGACGCGCAACCAGTCGTCCGCGAACTTCGTGTTGTCCGCGAAGTCCGGGGACACGACGATGACCTTCTGGCCGTGGTAGCGGGCCTCGGCCATGAAGTGAGCGTCGGGGGTACGGGTCAGCGGCAGGTTCGTGCCCCACATGATGAGGTACTGCGAGTTGAACCAGTCGCCGGCCTCGGGCACGTCGGTCTGGTCGCCGAACACCTGCGGCGAGGCCGGGGGCAGGTCCGCGTACCAGTCGTAGAAGGACAGCATGGTGGCGCCGATGAGCTCGTGGAAGCGGGCACCCGCACCGTAGGAGATCATCGACATGGCGGGGATGACCGAGAAGCCGGCGATGCGGTCGGGGCCGTACTGCTTGATCGTGTGCACGTAGGCGGCGGCGACGATCTCCATCGCCTCTTCCCACGACACGCGGACCATGCCGCCGCGGCCACGCTGCGACTTGTAGGCGCGTGCCTTCTCCGGGTCCTCGACGACCGCGGCCCACGCGTCGACGGGATCCCCGAGGCGCTTCTTGGCCTCGCGGAACATGTCGAGCAGGACGCCGCGCACGTAGGGGTACTTGATACGGGTCGGCGAGTACTCGTACCACGAGAACGCCGCACCACGCGGGCAGCCGCGGGGCTCGTACTCGGGCATGTCCGCGCCGGTCGACGGGTAGTCAGTCTGCTGGGTTTCCCAGGTGATGACGCCGTCCTTGACGAAGATCTTCCACGAGCAGGAGCCCGTGCAGTTCACGCCATGGGTGGAGCGCACGATCTTGTCGTAGCTCCAGCGGTCGCGGTAGAAGGAGTCGCCGTCGCGGCCGCCCTCAAGGAAGAGCTGGCGCGCGTCGGCGGACGCCTTGCCGCGACGCAGCCACGAGCCGAGCGCGAACAGGGTCGCGCCGGTCGCGGGCTTGACCTCGCCGCCGTAGGTCGGGAAGGTCATATCGGATTCGAGATTCGTCATGGGGTGCTCCTAAGAGTCGATTGACGAGGCAGTGGCAGGTCCGTCGGCACCACGCAGTGCCGGGTGGATCAGCCGGGGAACGGGGCGTTCTTGCGCGCGTACATGATCCAGCACAGGACCGAGCACAGGGCGCAGAAGATGGCGCAGCCCGCGAAGAAGACCGGGGCGCTGATAGCGGAGAGCGCGACGCCGACCAGGAAGGGGCCGAGGGAGGCGATCGCCGCGGTGAAGCCGATGGCGCCGCCGGCCTGGCGGGCCGGCATGATCATCGGCATCTGCTTGAAGGTACCGGCGTTACCGAAGCCGGAGAACAGGAACATGGCGAGCATGAGGCCCAGGAAGATGTAGAAGTCCGTCTTACCGGTGGGGTTGGTCAGGACCCAGGCGATGCCGCCCATGGTGACCGCCATGCCGACGCCGGAGATGAAGGTCCAGATGGCGCCGCCCATGCGGTCGCAGAAGATTCCCCAGGACATGCGGATGAGCGAGCCGATGAGGGGGCCGAGGAAGGCGTAGGTCGCGCCCTTGACACCCAGGTTGAGGGCCGACTGGTCACCGAACTGGTTGTTGATGAGGAGAGCGAAGACGGCGGAGAAGCCGGAGAAGAGGCCGAAGGTCATGACGTAGAGGATGGTCATGTACCAGGTGTTGGGGTTGGAGAAGATGTCCAGCTGCTGCTTGAGGTTGGCCTTGACGGGCACGTCACGCAGCCAGACGAAGGCGAGGATCGCCGCGAGGATGCACCACGGAACGAAGAAGATCGCTGCGTTGTAGACCCAGATGCTCTCACCGACGTGGTCGCCGGCGACCTGCTGCTGGGGCGCCAGCCAGGTCAGACCGAAAAGACCAAAGCCCATCAACACAGGACCAACAAGCAGAATGACGGACATGCCGAGGTTACCGATGCCGCCCTGCAGGCCGAGGGCCGTGCCGGACAGGCGCTTGGGGAAGAAGTAGCCGGTGGAGGGCATGTAGCCGGAGAACGCGCCGCCGCCGATGCCACACATGAAGGCCAGGGTCAGCAGGACCCAGTAGGGGGTCGTGTTGTCCTGAACGACGTAGAACCAACCAACCATGGGGATGATGCACAGCAGTGAGGTGATACCCACGAGCTTGCGGGTGCCGATGAGCGGGGGCAGGAACATGTAGATGAGGCGCAGGATGCCGGCGGCCAGGCCCGGGAGGGCGGTGAGCCAGTAGAGCTGAGACTTATCCAGGTGGAAGCCAAGGGCAGTCAGCTTGGGGGCGATCGCGCTGGGCAGGAACCACACGCAGAACGCCAGGATCAGCGAGTAGGTCGTGATCCACAGCGTGCGCCACGCGAGCTTCGAGTCCCACTTGGACTCGTCGTTGGGGTTCCAGTCAGTGAGCAGGTAGCGGCTCTTCTTGGCCGCGGGGTCGGTCGCGCTCATGGCTCTCCTCGGGTCGAAAGGGACGTCCGAGCGCGGGCATGCGCCGGACATTCTTTAACACGGAGGCTACCAATTGAAATGACGTAACCCACACGAACTCATTGGGACGTGCATCACCCTTGTAAACGCTATGAAAAGTCCCCTCGCCAGGGACATTCCTCCCGTGAACAAACAAGCAATTGACCGCTGTTAGAAAACATCGGCGTCACGAAATTAGTGGGGATTACCCGCCAATACGGCTCATGGTGCGCGACGCGCGAGCAAAGGTGTCGATATTGAGCCCGTGTGCGGCCGGCTTGGCCCACATCGCGTCGGCCCACCGGGCGGCAATCTGAGCGTCGTCCCCGTCGCCGCGCAGCAGGTCGCGCAGTGAGGTCTCCTCGGTGGAGAACAGGCAGGATCGCACCATGCCGTCCGAGGTCAGGCGGGTGCGGTCGCACGCGCTACAGAAGGGATCGGACACGGAGGCGATAACTCCGAGCCGCTTCGCGGGGTCACCGTCCACGATCCAGCGTCCCGCCGGCGAATGCGGATCCTCGCGGGGCGCGGGGGTCAGCGTGTGGCGGGTGCTCATGATGTGCAGTATCTCGTCGGCCGTCATGATGTTCTGACGATCCCACGTGTCCGGCGGGCCGATCGGCATCTGCTCGATGACGCGCAGCTCGATGCCCCGGTCCAGGCAGTAGTCGACCAGGTCGGGCAGGTCCGCCTCGTTCATGCCGCGCAGGACGAGGGCGTTGACCTTGATGGGACTCAGGCCCGCGCGGGCGGCGGCCTCGATGCCCTCCAGGACGTCGCCAAGACGGTCGCGGCGGGTGATCGCCGCAAAGTGCTCGGGGTCCAGCGAATCAAGCGAAATATTGACGCGGTTCAGGCCCGCATCCTTCAGGCCCTGGGCGCGCTTGGCCAGGCCGAGCGCATTCGTCGTGAGGGCCAGGTCAAGGGGGTTTCCCTCGTCAGTGCGCAGGTGGGAGCACGCTTCGATGATCCCCTCGAGGCCTCGGCGCAGGAGGGGTTCTCCGCCGGTGAAGCGGACTTGGCGGATCCCGAGCCGCTCGACGCCGACGCGCACGAGGCGCACGACCTCGTCGTCCGTCAGGGTTTCCTCGGTGGGCAGCCAGTCCAGGCCTTCGGGGGGCATGCAGTAGGAACAGCGCAGGTTGCAGCGGTCGGTGAGCGAGACACGCAGGTCTCGGGCCACACGCCCGAAGGTGTCGACGAGCCGCAGCGGCGCGTCACACGCCACCGCATCTGCCCCCTGAGAGGCGGAAACGAACTCGACAGACATGGCGCAACCCTACCGCGATTTGCCCTGTGTTCGCCCCTCGAAAAACAAGCTCGAACGGCATGACGCGGCCCCTGCCTCGTCGTTGAGAGAAAGGAGACAGTGGCCGCCACCCAATCAGCGTCATCGAGCGAGGATCATGCAGCCACCACCCCGGCAGTGCGAAACCAGTTCATTGCACCTGTTGGTGGCGGCCACAGCCACATTCACCCCAGCAACGGCCCACCAGGCCACGCGCGTGGGGGTTTTGCACTACACGAGGCCTTCCAACGGCGTGTCGCCGGCGTGTCGAACCCTCATGTAGTGCAATTCCCCCGACATCCACGGACGCACAGCCCAAACGCACCCCAACCACACAACCCGACCCACGCCTCGTCGAGCGAGCGCCGAGCAAACGCCCCCACACGCCTGCCCCACCCCACCTGGCCCTACACTGGTGACATGCACGATCCCGCTCTGTCTACCGCGCAGCATCGCGAGCTGATCGAGGCGCTGGCACTCAGCCACGTCCTCCCCCACGAGACGCTTCCCGTCGAGGAATGCTTGGGGCGCCGCCTGGCGGTCGACGTTTCCTCGCTGATTCCCCTCCCTCCGTTTACGAACTCCGCGATGGACGGGTTTGCGGTGTGCCGCGAGGACCTGGAGGGCGAGGGCCCGTGGACTCTGCCCGTCGCGGGCGACATTCCGGCGGGCGACACCCGCGAGAATCGCCTCGAGCGGGGGCAGGCCTGGCGCATCATGACGGGCGCGCCGATCCCCAAAGGCGCGGACACTGTCGTGAAAGTCGAGGACACGGACCACGCGGCGGGCATCGCTCAGGCGCCCGACACCGTCGAGATCCGCGTCGCCCCGAAGCAGGGCACGAATGTGCGCGTGGCGGGCGAGGCCCTCGAGGCGGGCTCCCCGGTCCTGGAGGCGGGCCACATCCTAGACGGGACGGCCCTGTCGGCCGCCGCCTCGGTCGGCCACGGCACCCTCACGGTTCTGCCCCGCCCGCGCGTCATCGTCGTCTCGACAGGCACGGAGCTCAAGCGCGCCGGCGAGGCCCTCGAGCGCGGGCAGATTCCCGATTCGAACGGCATCCTGCTGCGCGGCCTCGTCGAGGAGGCCGGCGGACGCGTCGTCGCGCACCTGCGCACGGGGGACACCCCGGCCGAGCTGCGCGCGGCCCTCGATAAGGCCCCGGAGGCCGACCTGGTCCTCACGGCCGGCGGCATTTCGGCGGGCGCCTTCGAGGTTGTGCGCCTGACGCTTGGCACGGACGCGGGCTTCCACCACGTCGCCCAGCAGCCGGGCGGCCCGCAGGGCGTGGGCTCGACGCAGGTGGGCACGGGTGGCCGCGAAACGCCGGTCATCTGCCTGCCCGGCAACCCGGTCTCGGTCTTTACGACGTTCCACATGTACGTCGCGGGCGCGCTGGCGGTCATGTCCGGCCTCGTCGCCCCGGAGCACGGCGGAACGGTCCCCAGCGGCGTCATCGCCCGCGCGCACGTGGGCTGGGACTGCCCGCCCGGAAAGACGCAGTTCATCCCACTTCGCTTCGTCTCCGGAAAGGGGGACGAGGCCGGGGCCCGCTGGGTGGAGCCGGTACACCCCCTGGGGTCGAAGTCGCACCTGGTGGCCTCGCTCGCGAACGCGGAGGCGATCGGCGTGGTCGCCCCAGACATCGAGCAGGTCGAGGCCGGCCAGGAGCTGGCGGTCGTCCCACTCGTGGGCTAACCCCACCATGGAGAGAATTAAGGAGAGGAAAACCGTGAAATTTACGCATCTGAACGAGGACGGCGCCGCCTACATGGTGGACGTGACCGCGAAGAATCCGACGGTGCGCCAGGCGAGCGCCGTGTGCCGCGTGGATTGCTCACCCGAGGTCATGCAGGCCCTGCGTGACGGCACCGTCCCGAAGGGCGACGTCCTGGCGGTGGCGCGCGTGGCCGGCATTTCGGCGGCGAAGCGCGTCCCCGAGCTGCTGCCCCTCGCGCACACGATCGGCGTGCACGGCTGCGCGGTGGACCTGAGCCTGGAGGAGGACCACGTGGCGATCCGTGCGACCGTGCGCACGGCCGACCGCACGGGCGTGGAGATGGAGGCGTTGACTTCGGTGACGGTGGCGGCTCTCGCAATCGTCGACATGGTCAAGGGGGTGGATCGCTCCGCCCGCATCCGCGAGGCGAAGATCGTGGCGAAGTCGGGCGGACGCAGCGGCGACTGGGTGCGCCCGGAGGATCCGCAGGACTGACGCCCCACTGTACGAGGAGGCCGCCCGCAGTACATCTGCCGGGCGGCCTTTTCGTTGCTATCGCAGGCTTTTAGGAGCGCGGGTGATCTCCGCCCGCGAGCTGGTCGACGATGTGGGCGACGAGAGAGCCGATGACGGCCACCGTATCGGTGACGCCGCCGCGCGAGCCGGGCGCGTTGACGACGAGGGCTCCCTCGGGGGAACGCGCGGTCACGCCGACGAGGCCTCGCGACAGGGCGGCGGACGCGACCTTTTCCTCGCCGCGGCGGCGAATCGCGTCGGCGAGGCCGTCAATGCGGGTGACGAGGAGCGGCTCGGTGGCCTCGGGGGTGACGTCGCGGGGAGAGATGCCGGTGCCGCCGGTCGTGAAGACGAAGCGGGCGCCGTCCTCCACGGCAGCAGTGATCGCGGCGCGAATGGCGTCGACCTCGTCGGGGACGATCACGACCGAGGCGTCGACGCCGTGATCGGCGAGGAGACGCGCGGCGAGGGGCCCGGAGAGGTCCTCGGCGAGGCCGGCAGAGCAGCGGTCCGAGACCGTGATGACGCGTGCCGGGATCATGTCAGTGACGAGCATTGCCACGGCGGCGGGCGGAGCGGCGCACGCGGATACCGGAGGTGATGGGGTCGACGTCGTTGAACTGGCGCGGGGACAGCTCGTAGTCGACGCGGCGCGCGGGCTCGGGCTCGAAGGCCTGCGGGAGGGGGCGCTGCGGGCGCGCGCTCTGGCGCGACGAGGCGCGCTGCGGGAACGCGGGCGGCGCGGGGATCGGTGCCGGCTGCTCTTCGACGGGTGCGGGTGCGGCCTGCACGACGGGGGCCGGCGGTTCCGTGGGCGCGGGTGCGGCGACGGGCTCCGCAGGACGAGGCCGGGGCGCGCTATCGCGCAGCGGCTGAGCCACGGGGCGGCCGGGCTGCGCGGGCGTGTAGAGGCCTTCGGGCACGGACGCGGAGGGGCGCACGTGGACGGGGCGAATCTGGGGGACGGAGCGCGTGATGGGACCGCGCGTCGTGCTCGGCGAGACCGCCGGCAGAACGGGTGCGGCGCTGCGGTAGGGCGGCTGCGAGACGGGGGCAGCGGGCCCGATCGACTCGCCCACGGGGATGTCGGCGGGGTTGTCGGCATTACCGGAGACGCGCTCCGAGAACGGGCGTCCTGCTCGACGAGGCAGGGGCGAGGCCTCGGCGCCACGGTGGCTGACCCGACCGTGCTGGGGAGGCACGGGGAAGGCTCCAGAGCGGGGGTTTTCGTCGGAAGGAGCGGGGACGGCAGGAGCGGCCGGCGCCTCGGGGGTAACGAGCTGCGCGGGAACGCCCTCACCGTGGGCGGCTTCCTCACAGGGAGCTTCCTCGTGGACCTGCTCGGGGGCCTCATCCTCCTCGTAGGGGACGACGATGGGCGCGACCAGGTCGCTGGGCTCGTGAACGGGAGCCTGGACGACGGGCATTTCGTCGGGCGTGCGGCAGCCGAGGAAGAAGGATCGCAGCTGCATGGCGGCCTCTTGGGCGAGGACGCCGCCGATGACCTCGGTCGGGTGGGGCATGCGGGCGTCGCGCAGGACATCGCGCAGGGATCCGGCGGCACCGGCCTTGGGGTCCCAGGCGCCGAAGACGACGCGGTCGATGCGGGAGGCGAGAATCGCGCCCGCACACATCGTGCAGGGCTCAAGGGTGACGATGAGCGTGCAGCCCGTCAGGCGCCAGGTACCCCTGGCACGGCCGGCCTCGCGCAGGGCGACGATTTCGGCGTGACCTGCGGGATCATGGTGAGCTTCGCGGCAGTTCCACCCGCGTCCGATGATGCGGCCGTTTTCGTCGACGACGACGGCTCCGACGGGGACGTCTCCCGTTTCGCGGGCGCGGTTGGCCAGGAAGAGGGCCTTGCCCATTGCTTCGCGGTACTGCTCATTCACGGTCACCCTCCTAGCTTACCGGCCAAATCACTGTTGGGGTAGTTGGAGTCCACAGTGACTCATGATGCTCGTGTGACGAATGAGTTTGACACGAGGCCCGACACACTGCCGATCCGGGCCGCCGACCGGCGCAGCGGAAGCGCCGAGGAGACCCCGACCTCGTCTTCAACGCACTGGATGCGCGCCAACGGACGAACAAGGTAGCCTATAACCATGCGCCTCCACGTTGCTAATCACCCCCTGATCACCCATAAGCTCACCGTCCTGCGCGATCGCGAAACGCCGTCGGCGACGTTCCGCCAGCTCGTGGACGAACTGGTCACCCTGCTCGCCTACGAGGCGACGCGCGAAGTGGCTGTCACCGAGACCCCCATCCAGACCCCGGTCGCTCCCACCGTCGGCCTGAAGCTCTCCGAGCCTCGCCCGATCGTGGTCCCCGTCCTGCGCGCGGGTCTGGGCATGCTCGAGGGCATGACCCGCATGCTGCCCACCGCCGAGGTTGGCTTCCTGGGCATGCGCCGCGACGACGACACCCTGGAGATCGAGACCTACGCGAACCGCCTGCCGGATGACCTGTCGGGCCGCCAGTGCTTCGTGCTGGACCCGATGCTGGCCACCGGCCACACCATGGTCGCCGCCACCAACTACCTCTTCGAGCGCGGCGCAAAGGACGTCACCTGCGTGTGCATCCTGGCCGCTCCGGAGGGCATCAAGACCCTTGAGGACGCGATCGGCGATCGCGCCGACGTGAACGTCGTTGTCGCCGCCGTTGACGATCACCTCAACGAGAAGTCGTACATCGTCCCCGGCCTGGGCGACGCGGGCGACCGCCTGTACGGCATCATCGACTGACGAGGCACGCGCCCCTCGCACATCGTAGCGCCGGGGGATGCGACGCAGTTAACGCCACACGAGGGATGGGCGCGGGATGAAAGTCCCGCGCCCACCCCTCGCATTTACTCAACAATAAAGGCGCAAATTAACCACATTGGCTATTTTTAGCCCATTTTCCCTGATCACACCCACGTGTGACCTTGAGCGCTAAGCACCCCAAGGCCTCGAAAATACCCTGCGCACGTTTCATGCTTGTCACATGGCACTGATTCAGACCAATCCCAAGCGCCGCCGCTACGGCGTCGCAGCAATCGCAGGTGTTCTCGGCGGTATCGTCTCCGCCATCGTGAAGTTCGGCTGGGAGGTGCCGCTGCCTCCGCGTACGCCCGAGCGTAACGCCACCAACCCGCCCCAGGAGCTGCTCCAGCAGCTGGGCCTCCCGGAGAGCGTCACCCACCTGTCCTACACCTTCAACGGTAACGAAGGACTCCCCTGGGTCTCCTTCATCGTCCACTTCTCGTTCTCGATCGCCTTCGCGCTCATCTACTGTCTGCTGGCCGAGCGCTTCCCCCAGATCAAGCTCTGGCAGGGTGCCGCCTTCGGCATCTTCGTCTACGTGGCCTTCCACGTCGTCCTCATGCCGCTGATGGGCACCGTCCCGGCGCCCTGGAACCAGCCCTTCGCGGAGCACTTCTCCGAGTTCTTCGGACACATCATCTGGCTGTGGGTCATCGAAGTCTTCCGCCGCGACATGCGTAACCGCATCACGCACGAGCCGGACGCCGAGTTCCCGCTCGAGTCTCGCACCAACTGATCGCCGCTTGCGCGGACGCACGGGTGGGCCCCGGAACCCTAAGGTTCCGGGGCCCACCCGTTTTCTATGCGAGCCTGTCGGCCACGCGTTCCGTCAGCCTCGGCGCCAGCGCGCCCCGGCCTCGTGGATCAGAACGCCGGGATGACCGAGCCGTCCGACCAGGTCTTCTCGATGTACTGCTTCACCTCATCGGAGTGCAGGCGCTTCTCGAGCTTCGCGATGGCATCGGCCTTCTTGGAGTCGCCCTTCCACACGAGGACGTTCACGGCCGGGTTGTCCACGGGGGACTCGACGACGAGCGCGTCACCGGAGATGGTCTTGCCACCCTCCTGGGCGAAGTTGCCGTTGATGACCGCGTAGTCGAAGTCGTCGAGCGAGCGGACCAGCTGCGGGCCCTCGACCTCGCGGAAGTCGAAGTTCTTCAGCTTGGTGACGGTGTTGATGTTGACGTCGCCGCCGCCCTCGGGGATCGAAACGAGGCCCTGGGTGGCCAGGAGCTCGAGCGCGCGGGACTGGTTGGCCGTGTCGGAGATGATGCCGATCGTGCCGCCGTCGGGCAGCTCGTCGAGGGACTTGTGCTTGTTGGAGAACACGCCGAGGGGCTCGAGGTGGATGCCCTCGCCGGCCTCGAAGTTGTAGCCGAACTGCTTCTCCGCGTTCTCCAGGTAGGGAACGGTCTGGTAGAAGTTGGCGTCCAGGTCGCCGTCGTTCAGTGCGGTGTTGGGCTGGACGTAGTCGGTGTACTCAACGATGTCGAGCTTGATGCCCGCGTCCGCGGCCAGGTTGTCGTTGATGTAGGTGAGGATCTTCGCGTGGGGCGAGGGGGTCGCGCCCACGGTCAGGGTGACGACGTCCGAGGAGGAGCCGGAAGCATCCGAGGAGGAGGAGCCGCCGCCGCAGGCCGCCAGGCCCAGGGTGGCAACGGCCGCCAGGCCGATAGCTGCGAGAGAGCGGTGACGCATGGTGTTTCTCTTTTCTTCTGCGTACAGGATGGGATGGATGGCCGAGGCCGGGGTGGCCTGACCGGGGTCTGTCAGCGCGCGCGGTGGTCGACCAGGCGCGAGAGGATGTCGCCGATCAGCTGGATGATCTGCACGATGACGATGATGGCGACGACGGTGGAGATCATGACGTCGTCCTGCCAGCGGTTGTAGCCATAGTTGATGGCCATCTGGCCCAAGCCGCCGCCGCCGACGGCACCCGCCATCGCGGAGTAGCCGATCAGGGTGATCGCCAGGGTCGTGATGGACTGGATGAGGGCCGGCATGGCCTCGCGAATGAGGACACCCCAGCGGATCTGACGGTTGGAGGCACCCATCATCTGGGCGGCCTCGATCTTGCCGGGATCGACGGCCAACAGGTTCGTCTCCACGAGGCGCGCGAAGAAGGGCGCGGAGAGGATGACGAGCGGCACGACGGTCGCGAGCGAGCCCGTGGACTTGCCGACGATCATCTTCGTGACCGGGATCAGCATGATGATGCCGATGATGAAGGGCAGGGAGCGCACGATATTCACGACGAAGGACACGGCCTGGTACACGCCCTTGTTCGGGGTGAGGCCGCCCTTGCCGGTCTGCACGAGGAGGAGGCCGAGGAGCGTTCCAATAATGACCGCGAAGAGCGTGGAGAGGCCCGTCATCATGAGGGTCTCGAGGATTGCCGGACCGAACTTCTCGGTGAGGGCCGGGTTGTCAAACCACGTCGGGTCGCCTTTGCCCGCAGGCAGGAGCGCCAACGCGTGAGCGGCAGTGTGTGCGGCGGTCATTGGTCCCTCACTTCCGCGTGGACGTTGTTCTTGCGCAGCTGCTCGATGATCTTGTCAGCGTGGTACGCGGGCACGGTCAGGGCCAGGCGCCCCACCTGCACGCTGCCGAGGGACTCGAAGGTTCCTGCGGTCACGTCAGCGCCCATCGACGAGGCCAGGTGCAGGACCGTGGCGCCCGTGGGCACGCCCGGGTGCGAGGTGAAGACGACGTCGAGGAGGACGGTGCCCACCGCGTTCGGCTCGAAGCGGCCCTCGGCGGATTCCGTCGGAAGCGACTCGACGACCGGCATGGGGACCAGTTCGCGGGCCAGCGGAGTCGAAGGATCGGCCACGACCTCTTCGAGGGGGCCGGTCTGCAGGACCTGGCCGTGGCCGAGGAGGGTCACGGAGTCGCAGATCTCGCGGACGACGGCCATCTCGTGGGTGATGACGACGACGGTGACGCCGGCGACGTCGCGCACGTGGCGCAGCAGGGACAGGATCTGAGCGGTCGACTCGGTGTCGAGCGCGCTGGTCGGCTCGTCGCACAGGAGAACGGCGGGGTTGTCGGCCAGGGCGCGGGCGATGCCGACGCGCTGACGCTGGCCGCCCGACAGCTGGGACGGGTAGGAGTCGCCGCGGCCCTCGAGGCCCACGAGCGATAGGAGCTCTTCGACGCGCTCACGGCGCTTCGCGGCGGGCACGCCTGCCAGCTTGAGCGGGTAGCCGATGTTATCGGCGGCAGTGCGAGCGTCCAGGAGGTTCGCGGCCTGGAAGACCATGCCGATGCGACGACGGGCGGCGCGCAGCGCTGAACCCGTCAGGGTCGCCAGGTCGAGGCCGTCGACGACAATGTGGCCCTCGGTGGGCTTCTCCAGTGCCGTCAGACAGCGGATAAGCGTGGACTTACCGGCGCCCGAGCGGCCGACGATCCCGTGGATCGAACCGCGATCAACGTGCAGGTTCACCCCATCGAGCGCGACGACCGTGCCGCCGTTTTTCACGGGGTAGACCTTGGACACCCCGGTGAGGTCAATCATGTGCATCTCCGTTACTGGGCCGCACGGCCCGCAACATCAGCATATGAGGGCCAGCGTCGCGAGCGCTCGGAATGCTGTTACAAAACTCCGTATCGTGGCTAAACCCTCACCCATCAGCCCGTATAGTGGCCCCAGTTGCGTGACAAACGCCTATCCGGCACAGGCGATGCCAGCGAGCGCAGCGCCCCACGAGGCCGCCCACGTGCCGAGGGCCAGGGCGAGGCCGCGCCCCCGGAACCCGTCCGCCCACAGGGTCACCGAATCCACGAGCGCCGTCGAAAACGTCGTGAAGCCACCCAGGAACCCCGTCGACACGATCGGCATGAGGCCCACGGGCACCAGCTGAGTGGCCGCGCCGGCCAGGAAACACCCGATGACGTTGACGACCAGGATGCCGAGCTTCGCTCCCGCCGGGTCACCCCACGACGACAGGGCGCGCTGAGTCCCTCGATCCAGCCAGAAGCGGGCGCACGCACCTACGCCGCCGGCCAGGACCACGAACAGGAAGGTCGATCCGCTCATGCTTGCCCCTCCTCGCCGCTGACAGGGCGCGCGCCCGATGGGGCGCACAGCCACTCCCCCACGCACATCCCTGCCCAGGCGCAGGCCCCGCCCAGGGCCAGGAGACCGAGGGACTGAGAGACGGCCTCGACAATTCCATTAAGCGAGGCGTACCCCACCGACGCAACGATGTATGTCCCGTACGTGGTGAATGCGCCCGCGAAACCCGTGCCAACCAGGAGCTTCAGGGATTTCAGTGAGGCTGCATCCCCCACTCCGCGAGCCAGGTGTCCCGACACCCACGCGGCCAGCGCGCCCAGGAGGAACGCACCCACGGCGTTGACCGTCAGCGTCGACCACGACAGGAAGAGGCCACGCACGGGAGAGGCCTTCGCGACCTCGTCCAGGCCGGCACGCGCAGCCGTCCCCACGACCCCGCCCACGAAGACCGCCAACCAGTCGGGCACCCGAAAACTCACCATGCACCCCACTGTACGCCCGCCGCGCCACCACCCGGGGAGGCGGATCCCGGGAGGCGGCCACCGCCTCGTACACTGGGCGCATGACGAACACCGGACGATTCGCGCCCTCCCCCACGGGCGACTTCCACCTGGGCAACCTGCGCACCGCGATCCTCGCGTGGGCGTGGGCGCGCACGACCGGGCGGCGATTCGTCCTACGCATCGAGGACATCGACCGCGAACGCGCGGGGTCCGCCGAGCGCCAGATCGAGGACCTGGCGGCGATCGGAGTCGACTGGGACGGCGAGCCCCTCATCCAAACCACGCGGGCCGACGCGCACGAGGCCGCCCTGGCGTCGCTGGCCGCGCGCGGGCTCATCTTCGAGTGCTACTGCACCCGCCGCGACATCCGCGAGGCCGCCTCCGCGCCGCACGTCCCACCCGGCCACTACCCGGGCACCTGCCTGACGCTGAGCGACTCCGAGCGCGAGGCTAAACGCGCGGCACTGGCCGCCGCTGGGCGCGCCCCCGCGCTGCGCCTGGCCGCCCCCTCGCCCGAGTGGACCGTGTTCGACGAGCTGCACGGCTCCTACACCGGGGCTGTCGACCACTTCGTCGTACGCCGCGCGGACGGCGTGCCCGCCTACAACCTGGCGGCCGTCGTCGACGACGCGTTCCAGGGCGTCGACCAGGTCGTGCGCGGCTTCGACCTGCTCTCCCAGGCGCCCGCGCAGGCGCAGCTCGCCCACTTGCTCGGGGCCCCCGAGCCAACGTACGCGCACGTGCCCCTCGCGCTCGCGCCCTCAGGGGCCCGGTTGGCCAAGCGCGACGGCGCCGTCACCCTCTCTGACCTACGAGGCCTGGGCTGGTCCACCGAGGACGTCGTTTCGTTTATCGGGTCGTCCCTGGGAGTGCCCGGGGCGCGTTGCGCCTCCGACATTGCGGACGCCCTGGGGATTTCAGGATTGCGTTCCCTGCCGACCGAGCCGTGGGTCGTGACGCCTCCCAGTTCCTGAGGGCTGCTTGTGGCCCCCACGGGTGTTCCGGGCTGCTCTATGTGCCCTGTTGGGCCGGGCTGCTTGTGGCCCCCACGGGTGTTCCGGGCGCCGCAGGGCCCGGTCGCCCGCGAGGCTAGGGCCTCACTTCGTTCGGCGCCGCGCCTCGAAGCCCGCCCGTGCCCTCCGGTCCCTCCGGCGCCCTCCACACCAGTGGGGCTGGGTCGCTGTTCGGCAGCTCTACGCGTCGTCTCGAAGCCCGGCCAGGCCCCGCCGCCACCCACGGGCACCGCAGCCACCTCAGATGAATGCGGTGACACCCTACTGGCGAGCACTTCCACCAGATTGAAACCGCCAGCACCTTTGCACGGGCAAACCGTCGCGACACTGAAACCCGCAGCACCTTTGCTCACCACTTTCAGTCTTTTCGAGCGCGTTTCTCGCTCGCAGAGGCGATGTCGGTTTCATTCAGCCGCCCACATCCGCTCGCAAAGGTGCCACCGGTTTCATAGCGATGGCGTCCGTTGCCCCAGAACGCGACAAAATTCGCCCAGCACGGCACGGATGCACCCCAGAACGCGAAAAAACTCGCCCAGCGCGCTCAAAACAGCCCAAAATGAGTGGTTTTTGTCGAGCAGGGCGAATTTTTTCACGGAAGTACCACTGAAGGGACAGCGTTGGGCGAACTTTGTCTCGGCTCAAGCGGGAACCGACTTGCTGAGACCATCACAGTCGCGAAATGAGCATGAAAAAAGCACTCCCGAAGGAGTGCTTGGTAGAAATGCAGAACCCCCACCGGTGGATCGCACCGAGGGGGGCCGCTGCGCGCCCGGAGGGACTCGAACCCCCAACCTTCTGAACCGTAATCAGATGCTCTATCCATTGAGCTACGGGCGCTTGCCGTTTGGCTGGGTATAAGCTTACACGCTCTTCGCCGGGATGCAAAATCAAGAGCTATGGCCTGAACCACATCGAAGAAAAGCATCCTGCAGTCGACCAAGATCGAGCAGCATATACAAAGATCCTCCGCGCACCCGGCAGCGCACCCTTATCCTTGCTGCATTCCTGCCCTGGGGAGGTTCGGATGATACCGTCACGCGGAGGACCGGCCCCCAGCATACACGTTTTCGCCCCCCGCGCGCAGCTGCGACGACCGCAACGCGCCAGCCTCACACAAACACCCCACGCACAACGCACACACCACGATCGTTACACGCGCTTAAGGAATGACCAGGCGCCACCAAGCCGTGGCAAGCAGACCTACCCTGAGACCATGAGCGACATCATCATTCCCGGCATCGGCTCACTGGAGCCGGCACCCGCACTGGACCATCTCGATCTGCTCGCCCCACCCGTCGCCGCCGCACTGACCGCGTTGGCCGAGCGCGGCGTGGCCACGGCCTCGTCGGCACTGGTTGTCGCGATCGACCCGGAGCTCGCGGACACGGAGGTCATGACGCGCGAATTCGGCATGGACCTGGCGCTGTCGTCGAACTGCATTCTGGTGGCCGGCAAGCGCGCCGGCGAAGAGCGGATCGCGGCGTGCGTCGTGCGCGCGACGACGAACGCGGACGTCAACCACGTCGTGAAGAAGCGCCTCGACGTGCGCAAGGCGAGTTTCTGGCCGCAGGAACGCGCGGTCGAGGCGTCGGGCATGGAGTACGGCGGCATCACGCCGGTGGGCGTACCCGGCTCATGGCGGCTCCTCATCGACTCGGCGTGCGCGGTCGGATGGAGCTGCATCGGCTCGGGCCTGCGCCGATCGAAGCTCTTTGTGACGGGCGAGGTCCTGGCCGCGCTCCCGGGCGCAGAGATCGTCGAGGGCCTCGGAGTCTAAGGGGGACGAGGCCTGGGTTCAGCAGCGCGGGACCGTCCGATTGCCGGCCGATGCGCACAGCACCACAAGCGCCGCCGGTGCGGAGAGCGCCACTGGTTTGGAGGGCCTGGCCGCGGTGCCGGTGGGCGGTGGCGGGGCCTGGCCGGGCTTCGAGACGACGCGCCGAGCGGAGCTCGCGGCGCGGACGGCTCGCGGGCGGGCCACCGCCCACCGACACACACAGCGGCCCGGCCAATCAAGGCGGCCGGGCCCGACGGCGCCCGGAACGCCAGCGACGCCATAGGCAACAAAAACCCCGGAACCTGAAGCGGTCCCGGGGTCCGGTGGCGGAGGATGGGGGATTCGAACCCCCGAGGGCTTGCACCCAACACGCTTTCCAAGCGTGCGCCATAGGCCACTAGGCGAATCCTCCGTGCACATCGTGCCGGACAATCATAAGCGACAAAAGGCTCTCAGCGCCAATCCTGGCCAATGGAGCAGGTCACAGCGCGGCACGAACCCCTTAGAAGAGCCCAGAGAGGCCAATCAGATAGAAGATCACGGCGCCGCCGATCAGGATGCCGTCGAATGCGAGGGCTGCGATGGCTTCGCGCGCGCCGACGCGGTCAGGCAGGTTTTGCGCCTGCACGAGGGCAATGATCGCAAGGACGACCGAGGCGATCACCGGAAGGCCGAAAAGTCCGAAGACGCTGACCCACAGGGCAGCCTTCGCGAGGGGATTCCCGATCGGCTTGGGCGAGTTGTAGCCGCCGTCGGCGAAGATCGCAGCAACGTCCACGTACTGCGTCCCGGGGAACGTGGGCCCCGAGAGGTCGGCGCTGGGGACGCGAAGGCGGCCCGGCGCGTATCCGAAGCGGTCGCCCGGCGCATCCATCGACGAGGTCACATCCGGGGTCGCCCAGGGCACGCTCGAGACGGCGGGGGCGATATTCGAGGACGGCTGACTCATGTGCTCCACTATTCCATAATGGGAGGGGCATGCACCACACTTTGCCCGCTGGAGGGGTTTAGGCGTGGCGAAACCTGCGGGGACGGGGACGGACGCGCTACCCTGTTATTCCGACCGGTACGGCCATTCTGCCCATCAACTGATCGGATTTGTACGCTTATGAGCGAAACGAAGACCCCGCTGTTCCGTTGGAAGCTTCACGGTAACGGCACGTCCATTAATCCCGGCGACGTCGTCCTTCCGAGTGAACGACTCTCGTGGCCGCGCACCGCTGGTATTGGTGCTCAGCACGTGGTCGCGATGTTTGGCGCCACGTTCCTTGTTCCGTTGTTGACGGGTTTCCCCCCGTCAACAACGCTTTTTTTCACCGCGATCGGCACCCTGCTGTTCTTCCTGATTACGGCGGGTCGCCTGCCCTCGTACCTGGGTTCCTCGTTCGCGCTGATCGCGCCGATCCAGGCAGTCAGCTCCTCCATGGGCCCCTCCTACGCGCTCGGCGGCATCATTGCGGTCGGCGCGACGCTGGCGCTCGTCGGCCTGATCGTCCACTTCGCGGGCGTGCGTTGGATTGACGCTGTCATGCCGCCCGTGGTGACGGGCGCGATCGTGGCGCTCATCGGCCTGAACCTGGCGCCCCCCGCGTGGGACTGGGTCAAGCGAGGGCCGATCACGGCCGTCGTGACGATCGTGTCGATCTGCCTCGTGACCGTCCTCTTCAAGGGCATCCTCGGTCGCCTCTCGATCCTCATCGGCGTGCTGATCGGCTACGTGGCCGCGATCATCCAGGGCGAGGTCGACTTCTCCAAGGTGAGCAACGCCGCTTGGATCGGCTTCCCCGAATTCCACACCCCCGCATTCTCCTTCTCGACCCTCGGCCTGTTCCTGCCGGTTGTGTTCATCCTGGTCGCCGAGAACGTCGGCCACGTGAAGTCGGTGTCCGCGATGACGGGCGAGAACATGGACGATCTGACGGGCCGCGCGCTCGTCGCGGACGGCCTCTCCACGATGCTGGCCGGCAGCGGCGGCGGTTCGGGTACGACCACCTACGCCGAGAACATCGGCGTCATGGCTGCAACCCGCGTGTACTCGACGGCGGCGTACATCATCGCTGCTGGCGTTGCTCTGGTCCTGTCGATGCTGCCGAAGTTCGGTGCCCTCATCGCGACGATTCCCCCGGGCGTGCTCGGCGGCGCGGGCACGGTCCTGTACGGCATGATCGGAATGCTGGGCGTTCGCATCTGGGTGCAGAACCGCGTGGACTTCTCCAACCCGGTGAACCTGAACACCGCCGCGGTCGCCCTGATCGTCGCGATCGCGAACTTCACGTGGGTCGTGGGCGACATGACCTTCGGCGGCATCGCGCTGGGCACGGCTGCCGCTCTGCTGATCTACCACGGCATGCGCCTGATCTCGAAGCTGCGCGGCACGAACCTGGAGGCGGCGACGCCCGCGTCCGCGCCGTCGGGTTCGGAGCTGGAGGGCGAGGCGTACTCGAAGCGCCACCGCTCCTCCGCGCCGCAGGCTGACGCCTGATCTGACGCATTCATAGACGAGGCCGGGGCTCGGCCACTCGCTCACCGCAGGGTGAGGGGTGGGTTGGGCCCCGGCCTCGTCTATCTCTCTGAATTCCGCACGTAATTCCCCGAGCGCGCCACGAACACCGTCAGCGCAATGCCCGGAATTCCAACGCTTGTAGGCTCACCTACAAAGTGACCGGATGAGAATTACGTGCGAGTTTTTAGAGGAGGGCGCAGGCAGCACGGATGCACGCGGCCACAAAAGTCCCTGCGCATCAGTCGCTGATGCCGCCGCCGCGCAGCTCGTCGAGCATGCCCGCCGTGATGATGCCCGAGGGCAGGGCGACGACGGCGACGCCCATGAGCGAGGAGATCATTGCGATCGTGCGCCCCACGTCGGAGGAGGGGTAGAGATCCCCGTAGCCGACGGTCGTCAGGGAGACGACCGCCCAGTACACGGCATCGAAGAAGGTATTGAAGGTTTCCGGCTCGACGTTAAAGATGGCGAGGGCGCTGACGAGGATGTAGCCGATGGCCAGGCAAAGAACAGCGAGCAGCGCCTCCCTCTGTTTCTCAAACACGGCGGCGATGGCGGAGGTGCTCTTCGAGTAGCGGATGAGCTTGAAGGCCCGCAGCGCGCGGAACAGGCGCAGAACTCGCAGCGTGCGCAGCGCGTCGTTGAGGGCGTTGAAGACAGGCAGGATCGACAGCAGGTCGATAATCGCCATGGGGGTGAAGGGATAGATCAGGAAGGACAACCCGCCCTTGCCGACCTTCAGATCCGCCGTCGCCCACCGTGCCAGGTAGTCGGCGATGAACACGAGGACGCACACGTATTCAATCGACTCGAGGACGGGGCTGGACCCCTTGAAGCACAGGGGAAGGAGGCTGGCAACAATGAGCGCGGTCATGACGCGCCCGTACCACATTGCCGCTCTCCCATCGCCATTGAGCAGGGAGTAGAGCCGTTCCCGCATCCGCATCGTCCTTCCTCGAGACGCACGTGCCGCTCCGCTATGCGCGCAGCCGCGCATCCGCCGAGGCTCGAAGCGAGAACACGATCACGCCTCTCGCCTCCACAACGCACTGTAGCACTGGGCTTGAGCGGCTTTGGCAAGACCGGCGCACAGCCAGATTCCCGCTGACACTCACGACTCAGACGTGCACATTTGTCATCCGCCGGAGCACAAATGTCCGCCGACGAAAACCATACGTGTTAATTATTTACGTGTAAGGTAGCGGACATGGCAACATGTGCACCCTCGCTATTCACAGCGCTGATTCACACGGAAATGGGCGCGTGGAACGCGGTCGAATCCGCCCTTTCCGAGGCAGACAACGCGCTAACGCTCGGCCGCTTCCTCGTCCTGCGCACGGTTCGCGACACCCCCGCGTGCCGCATTCAGGAGGTCGCGGCAAGCCAGGGCATCACCCTGGGAGCGGCCTCTCGCCTCGTGGATCGCCTGCACCGCGACGGACTACTGCACCGCACCCCGTGCAAGCATGACCGGCGCGCGACCATCCTGACAGTGACGGATCAGGGCCTGGCGCACCTAGACGAGGCCTGCATGATCGTCGAGAAGGAGCAGGAGCGCCTCTTCGCCCCACTCTCCGCAGCCCAGCGCGAGGAACTGACGCGCAGCCTCGCGCTCATCGCCGAGGCAGCCAAGGAGCGCGCATGATTCGCTTCGACCACGTCTCCAAGACCTACCCGGGCGGCACACGCGCCGTCGAGGACTTCTCCCTCACCGTCGAGCAGGGCTCGACGACCGTCTTCCTCGGCACCTCGGGCTGCGGCAAGACGACCCTCATGCGAATGGTGAACGCGATGGTCACCCCGACCTCGGGCAGGGTATTCGTACGAGACCAGGACGTCGCAGGCGAGGACCCCGTGCGCCTGCGCCGCTCGATCGGCTACGTCCTGCAGGAGGGCGGCCTCTTCCCCCACCGAAGCATCGCAGACAACGTCGCGACCGTCCCGCGCCTGGAGGGCGCCACGAAGCAGGCCTCCCGCGAGCGCGCGCTCGAGCTCCTCGAGCTGGTGGGCCTGGATCGCGAGATGGCAGATCGCTACCCCGCCCAGCTGTCGGGCGGCCAGCGTCAGCGCGTGGGCGTGGCCCGGGCGCTGGCCAATCGCGCGGACATCCTGCTGATGGACGAACCCTTTGGCGCGCTGGATCCGATCGTGCGCGCGGAGCTGCAGCGCGAGCTGAAGGAGATTCAGCGGGCCCTGGGCACGACGATCCTCTTCGTGACGCACGACGTGGACGAGGCATTCACGTTGGGCGACCAGGTCGCCGTCCTCTCGACGGGCGGCCACATCGAGCAGGTGGGCACGCCCACCGAGCTACTCTCCTCTCCCGCCTCGCCCTTCGTCGCGGAGTTCGTGGGCGCCTCGCGCGCGGCACGCCCGGTGCGCGTCGCCGGGCCGGGCGGCCTGGTCGTCGACGACGCCGGCACGCCCGTGGGCACACTGACGACCGACGAGGCCGGGGAGCGTCCGTGACCTGGCTGTCCTCGAACTGGGGGCTCATTGGCTCCCTGACTCTTGCTCACCTGTGGATCGCCCTCCCAGCGATCGCGCTGTCGGCGCTGATTTCCGTGCCGATCGCGCGCTGGGCGGCGTTTTCGCGCCGCGGCGGCTGGGTCCTGTCGGCCTTGTCGGCGCTGTACGCAGTGCCGTCGCTGCCTCTCCTGATTGTCATTCCGGTGATCGTCGGGGTGGCACTGCGCTCTCCCATCAACATGATCATCGTCCTGACGCTGTACGGTGTGGCGGTGCTGGTGCGCCAGGCCGCGGAGGGCTTCCGCGCGATCCCGCGCGCGACCCTGCAGGCCGCAAACGCGTGCGGCTACCCCCTCTTTCGCCGCTTCGTCGAGGTGGAGCTTCCCCTGGCGACGCCCGTCATCGTCGCGGGCACGCGCGTGGTCGCCACATCGACGGTGTCACTCGTGACGGTGGGCGCGTTTATCGGGGTGCGCTCGCTGGGAACGCTATTCACTGACGGTTTCCAGCGCGGACTCATCGCCGAGGTCGTGGCCGGCTTGGTCGCAACAGTCCTCCTTGCGCTCGTCATCGATGCGCTGATCCAGGGAATCGGCTGGGCGCTCACCCCGTGGACGAGGAGGGGGCGGGCATGAACATTCTCCTTGACGCCCTGAAATGGTTGGCAGTCCCCGCCCACTGGCTGGGCGCGTCCGGGATCCTCGTGAGGGCCGCCGAACACTTGGGCCTCACCCTCCTGATCGTGGCGCTCGCAGCGCTCATCGCTCTGCCGCTGGGCACGTGGATCGGACACACGGGCAGGGGCCGGTGGCTGGTGAGTGCGACGGGCGCGGCCCGCGCGGTTCCGACGCTCGGCGTGCTGACGCTGGCGGGCCTGTGGCTGGGCATCGGCCTGGCGGCACCGACTCTGGCGCTCTTGATCCTGGCGATCCCGCCGCTCCTGTCGGCGACATACTCGGGCATCGCCTCGACGCCGCGCGCGACCGTGGATGCGGCGCGTGCGATCGGGCTCACCGAGCCCCAGGTTCTGGCACAGGTCGAGGCCCCGCACGCGGCCGGCCTCGTCGCGGCGGGCATACGCTCGGCGACCCTCCAGGTGATTGCGACGACAACGCTGGCGGCCTACACGGCGAACTACGGCCTCGGCCGCTTCCTCTACGAGGGCCTGAAGACCCGCGACTACGCGGAGATGATCGGCGGCGCGATCATCGTCGTCTCCCTCGCGCTGGCAACCGATGCGCTCCTGGCGTACATCGCCCGGCGCCTACGCGCCCGCACCCACTCTTTTGCAGACGATGAGAACAACTCACTCAAGGAGACACTATGAAACGCACGATGATCACAATGGCTGCCGTCGCGGCTTCCGCCCTGGCCCTGGCCGCCTGCGGCTCGGCAGAGTCGGTCGGCGGCAACGCGAGCACCGGGAGTTCGGAGAATGGCTCGACGACGCTCGTTGTGGGGTCGCAGGACTACTACTCCAACGAGATCATCGCGGAGGCCTACGCACAGGCCCTCGAAGGGGCAGGCTTCACGGTCGACCGACAGCTGCGGATCGGCCAGCGCGAGGTCTACATGCCCGAGATCGAGGCCGGCGCGATCGACGTGTTCCCCGAGTACACGGGCAACTTGCTGCAATATCTCGATCAGAACGCGAGTGCCCACACCTCTGACGAGGTTTACGCGGCGCTACAGACCGCCCTCCCGATGGGATTGCGAGCCCTCGACCAGGCGCCGGCTACCGACCAGGACTCCTACGTGGTGACGGCCGACTTCGCGTCCGAGCACTCGCTGACCTCCATCGGCGACCTCGCGGGCGCGGGCACGCTCACCCTCGGCGGCAACTCGGAGCTGCAGACGCGCCCCTATGGCCCAACGGGGCTGTCGCAGACCTACGGCGTGACCGTCAACTTCACCCCGATCGAGGATTCGGGCGGCCCCCTGACCGTCAAGGCACTGAAGGACGGCGACATCCAGCTGGCGAACATCTACTCCTCGGACCCGGCGCTGGCCGACGGGACGCTGAAGGTCCTGGATGACCCGAAGGGCCTGTTCCTGGCCTCGCACGTGGTACCCCTGGCCTCGTCGCGGGTGAACGACGACGCAACCACGGTCATCAACCGAGTGAGCGCGGCGCTGGACGCTCAGGACCTTGTGGAGATGAATCGGGCGTCGACGGTGGAGCAGAAGTCCGCCTCTCAGATCGCTCACGAGTGGCTCATTTCCGAGGGTTTGCTCTCCTAATCCCTCCCCTTTACTCGACGAGGCCGAGGCCGGGTGTGTGCGCACGCTCAGCCCCGGCCTCGTCGCATGAATAGTTGGTCACAACAGACCCACTTTTATGTGACTCACACCATTATTTGACCTTCTTTTTACGTTTGTAACCAAAATGTAATGCGCACATGATGGACATCTTTCGTATCTTCCAGGCCTCAGGGGTTACTCTCGGACCATACCTGAGGGCACCGCCCCCAGTTCCACCCATCAACCAGGAGGAAGAATCCATGAACCTGAAGAAGGCATGGCTCGTCATCCCCGCGGCTGCTGCGCTCGCTCTGACCGCCTGCGCCGGCGGCGGCTCCACGTCCTCGTCCGGCTCCGCCGACAAGGTCGTCACCGTGAACGGCTCCGAGCCCCAGAACCCGCTCCTGCCGGGCCTGACCAACGAGAACGGCGGCGGCAAGATCCTGACCGTCCTGTTCAGCCAGCTCGTCCGCTACGACGTTGACGGCAAGGCCGTCCTCGACGTCGCCGAGTCCATCGAGCCCAACGAGGACGCATCCGAGTGGACCATCAAGCTCCACAATGACCGCAAGTTCTCCGACGGAACCCCCGTCCAGGCCCACAACTTCATCAAGGCCTGGAACCTGATCACCTCGAAGCAGCAGCAGCAGGCTGCCTTCTTCAGCATCTTCGAGGGCACCGACGACGAGGGTAACGGCGAGATCACCGGCCTGACCGAGGTCGACGACTACACCTTCACCGCAAAGCTGAAGAACCCCACTTCGGACTTCATGTCCCGCCTGGGCTACGTCGCCTACGCGCCGCTCCCGGACTCGACCCTGGAGAACCCCGAGGCCGGCGGCCAGGCGCCCGTTGGCAACGGCCCCTACAAGATGGCCTCGGCCGACGCGTGGGAGCACAACGTCAAGTTCACCGCCGTCCCCAACGAGAACTACGTGGGCGACACCAAGGCCCAGAACGAGGGCGTGACCTTCGTCTTCTACTCGAGCCTCGACGCCGCCTACCAGGACATGTCCTCCGACTCCCTGGACGTCCTTGATGGCGTGCCGGCCTCCGTGTTCGCCACCTACGAGTCCGAGCTCTCCGGCCGCACCGTCAACCAGCCCTACGCTGGCGCCCAGTACTTCACGATCCCGCAGTACCTGCCCCACTTCTCCGGTGAGGAAGGCCAGCTGCGTCGCCAGGCCATCTCCATGGCCATCGACCGTGACACCATCGTGAAGACCATCTTCAACGGCACCCGCACCCCCTCCAAGGACTTCACCGCCCCGACGCTCGAGGGCTACGACGCCAACCTCTCCGGCAACGAGGTCCTGACCTACAACCCCGAGAAGGCCAAGGAACTGTGGGCAAAGGCCGACGCCATCTCCCCGTGGGACGGCACCTTCACCATCGCCTACAACTCTGACGGTGGCCACAAGGAATGGGTCGACGCGACCACTAACTCCATCAAGAACACCCTGGGCATCGCCGCCGAAGGCAACCCCTTCGCCGACTTCAAGTCCCTGCTCGACGCAGAGGACAAGGGTGAGATGACCGGCGCGTTCCGTAACGGCTGGCAGGGCGACTACCCGGCGCTGTACAACTTCCTGCAGCCCCAGTACGCCACCGGTGCCGACGCCAACAAGGGTAAGTACTCCAACAGCGAGTTCGATTCCCTGGTGACCCAGGCGTCCTCCGCCACCAGCGCTGCCGAGGCCGCGAAGATCCTCGAGCAGGCCCAGACCATCCTGCTGCGCGACATGCCGGCTGTGCCCCTGTGGTACACCAACGTCAACGGCGCATGGTCCAAGAACGTCGACAACGTCAAGTTCGACTGGAAGGGTCAGCCCGTGATGTACCAGATCACCAAGAAGTGATCGCACGAGGTTAACCTCGCTTCAGGGGCGGGCGGCGAAAGCCGCCCGCCCCTCGCGCATCTCTTGTCGACAGCCCCACACACACATCAACGCAGCTCAGCAACGCACTACCCACCCGCATTGACGCGGGACACACTTTCATCTCAAAACAGCATCACGGAGTTGATACGGCAGACAAATTGAGAGACCGATGCGCCATTTGCCCATTCTTTACCCTATGATGGGACCATAGTCGGCCTCGTCCGCGAGGCTCCGCCAGGGATCGGAACCTCCCCTCCCACGACACGAACACTAAAGGATTGTCCATGCTCCGCTACATCGGACGGCGACTCCTCCAGACCATCCCGGTCTTCTTCGGAGCCACCTTTCTGATCTTCGCGATGGTCTACCTGATGCCAGGTGACCCCGTCGCCGCACTCGGTGGCGACCGCGGTCTCTCCGAGGCCGCCGCCGCGCAGATCCGCGCCCAGTACAACCTGGACAAGCCCTTCTGGATGCAGTACCTGCTGTACCTCAAGGGAGTCTTCACCCTCGACTTTGGCACCGCGTTCAACGGCCAGAAGGTTACGTCTATCATGGCGACCGCCTTCCCGACGACCGCGAAGCTCGCCCTCTACGCCCTCGCCATCGAAACCGTCCTCGGTATTAGCCTTGGCGTCGTCGCGGGCATGCGCCGCGGCAAGTGGTTCGACTCCACCATCCTCGTTGTCTCCCTGCTGCTGATCTCTGTCCCCACCTTCGTCCTGGGCTTCGTCCTCCAGTACGTCCTGGGCGTGCAGCTGGCAATCCTGCCGACCACGGCCTCGGCCTCCGTCGACCTACGCAGCCTCACCATGCCAGCCATGGTGCTCGGCGGCGTCTCCTTGGCATATGTCATCCGCCTGACCCGCCAGTCCGTCTCTGAGAACGTCTCTGCGGACTACGTGCGCACCGCACGCGCCAAGGGCCTCTCCGGCGGCATCGTCATGACGCGCCACATCCTGCGTAACTCCCTCATCCCCGTCGCCACGTTCATCGGCGGCGACCTCGGCGCCCTCATGGGTGGCGCGATCATCACCGAGGGCATCTTCAACATCCACGGCGTCGGCGGCACCCTGTGGAGCGCCATCATCAAGGGCGAACCCCAGACCGTTGTGTCAGTGACAACAGTGCTCGTGCTGGTCTACATCATCGCGAACCTGATCGTCGACCTCCTGTACGCCGTGCTCGACCCGAGGATCCGCTATGAGTGACCAGATTCCTTCCGCCAACATCACCCGCACCCGCGCGGGCCAGGACCACTACGTCTCCGACATCGACGAGACCGGCCTCGGTGCCGTCGACGCGGTCGCTGACGAGGGTGCCCCCTCGTCCATGTGGGGCGAGGCCTGGAAGCGCCTGCGCCGCCGCCCGACCTTCTGGATCGCCGCGTTCATCATCCTGGTCGCCGCGCTCCTCGCACTCTTCCCGTCGCTGTTCACCTCGACCGACCCGAAGTTCTGCGAACTGTCCTCCTCCCTGGCAGGACCCACCGCCGGCCACCCCTTCGGCTTCGACAAGCAGGGCTGCGACATCTACGCCCGCGTCGTCTACGGCGCCCGCGCATCCGTGTCCGTCGGCATCCTCACGACCATCGCGGTCGTCCTGATCGGCGGCACCGTCGGTGCCCTCGCCGGCTACTTCGGCGGCTGGTTCGACGCGCTGCTCTCGCGCATCACCGACGTGTTCTTCGCGATCCCACTGCTCCTCGCCGCCATCGTGTTCATGCAGATGTTCAAGGGCTCGCGCTCCATCCTCATGGTCGTCATCGTGCTGTCCATGTTCGGCTGGACCTCCATCGCGCGCATCACCCGCGGTTCGGTCCTAAGCGCCAAGAACGAAGAGTTCGTCACTGCGGCCCGCGCGACCGGCGCATCCCGCGCACGCATCCTCATGAGCCACATCATCCCGAACTCGATGGCCCCCATCATCGTGTACGCAACCGTCGCACTGGGCACCTTCATCGTGTCCGAGGCCTCCCTGTCCTTCATGGGCATCGGCCTGCCGACCTCGGTCGTCTCCTGGGGCGCTGACATCTCGGCCGCCCAGACGTCCCTGCGCACCAACCCGATGGTCCTGTTCTACCCGGCCTCGGCCCTGGCCCTGACCGTCCTCAGCTTCATCATGATGGGCGACGCCGTGCGCGAAGCCCTCGACCCGAAGGCACGCAAGTGAGCGAAACGAACACCCCCCAGCTCTCCGAGAAGGAGATGGAAGAGGTCGTCGAACGAGCCGTCGCCCCCAGCGCGGCCCCGGCCTCGTCCAACGTCCACCCGGACGACGCGCAGCCCCTGCTCAAGATCACGGACCTGGAGGTCACCTTCACCTCCTCGACCGGCGTCGTCCCCGCCGTGCGCGGCGCGAACCTGACCATCTACCCCGGCCAGACCGTCGCAATCGTCGGCGAGTCCGGCTCCGGTAAGTCCACGACCGCCGCCGCCGTCATCGGCCTGCTGCCCGGCACCGGCAAGGTCGCGGGCGGAAAGATCGAGTTCGACGGCCGCGACATCACCCACCTGTCCACCAAGCAGTGGGTGGAGCTGCGCGGATCCGGCATCGGCCTCGTCCCCCAGGACCCGATGAGTAACCTCAACCCCGTGCTCCGCGTGGGCACGCAGGTCAAGGAAGCCCTCATCGCGAACAACGTCGTGCCCCGCTCCGAGGTCGGCCAGCGCGTCACCGCCCTCCTCGAGGAGGCCGGCCTGCCCGACGCCGAACGCCGCGCCAAGCAGTACCCGCACGAGTTCTCCGGCGGCATGCGCCAGCGCGCCCTCATCGCCATCGGCATGGCCGCGCACCCCAAGCTGCTGATCGCCGACGAGCCGACCTCCGCCCTCGACGTCACCGTCCAGCGCCGCATCCTCGACCACCTCGGCAAGCTCACCTCCGAGATGGGCACCGCCGTGCTGTTCATTACGCACGACCTCGGCCTGGCCGCCGAGCGCGCCGAGCAGCTCGTCGTCATGCACCGCGGCCGCATCGTCGAATCCGGCCCCGCCCTGGAGATCCTCCAGCACCCCCAGCACCCCTACACGAAGCGCCTCGTGTCCGCCGCGCCCTCCCTGGCCTCCGCGCGCATCGAGTCCGCTCACAAGCAGGGCATCTCGGTCACCGAGGAAGAGCTCGTCGGCGCCGGCAAGGGTGCGACCTCCACGGACGCCATTATTCGCGCCGAGCACCTCACCAAGGAATTCGACATCCGCGGCGCCAAGAAGGGCCAGGACACCTTCCTGGCCGTCGACGACGTGTCCTTCGAACTGCGCCGCGGCACGACCCTCGCGGTCGTCGGTGAGTCCGGCTCCGGCAAGTCCACCGCCGCGAACATGGTGCTGCAGCTCCTCAAGCCCACCAAGGGCAAGGTCTACTTCGACGGTGAGGACACCTCGCAGATGAGCGAGGCGGAACTCTTCCGCCTGCGCCGCCGCCTCCAGGCCGTGTTCCAGAACCCCTACGGCTCGCTGGATCCCATGTTCTCGATCTACCGACTGATCGAGGAGCCCCTGAAGATCCACGGCTACGGCACCCTGGAGTACGCTCGCGCCGAAATCAAGCGCGCCGAGGCCACGGGCCGCGACCCCGAGGAGTGGATGCGCGTCCTCGTCGAGGCCGCCGACACGAAGCGTTCGCTGACCGCCGCCGAGAAGCGCGAGTTCAACCCGAAGAAGCTGCGCATCGCGCGCGCTTCCGAGCTGCTCGACATGGTGGCCCTGCCGCGTAGCGCCATGCGCCGCTACCCGAACGAGCTCTCCGGCGGCCAGCGCCAGCGCGTGGCCGTGGCCCGCGCCCTCGCGCTTAACCCGGAGGTTATCGTCCTGGACGAGGCCGTGTCCGCGCTCGACGTGCTGGTGCAGAACCAGATCCTGTACCTGCTCAACGACCTGCAGGCGCAGCTGGGCCTGTCCTACCTGTTCATCACGCACGACCTGGCCGTTGTCCGCCAGATCGCCGACGACGTGATCGTCATGGAGAAGGGCAAGCTCGTCGAGGCCAACTCGACGGACGAGCTGTTCAACAACCCGGTCCAGGACTACACGCGCGAGCTGATCGAGGCCGTCCCCGGCCGCAACATCCAGCTCAACCTGTGAGCAACTGACACACGCGAGTGTGGGGGCCCGAGGCGCTGCGGCGCTTCGGGCCCCTCGCTGTGTGCTGGCGGGTTGCTTGGAGCCCCACGGGTGTTCCGGGCGCTTGTGTGCCCTGGCGGGCCGAGCTGCTTGGTGTGCCCGTGGGCGGCGGCCCGCCCGCGAGCCTTCGGCTCGGCGCGTCGTCTCGAAGCCCGGCCATGCCCCGCCACCGCCCACGGGCACCGCAGCCAGGCCCTCCTAAGCAATGTCGCACGTAATTCCCCGACGACTGCTTCACAGGCTGAATTACCATCATTGGAATTGCAACGTTTGCAGGCTATCTCAAAAAGTGACCGCATTAAATTACGTGCGACTTTTGGAAGAGGCCACCCCTGACATTTGTCATGGCACCACCTGCATCAAAGGGCACTTCCGGCACCATTAATACGGGCGCAGACTGGGAGCCATGAACGCAGAAGCAACGCCCGCCCTCCAGGCGACGAACATTCACCAGTCTTTCGGCCACGTCGACGCGCTGCGCGGCGTGAACCTGACCCTCATGCCCGGCGAGATCGTGGCGCTCCTTGGCGTCAACGGCGCGGGCAAGAGCACTTTCCTGGACATCGTCCTCGGCCTGGCCACCCCCACCCAGGGCGACATCAGCGTCTACGGCATGAGCCCGCGCGAGGCCGTGCGCCGCTCCCTCGTGAGCGCGATGCTTCAGACCGGATCGATGCCGCGCGACGGGAAGGTCCGCAACACGATTGACCTGGTCGCCGCAATGCACGCCAACCCGATCCCCACCGACGAGCTCCTCGAACGCACGAACCTCACCAAGCTGGCCAAGCGCCCCCTCGACAAGCTGTCCGGCGGCGAGCGCCAGCGCGTGCGCCTCGCCCTCGCACTGGCCGGCAACCCGGACTTCCTGATCCTCGACGAGCCGACCGCCGGCATGGACGCTCTCGCCCGCCGCGCCTTCTGGGAGACGATGCGCGCCGAGGCCGCGGAGGGCCGCACGCTCCTCTTCGCCACGCACTACCTGACCGAAGCTCGCAAGGACGCCGACCGCATCGTCATCATCGATGCCGGCAAGGTCCTCCTGGACGCTCCCACCGAGCAGGTCGTCGCCGACAACGAGGACCTCGAAGACGTCTTCGAGCGCATCACCTCCCACGCCGACACCGAGTGAGCGCAACCAACGCCCGTCCCGATGAGCCAGCCCCGGCCTCGTCCCGAGGCCGACGCCGAGGCCCCCGCCCCACGAACGCAGACACGACACACGAAGAAGGCATCATGACCACCCAGGCACCCACGCGTCCCACCGACCGACCGATTCCCTCCCCCTTCACCGGAGCGGGCAAGCTGTGGCTCTCGACGTTCCGCTCCCACATCCTCAACCCGTGGAACATGGCGTTTGCCCTGCTACTCCCCATGTTCATGTACGCGATGTTCGGCATGACCGATGTCGCGCGCGCAACCCAGACCGGGCGCGGGAACCTGGCTGCCGCGATGATCGCGATGATGACCACGTACGGCGTCATCCTGGTCGGAGGCTCGCTCGGCGCGACGCTGTCCGTCGAGCGCACGACCGGCATCTCGCGCATGTACGCGCTGACCCCCATCCAGCCGTGGGTCATTCTCCTCGTGCGTCTCACGGCCCTCGTGGCGCTGAGCGCGTTCATCACGCTCATCACGTTCAGCTTTGGCCTGGCCACGGGCGCGCAGATGACCCCGGGTGCGTGGGCGGCCAGCGCCGCGGTCGTCGTCGCCCTGTCGGCCCTGGGTGCGCTCATTGGCCTGGCCTGCGGATACACGATCAAGGGTGAGAACGCCTACAGCGCCTCCGCATTCGTCATGCTGATGGGCGCGTTCGTGTCCGGCATGTTCATCCCGCTGGACCAGCTGCCGCCCTTCGTCGCACAGATCGCGCCCTTCACGCCTCTGTACGGCGCCGTCCAGGCGATCTACGCCGTCGCCGGAACCGTGACGATGCCGACCGCCGCGTGGCTCAACATCGCCGGGTGGGCGGTCATCACGGCCGGCATCGCCTGGTGGGGCGCGTCCCACGACACGGGTCGATAGGCTGTTGCCATGAAGGAGCGCTTGATCTCCCTGGCGTGGGCGGCCCCGTGGATGCTGTTCATGGGCTTCCCCCTGGCCTACGCCCTGGAGTTGACGGACACGGCCCAGCGCGTGGGCATCATCGGGCTGTGCGCCCTCCTCGCGGCGGCTAACTCGGCGGCGTGGCTGGCCAATCCTCTGCCCGCGCGCAACTCCTTCACGAGGCCGTTCATCCTCTCCCACGCGGCGCTGGCCGCAGCGACGGCCATCTACCTCGTCTACGCGACCGCCGTCGGTTTCCCGTACGCGTTCATGCTGACGTCGTATCTGTTGGTCGCTTGGATCTTCCAGGCGCCAAGCAGATACATTGTCGCGGGCGTCGTGCCGATCGTCGCCATCGCGGGCGTGGCCGCCTACACAGAGGGAGAGCCACTGTGGATGATCTGGTACCTGGCCCTCCTCATCGGCTTCGTCGGTATGGCCCGCTGGGGCATGGAGCGCTCGACCCGTGAACGCCTGCGCCGCCAGGACGCGATTCAGCGCGCGAAGGCCGCCGAACGGGCGCGCCTGAGCACGGATCTGCACGATATCCTGGGACACTCGCTGACGGGAGTCACGATGGTATCCGAGCTGGCGGGTCGCCTCCTGGAGGCGGGGCGCGTGGAGGAGGCGCGCGAGCAGCTGCGCGCGGTCACCGCGCAGTCGAACGAGGCCTTGGCTGACGTCCGCCGTATCGTGGCGGCTACGCGGGCCCTGTCCCCCGTCGAGGAGCTTGAGGAGGCCCGCGCCCTCCTGGAGGTCGCGCGCATCGACGCCGACATCGCCAGCGAGGGCGAACCGCCGTCGGGTCCACATTCGGCCGCGGCCGCCCACGTGATTCGTGAGGGCGTCACGAACGCGATCCTGCACGCGCACCCGTCGTGGGTTCGCATTCGCCTCTCCCCTGGCGGCGTGACCGTCACCAACGACGGCTACTCGGCTGCCTACGCCGCGTCGAGCGCGGGATCCGGCTCGGGGCTCGCGGGCCTGTCCGAGCTTGTCGGCGACGAGGGCACGCTCACCTGGGGCGCGTCGGGCTCCACGTGGACGCTCGCACTGGCCTTCGAGGCCACACCCGACACCCACTCGTCCTGAAGGGCGGGCACACCCGAGAGATGATCCTGCGACCTGCGCTAGCCTGGTACCCCAAGCGCAGGCAGACAGGAGGGTGACGTGACGATTCGGGTACTTGTGGCCGACGACCAGGCGATGATTCGCGGTGCCCTGGCGGGGCTGCTGGACCTGGAGTGCGACATCGAGGTTGTCGCGCAGGCCGCCGATGGCGCGCAGGCCCTCGAGGAGCTGGCGCGCCTGGTATCGGCGGACGCCCCGGCCCACGCGAGCGCCCCCGTCGACGTTGCCATCATCGACGTCGAGATGCCCCGTATGGACGGCATCACGGCCACGCAGGCGATTCGTTCCCGTTTCCCGGGGGTGCGCGTGCTCATCGTGACGACGTTCGGGCGCCCGGGATACCTGCAGCGTGCCCTCGACGCGGGGGCGACGGGCTTCATGGTCAAGGACGCGCCGGTCGAAGCCCTGGCTGACGGAGTGCGCACGGTGGCTGCGGGTGGCCGCGCGGTCGACCAGAGCCTGGCCCTCGAGGCGCTGTCGGCAGGCTCCTCGCCTCTGACGGACCGCGAGGCAGACGTTTTGCGCGAGGTCGAGGGCGGCGGCACCATCGCGGATATCGCTCACTCTCTGGGACTCAGCCAGGGGACGGTGCGCAACCACGTGTCGTCGTCGATGCTGAAGATGGACGCGCGCACGCGCGCCGAGGCCGCGTCCCTAGCCCGCGCGGCCGGCTGGCTATAACCACCTACGCGCCCATGAAGCGCGAGTTGCGCGCCATGAAGGGCAGCAGGCGCACGCCCGCGTAGGCGCCGAGCGTGTTCATGATGACGTCGTCGATGTCGACGACTCGGTAGGTGCAGGGCACGACGCCGAACAGGCCCGTGTACTGGGTTAGCTCGATGAGGCAGGAGATGGCGCAACCGATCAGCACCCACGCCAGGACTCGGCGGTGCGGGATCGAACGGGCCAGGCGAGACCCGTCGGCGGGCGCACCCTCGGGGGCACGGCGCATGCGGCGGATGCGCCACGTGGTCTCCGCGAGGGCACCCAGAGGCACAAACAGCGCAATGTTCAGCACGATCGACAGCGCGTACAGGGTGCCGCGCAGGCTCTCGCCGTCGCGGAACTGGTCGGCGACAGCCACAAAGGAACCGAACGGCGTGTAGTTGTCCCAGTGGATGATCGCGGCGCACGCGGCCACCGGGTCGGAGGGCAGCGGCAGCAGCGTGAAAATCAGCAGGCCTGCCGCATACAGGATCCAGGCGAGAGGCAGGGCGCGCGGGAACTTCCACATCGACGAGGCGGGGGCCGCGACCACGGGAATCTCTGCCGTCGTCGGGGTGTCCGGGTTCTCCTCGCGAGGCAGGAGCGCACCCGTCTGCTTCGAGCGGCGATAGATGAGGGGCAATGCTTGAACGACGGTCAGGCGGGCACGGCTCACCCGCCCAGCGCTCTGAGCGGAGTCGGTCGAGGCCTCGGCACGCCCCGCGGTGGCACTGGTTTCACCTCGGCGCCCGAGCAACCACCACAGCGCGCACGTGATCGCGCAGACGGCGGCATAAAGGCCCAGATCAAGCGCCCAGTTAATTGCCGTGTACATGTCACCCCTCCCCTTGAGGGGAACATTACCGGCGTTATCGGGCAATGTTGCGGACGTGCGCTCAGTTCCACACGAGATGGACACATCGTGAGAAAACGCCTGGGAATCAGCTGGAAATTACTGGTCAGATTTGCGCGTCACAACGGCGCACGGCGCAGGGCTAGCACCCCACCCATCACCCGGAACAGATAGACAGCTGCTCGGCGAGCGCGTCCTGCTCAGCCCGGGTGACGCTCAGCCCGTACGCGTTCTTGACGGCGATCTGGCGCTTCACGTAGTCGCAGCGGAACGCTGTGTTGGGCGGCAGCCACTGATCCGCGGACGAGGCCGATTTGTCCTCATTCGCCTGGCCATCCACCGCGAGCAGATTCTCCGGGTCGTTGGCGAATTCCTGGCGGCGCTGCGCATCCCACTGCCAGGCGCCCGAGCGCCACGCGTCCGCGAGGGCGACGACGTGGTCGATCTGCACCAGAGACGAGGTCTTGTCCCCCCTCTGGAACTCAATCGTGGCACCCGTATAGGGTTCGGCGAGCGTGCCCGACAGGACGACGCAATCGCGCGTGCCCGGCTTGAAGGTGGGGCGCGCCAGGTCGCGGGCAAGAATGTCGTTGCGGGTGTCGCAGCCATTGTGGTCGGTGTCCGCCCAGCGCTGTCCGAAGGCCTCGCGGTCATACGACGGCGCGGCCGGATCGTCGACCGACTCTCGGACCGTGAGCTCGCGCAGCTGGCGGGCAGCCTCGCTATCCGGCAGAGAGGACAGCGCCTGCCCGCTGCGCAGCGGCGGCCACCCCAAGCGCGAGCGCAGGCCCAGCAGATCCCAGCCGACGCCGGGCGCGAACGCCCACACGAGCGCCGCGAGAATCGCCAGCAGGAGGACCGTATCCCCGATGCTCCTGCGTCGCTTGCGCGCCATCTCCCTCTCCTTTCTCTCACGCCACCCACGCAATGAGGGCACCCCGACCACTCGGGGTGCCCTCATGATGCACCCACCCACCGGCATCTGCGTCCCGGCGGCGAGTACCTGTGGATAATTAAGCCCTCTTGCGCGACCCCACCAGCTGACGCACGAAGTAAATCGCCACGATGAGAAGCGTGAGCGCACCCATGGAGACCAGCTGAGCCCTGCCCTCGTCGCTCATGAGCATGAGGACACCGATACCGCCCAGGCCCGCGAGGACCAACCACGGCAGCCACGGCCACCCGGGCATACGAATGACGAGAGAGCCCGAGCGCTCCAGCGAGGGGTGCAGGCGCATCAGCGAGATGATGATGAACGTCCACACGATCAGCAGAACCATGCCAATCGCGTTGATGAGCATCGTCAGAATCGAACCGGGCAGGTACCAGTTGCCCAGGACGGCCAGCAGCGCTAGCACGACGACGAGGCCGACCGCGCGCTTCGGGGTTCGGCCCGCCTCGATGTCGCCCTGGAGCTCGGTGGCCAGGAGCGCCTCGTCGTCCTCGAGGGCCGCCTCAACGACGGAGCGTGCGCGCGCCTTGTTGGAGGCCGAGGCACCCAGCAGCCAGCGCGGTCCCATGTCGCGCGCGGACAGCGAGTACGCCATGCGGGAGGAGGCGTAGATGTTCGCGGAGAACGCGGAAATCAGCGCCATGAAGATGATGACGTTCATGAGCGTCCCAACCGCGGGGACGCCCGCCATTTCGAGGATCGCAGCAAAGGCGTTCGTCTTCATGGCCTCGCCGTCCCAGGGCAGCAGCGCGATCAGCAGGATGACGGAGCCGACGTAGAACACGAGGATGCGGGTCACGACCGAGCGGATCGCGCTGGTCATGGCGGCGCGGGGATCCTCGGCCTCGGCGGCGGCGATCGTGACGATCTCCAGGCCACCGAAGGACGTGATGACGGCCAGGAGAGCGACCGCGATACCCGACAGCCCGTTGGGCGCGAAACCGTTGTGCCCCAGCACGTTCTGCAGCACGCCCTCGTGACCCGTCAGGGGACCGACGATCGCCGTACGCGCAACTAGGTACACGCCCACGCCCAGGAAGGCGATGATCGCGACGATCTTCACCATCGACAGCCAGGCCTCGATTTCACCGTACTGCCCGGCCGCCAGCAGGTTAATGCCGCCAATAACAACGACAATTACGAGGGCAACCACCCACTGCGGAACTGCGGGGAACCAGCCGACGAAGAACGTCGCCGCGCCCGTCACCTCCAGGCCCGACACCATGATGAGCATGACCCAATACAGCCACCCGATCGTGAACCCGGCCCACCGACCGATCCCGGCCTCGGCGTAGGACGAGAAGGATCCCGTCGACGGCAAGGACGAGGCCAGTTCCGCGAGCGCCAGCATGACCGACACGACGATGATGGCCGCCAGGGCGTAGGACACGATGACAGCCGGACCGGCCTGATGGATCGCGGAACCCGTACCCAGGAAGAAGCCAGCGCCGATGGCGAGGCCCAGGGCCATCATGGACAGGTGCCATGTCTTAAAACGCTTACGCCCGGAGGTCGGCGACGCCGCGGCGGGAGCTGAAGAAGCGGGTGTTGATTTGGGAGTCACACCGCCATACTAACGCTTGCCCCCACGCAGAGCTTTTAACTGTGAATATGTGAGAGTGATGGTCCACTCGCGGGTCTGGGGGAGCTTCCAGCGGCGCCAATGCGCCATTCCCGTGAACACGAGGCCCACGATGATGGACGCGCCCATGCCCAGGACCGGCTGGCCCATGTACCAGAAGACGACGGTGACCAGCGAGCACGCAAACGCGGGGGTCGCGTAGAGGTTGTTGCCACCAAAGACGCGCGGGACCAGTCCCGCGGAGATGTCACGGACCATGCCGCCGCCGATCGCCGTCATGATGCCCATGAGGATCGCCGGCATGATCGCGAACCCCGCGTCGAGGGTCTTGATCGCGCCGGTCGCACTCCAACAGCCCAGCACCATGCCGTCGGCGATCACGAGGAGCACCGACCACACGCGCGAATCCATGCGGAAAGCCATCGCGATGAGAGCGCCGATGATCGCGAACCCCAGGTAGTAGGGGTCCGTGATGGCGACGGGTGCTCCGGTGCGCGTCGTCAGGAGCAGGTCACGGATCATGCCGCCTGCGAGCGCCGTCATGATCGCGAGAATGCAGAAGCCAACGGCGTCGAAGTTGCGCTCTCGGGCAACTTTGCCGCCGAGGATGCCGTTGAGGAGAACGCCCATGAGGTCAATGGCTCGGAAGACCTCGGGCAGGGAGTTGTTCAGCGCGTCGAGCAGGTGCATGGCGATCCGGAGGAGTCGATGAGTGTCGTTGTTCATATGCTACAGGGTTTGTCGTTCTGTCAGCGAGAGCCGCGGCCATGCCGTCTCACGCTGCCACCGGGTGCGACAATGTCCCCATGACTGCTCTCTTCGCCGGGCTCACGACCCTGGATGTCCTGCATCGACTCGACCACGTGCCGGACCCTTCCCTGAAGGTCACGTCGACGGACTTCACGATGGCCGCCGGCGGTCCCGCGACGAACGCGGCCGTCACGTACGCGGTGCTGTGCGCGGCCTCGCGCATCCTCTCTGGTCCTGAGGACGAGGCCGGGGCCGCCTCGGGCGCTCCCACTGACTCTGAGGAAGCGCCGATTCTGTTGACAGCGCTCGGCGAAGGCCCCGTTGCCGCCTTCCTTGCTGCCGACCTGGCCGCCGTGGGTGTGCGCGTCGTGGATGCGACGGCGCCGGCCTCGTCCCCGGCGTCGCGCGAGCCCGCCGTGTCCTCGATCATCGAGCACCCGAGCGGTCGCATGGTGGCTTCCACGAACGCGCGGCTCGACGCCAACGCGGAGGGCGTGGCGGCGGAGCTGCCCGAGCGCGTCGGCGCGGTCCTCATCGACGGACACAACCCGGCGCTCGCGCATGCGGCCCTCACGCTGGGCGTACCCGAGGTCGACGGGGAGGACCCGTTCGCCCCGCTCGAGGCTCGCCCGCCGCACCAGCGCATCCTGGACGGCGGTTCGTGGAAGGACTGGCTCACTCCCCTGCTGGGCTTCGTCGACATCGCAGTCGTCTCGGAGGATTTCGCGCCGCCGCTGATGGCGCGCCCGGACGGGGCGCGGGTCGCCGAGTTCCTGCGAGGCTTCGGCATCACGCGGACTGTGCGCACGCGCGGGGATCGCTCCGTGCAGTACTGGTGGGATGGCGAGAGCGGCGAGGTTCCCGTCGAAGCCGTCCCGGACGCGTCCACGCTGGGGGCGGGCGACGCCTTCCACGGGGCTTTCACGTGGGCGATCGAGCGCGGCGGGGACGCCGACCCGGAGCGCCTCATCCGCTTCGCGTCAGCTGTCGCCGCGGTGTCGGTGTCTTCCTTCGGCACGAGGCAGTGGCTGGCTTCCCCGGCTCTCGCTGAGCTGGTGCACGGCTGGTAGGTGGTGGCTGAGGAGGCACACCAGTAGTTCTAGTTCTGCCTGCCTCCGTGCGGGTCGCCCCTGGGACAACGACTACCAAAAAGGCGGCCTTCCTGGTACCGACAGGGCCATAACTTTTCCCGCTCGCTACCTTGCGGGCCAACCCGGTACAAAACTCGCCCGGCACTGGGCATTCTTGGGCCAACCCGGTACAAAACTCGCCCAGCACGGGGCATTCTTGGGCCAACCCGGTACAAAACTCGCCCAGCACGCCAGAAAACGCCGATTTTCGGCTATTTCTCGAGCGCTGGGCGAATTTTGTCACGCTCACACCCACCACCAGGCCCTGCTGGGCGAACTTTTTCACGCTCAGGACACAGCCACGTGGCGACTTTGAAACCAATGACACCTCTGCGACCACTAATACAGGCCAGTATGAAACCGCCATCACCACTGCGCGCCCCTGAACAGCACGCGTTGAAACCACCGTCACCACTGCAACCGAAAAACGCACCAAAAACGCCCGTTTCGCGCCCACAAAGGCGATGGCGGTTTCACTCCCACACAGACACCAGCAAGCAAAGGCGACAGGGGTTTCAGACAAGCGGGCCGCCTGGTCTGCAGAGCCCAGACGCGATACCCACGGCCGGCGGCGGGGCCTGGCCGGGCTTCGAGCCGACGCGCTCAGCACACACAGCGACACAGCGCCGCCGGTGTGGAGGGCGCCGGAGGGACCGGAGGGCACGGGCGGGCTTCGAGATCGACCACTCCGAGCGAAGCTCGCGTGTGGCGATCTCGCGGGCGGCCGGGCCCGACGGCGCCCGGAACACCAGCGGAGCCACAAGCACCGCCGGAAATGAGGCGATCAGCGGCTCACGGGCACCCAGCGGCTCGCCCACTTGGCGGCGACATCCACCAGGGCGGGCAGGTGCGCCGAACCGGAGGCGGCGAGCGCGCGATCCACGGCCTCGTCGATGACGGGCACGCCGTCAACCGGCGTGTACTCGCCCGCGATACCATCGGGGGCGGCGGTCATCTCGACGAGGGAGCCGTCGGGCAGCAGGTGGAAGACCTCGCGTGTGCGGTCGAGCAGGCCGGTCTCCTCGTCGAAGGAGTCGTGCGTGATGAGCACGGGGACGCTCAGTCCGCGCAAGGCTTTCTCACCGGAGACCATGGACATGTCAGCGAGGGTACGCTTGGAGATGGTGAACTGCTGGCGCACGGACTCGGAGTCGTCGGGCACGGTTGTGGCCCCGTGGCGCTCGAGGTCGGAGAGCTGCACGTCGGAGAACACGAGGTTCCAGTCGTAGGACAGGGGGCCGAGGACCGGGGAGACCAGCACGTATGTCTGCACGGCGGGCGGGCGCGAGCGTAGCGCGACGGCGGCGCCGAACTCGTGGCCGACGCAGATTTGACGCGCGAAGCCCTGGTCGGCGAGCCAACCGGACGCGGAGCGGAAGTCTTCGATGAGGGGATCGAAAGTGATAATTTCGTCGCCCGAGGCGCCGTGGCCCGAGTAGTCGAAGGTGAGCGTCGCATAGCCGGCTCGGCGCAGCGCACGACCGACTGAGTCGAACATACCCGATGCGTGACGATCCGACAAAAAGGTGTGAGAAAAGATCACCGCAGCGTCGCGGCAGTCCACGGGACGCGTGAACGTACCGGAGAGCGATACTCCCCGGGGCGTCTCAATCGTTACCTGGCTCACGCTATAAACATAGCGTGTGAGGGCCACTCACGGAAAGAGGGGCCCACACTGTGCACGAATGTGACAAGAGCTCGCCTGAGACGAGAAGCATCCGCGAATAATCCCCACTCATGGTGAGGATCGTGCGGCGCGGCGGGCAGCGCCACTAAGATGGGACGCATACGCGCCGGTGAAAGCCGCGCCCACGGGAATTGCGCGACACCCGCCACGACGGGCCGCCCCACCACTTGCAGCGAGAGAAGGACATTCATGGGAACCAAGACTGGAATCCTCATCGGAGTTGGCATCGGATACGTCCTGGGCACCCGAGCAGGCCGCGAGCGCTACGAGCAGATCCGCGCGAGCGCCTCGAAGCTGCGCCGTTTCCCGATCGTTGCCCGTCCCCTGGATGCGGCGGGTCAGAAGATGTCCGACCTCGTGCGTGCGGGCGGCGAGCAGGTGACCGATAAGGTTGCCGACGCCGTGAAGGAACGCCTGTTCGGCGCCCCCGCCTCCGAGCCGACGACGGTCGACGCGCAGGCCACTTCTTCCACGACGCAGCGTTGAGCGCGCGAGGGAACGAGGCCGTGAGCGCAGACCAGCAGATCAACACCCAGGAACCCACGCGCGCGCAGATCAAGCGCTGGCGCAAGCACCTGGCCGAGGAGCGCATGGAGGCTCGCACCTACCGCGACCTGTCCGAGCGCCGGACGGGCGAGGAGCGCGCGGTCCTCTTGCAGCTTGAGGAGGCGGAGCGTCGCCACGAGGAGTATTGGCTGGCGCGCCTGGGCGACCACGCCCTGCCCGCACCTAAGCCACCGCTGCGCACGCGTGCCGCGTCCGTCCTCGCGCACCTTTTCGGCACGATTTTCATTCTGGCGATGGCCCAGCGCGCCGAGCAGCGGTCCGCCCGCGACGTGGATGATGACGTGCCCGCGCACATGCAGGCGGACGAGTACATTCATGCCGAGGTCATCCGTTCCCTGGCGGCAAAGTCTCGCGAGACCCTGGCGGGCACGTTCCGCGCGGCAGTGTTCGGAGCGAACGACGGTCTCGTGTCGAACCTGGCGCTTGTCCTGGGCGTGGCGGCCACGGGCATGGACCCCCATGCTGTTCTTCTGACGGGTATTTCGGGCCTGCTCGCGGGCGCCCTGTCGATGGCGGCCGGCGAGTGGGTGAGCGTGCGCAGTCAGCGCGAGCTGCTCGACGCCTCGATCCCCGACCAGGACGCGCATCAGGCTGTGCCGGACTTGGACGTGGATGCGAACGAGCTGGCCCTCGTGTTCCGTGCGCGCGGCGAGAGCGAGGAGGAGGCTGAGCGGCACGCGAAGCAGGTCTTCGCGCGCCTCGCCAAGCCTGCGAACGGCGACTCCGGCGCAATCGCGGTGCGTGCCGCCCTGGGCGGCAGCCCCGAGTCGGACGGTGCGGGCGACCAGGTGGGCACGCCCATGAAGGCGGCGTTGTCCTCCTTCTGTTTCTTCGCGGTGGGCGCGTTCTTCCCGCTGATCCCCTACCTGCTGGGCATGACCGGCCTGGCGGCCATCATTGCCGCGGCCGCGATCGTCGGCGTCGCCCTGCTGTTCACGGGCGGCGTGGTCGGCATCCTGTCCGGCCAGTCCCCCGCGCCTCGCGCGCTGCGCCAGCTCGTCGTAGGTTACGGCGCCGCGGGCGTCACCTACCTGCTGGGCTGGCTGTTCGGGACGTCAATCGCCTGACGTTTCCTCCCTGGGACGAGGCCGGGGCTGACCCGCGCGTTCCCCTGGCCTCGACTGCCCGCGGGCCGGAGGCCAGGTCCCAGCTGGAGGGCCCCTGTGCGACACTAGGGGCATGTCGGATTTTCTTTCTCGGGCGCGCGGCGCCCTCATGGGCTTGGCCGTCGGCGACGCGGTGGGCACCACGAATGAGTTCAAGTGGGCGGGCACCTTCGATCCGATCACGGACATGGTGGGCGGTGGCCCGTTCCTGCTGGAGCCCGGGCAGTGGACGGATGACACGTCGATGGCTCTGTGCATCGCGGATTCCCTGCTGGCGCAGGGCCGCTACGACTCCTTTGACGTGATGGAGCGCTACCAGCGCTGGTTTTCGGAGGGGTATCGGTCCTCCACGGACGTGTGTTTCGATATCGGCGGCCAGGTCCGCGCCGCGTTGTTCGATTTCGAGCACGAGCAGCGTGTGCCGGTGACCGCCGAGCGCACGAACAGCGCGGGTAACGGCGCGATCATGCGCCTGGCACCCATGGTGATCGCGGGTTTCCGCTCACGTTCCCCGCGCGAGGTGGTCACGACCGCTCGCTTGAGCGCGCGCGAGACGCACTTCTCGGTCGAGGCCGAGGCCGCCACCGAGGTCTTCGCCGCCCTCCTGGTGGGCGCCCTGCTGGGATGGTCGCCGGAGCAGATCATGGACGTGTCGTGGGCGTCGACGGGCGCGGCGTTCGACGAGATGGCCACGCGGGTGATCAGCCCGGATCCGCAGGTGCGCGCCTCGTGGGAGGCGGAAACCAACGGCTACATCGTGAACGGCCTGCGCCTGGCGGTGCACGGCCTCCTGGATTTCCCGTCTTTCAAGGATGCGACCCTGGCAATCGCCAACATGGGCGGTGACTCGGACACGAACGCCGCGATCTACGGCCAGCTGGGCGGCGCTTTCTATGGGATCGAGGGTATCCCCGCCTCGTGGAGGGAGCGCGTGCACCTGGGCGAGGAGATCGACCAGCTGGCGCGCGACCTCGTGGATCTGCGCATGGAGCCTCCCGTGACTCGCTTCGACGAGGACCTGCAGGGCGAGGCGCCCTCCGCCTGACGGCAGCCCCGACTCGCCACACCCACATCCAATAGCTACCCCAAAATGTCGCACGTAATTCCCCCACCCCTATTTCAACGTTTGAAATCAGACCGTTGAAATCATGCGGATTAAAGCCGCACTCAAAAACTGACCCAAGGGAATTACGTGCGACTTTGGGTGTATCACGCCTTCCAGTGCGGCCACGCCGCCGGGTGCCGGGCGGCCCCCTCTGGCCTGCGACTAGACTGGCGCTATCATGCCTGACTCTCGCTCCGCCACGCCCAAAGCACGCAAACCGCGCCCGCGCAACGCAGGACGCAGGCGCCCCCAGCGTGAGCACGCGCGCCCCTTCAAGCCCTTCACCCCGGAGCAGCTAGCCGAGCGCGCGGCCGCGATCCCGGTCATCTCCTTCCCGGACCTGCCGGTGAGCGCCCGCCGCGACGAGATCGCGCGCGCTATCCGCGACCACCAGGTGGTCATCGTGTCGGGCGAGACCGGCTCGGGCAAGACGACGCAGCTGCCGAAGATCTGCATGCAGCTGGGCCGCGGCGTGGCCGGCATGATCGGGCACACCCAGCCACGCAGGCTCGCGGCGCGTTCGGTCGCGGATCGCATCGCTGACGAGCTGGGCCAGACCGTGGGCCACGAGCGCGGCCAGGTGGTCGGCTACCAGGTGCGTTTCACGGACGAGGTGGGCCCCACGACCCTCGTCAAGCTCATGACGGACGGCATCTTGCTGGCGGAGATCCAGTCGGACCCGATGCTGCGCCGCTACGACACGCTCATCATCGACGAGGCCCACGAGCGCAGCCTCAACATCGACTTCATCCTGGGCTACGTCGCGCGCCTGCTGCCCGCGCGCCCGGACCTGAAGGTCATCATCACGTCGGCGACGATCGATTCGGACCGTTTCGCGCGCCATTTCGGCACGTGGGAGGGCGCTCCCGGCTCGGGCCGCCTGATCGAGCCGGCGCCGGTCATCGAGGTGTCGGGCCGCACGTACCCGGTGGAGATCCGCTACCGTCCCCTCGGCCCGACGACGCCTTCGTCGTACACGTCCGAGGCCTCGGCGCAGCAGGCGAACGATCCCACCGAGACCCTCGAGATCACCGACGTCACCGAGTCCGGCCCCATGCAGCTGGTCCTGGAGGACCCGGACGACGAGCTGGCGACGCTGGGCTATGGCATGGGCGAGGACATCGACGTGGAGACCGCGATCTGTCACGCGGTGGACGAGCTGAGCGCGGAGGGTGACGGCGACATCCTGGTCTTCCTGCCCGGCGAGCGCGACATCCGCGACACGGAGGCGGCCCTCCTCGACCACCTGAAGGGACGAGGCCGGCGCGCGGGAGACGACAAGGGCGCACGCCCGGGGGACATCGAGATCCTGCCCCTGTACGCGCGACTGACGGCGGCCGAGCAGCATCGCGTCTTCGAGCCGCACCGCCTGCGCCGCGTGGTCCTGGCGACGAACGTGGCGGAGACATCGCTGACGGTGCCGGGCATCCGCTACGTGATCGACCCGGGTTTGGCGCGCATTTCCCGCTATTCCAACAAGACGAAGGTGCAGCGCCTGCCGATTGAGCCAATCAGCCAGGCGAGTGCGAACCAGCGCGCGGGCCGATGCGGCCGAGTCGCGGAGGGCGTGGCGATCCGCCTGTTCTCCCAAGCCGACTACCTCTCGCGTCCGCGCTTCACGGAGCCGGAAATCCTGCGTACGTCGCTGGCCAGCGTCATCTTGCAGATGGCGTCCCTCGGGCTGGGCGCGGTTGAGGACTTCCCGTTCCTGGACGCCCCGGATCGGCGCGCGGTGCGCGACGGCGTGGCCCTCCTCGTGGAGATCGGCGCGCTCGCGCAGGATCGTGAGAGCGCGGACGCGGCCCCGGCCTCGTCCCAGTACAGGCTCACCGGCATCGGACGGGACCTGGCACGCCTGCCGATCGACCCGCGCCTGGGGCGCATGCTGCTGGAGGCCGAGCGCCTGGGCTGTGCCTCGGAGGTGCTCGTCATCGTGGCGGCGCTGTCGATCCAGGACGTGCGCGAGCGCCCGGCCGAGCACCAGGGCACGGCGGACGCCTCGCACGCACGCCTGGCCGACCCGCATTCGGACTTCATCACGTACCTGAACCTGTGGCGCTACCTGGCGGTGCAGGCCCGCGACCTGTCGGGTTCGGCGTTCCGGCGCATGTGCCGAGCGGAGTTCTTCCACTACCTGCGGTGGCGCGAGTGGCGCGACGTCGTCGGCCAGCTGCGCCAGATGGCCCGGGCGCTGGGGATCGCCGCGGGGCCGGTGGGCGAGCCGTCGACGGGAGACGTCGTGGAGGCCGCCCAGTTCGGCGGCGCGCCGGACGCGGCCGTTCGTGCGGTCCTGGCCTACGGGCAGGGCTCGGCGAGCGTGGACGCGGACCAGGTGCACCGCTCGCTGCTGGTCGGCCTGCTGTCCTACCTGGGCTCGTGGGACGAGACGAAGCGCGACTACGAGGGCGCCCGCGGCACGCACTTCACAATCTGGCCGGGCTCGGGCGTGAGTGGCCACCCCGCCTGGGTGATGACGGCGGAGCTCGTGGAGACCTCGCGCCTGTTTGCGCGCACGGTGGCCCGCATCCGCCCGGAGTGGGTGGAGCCGGCGGCGCGCGGCCTACTCAAGCGCTCGTATTCGGAGCCGTTCTGGTCGGTTGCGAAGGGCGCGGCGATGGTCCGCGAGCGCGTGACCCTCTACGGGCTGACGCTGGCGGCGGACCGCGAGGTGCTGCTGGGTCGCTTGGGTGATCTCGTCATCGACGAGGCCGTGGCCGCCTCGCGCTCTCACGCTCCGCGCGCGGGGTCGCTGGAGGCGCTGGCGGCCGGCTTGGTGTCGGCGTCGAAGGATCCGCTGTCGTCGGGGTCGTTTGAGCCGCGTCATTTCGAGGAGCTGGCGGCCACGCGCGAGGGGACGACAGCGCGTGAGCTGGCCCGCGAGATGTTCATTCGCAACGCCCTGGTGGATGGCCAGTGGAGGGAGAGGCACGCTTTCCAGCGCCGAAACGAGGCTCTGGTGGAGCAGGCTCGCGAGGTTGAGCGCCGTAGCCGCACCCACGGCCTCGTCGCGGACGAGCAGGCGCGCTTCCGTTTCTTCGACGATCTGATCCCCGAGCACGTGACCAGCGCGGCGGCGTTCAACCGCTGGTGGAAGGACGAGCGCCGGGAGCATCCCGATTTGCTGATCTACCCGGCGTCCCTGCTGATGCCGCGCGAGGCGACCTCGGGCGAGGGCTTCCCGGATCGTTGGCAGTGCGGCGACCTGTCGCTGCCCCTGAGCTACGAGTTCGCGCCGGGCAGCCCTCGCGACGGCGTGTCGATGCGCATCCCGATCGAGGTGCTCGAGCGCGTCAGCGATGCGGGCACGGACTGGCTGGTGCCCGGCATGCGCGAGGACCTGCTGACCGAGGCGATCCGGGCTCTGCCCAAGGGCGTGCGCCGTCTGCTGGCCCCCGCGCCGGACGTGGCCGCGTCGGTGGCTCGCTGGATCGAGCAGGCGGGCGACGAGCCAGTCGAGGCAGCGCCTGCGGCGGACAAGTCCGCCGGGAAAGCGACGAAGGCCGCCGACTCCGACGAACCGGACCCGCTGAGCCTGGACGCCGCGATGGGCCGCCTGGCCGCGTGGGGCGCGACGTCGGGCAAGCTGTCGACGCGCAATTCCCCCGCGAAGGCGCCGAAGAAGGCCGCACAGAAGGAGACTCCTGCGCCGGAATCCACCCAGCAGGGCGCGCCTGCCGCCGAGGCGCCCAAGCCCCGCCCCCTCACCGAGGGTCCCATCCTGGACGCCCTCGCCCACGCGGTGCGCGTGCTGCGCGGCGTGGACCTCAGCGAGGCGGACCTGGCGCACGCGCGCGCCCACCTGCCCGATCACCTGCGCATGACCTTCGTCGTCACCGACGCGTCGGGCAAGGAGCTGGGCGCGGGCAAGGACCTGGCCTACCTGCAGCGTTCCCTCGCCAGCGACGCGAACAAGGCGGTGCGCACGGCCGTTCGCGCGGCCCTCGAAGAGGCCGGCGAGAAGCAGGCACGCAGGAACAAGCGCGGGCGCGGAGCCTCGGAGAAGGCCGCCGCCCGCGGTGGGGACAATTCCTCCACCTCCAAGGGCGCGCAGTCTGCCGCAAACGATGGCGCGCAGTCCGCACCCGGGAAGGGCACACACGCACCGAAGGAGGCCCAGGCCTCGGCCCCCGCGCCGGACCCGGCGTTCCACGCGGACGGCGTCACGCAGATGCCGACGCTGCCGCGATCGATCACCCAGACCTCGTCCGCGATGACGCTGCGGGCGTTCCCCGCGCTGGTCCCCCAGGGCAGTGCCGCGGCCCCGGCGGCTGGCGTGCGCGTCATGGCCAGCGCCGCCGAGGCGGACCGCGAGCATCGCGCCGGCCTCGCTCGTCTGCTGCTCTCCCGCGTCGCACTGGCGACCAACCGCGTGACCACGCGCTGGACGGGCCGCGAGGCCCTCATGCTGGCAGCCTCCCCCTACGCGGACACGGCGGCCCTGGTCGCGGACGCGCAGCTGGCCTCGGCCCTGTCCCTCGTCGACGAGCTGAGCACCCCCGCCGACGTGCGCGACCCCGAGGCCTTCGAGACGCTTGTGGCAGCCGCTCGCGACGCCCACGAGGACCGCGTCTACCAGATCCTCTCCCACGTCGTGCGGGCCCTGGAGGCCAGCGCCGAGGCCGACGCCGCCGTGCGCTCCCACCCCCAGGCCTCGCTCGAGGAGACGACGCGCGACGTCGCGGCGCATGGGAAGACCCTGCTCTACGAGGGTTTCGTGTCGGCGACGCCCGCCTCCGCGCTGCCGCACCTGGCCCGCTACCTGCGCGCCGGTGCTGTGCGCATTGAGCGCGCCGCCTCGTCGCCGGGGGCGCTGGCCCGCGACCTGGAGGACATGGACCGCATCCACCAGGCCGAGGCCGAGATCGCCGCCACGCGCGAGGCGCTGGAACGGCGCCCCTACGACGCCCGACGCGACGCCGCCCTCACCCAGGCGCGATGGATGGCCGAGGAGCTGCGCGTGTCCATGTTCGCCCAGACCCTGGGCACGCCGAACAAGGTCTCCATGAAGCGCCTGCTCGGCGTGCTCGCGGGGGCGCGGTGAAGCGCGAGGATGCTCGCACCCTCGCGCGCTCCCTCATGGACGCGGCTGGGCTGACCGACTGGCGTTTCCGCTTCGACCACGCCAAGCGCCGGGCGGGGGCGTGCACGCATACCTCGCGCACGATCAGCCTGTCCGGCCCGCTCACCGACCTGTATGACGCGGACACGATCCGGGGCGTCATTCTGCACGAGATCGCCCACGCCCTCGTCGGCCCCTCCCACGGGCACGACGCCGCGTGGAAGCGGGCCGCACGCGCCCTCGGCGCCCCGGATTCCGCGCGCCTGCCCTCATCCCTACCCTCCCCCGACGCGCCCTGGGTGGGCACGTGCCCGCGCTGCGGGGCCACCCGCCGCCTGTACCGGGCGCCCCGGCGCGTCTCCTCGTGCGGGGTGTGCTCGCACGCTTTCAACCCGGCGTTGATCCTCACGTGGGAGCACCGCGGGCAGGCCGCCTCGCCCGGGCGCGCCTACGAGCGCGAGCTCGCCTCAATCCGCCGCCATCGTTAGCGTTACCGACGCCGGGGAAGTGCGCACAAGGCGAGCGTTCGCCCACGTCACAGTTTTGCAACCCGGGCGGGCGCGCACACACCCACCCGACGGCGATACCCTTGATCCCAACACCCCCGAGAGAAGGAAGCCATGGGTACCACCGCCAGCCCCGACGCCACCACCGCTCCCGACCGCGAGGTCCTCACCTGGGAAGGCTTCGGCGACGCGTCCCGTGAGCTCACCCAGCAGATCGTCGACTCCGGCTGGATCCCGGACCTGATCGTCGCCATCGCGCGCGGCGGCCTCATTCCCGCCGGCGCCATCGCCTACGCGATGGACGTGAAGGCCATCGGCACCATGAACGTCGAGTTCTACTCCGGCATCGGTGAAACCCTCGAGGAGCCCCAGCTGCTTCCCCCGCTCATGGACGTCTCCGCGATGGATGGCAAGCGCGTCCTCGTCGTCGACGACGTCGCCGACTCCGGCAAGACCCTCAAGATGGTCATGGACCTCATCGACGAGCACGGCCTCACTCTCGACGGCTCCGCCGCCGTCCGCGTCGAGGCCCGCAGCGCGGTCATCTACAAGAAGCCCGTGTCCATCATCGAGCCCGACTACGTGTGGGCGTACACCGACAAGTGGATCAACTTCCCCTGGTCGACGCTGCCCGTCATCAAGCCGTGACTTCCTTACGGGCGAGCTCGGGACCGCAGTCGGCTGCTGCCTCTCCTGAGTGCGCCCAGGCCTCGTCGATCACCCGGCGCATCGTCGAGGCCGTGGCCGAGCGCGCCCGCCTCGGTGACCCCGTGCGCGTGCTGGGCCTGACCGGCCCTCCCGGGACCGGCAAGACGACGATCACCGCCGAACTGGCGCGCGCCCTGCCCGAGGCCGGCATCGCGGTCGCTGGCCTGGCGCCCATGGATGGCTTCCACATGTCCAACGCGGTGCTGGCCGCGCGCGGGATCGCCGACCACAAGGGCGCGCCCGACACCTTCGACGTGGGCGGATACGTCGCCCTCCTGGGGCGCGTGCGCCGCGCGGACGGCGTTGTCCTCGCCCCCGATTACCGGCGCGACCTGCACGAGCCCGTCGCCGCCTCCCTGCCCGTTGAGGTCGACGGCGTCGTCATCACGGAGGGCAACTACCTGGGCCTCGAGCTGCCCGGCTGGGCGGACGTGCGCGGCCTCATCGACCTGCTCGTCTTTATTGACACTCCTTTCGAGGAGCTCGCCTCGCGCCTGATCGACCGGCACATGAGCTTTGGCCGGGACCGCGCGGACGCCGCGCACTGGGTGCGCACGGTGGACGCGGCGAACATGGCCCTCGTCGATCGCACGAAGGAGCGCGCGGACCTGGTCCTGTCGCTGTAGGCGCACTGTCGGGTTCTGACATCCGGCTTTCATGCGCGCAGCCGACAATTAGCATGCATTTTCAACTACTTCCAAGTAAGGTGAACCTATGTTCCTCTTGCTTGGCCTTCTTGGAGGCTTCATCACGGGCATCTCCCCGTGCATCCTTCCCGTCCTGCCCGCACTATTCCTCGGAGCCGCTGGCGGCCGCACCTCGAACGAGGCGCCCCAATCCTCCAAAGACGGAAAGGCGGGCATCGACCCGTCACTGTTCCGCGTCGCTCCGGGCGTGAACCTGGGTGGAGAAGCGCCGAAGAAGGCAGCCGTGAAGGCCGACGGCAGCGACTCGGTGACGCGTCGTCCCGTGCTCATCGTCCTGGGCCTCGTCACCTCGTTCATGATCATCACGGTCGCGGGTTCGGCGCTGCTCAGCCTGCTCAACCTGCCGCAGGCGCTGATCCGCTGGACCGGCATCGTCCTGCTGCTGGCCGTCGGCATCGGCATGATCGTCCCGAAGATCATGGAGGTGCTCGAGCGCCCCTTTGCGCGCCTGGCACCTCGCACGACGGGCGACAGCGCGGGCTTCGGCCTCGGCCTCGTCCTGGGCGCGGCGTTCGTGCCGTGCGCGGGTCCGGTGCTGACCTCGATCATCGTGGCCTCCAGCTCCGGGCAGATCACGTGGCACATCATCGGCCTGGCCGTCTCCTTCGCGATCGGCGTGTCGATCCCGCTGATGATCGTCGCGATCGCCGGTTCGGGCGTCGCCGCCCGCTTCCTGAAGACCCGCCAGCAGCCGCTGCGCATCGCCGCGGGCGTCGCGATGATGGCGCTCGCGCTGGGTATCGCGACGGACGCCCCGATGGCCCTGCAGCGGATGATCCCCGACTACACGGCCTCGCTCGAGGCCAGCACTGAAGGCGCTTGCGAGGACGGCGCGTGCGAGCCCGAGAAGGAAGTCGAGGCGAGCACCGACTTCGCGCAGTGCGCGCGTAATGGCGCGAAGGATTGCGGCGCCATGCCGACGATCCAGGCCTCGGAGTGGCTGAACACCCTGGGCCAGCCGTCCGGCACGGTGACGCTCGTGGACTTCTGGTCGAGCTCGTGCACGAACTGCCAGCGCGAGATCCCCGAGCTCGAGGCCATCTACGAGAAGTACAAGGACTACGGCCTGGTCGTCGTGGGCGTGCACTCGCCCCAGCAGGCCTACGAGCGCGACACCTCGGTGGTGAACGCGTCGATCGAGAAGCTGGGCATCACCTACCCGGTGGCGTTGGACCCCGACCTGGAGGCCTTCAAGGCCTACGGCGCGACGGCGTGGCCGACGCACTTCATCGCGGGCACGGACGGCAAGCTCGTCGCGATGGGCCGCGGCACGAAGGGCGTCGAAGAGCAGATCCGCACCCTCCTCACCGAGGCGGGGGTGTCCCTGCCCAACTGAGGCGCCACCCTTTAACGCAGCGAGCGGCTACCCCACGCAGGGTGGCCGCTCGCTCTATTCGGCGGAGACACTGGTTCCCCGATCAATTTCGCATGCAATTCCCCCACCCCTCTTTCAAGATTTGAACTCAGATCATTGAAATCATGCGGTTTTCACGAGGTACCAAATAGACCTCGGCAGGGAATTGCATGCGAAATTTCTTAGTTATCCACAGATTTTTCAAACAGATCACACAAAGCGCCACAAAGTAGCACGATCTATGCATGGATCTCAACGAAGAGCTACGTAAACGACAAGGCATCACCAAACTATCGAGCCTGCGCCACGCAGACCTCACTCCTTCAACGCTGCCAGCTGGCATCAGTCACTACCGCGGTTGGATCTACGACCACACCAGGTACACGTTAGATCAGGTACGCGCTTTCGTATACAACGCTTGCCTCTCGTGTGTGAGTGCAGCGAAGTTCTATGACCTACCAGTCGCCACTGGGGAACTCCCACAGCGCACGCATTTGTCCGTCAGACACAGCCGAGGAATGCACTACTCAAAGCTCCGCCGTTTCGACGATGTGTGCGTCCACTGGGAGCCGGTCCTGAGTAAAGAAGAAGAACGCACACATGTAGCGAGCATCGGGACAGTCTTGGAGCGAGTGCTCGTCTGCATGCCACTCAAGGTCTCGCTGCCCATGCTTGATGCCGCGCGCAATCGCGGCCTCTACGACGTCTCGACGCTCACTATTCCACCAACCGGCAGCCGACTGCCTCACCTCAAAGAAGCTCTCTCCCTATCGTCGGAGCGTGCCCGATCGATCCTCGAAACAGTTGCACGTTTGCAGCTCATTGATATGGGGCTGACACCGCAGGTCGGGGTCTGGATTGAAGGAGTCGGCGAGGTCGACATGATCATTCTCGGCTTCATCATCATCGAGGTGGATGGATGGGCCTTCCACTCATCGAAAGAGCAGCGCGAGAAGGACCTCAAACGCGATCGAGAACTTTTACGGCGCGGATACGTCGTCCTTCGATTCACCTATGACGACGTCATGAATGGCAACTTCGCGCGAGAGGTCCCGGTATCGGTACAGGCCCTCCGTCGCCTCCTACCCGACACTGGAATGGAAGACACGCGCGACGCAGTGAAGAACGCCGCCTTCCTCGACATCCTGAGCGGATACCTGCCTAGTTATCACCCTCAACACTAATTTCGCATGCAATTCCCCCACTGCTCTTTCAACATTTGAATTCTAAACGTTGAAATCATGCGGTTTTCTCGGGGTAATCCGAAGATCCCTCAGGGGAATTACGTGCGAAATTAATGGGGCAACAAGGAATCAGTCCGCGCGCCTAGCGCACGAGGGCGAGGATCTGCGGGGTGACCCGCTCGATAACCTCGAGGGTGTCCAGGAAGTCCTGGTGGCCGCCGTACCAGGGGTCGGGCACGTCGCCGCTGCCCTCGGGGTCGAGGTCGCGGTACAGGCACACACGCGGCCCCTGGCCCAGGTCGGCGGCGGACGCGGGCGCACCCTCGTGCTCAACCCCGACGCGCTCGGCGAGGCGCTCCAGGACGTTCAGGTGGCGCGAGGTCATGGCCAGCACGAGGTCCCACTCCCCCAGCTCGCCGGCGCGGATCTGGCGCGCACGATGATCGGGCACGATGTACCCGGCGTCGCGCAGCACGCGAGCGGCGCGGCGGTCGATCGGGTTGCCCTGCTCTTCGTCGGAGACGCCGGCGCTATCGACGACGACATCCACGCCGGCGCGCGCGGCGGCCTGTTCGAGGACCGCGTGGGCCATCGTGGAGCGGCAGATGTTACCGGTGCACACCATAAGGACGCGGGCGGGGCGGGTCATGTTCGTTTCCGTTCGTTCGGGGCGGGACGAGGCCGGGGCAGGCACGAGGCCGGGGCGGGCGCTCAGAGCAGCGTCAGGTAGGCGCGCACGGCCTGGGCGCTGTGGGCAGCGGCGCGGGCGCCGTCCATGTGGAAGGCCTGGTCGGCGGTGGGGCCGCACAGGTCGGAGACGGCTCGCAACGAGATCCAGTCGACGTCGGAGGACCAGCAGACCTGGGCCATTGCGCAGGTTTCCATGTCGGTGCCAATGGCGTCGGGGAAGCGCTCGCGCATGGGGCCAACGTTGGCCTCGGTGCAGAAGGAGTCGGAGGAGACGATGCGCCCGCGGCGCACGGGGTGTTCGATGAGGCCGCGCAGGATGGGAAGGCGCTCTTCGGCGGCTTCGGAGGTGGTGTAGTCGACGGGCATCTGGGGGACCTGGCCCATGGCGTAGCCGAAGGCGGTCGCATCCGCCTGCCCGTAGATGGCGCGGGTGCCGGCGGCGATGTCGCCAACGTTGATGTCGCGGGCGAGCCCGCCGGTGGTGCCGGCGGCGATGACGATGGGCGCCTCGACAAGGGTGAGGGCGCGCGCGGTCGCGGAGGCGGCGTTGGCCAGGCCGATGCCGGAGGTGACGACCAGGACGGTGCGTCCGTCGAGAATGCCGAGCACGAAGCGCTGGGCCTTGTGGCTGCCCGCGAGGATGGCCTGGGGCGTCTCGTCGTCCCCGATGGGCGCGAGCTCGTGCAGGAGGGGCGCGGCCTCCATGTCCATGGCGGCTTGGATGATGGCGTCAACGCGGATGCGCTCGGGGAAGCTGAGGTTCATGGTTCCCATCGTAGGGGACGAGGCCCGCCGCGGTCGCGCTCGCCTCGCGCGGTGGCGGCACAGCGGGGCGCGCGCCACAGGGGACGCGAAGCGGGACCGAGCCCCGGCCTCGTACCGGTTAGGCGGAGCGGCGGCGCACCCACGCGCACACGCCGGCGAGGCCGAGGAGGGCGGCGCCGAGGCCGAGGTGGGGGTAGATGCCCGCGGAGCCGGAGTTGGGCAGGACGCCGACCTGGGTGTCGACGACGCGGATGGCGGGCAGCGCGGCGGCGCCCGTACCCGAGGCGGCGGGGATGACGCGCACGGAGGTAAAGCCCTCGTCGGCGCCGAAGTCGGTGGTGATCACCGTGGAGGCCGAGGCGTCGGCGCCCACCTCGATGTGGAAGGGCACGGCGCGGGGCAGGAGGACGTGCCCGGCGGGGGCGCGGGTCTCGACGAGCCAGTAGGTCTTGCCGGTCTCAAGGGGCGCGGTGACGAACTGCGATTCGCCGTCGGAGGTGGAGACGGGGGTACCGGTCAGGGCCTCGTTGTCGTAGATCGCAAAGGCGGCGCCCTCGAGCGGGTAGGTGCCGTCCTCGTTGGCCGTGCCGACGGGCTGGGTGCCGGCCTTTTCGATGCGGATGGTGCGCGGTCGGGCGGGCGCGCAGGCCTCGTTGTTGGCGGCGCCGTCGTGGTCGTAGGGGCCGGCGACGGAGTTGTAGAGGCCGCGCTTGGGGGTGAGGCGCCCGTTCGAGGGGACGCACTCGAGGGCGGCCTCGCTGTATCCGGCCGCCGCCTTGTCGCGGGCGGCCTTCATGCGGATGAACCAGGTCGCTGACTTTCCGGGTTCGACGGTGGTGCCCTGGGTGAGGACGTAGGTGGCGGCGCGGTTCTGTTCGCGGGCGCCGCGCAGCCCATCGAGAGAGGTGGCGATCGCCGCGGAGCGCAGGGTGAGGCCGGGCGCGAAGGCCGGGGTGTCGACGAGGCGGCCGGTCGTGCCCGCGATCGTGCCGTCGTTCGTGGCGGTCACGCGGTAGGTGACGGTGATCGTGTCGCCCGAGGCGCCCTCGACGCTTTCGACGGTCTTGTCGATGCGCAGCTTGGGGGCCTGCTGCTGGATCGTGAAGTTGCAGGTGATGGGCACGGCGGCCGCGGTCTTGGCCGGGGGCACGTCGGAGAAGTCGATGCCGCCGGTCATGGGGTCGCGGGTGACGTTGACGGCCTCGCCGATGCCGTTGACGCAGTTGATGTCGGTGAGCTCCCAGCGCGCGGAGTTCGGGTCGTCGGAGACCTTCCAGGGGCCAAAGTAGCCGGGTTCGCCGAAGCGCAGGGGGCGGCGCCCGGGGATGCGCGGACCGGTCTCGGCGATGACGAACTGGGAGTAGCCGGGGATGAAGGCCTGGTACCCCGACGTCACCGTGCCGTCCTTGCCGTAGCCCGTGGGGGTCAGGGGACTGTCCTCGAAGGAGGACCAGTCGACGAAGCCGCCAGCGTTCTCGGCGGTCTTGAGGGGCTCGCCCGTGGGCGAGACGAAATCACCGATACCCAGCGTCGTGAAGTTGAAGGAGGGGATCTTGCCGCCGATCGCCTCGGATTCAGGGGTCACGGTCTTGGCGATGCGGATGTAGCGCTCCTGGCTGAAGGTGGCGTACAGGCACCCATACGAGGTCTTGTTTTCCTTCGAGCTGAAGGTGGATACGGGGGTGACGCCCTCGGGCGGCGTGTCCGGGCAGGTGCCGTCGCCGCTGGGGGTGAAGCCGGCGATGACGAGGCGGTACGGGATTCCGTCGATCATGACGGTCTTGTTCGAGGTGGTCCGCGAGATCGTCAGCACGTCGTCGGAGTTGGGGCTCTGGTCGGGCGTACCCGCGGCGTCGGGGTACGCAGCCGGGTTGTTCGTGTAGATGTCGCGGTTGCCTCGGCCCTTGCCGACGTGACGGTAGCAGTACCAGACGCCCGATCCGGCGTCGCGGTTGAGGGCGGCGTAGGGCGCGTTCGCGGGGCAGGAGTTCGGTCCGTTGGCGCGCGAGGCGAGCATGTAGGCGCCCTCGTCGCTCAGGGCGGCGGTGGTGTCGGTGTCGTCCTCGGTCTCCTCCTGGTCGAAGGGAAAGGAGTCCTCGATGCCGCCGATGTTGACGTCGATCGACGAGTGGACCCACCGGCTGGCCGAGTGCACCTGGAAGTTGTTGTGTCGCACGGTGCCCAGGAGGAAGGGCTTGCCGATGGGAACGTCGCCCGGGTTGTTGGGCTTGTAGCCCAGGGCGTTGGTGTTCTGCGGCGAGATGACGCCGGTGGCGACGGGGTTGGCGGCGGGCAGGCCGCGCGCGATGTAGGTCCAGTAGTCCCCCGACGCGACGGCGGCGTCCAGCATTGGCTGGGCGGTCCCGGCCTGGAGGGGGGCCGAGGACTGGGCGGGGTCGGCCGCATCAAAGGGGCCCGCGCCGCGCACGGTTCCGACGTAGGCATTGTCGGGAACGTTGGTCGTGCGGTCCGTGGCCGAGCCGTTGATGGTGGTCGCGCCGAGGCGGCCTGTGGACGAGGTGACGGGGACGGTGCCGCCGCCGGGGGGCTCCAGCGTGGCGTCGGCGTCCGCGCGTTCGGGGGCGACGAGGCCGGGGAGGGCTGCGCCCGCGACGAGGAGGGCGGCGAGGGCACGCGCGACGGTGCCGCGAGGCCGGGACTTGGCCCTCGCGTGCGTGGCGCGGCGGGAGCGTGCGCCGCTGGGGTGGTGCTCCACGTACCCTCCAGGTCGTTTGACAGTTACTCACTGACTCTAGCGTAAATACGCGGAAACGCGCGGGTGAGCTTACTCGCTCGTCCGCGCGTTTCCGCGTCTCAGGTGCCCCACGGGGGCACGTGAAAGGGTTGCTTACTGCTTGCCGCGTTCCTCAAGCATCTTCCTCAGGGCGGCGGTGCGGCCGGCGTTGATCTCCTCCTCGGAGATCTGCTCGGCGTCCGTCAGCAGGTCGGGGGCGGCGGGCGCGTCGGGGGCGTCGGCGACGGACTCAGCGGCCTCGGCGGACTCAGCGGCCTCGGCGGACTCAGCCCCGGCCTCGTCCCCGGCCTCGGCGGAGGCGAGCGCAGCAGCGGCGGCGCCCTCAATCTCCTGCGGCTCCTCGTCGTTGCGCTTGCGGGAGCGCAGCCAGAGGATGCCGGCAACGAGCAGGATGACGGCGACGGACGCGAGGACGGCGATCATCCACGGCTTCATGACGGAGCCCTTGACCTGCGCGGCTTCGGCGGCCACGGCCTCCTCGTCCATGGGGACGCGCTCGCCGGTCACGAGGAGGCGGTGCGTGTTGACTCCGTAGGGGGTACAGGTGATGAGGGTGGCGAGGTCCTTGCCTTCGACCTTGTTGAGGGACTCGGTCTCGTGGGGCAGGACGACGCGGATGTCGGTGACCTGGTACTTGAGGTGGCGCCCGGCGGTCTCGATGTAGAAGTAGTCGCCCATCTTGACGCTGGTCAGCTGGTCGAACATGGTGGCGTTGCCCAGGCCGGTGTGGCCGGTGAGGACCGTGTGCGTGGATTCGCCGCCGACGGGCAGGGCGGTGCCGAAGAGGTGGCCGATGCCCTTGTCGAGCGTCGCGGTGTCGGTGCCGTGGTAGATCGGCAGGTTGACGTCGATCGAGGGGATCTTGATGGTCGCCATGACGTCGTTGAGGTTGAGCTGGCTCAGGTAGTCCTGGTACTGCGCAGTGCCGGGGCGCTGGGCGTCCAGCCAGGGGTCGAGGATCGGCGACTCGGAGGCCTTGAGGTTGTATTCGTCGGCGCGGCGCAGGGACTCGGCGACGGCGTCGGGGCCGGCCTGCTCGGCGACGGCGCTGAATTCAGAGGCGATGCGTTCCTGGCGCGCGTTGTTGTACTGGGTCGCGAAGACGGGGTACAGGAGGACCAGGATGCCGGCCAGCAGCAGGATCGGGGGCGCGATGGTGAGGAGACGCCACTTGAGGGGTGTCTTCTTCTTGTCGGGCGCTTGGGTGCTCACGCTTTCTCCGTTCATTGCCGAGGCCGTGGAAGTTTGTCTGGTTACAGGGTAGTACCGCTGGGGGCGGTTGCGGGCAACGCAAGGGGGGTGTGGACCCGCGGGTCCACACCCCCCTGTGTGTCGCTAGCTAGGCTCAGGCGTCGGCCTGCTCCTTGCGGCGCTTGTTGGCCAGCGCGATCGCACCGGAGCCGCCCACGAGGAGGGCGCCAGCGCCGATCAGGACGCCAACACCGGCAGCACCGGTCAGCGGCAGGTTGAAGCCACCGTTCTTCGGGACGTCCTTCACCGTGGTGTTGAGGGTGTACTCGTTGTCAGCCTTGGAGTTGGACTGCAGGATCTGGAAGGCGATCGGGCGGGTCTGGAGCTCGAAGCCCTCGGGAGCCTTGGTCTCAACGAGGCAGTAGTAGCCGGGGTTGGCGACGGCGGCGTTGTTCGCCCAGTCGTTGTTGCGCAGGCCGTCGATGGTGACCTCACCGTTGGCGTCGGTGGTGTAGGTCTCGGTGCCGGCGGGCGACAGCTTCTTGTCGAGGGTCGCGTCAACGGACTCGAAGTTCGCGGTCGGGGTGGTCTGAGGCGTGCACTGGTAGACCTCGAACTCGGCGCCCTTCAGCTTGGCGTTGGTGTCCTTAGCGGAGACCTTGGTGATCTTCACCTTGCCGAACTTGGAGACAACCTCGGAGTTCGGGTAATCCGGCGGGGGAACCTCACCCGAGTTGGGCTTCCAGCCATTGGAGGGAGCGTTGGGGAGCAGGATGGCCTTGTTCTTGAACAGGCCGTCAGCCTCAACCTTGTCCTTGACGGTGCCGGCCAGGTCCATCTGGACCTTGGTGTTGTCGTCCTTGCGGTTGGCGATCAGCTTGGCGCGGCCATCAGCGGTGAACTCGGCGGTCCAGAACTTGGTCTTGCCATCGGTGCCATCGGCGGCGATCAGCTTGTAGTCGGTGCCCTTGGCCAGGGCGACCTCGCCGTTCTTGCCGTCGACGATCTTCAGCGTGATGCCGGCCTCGGGCAGCTCCACACGCTTGTCGTACTGGTCGACGACGTCGTAGAAGTCGAGGGCCTCAGCGGCGGGGATGTCCGACTTGATGGTGTAGGAGATGTCCGAGCCGATGGCCGGGGTGTTCTCGTCGGCGACGGTCTTCTCGATGCCGGCCTTGGAGTTCTTCGGGTAGGCGTGGACGTCGTAGACCCACTTGTTGAGGTCGGTCGGGTGCGTCATGGGCACCGTGATGATGAAGGGTTTGGAGCCGACGTAGCCGGCGGGGGTCACGGTCTCGGTCACGACGTAGGCGCCGAGGGGGAGGCTGTCAAACTTAGCCAGACCGCCACCGGCGGTGGTCTTGGTGACGGCAGCGTCAACGCCGTCAGCCTTCGCGGTGTCAACGTTGCCGTTGAAGCCAGCGAGCTTCTCCCAGCCGGCCTGCGTGGTGAGGTCGACGTTGGTCAGCTTCTCGACGGTGAAGGTCGCGCCGTCGAGGGGGTCGCCGGTCGCGGTGGCGTCCTCGAGGCCGTTGCCAGCGGTGGTGCCGTTGTTGGCGTCCTTGACCAGCTTGTGGATGGTGATGGAGCCGGTCTTGGTGGCGTCGAGGTCGACCAGCGACGGGGCGCGCGTGACGGTCGCCGCAAGGCCGAAGGCGGGGGCAGCCTGGGTCGCGGAGGTGGCGGCGGGCAGGGCCAGCGCGCCGGCGGCGACGGCGAAGGCTGCGAGCAGGCTCAGGCTGCGGCGGGTCTTCGTGGTGCTCATTGGTTTTCTTTCTCCTGTGTGTGTGATTTCGGGAGTTTTTTCTGATGGTGGGTCTCGTGGTCACGGGACCTCATGGGTGGCTCAGGCGATTGCCTTGCGCCTCTTGGTGGTGACCACGGTCATCACCATCGCCCCGGACATGAGCGCCGCTGCGACGCCGATGTAGGGGTAGATTCCGGTGCTGCCAGCCTTGGGCAGCTCGCCAACCTCGGTGTCCTTGACAACGATGGTGGCCTTGCGGGTTCCGGCGGCCAGGAAGCCCTTGTCGCCGGGCATGCTACTGTCCGACGCGAACGCCTGGACGGCGCTCGTGGCCCACTTGGCCTGGTCCTTCAGGTCGGCCGCGAGCTCAACGTTCGTGCCGGAGCCGCCGGCGTGGACGGTGGTCAGCTTGAACTCGAGGGGCTGGGGCAGCAGGGAGTGTCCGGCGGGGGCCTTGGTCTCGACCAGCCAGTAGGCAGTGTCGATGTTCAGGTCGCTGACGGACCAGTAGTAGCCGTCGGTCGCGGTCGCCTGGGTCAGGGTCTTGACGACCTGGGCGTTGGCGTCCGTGTTGGGGTTGGACTTGTAGATCTCGAACTCAGCGCCCGCGAGGGGGTACAGCTTGACTCCATTGGGGCCCGTGTACTGGTTATCCGCGTCGGTGAAGGTCTTACCCGTGTTCTGCGTGCCGGCCTTCACCACCACGAAGTCGTGGGGGACGGTGGGGCCGCAGGCCTTGTTGTTGTCCGTGCCGTCCCAGTCCTTGCCGTTCTCAGCCAGGACCTCGTTGAAGAGGCCGTAGCCGGCAACGGGGATATTCTCCCTCGGAGTCGAGCAGGCCAGGTCGGCCTCGTTGTAGCCGGCGGCCGCAGTGTTGCGGACGACCGCGAAGCGGATCCAGTATTCCTTGGTGGCCCCGGCAGCGAGCTCGACGCCGTCGGTCAGCGTGTAGACGCCGTTCGTGGCGGTGGCGTTGGACGCGGAGTCCAGGCCGGCCTGGGTTTCGGCGATCTTCGCGGACTGGATTTCCAGGCCCTTGGCGAAGTCGGGCTTGTCGGTGAGCTTGCCGGTGTTGGCGGCCAGCGAGCCGTCGTTGGTGGCGACGATCTTGTAGTCCACGTTGAAGCTCGTGGCGCCGTTGGCGCCGCCGTTCGCCTCGATGGACTTCTCGACGCGCAGCTTGGGAGCCTGGTATTCGTTGACGAACGTACAGGTGATGGGGGCTGCCTCATCGGACTTTGCACCGCCGACGTTCTTGAAGCTAACGCCGCGCTCGGTCTTGGTCACGGCGACGTCTTCACCGATGCCGTTGACGCACTTGATGTCCTTGAGGTTCCACTTGTCCTCGCCGCCGGTGTTGATGTCCTTCTCCGTGATGGTGAAGTCGGAGTTGCCGACCTCGAAGGGGATGAACACCGAGTCGTACTTCGCCTGGGTCTCACCGAAGGCGGTGGGGGTGAGCGTCGCAGCCGGGTCGGCTGCGGAGATGTACGAGGCCTTGGCGGGGGCGGAGGATGCCGTGGGCTTCGAAACGGTCACCGTGCCGGTGGTCGCCGGGGTACGGTCGGTGTTATCGTGCCAGGTCGCGCCGGTCTCCACCGAGAAGTTGGCGGCGGGGATGGTCGGGTTGGCGCCCGCCGGATCCTCAACGGCCTTCGCGATGCGCACGGAGCGCTCCTCGGTGATGACGCCGTAGAGGCAGCCGTAGTTGACCGAGAGCTCCTGCGTAATGAAGGTGTCGGTGCGCTTGGCATCCGGAGCGGGGGTCGCCGGGCACTGAGCCGTCGGAATACTCTGAATATTCTCCGGGGTGATCAGCGTCCTGGGGTTGTCCGCGGGAACGAAGCCCCACAGCTGCAGGCGGTAGGTACGACCGTTCTTCGTGAAGGTCTGGTCCGACGTCGTCTTCGTCAGCTTCACGTTATCCCACACGTAGGGGTTCTCGTTGACGTTACCCTTGGCGCCCGGCCACTCACGCGGCAGAACCTCGGGATGATTGGTACCCAGAGTGCTGGCGGGTTGCTCGGCACCCTTGTTGTAGTACTGGCTGTAGAGGTCGTACTCGCCGTTGCCCTCGCCCACGTACTTGACGCAGTACATACGTCCGGACTGGGTCTCGGGCTTGTTGACGTAACCCTTCGAGCGATCGCTCGCGTCGACCGGGTCCGGCTCGTAGGCGGGACCAATGAAGGAACCGGAGGGCGTGTAACCGGGGGTACCGTACTTGCCACCTGCAAGGAGCCAGTCGCGGGGCCACTTACCCTCGATCTGCTGGGTCGCGGGCCAACCGTTGAGCCCAAAGTCGGAGGAGCAGGTGCCCGTGCCAGGCTCGCCGGCCGTCTTCACGTAGGCGCCGCCCTTGCGGTAGATGATCGTCGTCGCCAGGGTGTTGGACGTCTCCTGGTTGACGAAGGGGAAGTTCTCAGGCGTGCTGCCGACCAGGTCCGGGAGCGTGAGATTCAGGCTCGAGTGCAGGAACTGCTTGACATTTGCGCCGCCACGGATCGGCAGGTTGTTATGACGGATGGCGCCGAGCAGGAAGGTCTGACCCGGCTGGACGGTGCCCGGGTCGTTCGGCTTAAAGCCGATAGCGGACTGGCCATTCACCCAGATCGTGCCGTCGCCACCATTCTTCCACTGTTCATAGTGGGCCTGCATCCACTTTTGACTATCGTCCGCCTTCGCAGGGTTCTCATCCCACTTCCAGGGCCAGCCGCGGGCGATGTAGGTCCAGGCATCATTATTCTTCGCGTACTCGCCGCCAAGGAACGTCGTCATCGGGGCAGTGCCCGTCCTGATCCTGTCAGCAGGCTTGTCGCTCATGGCCTTGACGATGCCGTAGCGGATGAAGTTGTCGGGAAGGCTGGTGGTCGTGTCCGTCGCAGACGCGTTGACGAAGCCCGTTCCCATGTTGGCGCGAACGGGGCCAACTTCAATTCCGGTGGCGGCAGGCTCCTGGGCGGCCTGAGCCGCCTGGGGGGTGGCGACCTGGGAGACGACCAGCGTACCGGTGGCGGTTGCCACGACGGCCAGGGCGGCCAGGGCGCGGGACGCGACTCCTGCTCGCTTGGTCCGCGCGTGGCCTGCGCGCGCTCGACTCGTTGCCATTAATCGATCTCCTTGAAGACTGTTGCTTCGCTGTGTCGTACTCGGGGGGATGTCCCGAGAGGTTTTTCCACAACCTTGATGACACTCAGCGTACGACGCGGTTACCGAAAAATGCAACCCATTTTCTGCAGCTTTGCTAGTGGTCTACCTTACAGAAAAACAGTCAAGTGATATTTCCGCAGGAAATCAACGATTGACCTACTGGTTTCAATCTATGAAAACGTGTCTTTTCGGCTATTTTCATCTTTTTTAACGGCTGGAAACAAATCAAAGTGTGGAACTTTGCAGCGCTTGACAGGTTCCCAACAATCAACCGATAAGCCTATTTTCAGACCGGTGTCACCCCCAAAGCGTCAAGCAATGCAAGGAAAATCCTTTGTCCTGTCACCCATTTCCACTCAAACTTCTTCCCACCTGCGAACACATAGGACTTTCGACCCACCCAGAGGCCGCCGCGGGTCCTACAGGGCAATAAGGATGTGGCTGCGGCGCCCGTGGGCGGCAGCAGGGCCAGGGCACGCACAAGCACGCCCGATTGGAGGCCGCCGCGTGGCCTGCGGGGCAATAGGGGTGTGACTGCGGCGCTCGTGGGCGGCGGCAGGGCCAGGGCGGGCACGCGCACGCCCGATTGGAGGCCGCCGAGTGGCCTGCGGGGCCTGGCCGGGCTTCGAGCCGACGCGCCGAGCGAAGCTCGCGGCGCGGACGGCGAGCGGGCGGGCAGGCCACGCGGCGGCCGGAAATCAGGCGGGCAGAGCAACGCCGGAGATCTGGCGGGCAGAGCAACGCCGGAGATCTGGCGGGCCACAGCCACAACAGGCATTCCCCCAGGCGGCTGCTGCACAATAGTCCCCATGGATCTTCGCCCCGTCGCCCTTGGCGCATCTGTCACGACGTACGACCCGTCGCGTCCCACGCCCGCAGCTATCGTCTCGGGCGAGGTGGCCGCGCACGATGCGCCGCACCCCCTGTCGGTCTTCGACATGTTCCGCATTGGCATCGGGCCGTCCTCGTCGCACACGGTGGGTCCGATGCGCGCGGGTCTGGCATTCACGACGGAGCTGACGACGCTGAAGCCGCCGTCGCACATCACGATTGACCTGTTCGGGTCGCTGGGTGCGACGGGCCGCGGTCACTCGACGGACCGCGCGGTCCTCCTCGGCCTGGCGGGCTACGACCCAGAGACGGTGGACATCGAGACGGTGGAGTCCATCCTGCCGACCCTGGCCTCGTCGAACATGCTGACGCTGCCGAGCGGCACGCAGGTCCCCCTCAACATCGCCGAGGACGTGCGTTTCGTGCCGCGCACGGTCCTGCCCTATCACGTGAACGCGCTGACGATCACCGCCTCCGACGATGACGGCACCGTGATCCTGGAGCGCACCTATTATTCGGTGGGCGGCGGCTTCGTCATGATTCAGACGAATGACGACCCACAGAACCCGGAGGTGTCTTCGCTCGCGACGAGCCAGGCGGGCGTCGGCATCGACGTTCCCGCGCCGCACCCATTCGTATCCGGCGCGCAGTTGCTCGCCGCGTGCGACGCGTCCGGCCTGAGCATCGCGGAGCTCGTGCGCAGGAACGAGGAGGCGGTGCGCCCCCACGAGACCGTCAACGCCTACCTGGATCGCATCGCCGACACGATGTTCGACTGCGTGGATGCGGGCACGTCGGCGGCGGGCATCCTGCCGGGCGGCCTGGACGTGCCGCGCCGCGCCCGCGCGCTCGCCGGCAAGCTCGCGGAGCGCCTGACGGGCATCCCTCAGGCTTCGACGGACGAGGCCGGGGCCTCCTTGAGCGCATCTCCCGCGGAGGGCGTGCGCTCCCCCGGTGCACGCGCCTGGGTGTCGACCGTGGCCGACCCGATGCGGGCGATGGACTGGGTGAACCTCTTCGCCCTGGCCGTGAACGAGGAGAACGCGGCGGGCCACCGCGTCGTGACCGCACCGACGAACGGCGCGGCCGGCGTGATCCCCGCGGTCCTGGGCTACCTGGTGACGCACTGCCCGGAGACGGGGTCGACGCCCGGCGTGGCGGCGGGTCCGGCGACGGAGGACGGCGCGGTCACCCCGCTGGCGCACATTCGCATGACGACGGAGGATTCCTCGGAGACTTCTTCGGACGATCCCGCGTCGCCCGAGGCCTGCGCAGCCCGCCGCCGCGCCCTCGTGCACGACTTCCTGCTGGCGGCGACGGCGATCGGCGCCCTTATTAAGACGAACGCGTCCATCGCGGGCGCTGAGGTCGGCTGCCAGGGCGAGGTCGGGTCGGCCTCGGCGATGGCGGCCGCTGGCCTAGCGCAGGCCCTCGGCGGCACCCCGCAGCAGGTGGAGAACGCGGCGGAGATCGCGATGGAGCACTCGCTGGGCCTGACGTGCGACCCGGTGGCGGGCCTCGTGCAGGTGCCGTGCATCGAGCGCAACGCGATCGCGGCCGTCAAGGCAATCAACGCGGCGCGCATGGCCCTGTGGGGCGACGGCCGCCACACGGTGAGCCTCGACGTGGTCATTGAGACGATGCGTCAGACCGGCAACGACATGCTCTCGAAGTACAAGGAGACCTCGGAGGGCGGCCTGGCCGTCAACGTCGTGGAGTGCTGAGGCCTGCGGGGCCCACACACTCGCTCGCCTGCACAGTCAACCCGATGGGTGGCGGCCTGGGCCCCTTCATGCGCACCTGGGCTCGATAACATGCGCACGGGCCACTAAGTCCGCACGTTAACCCGATGACATGCGTGTGGGCAGCGCCGCCCAGGTGCATGTCTAGGGGTTTACGTGCGTATCAAAGGGTTTACGTGCAGGTCAGTGGGTTAACGTGCGATCTATCGGGTGAGCACTCCGGATACTGGCCTCACGTGCGAGCACATGCACCGCGCCAGACACCTTTGTGCCCAAAACGCAGACCACCTCGCCCACGACAGCCCGTTTTCAGCGTTTTTCACCGAGGTGGTCTGTGTTTTCGGCGCCGCACCACCCCAAGCTGCGACCTCAGAGCCTCAAAACGGGGGGAATGACGCCATCCAAAGCTCCGACACGCCGGCGACACGCCGTCAGAAGGCTTCGCATGGCGCAAACCCCCATTACCGCCCCAATCGGAGGCCACCCCATGGTTTGCTGGGCGAGGACTCACCGCTTACGGCAGCCATGCGTTACAAACGTCGTCAAACTGGAGCATTTTGAAACGCCCTTCAACAGCCTCTGTTACAAACGTCGTCAATCTGAGCCAAAAAACCAGTATTTTCAATGAAAAAGGCGTCGGATTGACGACGTTTGTAACAACCACACAAGAATCCCCACAAAAAACTCCTCGGATTGACGACGTTTGTAACAAAACACAAGCAGGCCCGCCCAATCGGCGGCCACCGCGAGGCCTACGGGGCCAGGCTGCGGTGCCGGTGGGCGGCGGCGGGGCCTGGCCGGGGTTCGAGGCGACGCACAAGCACACGTCAGCACACCGGGCCCCACTGGTGTGGAGGGCGCCGGAGGGACCGGAGGGCACGGGCGGGCTTCGAGGCGCGGCGCCGAACGAAGTGAGGCCGCCTAGCCTCGCGGGCGGCCGGGGCCTCCGGCGCCCGGAACACCCGTAGGGCCACAAGCAACAACACGCGGCGCCCGGAACACCAGCGGGGCCACACAGCACCACCATACCAACGGGTGGGGCGCCTCGCGGCACCCCACCCGTCATCAACACCAGTCAACCAACCGCAGTCAACAAGCAATCACTCCGTCGCCAGCGCCTCCGAGGGGCTGACCTTGGCGGCCCGGCGGCCGGGCAGCCACGAGGCGATCAGCGCGGACACAATGGCCACGACGCACACGCCGACCAGCTGCAGCCACGGCACGCTCAGCACGGGAGTAGCCCCATCAATCGGCAGGCTCATGACGCCGACCCACCCGAAGGCGACGCCCATGCCGACGCCGATCAGCGCACCGGTCATCGACAGGAACAGCGCTTCGAGGGCGAGGAGGCTCTTCATCTGGCGTCGCGTCAGGCCGAGCGCCCGCAGCAGCCCGTTTTCGCGGATGCGTTCGGCGACCGACAGGGACAGCGTGTTGGCCACACCCACCAGGGACACGAGGACGGACACGCCGAGCAGTCCGACGAGGACAAGCATCAGCTTGTCGATGATCTTCGTGTACATCTGGCGCTCCAGGGCGGAGCCGTTAACGCTCAGCTGCGAGTCCTTGAGCAGCGCAGCCTGGACGGTCTCGGCGTCAGCCCCGTCGGCCATCTTGATGATGATCGCCTGACGCTCGAGCGAGGTCGCGATGGATCGCAGGGTCCTCTCAGAGACTTGGGCCTCCCCGACGCTGCCGTTCTTGTCGTAGGTGGCACTCAGGTCCACGCACGTGTCGGCGCACAGGCGCAGCGTCTGCCCGGCCAGGGCCTCGTCGCCGACGCGCACCTGGTTATCGCCCAGCTGGGTGACGGTCGAGTGGGTGACGCCCGTGTAGTCGGGTTCTCCGGTGATCATCACCGACGAGGCCTGGGCCTCGTCCTCCGCCCCGGTTCCCTCACCGGAAGCGTAGGCGGGCGCGCCCGAGGTGGTCGTCAGGGTGCCGGGGGCGGCGTACTGGGCGACGGTGGCGGCGACGCCGTCGGTGGCCGCGATGGCGGCCTGCTGGTCGTCGGTGAGCGCTCCGCTCGTGGAGGTGGCCATGAGGTCGAAGGGTCGGGCGTCGTTCACGGCGTTGGTCAGCGTGGTGCGCACGGATGCGGCGCCGACGATGATGGTGACGACGAGGGTCACGCCGATGATGATCGCGGTGCCGGTCGCGGAGGTGCGTCCGGGGTTGCGCATCGTGTTCTCGCGGGCCATGGCGGACAGCGTGCCCGGGAAGACCGAGCCGAACGCGCGGGTGAGGGCCGGCAGCAGCACGGAGGCGACGAGAAGCGCGCCAAGGAGGGCCAGGAGTGACCCGCCGAAAGCCCCAAGGAATTTCGTGCCGCCGCTATCCGAGCGCCACGCGAGGGCCACGGAGGCGCAGCCGGCCACCGCGACGAGCGCGCCGATGATGAAGCGGACGGTGTGCTTCTTGCGGGCGGCGGCCCCGGCCTCGTTCACGGGGGCGAGGGCGGCGACGGGCGCGACGCGGGAGGCGGCGCGGGCCGGGAAGACGCCGACCAGGGTCGTGAACAGGGTGGCGCCCAGCCACGTGAACACAAGCTGCCAGATGGAGGCCCCCGCCAGCGCCGCGACGACGCTAGAGGCCAGGCCGGTGCCCGCCTCCGCGAGCGCGCCAATCAGCCAGCCGAGTGCGACGCCAATCGCGGACGAGATCGCTCCGATCGCGAGGGCCTCGCGGGTCACGAGCGAGCGGACCTGGCGCCTGGTTGCTCCCAGCGTGCGCAGCAGCGCCAGTTCGCGGGTGCGCTGCGTGAGCACCACTCGGAAGGTCGAGGAGACGACGATAGAGGCCACGAGCGCCGCGATCGCCGGGAAGATCAGCATGATGCCCATCGTCACGGACGCTCCCAGGCGCGCCTGGTTGAGGTCGTCCTGGATTGCCTTGTGCACGCTGGTCACGGTCACGCCCGAGACGCCGCTGAGCGCGGAGTTTGCTGTTGCCACCCACTCGTCCTGGGTGGCGCTGGGAGGGTTTGCGTTGCTGTCCGTATCCGATCCGGAAGTTGCGACGATGAACTGGCCGGAGGCGGTCGTTCCAAAGATCGCGGAGAATCCGCCGTCGGTCACGTAGCTGGCGGGCACGCCCATGCTGATGGTGTTCGAGCGCGTGGTGCCGACGATGGTGAGGGTGCGGTAGTCGCCCTCGGTGAATCCGGCGCGTACGCGGACGGTGTCGCCGACCTTCAGCGAGAGGGTCAAGGCCGTGTGCTCGGGGATGGCGATCTGGTCGTCGGCGGTCGGGGTGGTTCCGGCGCTCAGGTCGAGGTCGGCGAAGGGCTTGGGGGCCAGCGGCGACACGTAGAGGCCGGCGCGAGTCGCGTCGGTTTGGGCGTCGGCGGGCCACTGGGCCATGTGCTTGATGGCGGTGACGCCGCTGGTGGAGCGCAGGATTTCTTCGGCGCGCTGAGTCGACTCGTCGGTCGCGTCCTTGTTCTGGGAGACGACGACCGTGCCGCCTCGGTACTGGCTGTAGACGCTGGAGGTCAGGCCCGAGGTCATCGCCGTCATGACGATGAGGGTGATGACGATGAAGGCCGTGGAGATGGCGACGGCCAGGCCGGTGGAGATGTAGCGGCGGCCGTGGGAGCGCAGGTTAGCGCTCAGGAGGGAGTTTGTTGCAGACATGAGGTGAGCCTTGGGGAGTGGGCGCGCGTTCAGCGCAGCGCCGCGGTGAGGGAGTCGGCGGTGACGTCGCGCAGGTCGGAAACGATGCGTCCATCGCGGCACACGAGGACGCGGTCCGCGTAGGCGGCGGTGGCGGTGTCGTGGGTGACCATGATGACGCTCTGGCCGAGTTCGTCGACGGCGCGGCGCAGCAGGTCCATGACCTCGGTGGTCGAGTGCGAGTCGAGGTTGCCGGTGGGCTCGTCCGCGACGATGACGGCGGGGCGGCTCATGAGGGCGCGGGCGACGGCGACGCGCTGCTGCTGGCCGCCGGACATCTCGGAGGGGCGGTGACTCAGGCGGTCCGCGATGCCCAGGGAGTTGACGATGAGGTCGAACCATTCCTTCTCGGGGGTGGCCCCGGCCAGGCGCATGGGCAGGAGGATGTTGGCGCGCGCGTCCAGGGTGGGCACCAGGTTGAAGGACTGGAACACGAAGCCGATGCGGTCGCGGCGCAGCTTCGTCAGCGCGGTGTCTTTCAGGGCGGTGATGTCGGTGTCTTCGACAAAGACGTGCCCGGAGGTGGGGGCGTCGAGGCCGGCGAGGATGTGCATCATCGTGGATTTGCCGGAGCCGGAGGGGCCCATGATGGCGGTGAATTCGCCGGCGCCGAAGCCGACGCTCACGTCGTCGAGGGCGCGCACCTGTGCGTCGCCGCTTCCGTAGATCTTGGAGACGCCCTGGAGTCGGACGATGGACGAGGCCGGGGCCCCTTGGTCGGCCACGGGGGCCTGCGCGATTGTCGTGTTCGTGTTCATGTATCCATCGTGCGCCTGCGGTGCGCGTCACCGCTACGGAGGTTTCCCCTGATTCATCCCCGAGACTACCCGGGGTACCCTCGGGGATGCTCGGCCGCCCTACCCCGGGGCTACGACCGTTGATATTCCCGTGTTATGTGCTTGCGGGCGTCCTGCGGCGGCGCCTAGCTGCAGTACGTGGCTGCGATGCCTGGTTGGGCTGCCTAGCTGCGGTTCCCATGAGTGAAGGCGCAAACACCTACCAGAAATTTCGCACGTAATTCGATTGCGTGAACTTTCAACAACCTTCAGAATCGTTGCAATTCCAACGATGCCAATTCAAATCCTGAAAGAGTCACAGGGGAATTACGTGCGAAATTGGTCGGTTCACATCAAACAGCGCGGCCGCGCCGCCACCAATCGGGGGGAATGACGCCATCCAAGCCTCCGACACGCCGACGACACGCCGTCAGAGGGCTTCGCATGGCGTAAAACCCCCATCGCAGCCAGCCTGAAGTGCACCGCATCGCATCCAAGATCGACGCAGGGTCGGTTGGCGCGAAAAAACTTGCCCAGCACGGCCCCTCCAGCGGCTCTTCCGCGAAAATACTCGCCCAGCAAGCGCAAAAACGCTGAATTTGGGCCAATTTGAGCGCGTTGGGCGAACTTTTTCGCACTTTCGCGATGACACAGCACCGCCGGGCGATCTTTTTCGCGCACCAGACGCGACACCATGGCGACATTGAAACCAACAACACCACTGCTCACCCCCAACAAGGGCCCCTTGAAACCGACATCACCACTGCACCCAAAAACCGCACCAAAAACACCCATTTCTCACACGCAAAGGCGATGACGGTTTCAACCCCACACAGCCACACATGAGCAAAGGCGACACCGGTTTCAGACAACCGGGCCGCCTGGTCGGCACGGCCTGACTGCGGGCCCATGGGCGGTGGCGGGGCCTGGCCGGGCTAGCACAGCGACCCGGCCCCACTGGTGTGGAGGGTGCCGGAGGGACCGGAGGGCACGGGCGGGCTTCGAGGCGCGGCGCCGAACGAAGTGAGGCCGCCTAGCCTCGCGGGCGGCCGGGCCCTCCGGCGCACGGAACACCCGTGGGGCCACAAGCAACTACGACTCGGAAACCTCGCTCGCAACAGCCTCGCCGCGCGGCTCGCGCAGGGACAGCCCGCGATAACGGTTGATGGCGGCGCCCACATCGATGAGGCGCGGGCGCGCCAGGAACGCCGGGTAGGAGCGGGCGCCGAACTTGCAGACGGCGTCCAGGCCCTCGGAGGCGAGGCGCCGTCCGAGCTTGGCCATGAGGTCGGGCATCGACTGCTTGCCGGCCATCTCCTCGAGGACGCCGCGCACGCACCAGGCGATGGCCTCGGCCTGCCCGGGGTCGACGACTGCGGCGACGTCGGAAATGTCGACGGTCGAGCGGTCGATCGTCAGCACGGAAGTGCCCGAGGCCTTGGTGCGCGGGCGGTCCACGCGGGCCTTCGCGGCGGGCACGCGGGGTGCCGCCTCCCAGCTGGTGGGGGCGTCGGTGCGGGGGCGCGGCAGGTTGGCCACGACCTCGCGTGCGCGGGAGGTGACGTCGAGGCAGCGGTAGTTGTCCATCATGAGGACCCGGTCGGCGGCGTCGAGGAACGCGCCGGAGCCGCCGACGACCATGATGAGGGAGACCCCGGCCTCGGTGAGGGAGGTGACGCGGTCGACGAGGGGCGTGATGGGTTCCTTCTCGGCGGCGACGAGGTCGCGCATGCGCGTGTCACGGATGAGGAGGTTGGTCGCGGAGGTGTCCTCGTCGATGAGGAGCGTGCGGGCGCCCAGCTCGAGGGATTCGATGATGGAGGCGGCCTGCGAGGTGGAGCCGGACGCGTTTTCGGTGGAGAAGGAGGTGGTGTCGGCGCCGCCGGGCAGGTGGGTGATGAACGGCGAGATATCAACGCCGGTAACGGCTCGCCCGTCGGCGGCGCGCACTTTCGTGGCGGTGGGGTCGGTGGCGACGAGCTCGCGGCCGTCGCCGGGGATGTGCGCGTACACGCCCTGGGCGATGGCCTCCAGGAGCGTGGACTTGCCGTGGTAGCCGCCGCCCACGATGAGGGTCAGGCCCGGGGGGATCGCCATGCCCGACACCTCGCCGGCGTGCGGCAGGGTGACGGTGGCGCGCAGGGTCTCGGGGGCATTGAAAGCGACGACGCCGTCACCCGTCAGGGGTGTTTCGGACACGCCGGATCGGCGCGCCAACAGGGCGTCGTCGGCGACGAAGGACACCCAGCCGCGTTCCTCGAGGATTCCCTGGAGGGCGCGGTAGTCCTCGTAGGCGGCGACGTGGCCGAGGAGGCGGGAGCGCTTGCGGGTGGTGGCCGGGTCCTCGGAGACGAAGTCGAAGCAGTCCATGACGATGTTGGGCACGTCCACATCGAAGAGGTGAGCGGCGCTCTTGCCGAGGATCGTGCGTCCGCGCGCGGGGAGCTTGACTTGGAAGCGGACCTCGACGCGGTCGGGTAGGACGGTCGCGTAGGAGCGCTGGAGGATGAGGGCGCCGGCGCGGGCAATGGACACGTCGCGGGTGTCGCGGGCGCGGATAGCCTCGTCGAAGGAGCGTGCGATGAAGTCCGCGGCCGCCAGGCGCGCGTCGGACGAGGCCAGGGCGGCCTCGGGCAGTCCCATGGCCTCGGGTGTCGACCAGGCACGCAGGGACGAGGGCGGGGCGTAGGGATCGGCCTGCACGTGATCGATCGCGAGGGTGAAGTCCCCGTAATCCCAGGCACCCAGGGCGTTCTTGTAGAAGCCGTAGGGGCGCCCGTCCGCGTATCGCAGCTGATCGAGGAGGTCTGCGTCGGTTCCGGACGTCGAGCGCGAGGGTGCTTCGTATCGGGGAGTCATACCCTCAAGAATACAGGCGGAGCCTGCGGAAACGGCATCACCGTTCCTACAGGCTCCGGGGTGTGAAGAGTCGACGCTGTCGCGCGAGTCTCACGGGTGGCAAGGTGGTATCAGCACACGACTTATCGTTCACTGAGGAAAAAGGCGAGGAAAAAGGCAAGAGGCACGAGCAGCTGGAGTGATGCGCATATGGACGTGACGACCACCGCGGTATTCGTCAGTGACTTGATGTCCTGCGGGGCATCCAGGTCCTTCGCCTTCGTGCGCAGCGTGAAGGACCACACCATCGCGGGGAACGAGAGAAGCAGATAGACAGTCAGGAAACTCACGCCAGCCAAGATCATGGCGAGCTGCGCATTGGAACGCAGGTTTGCGACGGCCGCAAGGTTTGAACTCACATAGTACGGCTGCGCATAGGCCGGCGCGGGCTGACTGTACGCCGTCCCATTGGGCATGCCGTAGGCAGGCTGCTGGCCGTACGCCGCCTCGGGTTGGCCGTACGGCGCGGATGCAGCCGGACCATAGGGCGTCTGCTGCGAGTAGGGATCCTGCGCACTCGCAGGATTGGCCCCGTAGGGGTAAGCCGGATCGCTCATGGTGCACTCCAGATAGTTCCGTGCGGATGACGATGGGCGCTATCGTAGCAGCGGTCGTCAACCACTATGCGTTGGGGCCCGAGGAAACTCGCCGTTTCCTCGGGCCCCACACGTAACGATACGTCAGCTGTTGGCGGCCGCAGTCGCGCCGACGATCACCATCAAGATGATGAAGAACAAGAAACCCGCAGCGATGAGCGCGATCTGGATGATCGAGCAGATCTTCGCAGCCGAGCGAGCATTCTCCACATCGGCCATCACGTCCATCGGGGCGCCCAGGATCTTGGCGTCCTCGACCAGCTTGTTGGCCCAGATCCACATGCCACCGGCAAGCAGGAGGTGGCCGAACAGGAAACTCACGAAGGAGAGCATGCGGGCCGTCGACGCGTTCGAACGGATCCTCTCAATCTCAGGGTTGAGGGCGTAGACGGGCTGACCGTACGCCGGCTGCGCCTGACCGTAAGCCTGCTGCTGACCGTAAGCCTGCTGCTGGCCGTAGGCCTGCTGGGGCTGGTCCTGGCCGGCGGCGGGGTAGGCGTTCACGGGATCGCTCATGAGTGACTCCAAATGGCTTGTGTCGATCGGATACGGCTGTCATCGTAGCCGACGCGAGAGTACAAAAATAAACAAAACGACCTTTAGTTACTACGAACACAACGGCCGCCACTAGATCGCTAACGCATGTTCTCCGAGACAATCAGCAAGATAATCAGACTCACCTGCAGGAGGAGCATGCCGAACGCAATGCCGCGCGCAGTGTTCACCTTCCGTGTCACGTCGGACGGAGCGTCGATCTCCCGGGCGTGGGTACACAGGCGCTGCGCCCGAACCGCGTTGGCGAGCAGCAGAATGACCGGCGTCGTGAAGAACCACACGAAGGACATGACGATGGCGACGGTGGCGTTGGACTTGAGGCGGGAGAAGGCCAGCTGCCGGAGCTGATCCGTGGACGGCTGCACCGGCTGGCTCGCGTACGCGGCCTGCGGATTCACGCCGTACTGCGGGGTGGCGGCCTGCTGCATCGGCTGGGCGACGGGCGCAGGCTGCGCCTGATAGGCGCTCGGCTGGCCGTAGGACGGCATCGGCTGGGCGGGTGCACCCTGCTGGGGATACGCAGCAGGGGTGCCGTACGCCGGGGCCACACTGGCGGCCGCGACCCCGCTGTGTCCGGGAGCGTAGGGCGACTGCTGCGCGACGGGCGCGACGTTCACGGGCGCACCCACCGGGGGCGCAAACTGCGCGGGGGCAGGGGCCTGCGGTTGGGCGGGAGCGTTCGACCACGACGAGGCGGGAGCTCCCACCTGGGGCGCGACCGGCCCGTCGCTTTGCTGAGGCCAGTCCCAGCCGGCCGGAATTGCCCGCGAGGGCATCTGTTCGTCACTCATGTCAACAACCAATCACTTCGCAGATTCCACGAGCCAGACAGAGAGGAAGAGCGCGGCGATCAGAAGACCGAACAGCACGATGCCGACAATTCCGCAGATGAGAGCCGTCGTTCGGGCACCGCGCACGTCCCTCAGCACGTCCTCGGGGGCACCCAGGCTCTCGGCCTCGCTGAGGAGGTTCATGCTCCAGAACCACGCACCGAACGACAGGAGCGGCCCGACCGTCACAAAGCTAACGAAAGACATGATGCGCACCATGGACGCGTTTGAACGCACGCGCTCGACGGCGGGGTTCAGGGCGTACACGACCTGGCCGTACATCGGCTGCCCGTAGGAAGCGCCCGCGCCGTACGAGGCCTGGGCACCGTATGCGGGTTGGGTACCGTATGCAGGCTGCTGCACGACGGGGGCCTGTCCATAGGCAGGCTGGGCACCGTACGAGGCCTGGGCGCCGTACGCTGGCTGGCTGCCGTAGGGGGTCGCACCGCCCGAGCCGTAGGGATTGGAGGGGTCGCTCATCAATAGCTCCGGTCAGATTGTGGGATCTTATCCTCCCACATCATACGAGCAACCTCTGCAACACGGAAGTTCCGCCTCATTGTCCCTTCTCACCACTCACCACAACCCGACGCAGCCCGCCCCAACCTCACGCCGGTGCTCCCGGCCCGCCCCGGCCTCGTCCCACATAAAAGGGTGCGGGGGCCGGTTTCCCGACCCCCGCACCACCCGACAAACGGGCGTCACGTCACAGCATGCAGGACACGCAGCCCTCGACCTCCGTGCCCTCCAGGGCCATCTGGCGCAGGCGCATGTAGTACAGGGTCTTAATGCCCTTCTTCCACGCGTAGATGTAGGACTTGTTCAGGTCACGCGTCGTCACCGTATCCGGGTAGAACAGCGTGAGCGACAGGCCCTGATCCACGTGCTGGGTGGCCACCGCGTAGGTGTCAATGATCTTCTCCGGGCCGATCTCGTACGCGTCCTGGTAGTACTCCAGGTTCTCGTTCGACATGTAGGGCGCCGGGTAGTAGACGCGGCCGATCTTGCCTTCCTTGCGGATCTCCACGCGGGACACGATCGGGTGAATCGACGACGTCGAGTTGTTGATGTACGAGATGGAACCCGTCGGAGGCACGGCCTGCAGGTTCTGGTTGTACATGCCGTACGTGGCGACGTCGGCCGCCAGGGCCTCCCAGTCCGCCTGGGTCGGGACCTTGATCGACGAGGCGGCGAGCAGCTCACGGCACTTGTCCGTGGTGGGGGCCCACTCCTCGTCAATGTACTTGCGGAAGAACTCGCCCGACGCGTACTTCGACTCCTCGAAGCCCTCGAAGGTCTCGCCGCGCTCACGCGCGATCTTGCACGAGGCCTTAATGGCCTCGAACAGGACCGTCATGAAGTACATGTTCGTGAAGTCCAGGGCCTCCTCGGACCCGTAGTGCACGTGCTCGCGCGCCAGGTAACCGTGCAGGTTCATCTGACCCAGGCCGATCGCGTGGCTCATCGCGTTGCCGCGGGCGATCGACGGGACCGAGCCGATGTCCGACAGGTCCGAGACGGCCGTCAGGCCGCGGATCGCCATCTCAATCGTCTTGGAGAAGTCCGGGGAATCCATGGTCTTCGCAATGTTGAGCGAGCCCAGGTTGCAGGAGATGTCCTTGCCGACGTGGGCGTAGGACAGGTCGTCGTTGTAGGTCGAAGCCTCGGACACCTGGAGGATCTCCGAGCACAGGTTCGACATGGTGATGCGACCCTTGATCGGGTTCGCCTTGTTCACCGTGTCCTCGAAGACGATGTAGGGGTAGCCGGACTCGAACTGGATCTCCGCGATCGTCTGGAAGAAGCGACGAGCGTTGATCTTGCGCTTGTGGATACGGCCGTCGTCCACCATCTCGTGGTACTTCTCCGTCACCGAAATCTCGGAGAAGGGCACGCCGTACACGCGCTCCACGTCGTAGGGGCTGAACAGGTACATGTCCTCGTTCTTGCGGGCCAGCTCGAACGTGATGTCCGGGATGACGACGCCCAGGGACAGCGTCTTGATGCGGATCTTCTCGTCCGCGTTCTCACGCTTGGTGTCCAGGAACTGCATGATGTCCGGGTGGTGCGCGTGCAGGTACACAGCGCCCGCGCCCTGACGCGCACCCAGCTGGTTCGCGTAGGAGAAGGAGTCCTCGAGCAGCTTCATGACGGGCACGACGCCGCTGGACTGGTTCTGAATCTTCTTAATGGGGGCACCCGACTCACGCAGGTTCGTCAGCTGCAGGGCGACGCCGCCACCGCGCTTGGACAGCTGCAGGGCCGAGTTGATGCCTCGCGCGATCGACTCCATATTGTCCTCGATGCGCAGCAGGAAGCAGGAGACCAGCTCGCCGCGCGCCGCCTTACCGGCGTTGAGGAAGGTCGGGGTGGCAGGCTGGAAGCGGCCCGTCATGATCTCGTCCACGAAGCTACGAGCAAGCTCGATGTCGCCGCGCGCCAGGTACAGCGACACCATGGCGACACGATCCTCGAAGCGCTCCAGGTAGCGCTTACCGTCGAAAGTCTTGAGCGTGTACGACGTGTAGTACTTGAACGCGCCCAGGAACGTCGGGAAGCGGAACTTGTGGGCGTAGGCCTGCTTGTACAGCTCCTTGATGTCCGCGAAGTCGTACTGGTCCAGGACGTGCTTCTCGTAGTAGCCCTCGTCTACCAGGTACTTCAGCTTCTCTTCCAGGTCGTGGAAGAACACCGTGTTCTGGTTGACGTGCTGGAGGAAGTACTGGCGAGCCGCCGCACGGTCCGCGTCGAACTGAATGTGTCCGTTCGCGTCGTACAGGTTAAGCTGCGCGTTCAGCGCGTGGTAGTCCAGCTCCGGGGAGGGAGCTTCCTCTACGCCTGTGTCGGTGTAGTTTTCTGCCAAAACTGTTCCAGTCCTTCGCGAACTCTGGAGACGTCCTCGGGCGTACCGAGGAGCTCGAACTTATACATGTGGGGGACCCCCAGCTTGGCCGCGATAATGTCGCCCGCGATGCAGTAGGCCTTGCCGAAGTTAGTGTTTCCCGACGAGATGACGCCCCTACACAGGGCCCGATTGTCGGGGTCATTGAGGAACTTGATGACCTGTTTGGGCACCGCTCCCTTGAGATTTCCGCCGCCGTAGGTGGGCACGACGAGCACGTACTCCTCGGTCACGCGCAGGGGTTCATCCTTGGGAAGCAACGGGATTCGCGCCGCCGGGAGGCCGAGCTTTTCGACAAAACGGCGGGTGTTGCCCGTCGCCGACGAGAAGTAGACGACGATGCCCATGGTGATCCTTCCTGCTAGGCGGGATGCTGAATCTCTAGTGTCTCACCCCCGAGGCCCGGGCGGGGTTGCCTCGCACGCGTGTCCCATGTGGGATGATCGACGCGGCCGGCTTGGCGAGGGCACGCAGTCGCTGGCGGCGTATGTATGCGGCCGTGGGCGGCAAATCCTCACGGCCAGTTGGCCGCTCATTTCCCCATATCCACCGAGGGGTGCGCCCCGGCCCCGTTCCCGCCCAGATACGCGAAAGCCCCGGCCTCGCGGCCGGGACTTGTCGGCGCGACTCAGGCCTGCAGCGCCAGGGGGGCAGCTGCGGCAGCGACGGCCTTGATGCGGTCGGGGCGGAAGCCGGACCAGTGATCCTCGCCGGCCACGACGACGGGGGCCTGCTGGTAGCCGAGGCCCTTAATGAAGGCGAGGGATTCCGCGTCCTGGGTGACGTCGATCTTCTCGTAGGAGACGCCCTGCTTGTCGAGGGCGCGGTAGGTCGCGTCGCACTGGGGGCAGCGGGGCTTGGAGTAGACGGTGATCGACATGTTCGTGTCTCCTTGCGGCTCGAGGCCGGACGTTGGCATCCTGTGTTGTCTTTCTGGCGGCTCGTTCGCCGCGAACACGACAACACTACACCTCGTGGCCGCCCACGCAAGCGCCCCCTAGATGTTGTGTGCGCCGCCCCAACTGTGGACGAGGCAGGAGGGGTCTGTGGATGGAGCGAGCGGTCAGGATCTCGGAGAGGCCTTTGCGATTTGTCGCCCCCTCCGCACAGGTGCGCGAAGATGCGCGCAAACATTGGGGTTTGCGACTAACCCACGGGCACATCTAGGGGTCTCCACCACCCTCACACACACCTGTGCACCCTGTGGACGAGCGCATCACCACCCTGTGCATAACCACCTGCCAACCACCTGAAAGATGTCGAGCGTCACACTCTTTGGTGGCACTCTTGGGCGTGTCGCACCCGCACATCTAGGGGTCGTTGGCGACTAAGCGCCCCTAGATATAGGGGTGAGTGGCATTTTTGGCGAAATGGCCGGAATCATGCGGAAAGGCGGTCGCATGGGGTCTGAGCGAGGCACCCACGCGCGCCTCCAACGGGAGGCGCACCCTAGATCTAGGGGCCGACACGAGCCCTACATCTAGGGGGCGCATCTGGGCGCGCCGCAGACCGAGAAACAGATCGGCCAGATAGCACGAGATCGTGGGGCAACATCTAGTCGTCCCGCAGATCCAGGAACATATCGGCAGCAAGAGGCCCTAGATGCAAGGTCCGGGACATAACTCGCCCGACACAGGCCCTTCATCAGCGCATCCGGTACAAAATTCGCCCAGCACGCCATAAAACGCCAATTTTGGGTACTTTTTCGCCTGCAGGGCGAATATAGTCACGCTCGCGTCCACCATCAGACCGAGCAGGGCGACCTTTTTCGCGCGCAGGAAGCGGCGACGTGGCGATATTGAAACCAATGACACCTCTACGACCGCTGCTGCAGGTCAGCATGAAACCCCCATCACCACTGCGCGCCCTTGAATAGCAACCGTTGAAACCACCGTCACCACTGCAACCAAAAAACGCACCAAAATCGCCCGTTTCATAGCCGCAAAGGCGATGGTGGTTTCAACTGGCGCACCTCGCCGGCCCGCAAAGGTGATGACGGTTTCAACCCCAGGCACGTACGAGCGCGCAAAGGCGACAGGGGTTTCAAAGAACCGAACCGCCTGGCCTATGGGGCCTGGCCGGGCTTCGAGACGACGCGCCGAACCACATGTCAGCAGCACGCCAGGCACCACTGGTGTGGAGGGCGCCGGAGGGACCGGAGGGCCTGGCCGCGGTGCCGGTGGGCGGCGGGGCCAGGGCACACACATGCCCGCCCGATTGGAGACCACCGCAGGGCCTGCGGGGCAATAGGAGTGTGGCTGCGGCGCTCGTGGGCGGCGGCAGGGCCAGGGCGGGCCTCGAGATCGACCACTCCGAGCGAAGCTCGCGTGTGGCGATCTCGCGGGCGGGCCGCCGCCCACGAGCGCACAGAGCAGACACACCCAAAAACAGCAGGCCACGCGGCGGCCGGAGATCAGGCGGCGGCTGGAAATCACGCGGGCAGCCCGGCCCCACAAAGCACACGCGGCGCCCGGAACACCAGCGGCGCAACAAGCACCACCACAGGAACAGGAACAGGAACAGGAACAGGAAAGCCTACAGCCCCAGGAACGCCTTGATCGCGGGCATTTCGCGCACGGCCTGCACCAGGCCGGCACGGTAGGTCGCTTCCAGGCGTTCGCGCCGCGACTCGGTGTTGTTGATCCACAGGTTGTCGGGGGCGAACACGTAGGCCTGGCCTCGTTCCTCAAGCTCGAAGAGGAAGCGGCGTCCCGCGTTGTAGCGGTCGGGGCGGCGAGCCACGCCCTCGAACACGGAGGGGAACTGGCGGTAGGCGGTACGCAGGAGCGCGCCGACGCTGGCGGGCATGGGGCCCTTAACGTAGTCGCGGGGGCGAGTGAGGACGACGAGGAGTTTGCGATAGCCCTCGCGCAGGGGCTGGTCGAAGGGCAGGCCGCCGTTGGGGCCGAGCGCACCATCGACATAGGTGTCGCCGTCGATCTCGACGGGAGGCATGAGGATCGGCAGCGTGGAGGAGGCGCGGATGATGGGTCCGAGCGTGTCCAGGGTGCTCATTTCTTCCTTGGAGAACCAGCGGACCTGCCCACGCGACGCGTTGAAGGTGGCGACGCGCGTGGTCGCCGGGTTCGCCAGGAACGCATCCATGTTGAAGGGCAGGGCGCCGTCGGGGTAGCAGATCTGCTGGTAGATGTACTCGGCGTTGAAGTAGCCGTGGCCCTTGCGGAAGTGCTTGAGTCCGCCGAATTCGGGGTCTTCGACGAGGTCGACGAAGGTGTCGTGGGAACGCTGCGCGTCGCGGGAGGTGAAGTTGCACAGGTGGCTGGAACCCGCAGAAACCCCGGAAATATGGGGGAAGTTGATGCCTTCGGCGATGAGTCGGTTCACGAGCGCGGCCGTGTAGGCGTTGCGCATGCCGCCGCCTTCGAACACGAGGGCGGTGTCGTCGATGGTGACCATCGTGGCGATGGACTCTTCGGGGGTCGGGTAGTGCTCTGCCGTTTCCTTCACGTTTCGACCCTACAGCCGCGCCTCGAACCTACGCGCGCGTATGTCCTGTAAAGACCACGTAGTGGTAGAAGAAGAAGCGGAACGCGGTGCCCAGGGCGAAGCCGACGACGTAGGCGGCGATGTTGTCTGCCAGCGCCGAGGTGTACCCGAGGATGTGGTGGGTGAACAAGAGGCAGAACTGGGTGATGCCGATGCCGCAGGCGTTGGCGAAGAAGAAGAGGACAGCTTCGCGCGTGGCGTTTGCCTGGGTGCGTCCACGGTAGGTCCACAGGCGGTTGGCGATCCACGAGTACAGGGTCGCGGTCGCGGCGGCGACGAATTGCGCGGTGTTGGGGTGACCGGCGAGCACGCCGAGCGGCCCGTGCTGGAGCAGGTTGAACAGTCCGGCGTCGACGATGTACGCGGTGGCTCCGACCATGCCGAATTGAATGAATTCGCGCACCCAGGCGAGGAGTCGCTCGGTGAGGCTCAGGGACGAGGCCGGGGCCGCTCCCCCATCCACCTGCCCTCGGGTGCCGGGCTGAGCAAGGGGCGCAGGTCGGTCCGCGAGCGCCGCGGGGTCGAGCACAGGGGACTCGGGTTCGAGCGCGGCAGCGGATCCGCGCGAGGGAGCTTGTTCGTCGTTCACCCCCCTAGTCTCGCACGGTCGCGCCGCTGTTTCGTGGATCCCCATCAGTTGGCCCACCTCTAAGATGGTCCACATGACTGACACGACTACGCGTGAGGCGGCCAATGCCTCGTCGATGAACACTCCCCCGGTTGCCCCGAAGCGTTACGGGTACCGGGTGCGCGACCAGTTCGGGCAGCATTTTGATGACCCGTGGGATTGGTTGCGTGACGGTGAGGATCCCGAGGTCAGGGCTCATTTGGAGGCGGAGAACGCGTGGGCGGACGCGGTGACGGCGCCGACGCGCGAGGCGGCCGCGCGCCTCGTGGAGGAGGTCAAGGCCTCCACGGCGCTCACCGACGTGACGGTTCCGATCCGCGAGGGCGAGTTCTGGTATTTTCGGCGTTTCGCGGAGGGCGAGTCGTACGCGACGCATCATCGCGCGCCGGTGGAGCGCGACGAGGCCGGGGTGCCGGTCCCGCTCGTCCCCGAACCGGGCGTGCCGACGCGGGGCGAGGAGCTCCTCGTCGATGAGAATGAGTGGGCGCGCGGGCAGGAGTTTTTCCGCCTGGCGGACATGTACCCGTCCCCGGATGGGCGCCTGATCGCGTGGGCTCGGGACACGAGCGGGGATGAGCGCTACACGTGGGTCGTGCAGGAGGCGTCGGGCCGCGTCATCGACGAGGCCGTGGTGGACGCCGGGTACGGCTTCGCGTGGGCGGATGATTCCGCCTCCTTTATCTACATGGGCGTAGACGACGCGTGGCGCGCGTGCGACGTGTGGCTGCACCGCCTGGGCACGCCTCGTGAGGCCGACGAGCTGCTGCTGGTGGAGCCGGACGAGGGCTTCGAGATGGGGTTCGCGCCCTCGGGTTTCCCGGGGCACGTCGTCATTCACGCCTCGTCGTCGACGGCGGGCCGCGCGTGGCTATGGCTGCCCGCCCACCCGGACGTGCGCCCGCTGCCGCTCATGCCGGTGCGCCCGCGCACGCTGGTGTCGGCGGATTCGGCCGGGGATCGCCTGTTCATCGTGCATACGGGGCTGACGCAGGAGGGCTCGCTCGCGCAGGCGATGCTGCCTGCAGGGGGTTCGCCCGAGGCCCTGGCGGGCCTCGGCGTCACGTCCTCCTCCGCGTTCTCGCGGGGTTCCCTGGCGGATCGCACGCCGGGCACTCCCCTGCCGGAGGACGAGCCCGCACCCCTCACGCCGTTTGAGTCCTGGGAGCCGCTGCGCAGCCCCGGCCCCGGCGAGCGCATCACCGACGTCGAGGCTCACGCGGACTACGTGGCGCTCTCGCTTCGTTCGGGCTCTCTGACGCAGGTCGACGTGTGGGATCGCCGCGAACCCTCACCCGCGTGGCGGCGCGTGGAGGTGGACGCCCCGGTGCGCACGATCGCGACCGTGCCGACCCCGTGGGAGGATCCGCTTCGGGTTGAGTTCCAGTCACAGACCGTGCCCCCCACGGTCGCCGAGGTGTCCCTGCCCACCCCGGCCCCGGCCTCGTCCCCCGAAAACCCCGAAGGCGCGGCCCTGACCGTGCGGACCCTGCGCACCCGCGAGGCGCCCGGCTGGGACCCTGCCGAGTATGTCGAGGAGCGCGTGTGGGTGCTCGCGCGCGACGGCGCGACCCGCATCCCTGTCACCCTCATCCACCACCGCGACGCGCGCCCGGACGGCACGCACGCGGGCTGGCAGATCGGGTACGGCTCGTACGAGGTCAGCTACGACCCCGAGTTCGAGACCCTGCGCCTGCCGATCCTGCGCCGCGTCGTCTACGCGATCGCGCACGTGCGCGGCGGCGGCGAGATGGGCCGCGCCTGGTACGAGGACGGTAAGGAGCTGGTCAAGGAGCACACGTTCACGGACTTCATCGACGTGGCCGACTGGCTGGTCGACTCCGGGTGGGTGGCGCCCGGCCGCCTCGTCGCGGAGGGCCGCAGCGCCGGCGGCCTGCTCATGGGCGCGGTCACCAACGCCGCACCCGACCGTTTCCGCGCGATCCTGGCGGGCGTGCCCTTCGTGGACGCGCTGTCAACAATCCTGGACCCGTCCCTGCCTCTCACCGTCGGCGAATGGGAGGAGTGGGGCAACCCACTCACCTCGCGCGCCGTGTTCGACGCGATGAGCCGCTACACACCCTACGAGAACGTGCCCGACGGCGCGCTCCTGCCCGCGATCATGGCGACGACGTCGGTCAACGACACGCGCGTCGAGTTCGTCGAGCCCACCAAGTGGGTGCAGCGCCTGCGCGAGGCCACCGGCCAGGTTCCCTCCACGGACGAGGCCGGGGCTGGGCAGCGCTGCAATTGCTGCGATTCGGAGGCCGGCGAGGCGAGCGCGAGCGGGGAGGCCGGCCACGGCCTCGTCGCCGCACGCGACCCGCTCGAGCGTCCGATCATCCTGCGCACCGAGATGGTCGCCGGGCACGCCGGCCCGTCCGGGCGCGAGGGCCGGTGGGCGGCGCGCTGCGAGGAGTTCGCCTTCGCGCTGGGCCAGGTGGGCGTCACGGTGTAACAGGTGGGGGCGGTCTTCATTGGAGGACCGCCCCTCTCGCGTTGCATCACTGTGCCGCGCGGCTGCACGCGTTACTGCGCGCCACCGTCCCAGCCGGGCCGCAGGGCGAAGGACTGGATGTCCGCCGTCGGCGTCAACTCGCCTTTCTTGAGGAAATAGGCCAGGTCACGGGTCGTGAAGATGTCACGCCACTCGCCACCTTCCCAGGGCCTGTACGAGAGGGTCACGACGCGGTCAGAGCGACGATCCTTCAGCGCGTAGACGCCGGTCTCGGTCACCTGGAAGGTCGCCAAGTATCCGTCCGGCCCATACGTTGGCGTATCAAGCGAAAACAAGTAACGTCCCTGGCCACTCGCCGGGTCGACAGCGAAAGCATCCCCACCCCACGACACGAACCTGTACTCGTTGCCCACGCGAATCGCCTCGTACTCGGAAACGCCCTGCTCATCATTCAACTCAAGGGGGTTGCCGGCCTCGTCGAGGACGGGAATGATCGAGCGCTCACCCGTTGACAGGTCCCACCGCTCAAGAACCACCGTTCGCTGCCGCTCGCTCGTCGAACCATGGCTTGAGGCAGCGGCCTCGTCCGACAGCTCGGTCGGCATCGTGATGACGTCCCCTTCGCAGGCAAACATGTGTTGTCGCGACCCCAAGCCGTCGATCATCGGCGCTACCGCGAGGACTGGAGACTCCTCGCCATCGTGGTCATTGAGCTGAACAACAGCCGCGAGGGTGGTCGGCGGCTTCTCGTCGCCCGATCGAGCAGCATACGCCGCGAACGCTGCGGCACTGATGCCGCGAGACTCCTTCGTGTCGGTGATCGCCAAGATCCGCGCCCCACACTGCCCGACAGAGCCTCCTGTCTTGTCATTCTCGACGCTCGCCACACGTCCATCAACGTGGACGGTGTCAACCTCATACCCAAACTCTTCACCACTCACAACCGCGAGCGCGCCATCGGGGAGTGCATAGCGTTGACGCTCGTCGCTGCGGTCTCCTCGTCCAATTTCCTGCGTTCCCGCCTGGGTCGTGAGGAAGTCGTGAGAAGACGCCGCGTAGAAGACGCCCCGCTCATTCCACACCACATCGCCATCAAGCACATTGTTCACGGCAGCAACCTGGCCGCGCCCGTCGGCGTCGAGAAGCACGATCCAGCCGTCATAGTCGTTATACCGAAAATCCTCGGCCACCGTGGACCATCCGGACCCCAGACGCACGGCAACGACCGCGTCATTCGTCGCGAGAAAACTAGCCGGTTTTCTGGTCAATCCCCCATGGAAAACGCAGCTCCACGCCAGCGCGGCAACCGAGAGCACGACGACGAGGAGAGCCCATCGGCGGAAACGCTTCGGCTTCTTCGGGTGGCCATGCTCCTGCTCGTCGGCAGCCGTCTCACAAAGCTCGTCGAGGCGTTCCCCCATGCGCATCTTCCCTCTCATCGCGGCAGCGGGCGCTTCCACGCCCACCCCCAGAGTCTAGGGCACGAGGCCGAGGCTGCCCCGTCCTCGTCCCATCGAGTGACGTCCCGACCGAGCGGGAACCCCGGACAACCGAACAACGTTACTGCGCGCCGCCATCCCAGCCGGGGCGCAGAGAGAACGACTGAATCCTTCGCCAGTGGCCCGACGACATGAAACCGCCTTCCAACCAGACGTAGTCTGCCAGCTTGTCCATTGTGATGACGTCCCGGTATGCTCCCCCATCCCACGGCCGGTAAGAGAGGGTGACATTGTGATCCTCCCGGCGGCCCTCGAGCGCGTATACGCCCGTCTCACTCACCTGGTACACCATTCGCTGGTTGATTCGTGTACCGGAATAAGAGAACAGGTAGCGGCCTCGACCGCTCCTCAGGTCCACTGCAAACGCATCCCCGCCTTCACTGATGAACCGGTACTCATCACCGACCTGGATCCCCTGATAGTCGAAAATGCTGCGGTCCCTGTTCACTTCGATGGGATTTTCCTGCTCGTCGACCACGGGAATAATCGTGCGCTCCCCAGTCGCCAGATCCCAGCGCTCGAGAACCATCGTTCCCGTCTCTCCACCATCTGCCATCACACGAACGACTCGAGAGTCGCCCGTTTGGACGCTCGGCATCGTGATCACGTCCCCCTCACAGGCGAACTCTCTCTGTCCCGACACCAAGCCGTCGATCATTGGCGCGACGCCAATGATCCGAGGAGTGTCACCATCGCGATCATTCAACTGAATGACGACAGACAGCTCCTCCGGTTGCTCGCCATCGCCGCCCGACTGTGCGGCGTAAGCCTCGAAAGCCTCCGTTCTCACACGCGGGAATTGCTTCGTGTCAACGATCGACAGGATCCGATCCCCACACTGCCCCATGTCCCCGCGCGTTCCGGGAGTTGACACACTCGTCACGCTTCCATCACGTTCGATCGTATCGACCCGATAGCCCAAGTCTGACGAGTAAGAAACCACGATGAATCGACCATCCGACAACTCATAACGCTGGACGTTCGAGGCCCGCCAGTCCTTAATTTCTTGGCTACTCGTTCCGTTTTCTGTCGTCTGGTACTCCCATTGGTCGGCACCGAAGGAGATACCGCGATCAGACCACAGGATCCTACCTTCCCACTGGTTGCCGATACGCACGATATCCTGCTCCCCTTGCATGTCAACAAGTGCAACCAAGTTGTTCTGAATTGGGGATTCAAGGCCCGACTGCGATTGTGCTTCACCCAGCTGCACAGCAATGACGGCATCCCCGATGGCCAGTTTGTTGGTCGGCGTCACCGGCAGGGAAGCCTTCGGAACGCAACTCCACGCGAGCAGCGCAATCGGGAGAGCGAGCGTCAGGAAAGCCCATCGGCGGGAACGATCCGGTTTCTTCGAGCTGCCTTGCTCTTGTTCGTCGGCACCCGTCTCACGCTTCTCACCGTTGTGTGTACTCATGGTCATCTCCGTCCTCGTCTGTGCAGCGAAGGGCGCGACCACGCCCACCCCAGAGTCTAGGGCACGAGGCTGAGGCGGCCCCGGCCTCGTCCCCCTTCCGATCAGGCAAGCGGGATGCCGATAGGATGAGGGCATGACGATTACGGCGGCGGCGGACGGTTCTTCCCTCGGCAATCCTGGGCCCGCGGGGTGGGCCTGGTACGTGGACGAGGACACGTGGGACGCGGGCGGCTGGCCGCAGGGCACCAACAACCTAGGCGAGCTGACCGCGATTCTGCGTCTGCTCGAGGCCACGGCCGAGACCGGCGAAGAGCTGCACATCCTCGCCGACTCGCAGTACGCGATCAACGTCGTATCCAAGTGGCGGCTCGGCTGGAAGAAGCGCGGCTGGACGAAGGCCGACAAGAAACCCATCAAGAACCTGGAGCTCATCCAGGAGATCGATCGGGCCATGGAGGGGCGCCGCGTCACCTTCGAGTGGGTCAAGGGCCACGCTGGGCACCATATGAACGAGCGGGCCGACGACCTCGCGCGCGCATGCGCCGAGGCCTACCAGGCTGGGCGCACGCCCGAGCCGGGCCCCGGGTTCGGGGGCGGCGCGTCGCGTGGCACTGCGTCACGTGGCACTGCGTCGGCGGATCAGGCATCCGGGGGTGCTACCTCTGCGCCCACGTCCGTCGAGCCGCACAACGTGCCCGCTACTACTGATGCCCAAGGGAGCGCTCCCGCTTCACACGACACCTCCACCGACGAGGCCGCCACGTCGACATTCCGTTCTCATCCCAGCGTTTTCTCTGCTTCTGCTGAGCCGATTGAACCAGCGGAGGCGGCCCCAGCCTCGTCCGTGAGCGCTCCGACCACCGAGGATGCGGTCGCCCGCGAGCGCGAGTTCATCCTGGCGTGGACCGGCGGCGACGAGGAGGCACTGGCGGCCATGACCGACGAGCGCACGACGCGCATCTGGCCGGGTGGCGGCGCGACCACGACGCTGGCGGGCCCCTCGCCCGCTTCCCCGGCGATCGGCCGCATCGACGCGCACGACCTGGGCGGGTCGTTCCTGACGCGCTACCGGGTGCGCTGGGAGGGCGGCGCGTCGCTGGAATCCAGCGTGTGGGCGCCGGCGACGTCTGGCGAATCGCGCCTGATCATGGTGCACCACCAGTCGACGCTGATCGGCTGAAACGGGAAATTCTGTCGCGGGTGGGCTCTACTCGCGCAGTCTCAACTCTCGCGCGTGCTCAATGCACCGGATCACCACGCAGGGCACCGGGCCGCTACGCGAATAGGCACCTCGACGGCCAGGTGCACGCCCCCCAGTCCAACCCAGCCCCCTACACGGATAGGTTGCGTACATGCGGATAGGTTATTAAGGTATCCGGATCCTCATAACCTATCCGGATCCTCGTAACCTATCCGCATCGTCGTAACCTATCCGGATCCTCGTAACCTATCCACGTAGCCGTTTCCTATCCGCGAGCCCCAACGGCACCTGCGCGACATTGCACCAATTCGGGAGCATTACACCAGTTAGGGAGCATTACACCACCTCCGAGCTGGTGTAATACCCCGCTAAGTGGTGTCACACCACTTAGGAACAAGCCATAACGCGGAAGGTGCCGGACCAGAACACTGGTGATCCAGGCTGCGGCGCCCGTGGTCGGCGGCAAGGCCTGGCTAGACATCCCAGCAGAACACGAAGCCCCTGCTGTTGGAAGGGCGCCGGTGGGACCGAGAACACGGGCGGGAGGGCCAGGCTGCGGCGCCCGTGGGCGGCGGCAAGGCCTGGCCGGGCATCTGATCGATCACTCCGAGCCGAAGGCTCGCGTGTGGCGATCTCGCGGGCGGGCCGCCGCCCACGGGCGCACCAAGCAGCCGGGCCCAGCAAGGCCAACCCCTCCGGCACCCAGAACACATCCCGGGCGCACAGCAACAAGCACAACAACGGGGGCGCAAGCCACCAGCCTGCGCCCCCGCTCAAGCCCCTCCGCGAGGAGCTCCTACACCCTTACAGCTTGGCGCCTTCGAAGCTGAAGATATCGAGGAACTTGCGCGCACGATCCGAGGACGGGTCCGCAAAGAACTTGCGCGGCGGGTCAACCTCGACGATGCGGCCCTCGTCCATGAAGACGATGCGGTCCGCGATCGCGCGGGCGAAGCCCATCTCGTGGGTGACGATGAGCATCGTCATGCCGGTGCGAGCCAGTTCGAGGACGACGTCGAGGACCTCGCGCACCATCTCCGGGTCGAGGGAGGCCGTGACCTCGTCGAGGAGGAGGATCTCGGGGTCCATCATGAGCGCACGCACGATGGCGACGCGCTGGCGCTGGCCGCCGGACAGCTGGCGCGGGTAGTCGTCGGCGCGGTCCGCCAGGCCGACGCGCTCAAGTAGTTTCAGCGCCCGCGCGCTCGCGTCGGCGCGCGATTCTCCCGCGACGAGGCCGGGGGCGAGCGTCAGGTTCCCCATGACGGTCAGGTGGGGGAAGAGCTCGTAGGACTGGAAGACCATGCCGATACGGCGGCGGACATCGGGCCAGGAGACGCCGGGGGCCGCCAGGTCGGTCCCGTCGAAGAGGATCTGCCCGGAGTTGATGGGCTCGAGGCCGTTGATCGTGCGCAGGAGTGTGGACTTGCCGCAGCCGGAGGGGCCGATGATGACGACGACTTCGCCGTCGGCGACGTCGAGGGAGACGCCGCGCAGGGCGTGATGGCCGCCGGGGTAGGTCTTGTCAAGGTCGACGAGACGCAGCTGCGGGTCGGAGGTCAGTTCTGCCATGTTTTCTCCATGTGGCGTGAGAGGAGCGAGATGGGCCAGCAGATGAGGAAGTACAGCACGAAGATCAGGCCGTAGATCCACAGCGAGGCGGTCGGGTAGTTGAAGCGGTTGGCGTCGATGATCTGCTGTCCAACCTTGAGGACTTCGACGACGCCGATGAGCACGACGAGGGACGTCGTCTTCACCATACGGGTGATGAGGTTGACGGCCGGGGGCGCAAGCCTGCGCAGGGTTTGCGGCAGGATGACGCGGCGCATGGTCTGCCTCGGGGTGAGTCCCAGAGCGTAGGCGGACTCGTACTGGTGGCGGGGGATCGCGATGAGCGCGCCTCGCACCAGGTCACCCATTTCGGCACCGCCCCACAGGGTGAAGACGAGGACGGACGCCGTGATGCCGTCCAGGTTGATCCCCGCGACGCGCGTGAGCCCGAAGTAGGCCACGAACAGGAGGACGAGCTGGGGCATGATGCGCACGAACTCGAGGTAGAGCTGCATGAGCCAGCGCAGGACTCGCCAGCGCGAGCGCATGCCGAGGCCGACGAACACGCCGAGCACCAGCGACAGCACGACGGACAGCGCGGAGATGCCGACGGTGACGCCCAGGCCCTCGAGGATGCGTACGAGGTTGCGGCCCTCGAAGATGACGTTAATTCCCAAATCCGCCACGGCGCACCTTCTTTTCGATGAGTCGGGCCGCGATGGACACGGGCAGGAGGATCACCAGGTAGGCGATGACCAGGAGGATCAGCGCTTCGGAGGTGTTGTAGGACATGCCGATGAGGTCTTTCGCGACGTACACGAGGTCGGGCAGCGCGACGACGGAGACGACGGATGTTTCCTTGATGAGGAAGATGACGTTGGCGGCGAGCGGCGGCACGGAGGTCGCGATGGCCTGCGGGAGCGCGACGTGACGCAGCGTCTGGGTGCGTGTGAGGCCGAGCGCGGACGCGGACTCCCACTGGATCGTGGCAATCGAGTCGAGGCCGGAGCGCAGGGCCTCGGCCATGTAGGCACCGCCCAGGAAGATGAGGCCGACGATCGCGCAGGTCTCGCCGCTCCACTTGATGCCCACGCGCGGCAGGCCGAAGTAGATGAAGAAGAGCTGCACGAGCAGGGGCGTGTTGCGCGACAGTTCGACGTAAGCGGCGGCGATCTGGGTGGCGACGGGGATCCGGTACTGCCGGATCGCGGCCACGAGCAGGCCGACCGCGAGGGAGCCGACGATGCCGATAGCCGCGATCCTCAGGGTGAGGATGGCGGCGTCGACGTACAGGGGCGCGTATCGCGCCAGGATGTCAAGATTCATAGGAAAAATCCGGGACGAGGCCGTGGCCGCCCGGGGCGTTTACCCGCGGTGGGCGCTGTCCCCGGTGGGGGCCACGGCCTCGTACCTGCGTCAGTTGGTGGAGGTGGTGTCCACGCCGCCTTCGACGACGAGGTCGTCGGGGGTAGCGGCGTCACCGTAGACGGGGGCGAGGGTCTGCTCGTAGTCCTTGTGGAAGAAGTTTTCCTTGCCGAGCTCAACGAGCTGGTTGTTCAGCCAGTCGAGGAGGGCGGTGTTGCCCTTCTTAACGGCGGCCGCGATGTAGCTGGTTTCGCCCAGGCTCTTGATGCCGACGCTGAAGCCGGGGTGCTGGATCGCCCAGGCGATGACCTCGGTGTTGTCGGTGGAGAAGGCGTCGCCTCGGCCGTCCTCGAGGGCCTGGTAGGCGTCGGAGTACTGGTCGTACTTCTGGAGCTTGACCTCGGGGTGGTTGGCCTCGAAGTAGGCTTCGGCGGTCGTGCCCTTGGTGACGATGAGGGTCTTGCCGGCCAGCTGGCTCACGTCGGTGATTTCGGCCGAGGTGGGCGAGACGACGCCAAGGGAGACCTTGAAGTAGGGGTTCGCGAAGTCGACCTTTTCGGCGCGCTCGGGCGTGACGGTGAAGTTCGCGAGGGTGATGTCAACCTTGTTGGAGGCGAGGACCTCGGTGCGGGCGGCGGCGTCGACGGGGACGTACTTAGCGGTGACGCCCAGGTCGGCGGCGATGCGGTCGCCGTAGACGACGTCGTATCCGGCGGGCTTGCCGTCGGCGTCGATGTAGCCGAAGGGGGCCTTGTCGGAGAAGATGCCGATGACGATCTCGCCGGCTTCCTTGATCTGCTCGGGGCTGCGGTCGCCGACCTGCGCGCTCGACGAGGAGGACGAGGAGGTGGACGCGCCACCAGAGCATGCGGCCATGCCGAGGGCTGCGACCATGGCGACGGCGGCCGTGGCGAGTCGAAGGAATGGCTTCTTGCGTGCGTGAGTGGCGCTCATGAGGGCTCCTGATCTGCGTTTTCGATGGAAGCGCCGAGGGTATGTTCCTCGGCGACAGGAACGATATTTCCACCGGACGGTTTATTGCGCGAGAGCTATTTCCCGTTTTGAAACTATGTGACAGGTCCGCGACGAGGCCCTTTCCCACTCTGCGAAACGCCCCCGCTACGAGAGCGTGCAAGTCGTCACGCACGGCCCTGCCAGCGCGCACTCCTACCGCCTCACGCGTCACAATTGCACCCATGCCCAAGCTACCGCGCACCGTGAACCTCCCCGTGCCGGCTAGCCCTACCCGCCGCGAGATCCTCGAAGGCCTGCGCATCACGGCGCCCGTGGCCGCGGGTTACATCCCGCTGGGCCTGGCGTACGGCGTTCTCGTCATCCAGCTGGGCCTGCCGTGGTGGTTGGCTCCGTCGCTCTCCCTGGCCGCCTACTCGGGGTCGGCCGAGCTGCTCGTCGTCACTCTGGCCGCGCAGAATACGCCGCTGGCTGTCATCGCGGTGACGATGCTGCTGGTGAATTTCCGCCTCCTGTTTTTCGCGTTCTCGTTCCCGTTGCACGTCATCGAGGGCCGTTTTGCGCGCCTCTTCTCGATGTACGCCCTCGTAGACGAGGCCTACGCGCTGACCGCCGCCCGCCCGAACGGGTGGACGAAGCCTCGCCTGTTGGCGATGCAGGCTCTCTTTAACCTCACGTGGGTGATCTCGAGCCTCGTGGGCGTGTCCGCGGGATCCTTGATTCCTACGCAGATCGAGGGACTCGACTTCGCGCTGACGGCCCTGTTCATCACGCTGACGCTGGACGCGGCGCGCACGAGGCGCGAGCTGCCCTCAATCCTCCTGGCTGGCACATCCTTCGCGGTGGCCATGGTGGCGGCACCCGGCCAGCGCCTGCTGGTGGCGCTCCTGCTGTTCGTCGCGTGCCTGGTGGTTCGCCACGTCCTTCATCGCCGAGGCATCCTGCACTCCGCGGATGAGGCGACTGAAGGGGGTGCGCAGTGACTCCGACGCTGGGCTACCTGCTGGCGCTTCTGGCAATCACCTTCGTCATCGACTTTACGTTGCGTGCTCTGCCGTTCAAGATCCTCGAGCCGCTGCGCGACTCGCGTTTCGTCTCCGACATGGCGGTGTGGATGCCGCCGGGCATCATGCTGATTCTGGTGCTCTCCACGCTGACGCAGGGAGCGCAGGCGGCGGGTGGCCGCTGGTGGGCGGCGCTGGTGGCGGCGGGGGTGACGGTCGCGGCGCACCTGCTGAGCGGCCGCAAGCTCCTGTGGAGCGTCGGCATCGGAACGGTCTGCTACGTCGCGTTGCTCAACTGGCTCTGACGAGCTGGCTGGGCTCCAGCTGCTCGGACCGCCAGGGCCGACCTACGCGCACGTTAACCCGATAGGTGGCGGCCTGGGCCCCTTCATGCGCACGTTAACCCGATGGGTGGCGCCCTGGGCGGCCTGCCCACCATGCCACCAATAGGGTTTAGCTGCGCATTAGCGGGTTAAGGGTGCCAGTAGTGGGGTCCAGCGACCAGATCCGCCTCGCATCCGCCTCGCCTACAGCGCTGAATAGCACAATCGATGCGTCCACCCCCTCACGCCGCAACCTCAGCACCACGCAACGGGGGGAATGGCGTCATTAGGGGTGTGACACGCCGGCGACACGCCGACAGCCAGTTCCTAATGCTGCAAAACCCCCATCGGCAGCCAGCCTGAAGTGCGCGGCGCTGCATCCAAGATCGGCGCAGGTGGGGTTGGCGCGAAAAAACTCGCCCAGCAAATGTAAAAACGCCGATTTTGGGGTGTTTTGAGCGTGCAGGGCGAACTTTTTCGCGCTCACGCACACATCAGGCCAAGCAGGGCGAACTTTTTCGCGCACGAGGTGCGACAACGTAGCGACGTTGAAACCAACAACACCACTGCTCACCCCCGACAAGGGACCGTTGAAACCGACATCACCTCTGCACCCGAAAACTGCACTAAGAAACACCCATTTCGCACCCGCAAAGGCGATGACGGTTTCAACCCTACGCAGGCAGGCACGAGCAATGGCGACACCGGTTTCAGACAACCGGCCGCCTGGTTGGCACGGCCTGACTGCGGGCCCGTGGGCGGCGGCGGGGCCTGGCCGGGCTTCGAGACGACGCACCGAACCAGACAACAGCGACCAGGCGCCGCCGGTGTGGAGGGCACCGGAGGACCCTGAGGGCCAGGCTGCGGTGCCCGTGGGCGGCGGCGGGGCCTGGCCGGGCTAGCACAGCGATCCAGCCCCACAGGTGTGGAGGGCGCCGGAGGGACCGGAGGGCACGGGCGGGCTTCGAGGCGCGGCGCCGAACGAAGTGAGGACGCCTAGCCTCGCGGGCGGCCGGGCCCTCCGGCGCCCGGAACACCCGTGGGGCCACAAGCAGCGCCCAGAAAACAGACGGGACAACAAACGACCACAACGGCACCGCCGCAAAACCGCTACCATTGTGTCCATGCACACAGAGTCGTACCTGCACCACGGTCACACCGTTTACGAACACCGCCTGGACGTTCCCCTTGATCACCTGCGCCCCACTGGCGAGGACAACCCGACGATTCAGGTTTTCGCGCGCGAGGTCGTGCGCAAGGGCCGCGAGGACGCTCCCTACGCGGTGTTTCTCCAGGGTGGCCCGGGCTACCCGAGCCCGCGTTTCGGCACGTTTACCGGCGGATGGATGAATCGTCTCCTGCAGGATTACCGCGTGGTGCTCCTCGATCAGCGAGGCACGGGCCAGTCGACCCGCATGGACGCCCAGGCGCTCTCCCACTTGGATACGGACGAGGAGAAGGCCGCGTACCTGCGCCACTTCCGCCAGGATCAGATCGTGTACGACGCGGAGGCGTTGCGCCGCGAGCTGTGCGGGGATGACCCGTGGACGACGCTCGGCCAGTCTTTCGGCGGCTTTATCACGACCTCGTACCTGTCGCTGGCTCCCCAGGGCCTGAAGGCCAGCCTGATCACGGGAGGTCTGCCCGGCCTCGTCCATGTGGACGAGATCTACCGTCTGACGTATGAGCGCACGGCGGCGCGCAACCGCGCGTACTTCCAGCGCCACCCGGGCGATGAGCGCACGGTGCGCGAGCTGTGCGCGCACCTGGCTGACACGGAGGAGACGCTGCCGACGGGCGAGCGTCTCTCCCCCGCGCGCCTGCGCATGATCGGCATGATGCTGGGCGGCCAGGGCAACACGGATCAGCTGCACTACCTGCTCGAGGGTCCGTGGACGTCGGTTCGAGGCGAGCGACGTCTCTCGTCGCAGTTCCTGGCGGCGATCGGCTCGCAGGTGGACGTCGCACCGATTTACGCCGTGTTCCAGGAGTACATCTACGCGTGCGCGACGCCGGACCTGGTGGGCACGGCGACGGGCTGGGCGGCGGATCGCCTGGCCGAGGAGATCCCGGGCTTCGCGAAGGACGCGAACCCTCTGGATGAGAGCGAGCCGTTCTACCTGACGGGCGAGCATTTCATGCGCCGCGTCTACGACGAGGACCCGGGCTTAGCGCCGCTGAAGGGCGTCGCGGAGATCCTCGCGTCGACGACGGAGGCGGCGCCCGTGTACCTGCCGGATGTGCTGGCCGAGAACACGGTGCCGGTGGCTGCGGCCGTGTACTACGACGACATGTTCGTGCCGCGTGAGCTGTCCGTGGAGACGGGTGAGCTGATCGGCGCTCGCCACTACATCACGAATGAGTACCAGCACGACGGTTCCGCCTATTCGGGCGGAAAGGTTGTCTCTCACCTGCTTGACCTGCTCGCGGATTGATCCGCGCGCTCCCGATTGAAAGGACTGGCCATGGCCGCCTCATCTAGCTGTTCTTGTCCGTGCGCTGGCTCGGTGGACCCGACTCGGGTCGCGGGGTTTGCGGCGGGCGTGGGTGCGACCGTCGCGTGGTACGCCCTGCCTGATTACGTGCGCTCGCGTCCGTTGCGCGGTCTCGTGAAGGCGGGTCTGCTGGGGGTGCTCGGCTGGTCGATGGTGGCGCAGCTGCCGGAGCCCTCGGAGCTTCCGCCCTACGATGACGAGGACGTGGACTGCTCGAAGTCATCCCCCGTCGCGGGTGAGGATCCGCTCGAGGGTGTCACCGAGGCGGATCCGGCGGAGCTGGCGGTTCTCGCGGGCGCGGCGCTGGGGTCGGCGATGATCACGGTCGGCGTGGAGCGCTGGCTGTTCCGCCGCGGTGAGGGTCGCCGTGCGCAGGGCGCTCGTTTTGCCCACACGAGGCAGGGGCTGGCCCTGGGCGCTCTGGAAGCGGGCCTGACCGCGCTGACGTTCGGCGCGGGAGCCGTGCGAGAAAAACTTTCGAAGGGCTGACCTTCCGTCCCGCGCCGACGAGGCCGGGGCACAGTGATCGGGTCCGTGCGCGTGGGCGTGCGGGCCCGACGCGTGTCAGAGGGTGCGTCCGGTGATGCGGCGCAGGGCTTGGCAGGAGCGCCAGGAGTTGAGGAGTCCCATGGCGAGGGGCAGGGAGACGAGGGCGGCGAGGAGAGCGGATTCGGTGGCGACGGCGATGGAGCCGACGGCGAGGAAGCCGATGAACCAGGCCAGCTGCATGCGCGCGCAGGCGATCATGACGGCGCCGTCTTGCCGGGCTGCGTGCAGGGCTGCGTGGGACTCGGAGAAGATGACGAGGTCTTCGTTGCCGTCCCATTCGCGGTGCCAGCGGCGGGCGGCGATGAGGAGTGCGGCGAGGAGCGCGAGGAGGATGAGTCCTCCTCCGAGGATGAGGGTCAGGGCGAGGCCGGCGAGCTTTTCGAGGATCGTGTCGGGCATGGAAGAGAGCTCGACGATAGCGACGATGGCGCTGACGGAGACAATCAGGAGGATAGTGACGACGTCGATGGCGATGTTGACGCGGCCCTGCGTTCGCTGGCCGGCGCGCACGCGGTTGTAGCGGCGCAGCTGGTCATTCCCCAGGCGGTAGGGCCGGGGCGCGGCATCGAATTGCAAGGGCTGATAGGTCACGCCCTCACAATAGCGCTGTCCGTTAATTTTTCGCGCCTTACAAAGCAACTATGCGATGCCCAGTTAGACACTTTTTCACTGGTCAGGATATGAGCATTTTTCGCCGTCATCACTGAAACTGCGCAGCGACAGGGATCAGCGGGTGAGCGCCATCAGCCCGAAGAGGATGAGCCCCGCCAGCACGATCATGCGAACGAAGTCCATGACGGAGCTCCCCAGGTCCGGGAAGCGCTTGCGCAGGATCCTGAAGGTCAGGCGCACGCCTCGCGGGAGGACGCGATTGAAGAGCGCGATCTGCGCGAACGTCATGAGGTAGCCGCTGAGCGACATGACGGCGTACAGGAGGAAGAAGAACAGCGCGAGCTCATCCGTCATGACTCGCAGGGTTGCGACGTAGCCGATTCCGCAGCCGAAGCCCGAGAAAATGGCGAAAATCCAGGCTTTGTCGAGGGCGAAGGTCACGCGCTTGAGCATCCGTCCGTAGGCCTCGGCGACGGGCGGCTCCATCTCGATGTCGTACGAGGAGCGCCCCGCTCCCTTGAGCGGGTGGGCCAGGGAGTCGTATGCGAACTTCGCTTCGGCCAGGTCCGGGGCGTTCGCGGTGGCGCGCCCGAAGGCCCACTGGGCGCCATTGGGTTCCACGGGTGCCCACAGGCGCCCGTATGCCATGAGGAGCTCGACGTCGTTGGGAAGGCCGTCGGTGGCAATCTCGGAGACCGGGCGCGCCTCGTCGTAGCGTCCGAGGTCGACGAGGCAGAGGGTCAGCTCACGCGCTATCTCGGCGGATTGGGGATGCAGGCGCATGCCGGCCGAGGCCGTGGCCTCCGCGTCCGCGACGAGGCCTTGGCGGCGCTGGGCGCGGGCGATGAGCGCGAAGGGGTCGGCCATGTCGTCGCCGTAGGCGCGTGCGCGCGTCGCATACTCCTCGCACAGGGGGTACAGGCCGAGGCGGTCGGCGCAGGCCGCGGCCTGGACGTCGCGACGGTAACAGGCGTCTTCACCCACGACCTCGAGGGATTCGAGGATAGACAGGGCCGCGCGGTAGTCGTGGCGGGCGAGGGCCTCGTCAACGTCGGCGAAGGTGGGCGTCGTCATGGCGAACACGATACCGCCCCCACCCCCACCGAGGTGACCTCGTCCACGACACGCAAACTCCAGCCACTGGCGGTATGGGAAATCCGCTCACGACCTCAGGCGACATCATTCGTCGGCACTTTTCGGCCAGGTTTCACTGCAGATTGTTAAACAACCGGAGTACGCTGACCAATAAGTGATGCGCAACACGCATGTCGCCCGATTGTTCCAACGGAGTGAAGCAATGCCCCCCCTTCCAGCCACCTCAACGGTTCCCACATCTGCAGGAACCGTAGAATTCGCCGAGTCCTTTTCGTGGGACTTTCCGGTTAAGGTGGACGCGATCCTGTCGCTGAAGGACCAGTGCGACAAACCGATCGCGGCACTCGACGAGGCCATTGGCGACGCGACGGCCGCCCGAGGGATGGTCGAACATCAGAGAGCCAGGCTGGTGGAGACCGTCGTCGAGCACCTGACGAATGTCATCTCCGCGAGCGAGCATGCGCTGTCATGTTTCCGCTCGCTGCAATCCGCCCTGGAGGACTACGGGGGCACCCTGAAACCCATCAGGACAGAGTTTCGAGCCATTGTCACCGACGCCAGCGGCGCCGGGCTCACGGTTTCTCGTGACGGAACGAAAGTGACCATCAGCCACCCAGCAAACGTCCCGGGCGGCGTTGGCGCCTTCTTCGCGTCGCTGCGCTCACGCTGCGAGATCAACCAGAGGAAGTTCGCCTACGCGGAAACACTGTTCGGCGACGACCTCGCGGGTATCGACCCCACCGTCTGGGAGTCGACCCTCCTCCCCGTGTTCAACAAATTCGTCGGCACGTACGGATTCCCCACGGGGTTGAATGTGCCAGCTCGCCTACCGGGCTGGGCGGACACCATGCGCAATACCCTCGCAGACGGGATCGAGTCGGTCTATCTACAGGCGAAGGGCGCCAAGTACCAGGCGCCGGCCGGAATCAAAGACGCGTCCCCCTGGAAGCAGATCACCGAGCGAGGGAACCTCAAGAACTGGAAAGTCCCGGGGGTGGACGCCGTCAAGGGCGGCAGTCGAGCGATCAAGACCGCCGACGCATTGCGCATTGGCGGCAAAGTCGCAGGCCGCGCCTGCGCGGTCCTCGACGGAGTCGTCAGCGCCTACGACAGCTACCAGTCGGACTCCTACCACCACCCGGAGATGGGACAGGGCGAGAAGGTAGCAAGAGCCGGTCTCAAGGGCGGTGCCAGCGGCGGACTAGGTTTCGCAGGTGGTGTCGCAGGCGCAAAAATCGGCGCTACCATTGGCGCATTCGGAGGCCCCGTCGGCATTCTTGCTGGAGGAATTATCGGAGGAGTAGTTGGCGGACTTATTGGAAGCGCCACCGGAAGCTACCTAGCAGACCTAGCGAACAACGGGATACACACAGCAATTCACGGAGGATAATAATGTTATTGGGAATACTTGCCCTTCTATTCGGAACAGTTATTTTAGCGACATGGTACATTCAGACCTTCACGGATACGTCATACGGGAAGAATTCACGCTTTATTAGCACAACCTTTCACGCACATCCTAAGTCAGATGCCATCGGATTCCCCGCAACAGGAGTCGTATTCATTTTTGCAGCCATCGTCATCATATGCAACGAGCTTAAATTGCCAAACCTCGTTATCAACTCTCTACTTATCCTCACCTTGCTTGTCATACTCATTTCTCTGATCTGGCGTTTTTCTCCATTGCCTATTCCCCGCTGGGCCGACGCTCGGTACCAGTACATGAAGCGCCACGGAATGCTGGACGAGAACGGCGATCCCCTCCCGCAGTTCGAGCTTTCGGAGGACGACGAGGAGTCCGCTGACAACGATCAGGGATGGGGGACACCATGAGTCTGTCGACCTATTGGCTGATGCCTCCCCGCTGGTCGTCGTGCCCGAAGGAGGAGATCTCCTCGATCCTCAACCAGGCATTCGGGAGCGCCGGCGACGCGCAAGAGCGAACGCCAGACAGCGATCAGCATCCGGCCGAAGGTGGCGTTATCGCCCTCGCCGTCGGCCCCATCGATGCCGATTACGATTTCACCCCCACCCTCCTCGTGCTTGCCTCCCCTATCCCCGCGAGCACGACGCCCGCGCAGGCGCTCGCCGACTCGGCACAGTCCATGTCCGATCAGGTTCCCGGCTTTCGCATGCTGGAGGATTGCGAGTGGCCGGCGCGACCCGAATCTTCACACCTGCGCACGGGAATCTACATTCAGGGCAGCGTCCCCATCACCGCCTGCCAGTGGGCGTGGATTCATTCCGACGGCGGGAATGACTTCCTCCTCACGGCGACTGCGACGATGACGACACCCGCTTTCGGCGACCTGAACGATGACGTTCTCGCGATCATCATGAGCCTGGAGGTGCGCAATGCCTGACCGTCCTCACATCATCATTCCGGGTGATGTCACCTCAAGCTTCGCCACCTCCGAGGGACTCACCGGCGACGCGGACCATCTCGCGGCTCTCATGCGCACGGCTCGCTCGCGATTGGTCATCGCCACCACGTCTCCGGATGCTTCCCAGTGCCGCCAGGCTCTCATCTGGATGCAGGCGGGGCCCTGCGTCGTCGCCCGCACCGCTACCACCCCCGACGGCGACACTGAGACTCACATTTATCAGATCGATAACGAGGAAATTCCCCACGTCACGGCGGCGATATCTCCGCTCACGCCTAACCCCGCCGTCTTCGATGGACCTCCCGTGCTACCGACGGCCATCGTGTACGCCGCACAGCAAGGCACGACCGAACAGACGGCCCAGCTCCTCGAGAATTACTCCTCCTACGGCCCCTCAGATTCCGCCTTCGCGCAGGCTCTCGTGGCCCAACGCTGGGCATACACCACCTGGATCCGGGAAGAGCGCACGAAGAAGGGCTCCTTCGTTCCGACCTCTACCCTCTCCACGTTCATCACGCCAGCCGCCGCCTACAGGGTCGAGGCTCCGCTTTTCGCACCCAGCACCGGACCTCACATCCCCATCCACCCCATCTACAACACGCAGCTGTGGGCACTCATCACGTATCTCTTCGCCCTTTCACCCGAGAGGAAACTGCCATGACTTACGTCGTTCTCGAATGGAATTACGACGAAGTTAATTCGATCATTGCGAAGCTCAGCAACGCGTGCGCAGAACTCAGGAAGACGCCAGCCCTCAGTACATCCGACACGGGCAGCGAACACGATGCAACTCTGAGCAAACACGTCACGGCTCTGAACTCAACACTCAACCACATGGCGTGGATCCTGAACGGCATCTACTTGGGCCTAGCGGCCGCAACAGAGGACTTCAAGTGCACGGACGACGCGGTGGCGGACGTCATGCGCGAGATCCAACGCTACAACGACGAATACAACCACAAGTACACGGCCCCTGTTCCGACGGGGAACACGCAGATCACAGCCGTGACCCCCTCCTCATCAAGCTGACCTCGTCCACGACATACAGCAGGCCGCAGTTCATTTCTGAGCACACACCATTACGACGACTGCTCTTCGACAGCGCGATTGGATCAATCGATAGCAAGCAGATTTAACGAGACATTCCTCAGCTCAATCGGAAGATAGGAGCAGATGATGAGCTATCTATGGTCCTTTGCGGGCCTAGCCATCGGTCTATTCGGCCTGTATTCATGGTATGTGGAAACTTACACAGACTCCCCTATTGCCGCACTATGGCGAGAGATGGGCGATCGAAACGATAAGAACACAAGCGGCGATTCCCTGTCTCCACTATTTATCTCAACAGGATTCTCACTGTTTGCACTGGCGGCAATTCTAACCGACCTCCTTCCCAACATACGCATCATCCTTATTCCTTCCCTCAGTATCGCCATCGTTGGGCTAGCACTTATTGTCATAGGTTTCATTTGCTTCTTCCCATTCCCTGTCCCCCGCTGGGCCGACGCTCGGTACCAATACATGAAGCGGCACGGCATGCTGGACGAGAACGGTGATCCCCTCCCACAGTTCGAGCTTTCGGAGGAAGAAGATTCATGAGCAGTGGATTCGACCGAGAAGTCAAAACAGGCATCAACAGTGCTACTTATTCCGCTATACACGGAGGTGGACAACCCTCATGATTTGGGGAATCATCGGCATACCGTTTAGCCTCGCAATTCTAGCTATGTGGTATTGCGAGACTTATACGGATTCGCAATTTGGCCAGAATGCGCGCTTCATTAGCTCAGCAACACGCATGAATGACAAGTACCAATCAATCGGCACCCTTGCAACAGGAAGTGCATTTCTGGTCGGCAGCTTCGTGACAATCGGCAATGATGGAAGATTTCCGCAGTTTGTCCAACTGACACTTATTGCAATAACTTTGGCAATTTTCATCATCGGTGTTGTCTGGTATTTTTCACCGATACCCGTACCCCGATGGATAGACCCTCGGTACCAGTACATGAAGCGCCACAGAATGCTGGACGAGAACGGCGATCCCCTCCCGCAGTTCGAGCTTTCGGAGGAAGAAGATTAATGAGCACTGGACTCAACGGCGAAGTCGCAGCAAGCATTAACAGTGGAGGTTCGCAGTCATGATTTTCTGGGAAGTCTGTGGTGCGATTTTCGGGCTCATGATTATTGGTGCCTGGTACATGGAGACCTATCTCGATACCACTTTCTCTAGCAACTCCCGCATTATCACCTCGCGGATGAGCAGCAGCGCGAGAAGCCAAGCAACAACACGCCCACTTGTCGGCCTTGGCTTCTTCATCTGCAGCCTCGGAGAAGCTATTTACGACCTCAGTTCTTATTACATCGTCACGGGTATCCTCATCGTCGCCGGTCTACTCTGTTTTCTTATCGCTGCCATCTATCATTTCTTTCCCTTACCCGTTCCCCGCTGGGCCGACGCTCGGTACCAGTACATGAAGCGCCACGGCATGTTGGATGAGAACGGCGATCCGATCGACGTCGACGAAGAAGGATCCGACCCACCGAGGTGACCTCGTCCACGAAACGCAGGCGATCCCGTGACCGCGACACGCGCGCCCCACGGGTATCCTGGTGGGAGCACGCGAGGCCGCCCCGGCCTCGTCCGTCCGACACCGCACACAGAGGAGCCCCCATGGCGACCGAGCCCGTGTTCGAGGCCATCAACTGGAACAAGATCCAAGACGACAAGGACCTTGAGGTCTGGGATCGCCTGACGGGCAACTTCTGGCTGCCTGAGAAGATTCCGCTCTCCAACGACCTGCCGAGCTGGAAGACCCTCACCAAGGACGAGCAGCTCATGACGAACCGCGTGTTCACGGGCCTGACCCTGCTGGACACGCTCCAGGGCACGGTCGGCGCAGTGTCGCTCATCCCGGACGCACGCACCCCGCACGAGGAAGCCGTCTACACGAACATTGCATTCATGGAGTCGGTGCACGCCAAGTCCTACTCGTCGATCTTCTCCACGCTGCTGTCCACGGAGGAAATCAACGAGTCCTTCCGCTGGTCGAACGAGAACGAGGCCCTGCAGAAGAAGGCCGAGATCGTCAAGTCCTACTACGACGGCAACGACCCGGAGAAGCGCAAGGTCGCCTCGACGATGCTCGAGTCCTTCCTGTTCTACTCGGGCTTCTACGCACCCATGTACTGGAGCTCGCACGCCAAGCTCACGAACACGGCCGACCTGATCCGCCTCATCATCCGCGACGAGGCCGTCCACGGCTACTACATCGGCTACAAGTACCAGCTGGCCGTGAATGAGTCGAGCCACGAGCGCCAGGATGACCTGCGCGACTACACGTACTCGCTGCTGTACGAGCTCTACGAGAACGAGGAGCAGTACACGGAGGACCTGTACGATCCGCTCGGCCTGACCGAGGACGTCAAGAAGTTCCTGCGTTACAACGCGAACAAGGCGCTCATGAACCTGGGTTACGAGGCCCTGTTCCCGGCCGATGCGACCGACGTGAACCCCGCGATCCTGGCGGCCCTGAGCCCCAACGCGGACGAGAACCACGACTTCTTCTCGGGTTCCGGCTCGTCCTACGTGATGGGCGAGGTCGTGGACACCGAGGACGAGGACTGGGACTTCTAAGTTTCACGAGGCCGGGGCCGGGCCACGCAAACGACGCGGCCTGACCGGCCACCTCCCCTCGAGACGCACGTGGGTGTGCCCGCCAGATGGCGGGCACACCCACGTCGTTATGTCTCGCAGTGTTTCTTACGCGACCTGCGTCCGCTCTCGGCGGCGCAGCCACGCGCATGCTCCGGCGAGGCCAAGCAAGGCAGCTCCGCCCACGAGCTGGGGGTAGATGCCGATGGATCCGGCCTTGGGGAGCACGCCGACCTGGGTGTCGACGACGCGAATGCCGGGCGTGCGATCCCCGGGCAGGCTGCCCGAAGCGGGCAGGACACGCACGGAGCTGAAGCCCTCGTCGGCGCCGAAGTCCGTCTTAATGACGGTCGTTGCGTCAGCATCCGCGCCAGCCTCGATATGGAAGGCGACGGGACGGGGCAGCAGAGCGTGCCCGACGGGCGCGCGGGTCTCCACGAGCCAGTAGTTCTTACCGGTTTCGAGGGGCGCGGTCACGAAGCGCGACCCTCCATCGAGGACGGAGACCGGGTCCCCAGCCAGGGCCTCGTTGTCGTAGATCGCGAAGGCCGCGCCGTCGAGCGGGTATGTGCCGTCGTCGTTGGGGGTTCCGACCGGCTGTGTGCCGGCCTTTTCGATGCGGATCGGTCGGGGGCGCGCGGGTGCACAGGCCTCATTGTTGGCCTCGCCATCGTGATCGTAGGCGCCCGTCACCGCGTTGTAGAGGCCGTGGCCCGGGGTGAGGCGGTCGTTCGACGAGGCGCACTCGAGCAGCGACTCGGAATACCCGGCGGCCGAACTATCGCGCGTGACCTTCATGCGGATGAACCATGAGGAGGACGCGCCCGGCTCGACGGTCGCCCCCTCGGTGAGGACGTAGGAGGCGGCGGCCGCCTGCGCGGTCGCGGCATCAAGCCCGTCGAGGCTGCTCACGACGGTAGCGGAGCGCACGGTCAGGCCCGGCGCGAAGTTCGGCGTGTCCGTCAGGCGCCCGGTCGTGCCCGCGAGGGTCCCGTCGTTCGTGGCCGTGATGCGGTAGGTGACGGTGATGTCATCCGTCGTCGCGCCCTCGACGGATTCAAGCTCCTTCTGAATGCGCAGCTTGGGCACCTGCTCGCGGTTGGTGAACGTGCAGGTGATCGGCAGGGCCGCCGGGGACGAGGCCGGGGCAACCTGGGAGAAATCCACGCCGCCCGTCTCAGCGTCTCGGGTGACGTTCACTCGCTCGCCCACACCGTTCAGGCAGGTCACGTCGACGAGGCTCCACTGCGCGGAGTTCGGGTCGTCGTTGGTCTTCCAGGGGCCGAAACGCCCCTGCGCACCAAAAGCCAACGGGAACCTGCCGGCGATTCGCGGCCCCGTCTCGGCGATGATGAACTGGGAGAAGCCGGGCATGAAGGCCCTGTAGCCGGAGGTGGCCGCCCCGGCCTCGCCGTAGGCGGTCGGGGTCAGGTTCGCATCCTCGAAGGAGTTCCACCCGACGAAGCCGTCGGCCGTCACGCTCGTGGTGAGCGGGGTTCCCGTGGGCGCGGCCCAGTCACCCACGCCCATCGTCGTGAAGGTGAACGGGGGAATCGCGTCACCCACCTGCTCAGAGTCCTCGGTGACGGCTTTCGCGATGCGCACGTAGCGCTCCTGGCTGAAAGAGCCGTAGAGGCAGCCGAAGGATGCCTGGCTTTCCTTCGTCGTGAAGGTGGAGACCGGGGTCGAGCCGGCGGGCGGGGTGGCGGGGCAGTTGCCGTCCGCGTTGGGCACGAATCCGTAGAGGACGAGGCGGTAGGGGATCCCGTTGACGGTGATCGTCTGGTCCGAGGTGGTCTTCGTGATCGTCAGGACGTCATCCGAGTCGGGCGTCTGGTCGGGCCGACCCTTGGACTCGGGGTAGTTCTGCGGGTAGTCGGTGTAGATATCTCGGTTGCCGTTGCCCTCGCCCACGTACTTGTAGCAGTACCACGTGGTACCCGTATTTCGGTTGAGCGCGTAGTAGGGGGCGTCCGACGGGCAGGTGCGCGGCGCGGAAGCACGGTAGGCCACCTTGTAGGGCCCACCCTCACGCTTGACCGCGGTCGTGTCCGTGTCGTTCGTCGTCTCGTGCTGGTCGAAGGGGAAGGACTCCTCCAGATTGCCGATGCGGATGTCGAACGAGGAGTGCACCCAGTGGATCTGGGAGTAGATAGGGAAGTTGTTGTGGCGCACGGCCCCGATCAGGAAGGTGCTGTTGAGCGGGACGGTTCCGGGATTGTTCGGCTTGTAGCCGAGCGCGCTCGTCGTCGAGGTCGAGATCGCGTCGGGCGTGTATTCGCCGTAGTAGGGGTACTGGTAATAGGCGGCCAAGTGGTAGTCCCAGGCAACGCCTCGGGTGACATAGGACCAGTAGTCACCGCTCTTCGCTGTATTCGCGTCGAGCCAGTCCTGGGAGTATCCCGCTCGATACGCAACCGAGCGCTGGTTGGGGTCCGCGGAATTGTAGACCGTCATACCGGGCACGATACCGAAGTAGGAGTTGTCGGCGACGACGGTGGTGCGGTCAGTACCAGAGTCGTTGAGGACGGCCGCGCCGATGCGCCCTTCGGATCGATTGAAGGTGATGCTGTCGGCGCCGGGGGTCTCGAGGGGAGCCTCCGCTCGCGCTGCACCAGGAACCAGAACGAGGCCGGAGAGGGTAAGCCCCGTCAGTGCGGCGGCGACGATTCCGCGCACGGTAATGCGACACAGGCGCGACGCCTGCACCGCGCGGTCGGCCAGGTGGCCACCCGCCGGCGGATGGTCGTCTCGGTCGGCAGCGCTACTCCTGCGGACGCCGCCCTGCATGTCAGTGAGTCTCATACCGCCCCCACGTTGTTATGGTTACCGACTCACCATAACAATGGGACTTAGTTCCCGCACAACCCTCTAGGTCAGTATTTATCTGTACCCATACATACGGAACAGGGCACCCCTATTCGACGGACCATGCAGACAATTACTGCCAGACCGAGCTCTCCATTCCCAAATGGCGACCCGACTCACTTTTTCACATCCTCACCCCACACTCGGCCACTCAACACGAAAGAGCCAGCAGTACCAACCACCTGGTCAGACCCTTCGATTGTGCACTGCGCAACAGACGCAATGTGCGTGCCGCCAGGACACACCTCGACACGACCTCCCCCAAAACAGAAGTCCAGGAGCGAAATTGCAGCCAAGCGAGACCAAACATGCGACGCGACCTGTCCACACTCTGTTTGCTCCAACACACTTATCGTCACACGTGTAACATGTGCACCAAATGTCACAGGCGCATCATGACAAGGTATTCCCTGCCATGACAGGCCTTCGATGCGAGTGCGCGGGCCTTTACTCATCGGGAACATCCCGACAGATGGGGCCACACCACTTCGCGCGGCGGCTAAACTGTGACTGGGAGCGGCCTCGCTTCCACCCACACCGTACGTCGCGCGCACAGCGCGGGGGAATGAGGAGAGCACGACTATGAGTATCTTCGACCGCTTCGAGAGCGCCGTCGAGAGAGGCGTCAACGGCGCCTTCTCGCGTGTGTTCCGGTCGGGGATCAAGCCCGTGGACATCACCACGGCGATCCGCCGCGCCATGGACGAATCCGTCCAGGAAGTCTCCGCCTCGCGCATCATTGCCGCGAACCACTTCTCGGTCTACGCCTCGCGCACCGACCTCACCTCCCTCGAGGCCTCCCTCGACGTCCTCGCCGACGAGTTCGCCCAGCAGGCCACCGAACACGCCGCAGCGAACGGCTACTCCCTCCTCGGCCCCGTCACGATCGAATTCATCGCCGACGCCTCCGAGCCCAGCGGCACCCTGAAGGTCGACGCTGAAAACCGCCGGGGACCCGCGGCCCCCGCCACGGCCTCGTCCGCGTCCCCCGAGCACCCGATCATCGACGTCGACGGCGAAAAGTGGCTCCTCACCGAGCCCGTCACCGTCATCGGACGCGGCTCCGAAGCCGACATCGTCGTCAACGACTCGGGCGTCTCGCGCCGCCACCTCGAACTGCGCATCACGCCCACCGGCGTGATCGCGACCGATCTGGGCTCCACCAACGGCTCCTTCGTTGAGGGCCACCGCATCGACGCAGCGACCCTGCTCGACGGCAACCAGATCGTCATCGGACGCACCAAGATCCTCTTCTGGACGCACCCAGACCAGAGCGGAGTTTAATGAAGTGACCACTGACCTCGCATTTACCGTTTTCCGCATCGGGTTCCTGGTGCTGCTGTGGCTCCTCGTGCTCGCGGCCGTCAACACGCTGCGACGCGACATCTTCGGCACAGTCGTAACCCCGCGCGGCAAGGGACGCGACAAGGCCACCTCACGCCGCAAAGCCTCCCGTGAGAAGCGCAAGGACAACAAGAAGCGCACGTCCACGAACCCCCTGGCCCCCAAGGATCTCCTGGTGACCGGCGGCCCCCTCGTCGGCACCATGCTGCCCCTCGGCGAGGCCCCCATCGTCATCGGCCGCTCCCCCGCGTGCACCCTCGTGCTCGAAGACGAGTACGCGTCCAGCCGCCACGCAGCACTCACCCCCCAGTCCGACGGCTGGTGGATCGAAGACCTCTCCAGCCGTAACGGCACCTTCATCGACGACGAGCGCCTGAGCGCCCCGCGCCAGCTCAAGATCGGTGACGTCATCCGCATCGGCCAGACGACTCTCGAATTGGTGGGTTGATATGTCAGGAAACGCGGTTCAATTCCACTACGCTGCCCGCTCAGACGTGGGCCTCGTACGTTCCAACAACCAGGACTCCGGATACGCCGGCGCGAACCTGCTGGTCCTCGCCGACGGCATGGGCGGTCCCGCAGGCGGCGACATCGCCTCCTCGGTGGCCCTCGCGCACCTCGTCCCCCTCGACACGGACTCGCACCCGGCAGACTCGATGCTCCCCCTCCTGCGCGAGGCCCTCCTCGACGCGCACGAGGAGCTCACCGAACGCTCGAGCCGCGACCGCGACCTCGAAGGCCTGGGCACCACCTGCATCGCGCTCATGCGCTCCGGCAACCGCCTCGCGATGGTCCACATCGGCGACTCGCGCGCCTACGTGCTGCGCGGCGACACGCTCACGCAGGTCACGACCGACCACTCCTTCGTGCAGTACCTGGTCGACACCGGCCAGATCACTCCCGAGGAAGCCGAGCACCACCCCAACCGCAACGTCGTCCTGAAGATCCTCGGCGACGCGCAGGCCGACGTGGCCCCCGACGAGACGATCCGCGAAGCCGTCGTCGGCGACCGCTGGATGCTGTGCTCCGACGGCCTGTCCGGCGTCGTCTCCCCCGAGACGATCGGCCAGGTCATGGCCGATTTCAAGGATCCGGGCGAGTGCGCCGAAGAGCTCATCCGCCTGGCCCTCCTGGGTGGCGGCCCCGACAACATCACGTGCGTCATCGCGGACATCGTCCCCGCCGGCACGTTCCCGCCCGCTCCCCCGCAGATCGTGGGTGCCGCGGCCATCGACCGCAACGCCAAGTCGCGCGGCGGGGACGGAGCGGCCGCGCGCGCTGCTGCCCTGGGCTCCTCGGCCTCGGGCACCCCCAGCGACGAGGACGAGGCCCCCGTCGAGCTCAAGCCCCGCTCCTCGTGGTGGACCCCCGTGTTCATCTCACTCGTGACGGTCCTCGTGGTCGCCGCGTCGTGGATGTCGTGGAAGTGGACGCAAACCCAGTACTACGCGATCGGCCAGGACGGCTACGTCGTCATCTACCAGGGCATCCCCCAGTCGATCGGCCCGTGGCAGCTCTCCCACGCGGTGGAGGTCTCCAACGTCGCGCTGTCCGACCTCGCGCCCGTGGACCGTCAGCGCCTCGACACCCCGGTGCTGCGCTCCTCGCGCGCCGACATCGACTCCTACATCGAGGGCCTGCGCCGCTCGGTCGTCCAGCCCGCCACCCCCTCGTCGCCAACGCCCCAGTCGGGCGCGCCGCAGTCCGGTGAGGCCCAGTCCGGGGCACAGAGCGGGGGCGCCTCCTAATGGCTACCGTATCGATCGCGCCCGCCCGGCCTCGCCGATTCCTGGAGCTGACCCTTATGGGCCTGGCTCTGGCCGTCGGCATCGCCGGCTACGTGCTGACCTCGCTGAACTACACGGGGGAGATCCCCGCAAACCTTCTCACGCAGGTCGGCGTGCTCGTCGCGATCGCCATCATTGCCGAGGTCGGCGTGCACTTCCTGGCACCCTACGCGGACCCGGTGATCCTGCCGGTCGCCGTGGCGCTGACGGGCCTGGGGCTGGCGATGATCTACCGCCTCGACCTGTCGTACGCGCGCAGGGACGAGGCCACGGTGGGCTTCCGCCAGGCGCTCTTCGTGGGCATCGCGATCGTTATCGCGGCCATCATCTTGATCATGCTGCGCGACCACCGCATGCTGCGCCGCTACACCTACACCTTCGGCGCACTGTCGCTGTTCCTGCTGCTCCTGCCGATGATTCCCGGCCTGGGCCAGGAGACCTTCGGTGCGCGCGTCTGGATCCACCTGGGTCCCATCTCCGTCCAGCCCGGTGAGCTCGTGAAGATCACGCTGGCGATCTTCTTCGCCGGATACCTCGTGACGAACCGCGACAACCTGGCGATCGGCGGCCGCAAGTTCCTGGGCATGCGCCTGCCGCGCGCCCGCGACCTCGGTCCGATCATGGTCGTGTGGCTGATCGGCATCGCGATCCTCGTCCTGCAGCGCGATCTGGGCACCTCGCTGCTCTTCTTCGGCCTGTTCGTCGCGATGCTGTACGTGGCGACGAACCGCGTGTCGTGGCTGGTCATCGGTTTCACGCTCTTCGTGCCGGCCGTCGCGATCGCGGTGAAGTCTTTCAGCCACGTGCAGACGCGCTTCAACATCTGGCTCAACGCCCTGGATCCCGACGTGTACGACCGCGGGTCCTACCAGCTCGTTCAGGGTCTGTTCGGCCAGGCCTCGGGCGGCCTCATGGGCACCGGTTGGGGCCGCGGCTACCCGCAGCTCGTGCCGCTGGCGAACTCGGACTTCATCCTGTCCTCCTTCGCGGAGGAGCTGGGCCTGACCGGCATGGCCGCCATCCTGGTCCTGTACCTGATCCTCATCCAGCGAGGCCTGCGCGCGGCGCTGACGGTGCGCGACGGCTTCGGCAAGCTCCTGGCGACCGGCCTGAGCTTCTCGCTGGCTATTCAGCTGTTCGTGGTGCTCGGCGGCATCACGCGCATCATTCCGTTGACCGGCCTGACGGCCCCGTTCCTCGCTGCGGGCGGCTCGTCGATGGTGTCCTCCTGGATCACCGTCGCGCTGCTGATCCGCGTGTCGGACGCTGCTCGCCGCCCGGCCTCGGCCCCCGCGCCGTGGAACTCCGGTATCCAGCCCGCCGTGGGAGTGGGTGAGTGAGCCGTGAATAACCAGATCCGCAAGATCTTCATCATCGTTCTCCTGATGTTCGCCCTGCTGGGCGTGGGCATCACGAACACGCAGTTCATTTCCGCGTCCTCACTCAACGCCGACGCTCGCAACCAGCGCACGATCCTGCACGCGGCCGAAACCGACCGCGGCCCGATCATCGTCGACAAGACGGCGATCGCCTCCTCGGAGCGCGAGGAAGACTCGAAGCGCTACGTGCGCACCTACTCCGATGGGCCGCTGTACGCGCCGGTCACGGGCTACTTCTCGTCGGTGGGCAACGCGTCGACGGGCATCGAGGCCGCCGAGGAGGACGTCCTGGACGGCCAGTCCCAGACGCTCCTCGGACAGCGCCTGCGCAATCTCCTGACGGGCCAGAACCGTCAGGGCGGCGGCGTCTCCCTCACCCTGAACTCTCAGATGCAGAAGGCTGCAGCCGAGGCCCTCGGTAACCGCAAGGGCGCCGTCGTGGCCCTGGATGCGCGCACCGGCGCGGTTCTGGCGATGTATTCGTCGCCGACCTTCGACCCGAACCAGCTGGCCTCCTCCGACGCCAGCGCGGTGTCCGACGCGTTCTCCGCGCTTTCCTCGGACCCGAACAACCCGCTGCTCAACCGCGCAATCTCAGAGCGCTACGCCCCCGGCTCGACGTTCAAGATCCTCACAACGATCGCCCTCATCGAAAACGGCCTCGCCGACCCGGACATGCACATGCCCTCGCCCGTGTCGACGACCCTGCCGGGCACGGCGACCGAGGTCTCCAACATCGAGTCCTCCACCTGCGGCGACGGCAACCCAACGCTCACCGAGGCCTTCGCGCGCTCGTGCAACACGACCTTCGTGTTGGCTTCCGAGCAGCTGACGAACCAGCAGCTCCTCGACGTGACGAACCGCTTCGGCTTTGGCCGCGAGTCTCAGATTCCGCTGACGGTGACGCCCTCCGTGTTCCCCGCCGACGCGGACGCCGCGCAGCTCGCGATGAGCTCGATCGGCCAGTACACGGTTCAGACGACGCCTCTGCAGATGGCGCAGGTCGCCCAGGCCATCGCGAACGACGGCCAGATGATGACCCCCTACCTCATCGACTCGATCGTGGACGCCGACAACCAGGTCGTGCGCACGAACAGCCCGACCGACGCCGGCAAACCGATCTCGTCGGAGACGGCCTCGAAGCTGCGCGCCATGATGGAATCCGTGGTCTCCCAGCCCTACGGCACCGGCACCACGATGGCCCTGCCGAACATTGCGGTGGCCGCCAAGACCGGCACCGCCGAGACCGGCAACGGCGACCGCGCGAACGCCTGGGCCGTCGGTTTTGCCCCGGCGGACAACCCGCACATCGCTTTCGCCGTCCTCGTTGAGGGCGACGACAACGATCCCACGCCGCACGGCGGAGACGTGGCCGGCCCGATCGCCCGCGCCCTCCTGGAAGCGGGGCTCAAGTGAGCACGCCACGCATGACTTCCGGTGCCGGGCGAGTGCTCGGGGGACGCTACACGCTGCTCACCCCGATCGCCCAGGGCGGCATGGGCGAGGTATGGAAGGCCCGCGACCGCGTCAGCGGCCACATCGTCGCCGCGAAGGTCCTGCGCCCCGAGCTGACGGGCGAGGAGCTTTCACTCTCGCGCCTGCGCCTCGAGGCCCGTAACTCGATGTCGATCTCGCACCCGAATATCGCCAACACTCAGGATTCGGGCGAGGAAGACGGCATCGGCTGGATCATCATGGAGCTCGTCGACGGCCATCCGCTGACGGATTACCTGCGCGGCGGCTCCCGCATTGAGCCCGAGTACCTCATGCCGATCCTCGTGCAGGTCGCGATGGCGCTGGGCGCTGCCGCGCGCGCGGGCGTCGTACACCGCGACATCAAGCCCGCGAACATCATTGTTCGCCCTGATGGCATGGTGAAGCTGACGGACTTCGGCATCTCTCGCGCGAAGGGCCAGGTCAACCTGACCGCCGCGGGCATGGTCATGGGCACCGCCCAGTACCTGCCGCCCGAGCAGGCCATGGGCGAGGTCGCCACCCCCATCGGTGACCTCTACGCCCTGGGCGTCATCGCCTACGAGGCCGCGGCCGGTCGACGTCCGTTCACCGGCGAGACCCAGGTGGACATCGCCTTCGCGCATGTCAACGATCCCGTTCCGCCGCTGCCGGATTTCGTTCCCGAGCCTCTGGCCGACGTCATCTTGCACCTGCTGGAGAAGGATCCCGCGAAGCGCCCCGAGTCCGGATCCGCGGCCGTTCGCGAAATCGCGAGCGCAGCCAAGGCGATGGGCGTCTCCGTGACCCCTCGCCCGCTGCCCCTGCCGAAGGCCGCGCAGCGCCCCGAAGAGGTGCGCACGCCCGTCCAGCCGTCGGTGCCGATCGTCGCACCGGTGCGTCACCTGACGCGCCGTACTCTGCCCGACGAGATGCTGCAGCCCCCCTCGGGACTCACTCCGAAGGTGCGCGCGACGACGGGCCGCCATGCCAAGCTGCCCGTCCTCGACGAAGCGACGACGATTGCCCCCTCCTCGGCCCCGATCCCGATCACGGGTCGCCACGCCGCCGTGCCGCGCATCCTCGACGAGGCCGAGGTTCCCCCGGTCTCTCACCCCGTGTCCGCTCCCACCCGGGTTCGTCGCCTGCACCCCGAGACGACCGGCGAGCAGGCGCCCGCGGTGTCGGGTGCTGTCCGATCGCTGACCTCGACCGGTCGCCACGCAGCCGTCCCGGCCCCCGCAGCGAACCCGCCGGCACCGGTGTCGGCCCCGATCCCGACGCGATCCACACCCAAGACAGCGCCCGCGCACCCGGCTCCTGTGCCCGCTGCCCCTGCGCCTGCGCAGGCCGCCACCGCCCGCCCGACCACGGGTTCCATCCCGAGGCACGCGGCTCCCGCTCGCTCCGAGCAGGTCCCCCAGCCCAGCAGCGAGACCGCCCAGCGCCCCCAGGCCTCGGCGCCCGCGCAGCGTTCCGCGCCTATCCCGGCCCCTCCGGCCGACGCAGCGCCCGCGCACACCGCCGCGCCGAAGACCCCGCTGCCGTCCGAGCCGCAGGATCGACGCGCCGCCCTCGCCGAGCGACTGCGCCAGCGCGAGGCAGCCCGCCAGGCCGAAGACGCAGCCGAGGAGCAGCGCCGCGCAGCCGTCGCCCGCGAGGAAGAACAGCGCCAGCGCGAGCTTCAAGAAGCCCGCGAGCGCCGTGAAGCTCGCGAACGCCGCGAGGCCGAAGAAGCCAAGCGTCAGGCGGCTCGTCAGGCGACCCCGCGCATTCCTCAGCCCGCCCGCTCCGAGTCGCCTCGCCGCGACAAGGCGGCCACGGCCTCGTCGCCGCGCGTGTACGGGACCGTTCCCCAGCCTCGCGCAGCCACGCCCTCAAAGCGCCAGCGACGCTCGGTCTACGAGCCGCGGCCCGAGAAGGCCAAGCGCGGGCCGCGCTGGCACGAGCTCGACGCTCGCAGCGCGCAACGTACCCGTCCGGCGGCCAAGACCGCGTACTCGCGCAGCGTCGTCGCACCACCCGTCCCAGCATCCAGGCAGATTATTCGCGCGGTTATCGTCGCAATCATCGTGATTGCGCTCATCGCGCTTGCAGCTATTACGATCAAACACATGCTTGGCTCCCTGATACAACCAAGTGCGGGAGCACACATTATCGAGGAGGTTAGGACATGGCAGAGCCCATGGCCCACCGTCTAGCTGGCCGATACGAGGTCCGCTCGCTCATCGGGCGAGGCGGAATGGCCGAAGTCCACCTGGGCTTCGACACTCGCCTGTCGCGCGTCGTAGCAATCAAGATGCTGCGCCGCGATCTGGCGCAGGACTCGATCTTCCAGGCGCGCTTCCGTCGCGAAGCGCAGTCGGCGGCGTCGCTGAATCACCCGAACATCGTCGCCGTGTACGACACGGGCGAGGAGATCATCGAGGATGCGACCGGCCGTTCGATCGCGGTGCCCTACATCGTCATGGAGTACGTCGAGGGGCACACGGTCAAGGACCTGATCTCCGACGGCACGGCCGTTCCGATCAACGAGGCCATCGAGATCGTGTCGGGCGTCCTGTCTGCCCTCCAGTACTCGCACGCGAACCACCTGGTGCACCGCGACATCAAGCCCGGCAACATCATGCTGACGTCAGACGGCAAGGTCAAGGTCATGGACTTTGGCATCGCGCGCGCCCTGACGGACTCGCAGGCCACGATGACGCAGACGAACGCCGTCGTGGGCACCGCCCAGTACCTCTCCCCCGAGCAGGCTCGCGGCGAGACCGTTGATGCTCGCTCCGACCTGTACTCGACCGGTGTCGTCCTCTTCGAGCTGCTGACGGGCCGCCCACCCTTCAAGGGTGACTCGGCCGTCGCCGTCGCCTACCAGCACGTTGAGCAGATCCCGCCCACTCCCTCGTCGATCCTGTCCGATATCCCGGACTCGCTCGACCGCGTGGTGCTGAAGTCCCTGGCGAAGAACCGCGAGGACCGCTACCCGAGCGCCGCGGCAATGCTCGCGGACCTGCAGCGCGTGGCCCGAGGCCTCGACGTGGGCGCGCCGCCCGCCGACTCGTGGGCGACCGAGGTCCTGCCCGCCGCCGGCATGGCGTCCGCACGCACCGCCGCGACCACGCCGATGGCCGCGGTCCCCAGCCACGCGCCCGCCGCGGCGATGGCCGCGACCTCCACGTCGCTGCCCGCTGTTGCCACCGATGACACCGCGAACGAGGCTGCCAAGGCCCGCAAGCGTCGCACGGCGATCATCGCGACCGTGTTGCTCATCGCCCTGCTGCTGATCGGCGGCTCGGTGTGGGCCCTCACGCGCGGTGCCGCCGAGCCCGAGTCGATCGCGGTTCCCAACGTCGTCGGCCTGACCCAGGCCGAGGCGAAGACCCAGATCGAGCAGGCTGGCTTCACGTGGGAGCTCAACCCCGACAAGGTCGCCTCCGACACCGTTGCTGAGGGCTCCGTGGCCTCCACCGACCCCGCTGCGGGCACGCAGGCCGAGAAGGGCGCGACCGTTCGCGTCACCATCTCCTCCGGCCCCGATTCGGTGACCCTGCCGGACAACCTGGTTGGCATGAGCCCCGACGACGCCCGTAAGGCGATCGAGGCCCTGGGCCTGAAGTGGGAGCTCGACTCCAGCAAGGTCGCCTCCGACACCGTTCCCGAGGGCAAGGTCGCGCAGACCAACCCCTCCCCCGGTTCCAAGGTGAAGGCCGGCCAGACGATCCGCGCCTACCTGTCCTCCGGCTCGGATCAGGTGGACGTGCCCGACCTGTCGGGCATGACCCAGGATCAGGCACGCAGCACCCTCAAGGGCGTCGGCCTGGAGCTGGGCAACGTGACGAGCGTTGACTCCGAGAAGGAGAAGGACCGCATCGTCGAGCAGGATCCCGCGACCGGCACGAAGGTGAAGAAGGGCACCGCCATTGGCGTGTCCATCTCGAGCGGCAAGGCCGCGCAGGTGGAGATTCCCACCGTCGTGGGCATGGGCCGTGAGGACGCCGAGGCGCAGCTCAAGGCCCTGGGCCTGACCGTCACCATCGAAGAGGTCGCAGGCAACCAGCCCGCCGGCCAGGTCCTCTCCGTCGAACCCGGTGAGGGTTCGAAGGTGGAGAAGAATTCGACCGTGAAGCTGAAGGTGTCGAAGGGCGGCCAGAACGGAAACAACGGCGGCAACAACGGCAACAATAACGGGAACGGCCACTGAGTGAGCCCCGGGCCGCGTCGCGGTAGTACCGCTTCGTAGCTGTCCCCGTTGATCAGTGAGGCCCGCGCCTGCGAGGAGAAATCCTCCGGCGCGGGCCTCAGTGTATGCGCGGGGGCGCGGGCAACACGCGCGGCGGCAGCAGCGTTAAGAAGCCTCCGCGCAACCTACAGCTTGAAACGCTCCGCGACGACGGGCTTCAGGGACACGGCCCGCTCACGCGCGTCGGCGTCGCCGCAGGCGGCCAGCCAGTTGGCGAACATGAGGTGCCCGGACTGGGTCATGACGGACTCGGGGTGGAACTGGACGCCCTCGAGGGGCAGGGAGCGGTGGCGCACGCCCATGATGATGCCGGACTCGGTGGTCGCGGAGACCTCGAGCTCGTCGGGCATGGTCGCGGGGTCGATCGTCAGCGAGTGGTAGCGGGTGACGGTCAGCGGCGAGGGCACGCCCTCAAAGACGCCGCGCCCGTCATGCGTAATGACGGAGGTTTTGCCGTGCATGAGCTCGGGCGCGTGCCCGACGGTCGCGCCGAAAAGCTCACCGAGGGACTGGTGTCCCAGGCACACGCCCAGCATCGGGATGCCATGCTCGGCGCAGTCGGCGATGGTCTGCAGGGAGGCGCCGGCGCTCTTGGGGTCGCCGGGTCCGGGGGAGATGAGGACGCCGTCGTAGCCGGCCTCGAACCACGCGGGATCCACGACGTCGTTACGCACAACGTCCACAACAGCACCCAGGTGGCGCAGGTAGCCCACGATCGTGAAGACGAACGAGTCGTAGTTGTCGACGCAGAGGATTCGTGCCATCGCGGGTCCTTTCATGTACGAGGCCGTGGCCTCTTCTCCGGCATCCATCGTAGGGCGCTCCCCTAGTGGGCGCGCGGGCGCTGTCCGCTCTCCGGGCGCGCGGTCGCGTACGGCGCAGCCCAGCCAACGTCCGTGGATACGACACGAGGCCGGGTCTCCCCGGCCTCGTCCCTCCTCAAGCGAGCGGCTCAGGCTCAGCCGACGGAGGACTGTCCCAGTTCCAGGTAGGACTGGACCCAGGGGTAGACCCAGGTGAAGAGAGCGGCGACGGCCGCGCCGATGAGGGCCAGGGATTCAATGACCTTGAACCAGGTGGGGCCGGGCAGGTGGCGGAAGATCCATGCGTACATGTGAGGTCCTTCAGTTCGTGGGTTCGTCGACGAGTTCGGCGGGGACGCCCGTGTCCTTGGGGGTCCAGGATTCGAACTTGAGATGGACGATGTAGCGCTGCCAGTTGCCGTATTCGGGGTGGCAGGTGGTCATGGTCATCCAACGCTCGGTGGGGGTTTCGGACCAGGAGACATCGTCGATGACGGGGGCGACGACGCGCATCTGCGTGGGGTCGGTCGCGTCGATGATCTCGGAGGAGACCATGGAGTAGACGAGGTAGTGGTCATCGACTTCCACGACGACCTTGTCACCCTGGGTGAGGCGGTCGATCCAGCGGAAGTTGTTGCCGTAGGTGCGGCGGTGGCCGGCGACGGAGAAGTTGCCGACGCCGCCGGGCTGGGTGGTCATGTCGTAGTGGCCGGCCCATCCCTGGTCGAGGACGTAGGAGGTGGTGCCTTCGGCGAGGGGGATCTTCATCCAGTCCCAGGTGGGCACGTGGACGAGGCCGTAGACCTCGCCGTCGCCGACTTCGCGGTCGAAGGCGGGCGGGTCGTCGGTGCGCACTTCGCCGAGGGTGCGCTTGGCGGGCTGGTGTTCTTCTTCGTACGAGGCGATGGTCTGGGAGACCTGTCCGGCGACCTCGTAGGTCGTCCAGTAGAGCTGCCAGACGGAGAAGAGGCCGACGATGATGGCGAAGGTGATGAGCAGTTCGCCGACGACACCGACGATGTTCCAGAAGATGTTGGAGCGTTTTTTCTTAGCCGGCGTGGTCGGGGCGACGTGTTCACCCATTCGATTCCTCCACGGTTGCGTAGTTGACGGTCAGCGGGGTGGTTGCGGGCGCGAAGCTCAGGGAGTCTTTGGTCTGCATGTCCCACCCGAGGCCGTACTTTGTCACGTAGGCCTGATAATTCACCATACGTGGGTTTGCGGTAACCGTCGCGCGCAGGGTGGCAGGATCACCGATTGCTTGGATCACATAGGGCGGAGAGAAGCTGGTTCCGTCCACGAGGATGACGTTGCCGATGCAGCGGATGACGGTGCGCGAGGTGATGCGCACGCCCTGGACGGTCATGGCTTCGGCGCCTCCGCTCCACAGCGCGTTCATCGTGTCTTCGATGTCCTGCTGGTGGATGACGAGGTCGTTGGGGGTTGCACCTTCGGGAATTTCTCCCGGGGGCGCGTCGCTGAGGGTGATTTGGACGCCGGGGCCGGTGACGCTTTGGGTGGAGCGAGCGGTGAAGACATCCTCGTCGCCGGATTGGGGGGCGACGGAGGTGTAGCTCTGGATCTGCGTATCGAGCGCGGAGACCTCGTTTTCGAGGGCTTTGACCTGTTCCTGGCGGTTGCGCACGAGGGTGGACAGGTCGGAGGTTGCCGCGGGGTTTTTGCGTTCGTTGAGCGCGGAGACGGAGAAGAGGAGGCCGGAGGCGATGGTCACGGCGAGCACGCCGGCGATGTGGCGGACGCTGCGTGCGTGCATCTTTCCCCCTTGTGTGGCGCTGCGCTTTGGCACTTTCCACGTCCGAGACTACGCTAGTGTTGCGACTAATTCATCACCGCCGGGCGGTTTTCTTCCCGCGCGGGCCAGCAGAGAGGACCCGACGTGGCCGAATCCAAGAAGCGTAAGAAGAATGGGCACGAGGTTGAGGATGATACCGACATCCAGAACTGGACTGACGGTATTCCGCTTAGCCCCGCCTGGTGGGCGCCCACGTTTGTGGCCCTGATGATCCTGGGCCTGCTGTGGGTTGTCGTCTACTACATTTCGTCGGGCACGTACCCGGTTCCGAAGCTGGGCGCGTGGAACATCGCGGTGGGCCTGGGCACGATGATGGTCGGCTTCCTGATGACGCTGCGTTGGCGTTGACGGGGCGCGGTGGGCGCGAGCCTGCCGTCTCCAGTGAGTGTGAGTGTGGGGCGTTCCGGCTGCGGCCGGGACGCCCCACTATTTCTATCGACGAGGCCGTGGCTGACTACCGGGTCACGGCCTCGTCCTCGGGTCAGGGCCTGCTGAGCTCAACCCTCATGCCGGCGTCGTACATGCCAAGGAGGGAGCGGCCGGCGAGGCCGTCTTCGAGGCGCGCGGGGTGGGCGCTGGCGAAGGACATGACGGTGGTGGCGCCGGCATGCAGGATCGCGGGGGACGCGGGGGCGGAGGGGCCGAGGACGACGGTGTGGGCGTCGGAGGAAAGCGCGAGGAGGCGCGGCATGGTCTTGTTGACGAATGCGGATCCGGAGATGAAGACGTAGTCCATTTCGGGGAGCAGGTATTCGCAGGCGGAGTCGGGGTAGTCGCCTTCGAGGACGTTGCGTTCGAGGATGTTGAGCTCGGCGACGTCGGGCATGGCGGCGGCCGCGAAGGGGAAGTGGCCGATGACGGCGACGCGTTTGCCGGCGACGAGGGGGGCGTAGGGGTGGAAGGTGCGCGCCCAGTTGTTTTCCTTGCAGGGGCGGAATCCGTGGGCGAGGGCGCGTACGGGGTGAGAGTGGTAGGCGTTGACGGCGGCCATGCCGATGCCGGCGTCCTCGAAGTTCCAGGACTTGGCGAGGGCGGCGACGTCGCGCAGGGGACGGCCGACGAGGTCGGAGGGGTCCTCGGTGGCGCGCGGGCGCGACTGGACGTTCATGCCGAAGGCCATGCCGACGCCATCTTCGCTGGAAGCGACGCGGCGCCATTTGCCGTCGGTGAGGATCTGGGTGACGGTGATGTCGGCGGGGATCTCGTCGATGAGCTGGTCGTACAGGTCCCAGGGGCTGGTCATGGTCTCTCCTGTGGGCGCATGAGGAAGGGCCCGGCACTATTTGCCGGACCCTTCCTATATTAGGTCATCCTTAGATGCCATGCGCCTGTCGGCCGTTGACCGCTCACGCGCCGTAGACCTCGTACAAGACGCGGAACGCGAGGGCGTTGAGCACGAGCATGCCGGCGATCATGCCGAGTGCGACGACCGCTTCGCGCCGGTTCTGATACACCTGCGTGACGCCCGGACGCGGGCGGGCCATGCGCACCAGGACCCACGTGGCGCCCACGCCGGCGATCGCACCACCGATGTGCCCCTGCCATGAGATGCCGCTGACCATGAAGCCATAGACGAGGTTGATGCCAAGCAGCGTCAGGATCGCGGTCGTGTCTGAGCCGCCCAGGCGCTGGAGGACGAACACCGCGCCAAACAGGCCGAAGACTGCGCCCGACGCGCCCACGGTGCTCACGAAGATCTCAGAGGGCTGGATGAGGCACCAGGCAAGAATGAAGGCCGAGCCGCCCAGCGCGCTCACCAGGTAGAGCGTGAGGAAGCGCCACCGGCCCAGGACCGGTTCGATCGCGCGCCCCACCCAGTACAGGGAGAGCATGTTGAAGAGGATGTGCATGATGCCCCCGTGCAGGAACGCGCCGGTGAGGACCGTCCACGGGTGCGACATCAGCTCAGCAGGCACGAGCGCCAGATCGAGCTTCGTGGTGGGTGCCAGCAGGGTCACGACGTACATGAGGACGCAGATCGCCATCATCGCGTAGGTGACGACCGGCGTGCCGGCTGCGGCCGCGCGCGAGGCGGAGCCCATCCACCGCTTCTTGGAGGACGTGCAGTCCACGCAGATCGAGCGGACCTCGGTGGGGATCGCGCAGTCCACGCACATCGGGCGGTTGCAGCGCTTGCAGTAGTCGACACTGCGCACGCCCGGGTGGCGCGGGCAGTCGGGGGCGGCGCGCGGATCAGAGCGCTGGCCGTAGCTCGGCATGCTCATAGCTTCCCTTTCAGCAGGCGGGTAAGGGACGAGGCCGGGGCGTACCATCCCGGTCACTGCACGCAGCAGCGGGGGCGGCCCCGGCCTCGTCGATGATGAGGGGAGAGGGTCAGTCGACGATCTCGATGGAGTTGATGACCTGCTCCGTCACGGGGCGGTCCTGGGCGCCCGTGGGGGTGGTGGCGATGGCGTCGACGACGCGCTTGGATTCCTCGTCGGCGACCTTACCGAAGATGGTGTGGTTGCCGAGCAGCCACGGGGTGGGGGCCACGGTGATGAAGAACTGGGAGCCGTTGGTACCCTTGCCCATGCGCTTGCCGGCGTTAGCCATGGCGAGCAGGTAAGGATCGTTGAAGTTCAGCTCGGGGTGGATCTCGTCGTTGAACTGGTAGCCGGGGCCGCCGGTGCCGGTGCCGAGGGGGTCGCCGCCCTGGATCATGAAGCCGGGGATGACGCGGTGGAAGATGGTGCCGTCGTAGAGGGGACGAGAGGTCTTCTGGCCGGTCGTGGGGTCGACCCATTCGCGCTCGCCCTTGGCCAGGGTCACGAAGTTGTTGACCGTGTTGGGGGCGTGGTTGGGGAACAGTTCGACGGTGATGTCGCCGGCGGAGGTGTGAAGAATAGCTTTCATGACTGTAATGGTCGCATCTTTTCCTGGGTGTTTCCTGTCCGTCACGCACCTCACGCGAGCCGGTGGGCTGCAGATCACAGCCCGTTGTTGCACAATAGGAGTGAGTGGCGCGTCCGCGCCCCTGTTTATTGTGGACAGAATCGGAGACATCATGGTTACTTCGCCGACTTTCGATGCAGAGAAGCTGCGCGCATCGTCTCAGCAGCTTCGCGACGCCGCTGCCATTTACGCCGGCAAGGTTGCCGTGCGGGCTGCCGATCTGGCTGGCCAGGGCGTCGACTGGGCCGCGCCTCGCGCTCAGGCCGCGCTGAATTCCGCGATCGAGCACGCGACCCCCGCGATCGAGAACGCCGCCGCTCGTGCGCAGGCTGCTGCCGCGCAGGCCGGCCCCGCGATCGAGAACGCTCGCGAGCACCTCGTGGACGACTACCTGCCGCGCGCTTCCCTCGCCGTCAACCAGGCGGGCGCCGCACTGTCGGCTCGCGGTTCGCTGTCGGAGCGCGCTCGTCGCGCTTCCGAGGCGTCGGCTGTCGCCCTCACCACCCCCACGCGTAAGCGCCGCAAGTGCCGCGCGCTCCGCGCCTTCGGCCTGACGGCCCTGGTGGGTGCCGTCGCCGGCGCGGGCTACATCCTGTGGAAGCGTTCGCAGCCGATCGAGGATCCGTGGGCCGAGGAGTACTGGGCGGATCTGGACACGGATTCTTTCGTGCCGGACACCGAGGCTGAGAAGGCCACCTTCGAGGCGGGCGAGTGAATTTAACCTTCTGAGAGGTTTTTGCTTCGGGGGGCCGCGGCGCGCTGCGCTGCGGCCCCCAACTCATCGCCACCAAACATCGTTTGCGCAAGCCGTAACGTCGGAGCACTTTCTCCTCGTCATGGTCGACACTTACTCCGCATTTTTGCGCGCTTTGCCGGATGGTCATATGATGAACATCATCTCATTGACGTCTGCAGGCCACGCCTGCGCTTGTTACGCCCGGAGGTTGTCGTGAGCGACGTGAGCTTCAGCTCCCAGAATCATGATCAGACGCGCCAGGATGGAGCCCTTGGAGCGGAGTCTTTCAACACGGCCGCTCAGACCGCTCGCGAGTTTGCGGACGCTCAGGTTGCCGACGTGTGGGGCACCGAGTCTGGCGTTGAGGCCGCTCGTCAGGCACTCCAGGACGCCTACAACACCGCTCGGGAAGGTTTCGCATCCGAGGGCGATAAGCTCCGTGATTTCGACCGGAAAGTTCTCGATACCGAGGACGACTTCAAGAAGACGGAAGACGAGGTCATGCGTAAATTTAAGGGCGAAGAAGCCAACATGGCTTCCATTCCTTTCCTCGGTTCTCTCGTCTCCTCGCTCGGTATTCCGGTCCATCAAGCTGCGGGAACGCTCAATCCCACTTCCACGACGCCTTCGTCATCAACGACCTCCACAGGCTCACAGGATACTAACAATCCTGTTGTCGGCGGCAGTTCTGACTTCTGAGGATAGGGAAGGACACTGCAGTGGTTAAGAGTCCGATGTACAAGCGCCTCATGCAATTCGTGGAGGACGCGAAGGCAAACGAATCTCTCGCGAACCTCGATCTCAAACACCGCACCACGATGGATGCCATTAACGAGGCCGAGCGACGCTTACGGCACTACCGCGAATACCAGGGTTTCCGAGGCCAGACGGGCACCGCCATCGACAAGTGGCTCGCCGATGCTGAGCAACGCTTGCAGGACTGGCGTGAATCCTACCTTGCGACCGCTCAGGTCGAGGTGGAGATGCGCCGGGTCATGCAGCACGCCCGTGAAGAGGCAGAGATGCTATCCCCCGTGCTGGTCGACTCCAGGCTCGACGCCTTGCGTGACATGGCCGAGGTGACGATCCCCGTTGCGCAGAGCTTTGGTATTTTCGGGGCCGGCGTCAACGCCGTCGCCTCGACCGGCGCGGCCGTCTACGATGCCGTCGCCGCTCAGGCCAACGCGCAGCGCGAGGCCAACTCGGCGGACATCCTTCGGCGCCTGAACGACTCCATGCACGAATTGGCGAACCACGCCCGAGATGTAAAACAAACCTCGAGGGCAAGGAAAGTGGGTACGAAAAAAACCGGGCACGTATCGGATTACCCCTCAGTTTCCGCTCCCTGGGTTGCCAAGGAACTCGAGAACGGAAACAAGTCAGCATCCCCCGATCAGCCCGGCGTGTACCCGGGCGACCGCGAGAGCGACTACGGACGCGCATTCCAGCGCGGCGCCAATTCCAGCGCCTACCCGAGCGGTTACGACGACCCAACCGCGCAGGACGCTGATGCCGAGAAGCTGCGCAAGCTCCAGTCCCAACGTATCCCCGATCGCTATACCAGCGAGGGCCAGCTGGGTAGCCGCAGCAAGCCCATCACCGACCCCGAGGATCTGAAGGGGATCGACCTGATGCACACCCGCATCGGTGGCGAGCGCTACGCTAACGGCCTCACTCGCGGCGGTTACACCCCCGCGCCTCCAAGCGATCGCCATCATCCTCTGTGGAACATTAACGGGGGGCCCTCCACCCGCTTCGACGCCTCCGGGCGCACGAGCCTCGCGGGCGCAGGAGCCCTCGGCGCCGGCGTCCTCGGCGCGGGTGCCCTCGGTGCCGCCGCCCTCGGCGCGCGCGGCGCCTCTGGCCTGGGTGCTGCTTCGCTCGGCGCGCTGGGTCGCGGTGGTGCGGGCGGCTTGGGTCGCGGCGGCGCAGGCGGACTCGGTGCGGGCGGCCTGGGAGCCTCCGGTCGCGGCGGCCTGGGCGCGGGCGGCCTGGGAGCCTCCGGTCGTAGCGGGCTGGGCGCGGGTGGCCTGGGAGCCTCCGGTCGTGGCGGGCTGGGCGTGGGCGGCCTCGGCGGGCTACGCGGGGGCTCGGCCTCCGGTGGCGGCTTCGGTGGAGGCGGCCTGCCTGGTAGCACGAGCGCGTCGGGCGGGACGACCGGCCTGACGGGTACGAACGGCACGGGCGGAGCAGCTAATGCTGCAGGAAAGACGGGCGGCGGCAGCGCCGCTGGCGGTGCCGGCGCGGCCGGGCGGCCCGGCATGGGCGGCTTCATGGGAGCGGGTGCAGGTGCGGGTGCCGGTGGCGGCAAGGACGACAAGAAGGGCAAGCGGCGCAAGTACACGGCCTTCAAGTTCGAGGACGACGAGGACGACGCACTGCCCCCCGGCTACGTCAACCCGATGTCGCAGACCTACGGATCAGACAAGGACCTGAAGCCCGCTTCCCAGAAGGACGACGGATGGGATCCCCGCCAATGGTGACCACGAACCACGTGTCCGGCCGCCGACGGCGGCTACAGCTCGCGGGTGCGTGCGCGATGACCCTGGCCCTGGCGGCCGGGGCCATCGCCCTGCCCGCCGCTCCCGCTCACGCCGCCGACCCGATCACAGCCAACGAACAGACCTTCTACGCCTACTACAAGCTGGACCAGGCGCGGGCCAAGGGCTACACGGGCCAGGGCGTCACCATCGCACTCATCGACGGCGAGGTCGACACCAACGCACCCGAACTCGCAGGTGCCTCAATCATCGACAAGAGCCCCTGCACCGTCACCTCGAGTCCCTTCTCCAAGACACACGGCACTTCAATGGCCTCGCTTCTGGTCTCCAAGGCCTACGGAGTAGCCCCCGACGCCACACTGTTGACCTACACGACCAGCCAGCCCGGAGACAATGACGTGTCCGGCCGTGACTGCACCAGCAGCAACGGCAACGGTATTGAAGACCCCGTCTCCCTAATTAACCGCGCTATCAGCGACGGCGCTCAGATTATTAGCATATCCTCATCTAACGATGAGTCTTCTGACACAACGAAGTGGGCGATCGCCCGAGCCAACGCCCGCGGCGTCATCGTCGTCTCCCCCATGGGTAACGACGCGAAAGACGAAACACTCGACACCTATTCGAAGTGGTCCGGCGTCGTGGGTGTCAGCGCCATCGACACCACCGGCAAGGTAGCCTCCTACTCCTCGTGGGGCCAAGGCACCACCGTCGCAGCTGTAGGCGGCCCCGTCGTCGTACACAACTACGAGAGCGGGAATAAAGGATTTACGGACGGAACATCAAACTCTGTTCCCCTCGTCGCCGGATTCTTGGCCCTGGCCAAGCAGAAGTGGCCCAACTCCACCAGCAACCAACTCCTCCAACTACTCACCAAGACAGCTCGGACCGATCAAAGCGGATGGAACACCTACATCGGATACGGAGCGGTTGATCCCGGCGCCATGATCAACACCGACCCCTCGCAGTACCCGGACGAAAACCCGCTCATGGACCCGACTCGACGCAAGGGCCCCACCACCGAGGAAGTACACCAATACATCGACGGCCTCGTGAACCCCCGCGACATCGCCTTCGACGATTCGTACACCTACCGCGGGGCCGACGAAAGCGTCATCAGCAACACCGACACCGGCGTACCAATCCACCTGGGCACCAGCCCCCGCTACCACGCCAAATGACGACTAGCCCAACGCGACACCGGCGGCTGCTGCGCCTTGCGGGTGCGTGTGCGATGACCCTGGCCCTGGCGGCCGGGCCATTGCCCTGCCCGGCGCCCCCGCGCACGCCGCCGACCCCATCACGGCGGCCGACCAGTCCTACTTCACCTACTACCAGCTCGATCAGGCGCGGGCCAAGGGCTACACGGACAAGGGTGTCACCATCGCACTCATCGACGGCGAGGTCGACACCAGCGCACCCGAACTCGCAGGCGCCACCATCATCGACAAGAGCCCCTGCACTGTCCGCTCGAGCGTGTATTCCAAGAGCCACGGGACAGCCATCGCCTCACTCCTAGTCTCCAAAACGTACGGCGTTGCCCCCGACGCCACCCTCCTGACCTACCGAACCAGGTTCGAGGATGAGGGCGAAGATGCCGCTGCCGGTTGCCCGGTCCACAACGGTAATGGCATCGAAGAAAACAACTCTCTCATCAATCGCGCCATCAGCGACGGGGCTCAGATCATCAGCATCTCCTCGTCCGACGAAGATCTTGATGAAGCAACCAAGTGGGCGATCGCCCACGCCAATGCCCGCGGCGTTATGGTCGTCACCGCCATGGGTAACACGGCGAATAACGAAACGGACACCGGCCTCGCAAAGTGGTCCGGCGTCGTCGGCGTCGGCGCCATCGACACCACCGGCAAGGTAGCCTCCTACTCCTCGTGGGGGCAGGGAACCACCACCGCAGCAATAGGTGGCCCTATCACCGTCCGTAACTACGAAACAGGGAACAAAGCAACCACAGACGGCACGTCGTACTCCACGCCCCTCATCGCAGGTTTCCTGGCCCTAGCCAAACAAAAGTGGCCCAACGCCACCAGCAACCAACTCCTCCAACTGATGACCAAGACGGCGTTGAACAACGAGGGCCGCTGGAACAAGTACACGGGGTACGGGGTTGCTGACCTCGGTGCCATGATGAACACCGATCCGTCCCAGTACCCCGACGAGAACCCGTTGATGGACCCGACCATGCACAGGGGTCCCACCACGGACGAAATCCTGCAGTACATGAACGGCCTCGTAAACCCCCGCGACATCGCATTCGACGATTCGTACACCTACCGCGGAGCCGACGAAAGCGTCATCAGCAACACCGATGCCGGCGTGCCAATCCACCTGGGCACCAGCCCCCGCTACCACGCCAAGTAGGACAGAAAAGACCCCGTGTCGCCGCCGTTTGGCGGTTCGACGCGGGGGTCTTTCGTGTCTCGGGATCAGCTCTTCGACGAAGAGTTCATCACAGCAACCAAGATTGCCACGATGCCAGAGACCAGGATCAGGATCATGCCGATGGGCAGGGCGTAGAACAACTGCCCTAAGAACGAAAATAGAGTATCGCTATTGTGTTGGAAGCCGTTGGTAGCACGGCCAAGGAATAGCGTGGCTACGAGGGGCAAAATCGTAAGCAGCAAGCCAATTCCAAACAAAATAACCGCCGGCGCGTACGACCTACGACGCCGCGCGGGCACCGCAGGCCCATAGGCCACCGGCCCAGCCTGCGGGATTCCCGCTTGCATTCCCGGATCGACGGGCATCTGTCCCCAATTCTGCTGCATTGCGGGCTGCGTGGCTTCCTGCGGCAGGCCCTCGGCCTGTGGAGGATTGGGCACTTGCTGGCCGCCGTATCCGGGGGAAGTATTCGTGTCCGGGGCCTGGGGAATTGGTGTTGTCACTGGTGTTCCTTGGGAAGTTGATGGTGTGGGAGCAGAGTTCGTCGGGTCCGGGAGGTCCTAGAACAAGGAGATGAGGTAGAAGAACCCGTAGATCAAGAGGATCAGAAGAACGACGAGGCCAACAACCACGAGCGGCGCAGCATTCATGAGCAGGCCTCGGGCGATGTAGCCGCGCTCGGAGGGGTTCTTCGTCTGCTTGAGCGCAACGAAGCCCAGAACCAGGCCAATAATGTTCACCGCGATGACGGGGATAGAGAAGAATCCGGCCACGAAGATGAAGGCAATCGGGGCCAGGTCCAGCCCGTGCTCACCCCTGGGAATCAGCACGTACACCAGCGTCCCGAGGATGACCAGTGCAAAGACAACGAGTCCGGTGATACCGAATCCGCGACACGCTGCTCCTAAGGCCTTGCCCCGGCTGCGTCCAGGCACGGCGGGCTGCTGGGGAGCCTGGGCCGGATACCCGTTCAAGCCGGGACCGGTCGAATATGGAGTCGTCACAGGTAGTCCTTCATTCGTCGAGAGCAATGGGACAGAGGCATCCGCTATAGGCTAGTCTCCATCATCCAGAGGACGGCCAGGATCTCGGCAACCAGAAACACAAGCATCGGGGCTGCATTCAGCCAAATCCCCACCATGCACGCCTTCGCGTGACGCGGATCCTGCGCCCGCTTGCGCCCGGTCTTGCCAAGGACAAGGCCGATGATGTTCATAATCCCACCCAGGATATAGACCATCGCGACGACGAGAATGAAGTTGATCGGAGCGATAACCCTCTCAAAGGAGTCGTGCGAGTCGAACGAGGTATAGGCTCCAAAGAACAGCCCGCCAACGCAGAAGACGATCCCAATAACCCCAAGGCATATGGAGGCTACGACGAGGCCATGGCTGGGCGGAGCCGCAACCTGCAGTACCGGCTGCATGTCGCCGTAGGGGTTGCCCGGGATGGCACCGGGGTAGACCGGCGCATTTCCGGGGTAGGCTGGCGCGTTTCCGGGGGTGCCAGGCATCCCGGAACCGGGAGAATGTGGCATTGTCATCATCGGTCCTTCACTCGTTATTCATTACGTCTGAGTACCCACCGGATGGGGTCACCGTGAGCGACTGCGGGCTGCACACACCAGGATGAGGCCAGAGACCATCAACATCAGGCCGAAGGGGACCACGTACAGAAGAAGTGCAACGCCGGCCCAGGCGAGCCCGTCCCCGCTATCCCCATGGTCTCCGGGGATGAGATCGATCGCGAGACAGCCAGCAATCGACGCCATGACGATGACTGCACCGAAGACGAGCAGGATGATACCGCCGATGCTCCGCCTCTTCTTCGCGCGAGGCACGGGTTCCTGGCCCGGATAGCCGGGCTGTGCGGCAGGCACATACCCCTGGCCCATCGCACCGTTCATAGGCTGCGCGCCCCATTGAGTGGGAGTCGCGTTCTCCGGAGGATACCCCGGAGCGGGATGCGAGTCCGGGAGGTACGGGTTCGGGGTTGTCACGGTCGGTCCTTCACGTGTTGATCGGTGCGCCCATGCGGGCTGCGATCACAATCCTAAACGAGCATATGTTCACGCCACGCATCGACAGTCACAAGGCCTCGGAGCGGCTTTCTCAGTCAGGCACGTACACCCAGTACAGCACTCCGAGGATGATCCACGGCAACACGTTGAGCAGGAGGACGTAGAGCGCTCGTCTCACTTCCTTAACGTTGTTGCACCGCAACAACTCGATGAGACCGAAGATTCCCCCGAGGACATTGATGACGAAAAGGGCTAGCAGGGCGAATATCCAGATCAAGCCGCCGCCGATTCCATATTTGCGCACCATCTCGTCCGCGTTTGCCATTTCGATGTAATAGATGACCGTGAGGACGATGCTCAAGAGGATTACGACCCAACCACCGAGGCCAGCCACCAGCGACAGCACCCACGTGCTTCGCGTGCGCACGGGCGGACGTCCGTCATGAACGTCGCCTCCGGGAGCGACGCCGGCCACGAACTGAGGGTAGGTCACAGGCTGCGCTGTGGCACCCTGCGCAGGAACATCATTCGACGCACTCATCGGTGGCCTCCTTCGTCGCGGAAAGGTGTTATTTCCATCCGAATAGCCACTCGGCGACGCCTGCTCCCAGCACGCTGTAGGTCAAGACAATAACGACGATGGGACTCAGGCACAGGACCACTCCGCACAGGCTCGCGCTGCGCTGTCTGCTCGACACATCTGATTCACCCAGCTCTGCCCTGGCGATGACGAGGCCGGTGAGACTCAGACAAGTGGTGAGGCCGCCGCCGATCATCGCAATGACACGGTTGTAGACGATGCCGTCAACCTGATGGAAGTCTGGGTGGAGTAAGACGACTATCTCGACGATGATCACAGCGGTGATGGAGATCGCGGTGACAATCAACGCGCCGGCACCGCATCTGAGGGGCGTCCACCTTTTGCGGGGCGTGCCGGGATACGGCTGTACCCCGCCACGTTCACGATCCGGAGCCTCCATGCCCCTCCCTCCAAAAGTATTTCAAAATTGAGATTAATGGAGAGAGGGTGTTAACGCAAGGAGGAATGAGCTGGGATAGCTCTCTACGAGATTGAGGCAAGAACCGCCAGGGGAAGGAACAGAAGACACAAGCACAGGGTTCCATTCAGGACTATTCCCCACGTAGCGAGTGCTTGCTCACCCTCACTGTCGGCGCGTCGAAGCGCCCGTATTCCCATGATCAGGCCCGTCAGCTGGGCAATGCCCACCGGGACGGACACGATGACGAAGGCGATCACAACAAACATGCCGAGCAAGAACGAGTCCTCCGGCGTCGAAGTAATTTCGCCGAGCATCGTGAACAGGCCGACAAGCAATGCTCCACCCATCACCAGCAAGCCTGCGACTCCCACCCCAACGGATCTCGCGCCCGCGCTGCTGAAGAAGCGCTCAAACAGGGAAACACACATGGACAGGACCGCACCGCCACAGACAGCGAAGAGGGCAACGAGGCCAACCGGGTCGCCAACAAGACCCGCGGCAGGGATGATGCCGGCGCAGCCAAGGAAGAAGGCATTCGCTCCCACTCCAAGCGCGCAGCGCCCGAGCTCCGCGCGATCCTCGGCGTGCCTTCGCCCCACGAACCCGGCGATGACACCCGCCAGATGAATGATCCCCGCCGCGCAGGCTACGGGCAGGACAGAACGGATGAACTCATCGTCGCTCATCACCGCAGAGTCCCCGGGGATGACGGGGTGAGTGCCGGCGTTCATCTCGTCAAAAAACGAGGTCGACAGGACGATGAAACCCCCGATGATCACGGCAAGTCCCGCGAGTGCGCAGGCAAAGGACAACCTGTTCATCATTCTCAACATGCGCTTGTTGGGCACAGGTGCGGGACCGCTGTGATCATTCATGGTTTTCTCCGTCCAACGCTTCAGTGACCTACATGAACAGCATCAGAACGATCATGAAGGCGGTGAAGACGACGTATGGGCTTGCGTTCAGGAGGATTCCCAGCCAGTTGAGCTTCCTCGTCTTCGGTTTCCCCACTGCCCCAACAATCCCGATAACACCGCCGGCGAGGTTCACCGGGCCAATAAACATCAGCGCAAAGAGTGGCAAGAATCCGATCGCTTCCTTGCCACTCGGGTCAGGATCGGATGCGCTGGCTCGGATAGCAAGCCACATGGCCAGTATCGTCAGGCCAATGAGGGCCCACCCGACAACACCCAAGATGATCGACGCTCGATTCACCTTCTGAACCACGGGCCCCTGAGGCACAGGCGCATAGCCCGGAGCAGTCCCCTGATATGCAGGCTGCGCGGGAACTGCGGGCTGCCCCACAGGCTGCTGTGGATACGACATACTCATTTGCTTCCTCCACTCAATGGGCGCTATTCGCAGACAATAGTCATCCGAGAGCCATCACGGCGCCAGCAGCACCGGGGAAGCTCGACGTGCTAATCCAGGCAAGAAGAGCTGCAGCGATCACCCAGGGAAGAATATTCAGGCCGATACCGAGCAGGCTCCACATCCGCTGTCGGCCAGAGACCGAGGGCCCCAACTTCAGGAAGCCAACAATCAGACCGGCAAGATTGATGGGTGGCAGGAGGCACATGTATACAACGAACGGAATGATCCATACAAAGCCACCGCCTTCGGGATGGTCACTGTGCACAGCAGTGAAAACGATATAGGCGCAGTACAGGAGTGACAGAACCAGGACACCCAGTCCGATGATCGCAAAAATGAAGGACAGCCTACTGATCTTTTCCGGGACCTGGCGCTGGGGCGCCAGCGAATATGGCACGCCCGCCTGGGGCACAACCTGCTGCACAGGCTGCGCGGCCTGCGCCGGCTGCGCGGGAACTGCGGGCTGCCCCGCAGGCTGCTGAGGATAAGGGACGCTCATCAGATTCCTCCTCTATTGCACCAACATGATGCGGCAACGAGACTGTGAAGAACCCACACATCCCCCGTACCGAAAAGTCTTTCAAGAATTGAGACTAACGACAAGGCAACTCCCACGCAAAACACGCTCACCCCACAAGCGCACGCAGCGACGGTCTCCTCATGCGAGCACAGGACCGATATTGCAACGAAAAGGCGACACCTCGGCCATCGCCAGCAAAGCGCCGGGCAGGTTCAGATGAGAACCAGCAGGGGGAGGAAAAGCACGCACCAGCACAGGGGCACGTTCAGGACTATTCCTCGCCCGGCAAGCGCCCGCTCGGCCTCGCTGTCGGCGTGCCGACGCGCCCGTATACCCACGATCAGGCCCGTCAACTGGATAAGGCCCGCCGGGACGGACATGTAGATGCAGACGGCCACGACAATCAACTCGGGCAAGAAGGGTCGCCCCGGCGTCGTAGCTAGTTCGTGGAGCATCGCGAACAGGCCGACAAGCAACGCTCCGGCCATAGCCAGCATGCCCGCGGCTCCCGCGCCCACCGATATCGCGCCCGCGCTGGCACGCATGCCGCGGAATAGGGACACACACGCAGCCAGGACCGCAGCGCCGCACACAACGAGGAGGGGCACGAGCGCCCGCGGATCGGGGACCAAGCCAACGACGGGGGTGATACAGGCACAGGCAAGAAAGAAGGCATTCGCACCCACTCCGAGCGCGCAGCGCGCGAGCTCCCTCCAATCCTCGGCGCGCGTTCGTCCCATCAGCCCGGCGACGACACCCACCAGATGAACGATCCCCGCCACGCCGGCTGCAGGCAGGAGGGAACGGACAAACTCGCCGTCGCTCATGACCGCAAACTCGCCGGGTATGACGAGGTTAGCACTTGCACTCATCTCGTCAACAACCGAGGCTGACAGGACGACGAAACCCCCGATCATCACCGCAAGTCCCGCGAATACGCAGAATAGGGACGGCCTGTACATCCATCGCGACGCGTGTTCGCGAGGCCCACCTGCGGGAACGCTGCAGTCGTTCATGGCATTCTCCTCCCAGTGATCGCAGCGGCGGCCTCGTCATACACAAGCACACGCCATCACTGGGCGTGCGCTCACGACCTACGAGAAAAACGGTGCCACGGCCAGGCCGACGAACATGATAACGAAAAAGATGACGTACGGGCTCGCATTGAGGATAATTCCCAGCCTATTGAGCTTCCATTTCGCCGGCTTCTCCTTCGCCCTTGAGGAAGCGACGATGATACCGATGAGGTTCAAGGGACCGCCGAGGGCCAGCACAAAAAGAGGATAGAAGCCGACAATAGCCTTCCCACTCGCGGACACATCCGGCGAGTGCATCAGTCTCCACGCGTCCAGCACTAACAGCGCGATGAACACCCATACACCAATTCCGAAGACGAGGGAGAGGTAGTTAACCCGCACTTTCACAGGCCCCTGGGGCACGGGCGCATAGCCCGGCGCAAATCCCTGGGGCGCTGGCGAATACCCCTGCGGCACCGGCTGCGCGGGAACTGTAGGCTGCGCGGGTACTCCCGCCTGGGGAACCCCCTGATATGCCGGCTGCGCGGGCTGCGCCGGCTGCGCTGCAGGCTGCTGAGGATATGACGTGCTCATCAGATTCCTCCTCTATTGCACCGACGTGCGGCAACGAGACTGTGAAGAACCCACACATCCCCCGTACCGAAAAGTCTTTCAAGAATTGAGACTAACGACAAAACAACCCCCCGCAAAACGCACTCACCCCACAAGCGCGCGCAGCACCTGGGCGACCCCGGCCTCGTTGTTCGAGGGGGCGACGAAGCGAGCGGCCTCGACGACGTCCTGCGAGGCGTTGGCCATCGCGAAGGACAGGTCGCCCTCACTCATCATGGACAGGTCATTCCCGGCGTCGCCGAAGACGGCGGTCTGGGAGCGATCAACACCGAGGAAGCGCTGCAGGTCGCGCACGGCGCTCCCCTTGTCGACGCCTCGGATCTGCAGGTCCGCCCAGTTCGCACCCGAGATCGCGTACTGGTGCGTGTCGGCGAATCGCGCGAGCGTCGCCTCCGCGAGCGCCTCAACCGGGCCGAGGACGAAAACAGCGAGCTTGACGATCGCGTCGCCGATCTCGCCGGCCTCGATGGCGTCGATGATGGCGATCTGATCATCCACGCGCTTGGTGCGGTGGTAGTAGGGCAGAACGCCGTCGACGAAGCGGTCGTCGGTACGCTCGACGTAGGCGAATTGCTTGCCGCACATGACCAGACCGCCGTCGATCCCCTCCGGCCCCGAGGTGGCCTCGCGGACGAGGCGGATGACCTCGCGCACCGTGGGGGTATCCACCGGGTGGGAGGAGACCTCGACGCCGTCACGCATGACGATCCCACCATTTTCCCCGATGACGGTCATGCCGGGGCGCCCGGGGAACATGTCGATGAGGGTCCACACCTGACGGCCGGACGCGGGCGCGAAGGTGACGCCGCGCGCGTCCATCTGGTCGAGCAGCTCGTCCATGCCGGGCGGGAAGTTCTTGTCATCGTCCAGGAGGGTGCCATCCATGTCGACGGCGGCCAGGCGCAGGTCGGCGCCCGCGTAAAGCGCGGGGTCAGTGGGGGTCATCATGGGTCCATTGTGCCCGACGGGAGGCACGGGTGCTCGCACCGGGAACGAGGCTGGGGCAACCTCACGCTGCCAGACTCAGCCGGGCGACGAACCTTAGTTGTCGCTGCTCGGCATGTTGGATATCTTCTCCGCGAACGCCATGAAAAGGGCGATCACGAGAACAATAACGCCGGCCGGAGTGAAGCGATAGAAGGCCCACACGAAGGCCCAACCCGACGAAACGCTATTGGGATCACCCCGACCGACGGTTGCGTCGACGTACGCCGAATAGAAGAACGGGCTAATCATCAGCAGAAGCCCAATAGCACCAAGAATGAGCGGAATCTTGTAGTTTCCACTCTTCTTCGTCGAAGGGGACACTCCACTCGTGCTCTCGCTCATGCCTGATCCTTTCACTGCCCGCCGCTGGGGTGATGTCTTGCACCACCATAGCGCAACGGCCGCGGCGTACGCGTGGACGGTCTTAGTACCCCTGATTCCGCTCCGCACCCTTGACGGCGAGATGTGCAATGAAGGCGAACAGGAAGGCAAGAAGGCTGAACAGAGCCACGAAGATAAGGCACAACAGGAACATAAGGCCAGCATCAGCTTCTGATGCATTGCCACCCGAAACAATAGGGTCTACCAGGAGCACCAACAGCGGCCAATAGACGACGCTTCCCAGGATAACGAATCCCAAAATGACGCAGGAGCGCACCACCTTTGAGCCGCGGCGTGGTTTCTGGACGCTCAGTGCGCCTTGAGGATCCCAAGCAGCTCCGTAGGCCTGTGCGGCCCACGCCGCCGCTTCGGCGGCCTTCCTCTCGCGCCTCTTCGTTACCCCAGCATCGATTGCCAGCGCGATAAGGAAAATAATGAGGATGGGGGCGACAAGTAACAGCACGCTATCCAACTGAAGCAACCTCCAGATCATGAAGCCGCCTTAACGGCCTTCTATTCCATTCGGGAAGACACCGGGGTACCCCAGAACCAGCACCATAGCGCAACGGCCGCGGCGCGCGGTTGAAACCCTCAGAGGCCCTGTTCCTTCTCATCAAGCTTCTGCGCGAGCTTGGCGAAGATCGCGAGCAGGAACGAAATAAGACCGAAGGGGGCAACATAAAACACGGCGAAGAAGAAGGTCCAGCCGCTCGCGACACCGGAGGGATTACTGCCGCTATCCATCGCTTCAGCTAGCAGGGGCAAAACGAACACGCTTGAGAGCAGCACGATCCCCAAGATGACGAAGAAGCGCGCCAGCTTTGAGCCCCGACGCCGCGGGGGAGTAACAGGTGCGCCAGTGATTGCCGCGGTCGATCCGCCAGGCGCGACGGGCTGCGCCACGACAGCGGATGCAACCATGGCCTCGGGGACATTCTCGCCGCGCATCGTCACGTCGTTACTCTCGTTCATGCCTGGTCCTTTCACTGCCCGTCGCTGGGGTAATGACTACCACCACCATAGCGCAACGGCCGCGGCGAGCAGCACGGCAGCCACGAAGGCCCCGACGAGCCTACGCTCGCTCGCTGCATCGGGTAGTTTCGCTAGATGCCAAGATTGAACAGAGTAGCCCCACAGAATCTGGTAACGAAGTAAAAGGCGACTATGACCACCGGGGGAATGATGAACATGCGCGCCGACAGCGCGTTTTGTTGACGTGCAGTCCACACCCATGCGACCCACTCGCCAATTCCCACGCAGAAAGCAAGAAATACGGTGAGTAAACCAAAAATCATGCATGGGACGAGGAGAAGACCCGGAAGCCAGTACTGACCATCGCCATTATCCGAGTGATCCCCAGGCCCTAAATTAATCAGGAATGTGACGATGCTCGGCGCGAGAAGCAGCAGCAGGCCGACGACGGCAAAGATGATCCAAATTTTGGGAACCCGCGGCTTCTTCACGATGGGCTTCGCGGGCAGGATCCGCGCAGCCGTTCCCTGTTGCCACTGCGGCGATGCAGGAGAGATGCCCTCAGACACCCGAGCCCTCGCTGGACTGCTAGGAGCAACCCCCACAGGTATCGCTGCCTCATCTTTTCCACTCATCATCAAACCTCCTCGTTCGCGATGTGAATGAATCTAACTAGAACCACCAGAAGGCAACAGCCGCAGCGAGCAGCACGGCAGCCACGAAGGCCCCGAGGCGCGAAAAGCGCCGCGCACCCACTGACAGCGGGCATTGGGTCGAGTCGGATAAGGAGAAGATCTCCTCGTCGAGGTCGGCTCGCGCGCGCACGCTCGGGCGCACGGCGGGCGGATACGAGGGCGGCGCGGGACGCCGGCGACGCGCGGCTGGCCTGGTGACCTGCGCTCCTCGCGCGGCCCCACCGACCCCCTCCGCGTGCGAGTACTGGGAAGGCGAGCGGTACACGATGTCTCCATCGACTATTGCGGTGTGAATGGCGCAATCCTAGCACTCATGAGGCGCGCGTCACATACGTTTGATTTCTTCAATATCGCTCAATTTGAGCGCGACTCGGCCCCGGCCTCGTCGATAGGGGGACGAGGCCGGGGCCACGACATGCGTAAACGCTGGAGAGGACTACTCGCGCCCCTCGCGCACGCCCGACAGGATGCGGCGGCGCAGCGGGACGGTCGCCTCGGAGGCAACGACGATGAGCATGACGCCCGCAATCGATGAGGCGAGCGCAATGAGGACACCCTTTCCGGCACCCGCCGCAAGCATCGGCGACATGAACACCATGCCGAGCAGCATCGAGCCAACGATCATGACGAACGCGGGAATCGCGACCTCGAGGCGACGGCTGCGGTCCATAAAGCCGCGCGGGGACCCCATGTAGGACAGGGCTCGTACCTGGTCGGCGGAGTCGAGGACGCGGATCGCCTGGTTGACCGCGGTCGACACGGCGCCCAGCGCGAGGGTGATCGCGAAGGTCAGCAACATGCCTCTGTTGATGTCGCCGATGACGATAAGCGCGACCTCATCGGTCCTGTCCCCGCTCATCGAGATCGAATCACTCGCCGGATACATGATGCCCACGAGGAACCCAACGAGGGCCACCGCCCCGAAGGAGCGCCACACAGCGCGCGGGTCGTCGGCCATGCGACGCCCGGCCACCATCATCTGGGGACTGCGCGAGGCCCGAGCCATGATGCGCCCCATGAGACTGATCGACCAGATGCCCACCAGGTTGACGATCAGGAAGATCGCGCCCATGAAGCCCAGGAATACGGCCATGCCGATAGCAGTTCCCAGGTTCATCGCGAGGGTGCCGACGCTCAGCCACACCACGAGGAGAACCAGGCCGAGGACGGGGCCGACCGCGCTCACGCGGCCCGCCTGCGTGCGACGCGCGACGCCCAGGGGGGTGATCGCAACCTTGCGCATGGCCAGCCACGAGGACAGGGCGGCCAGGACGATCATGGCAAGTCCCTCGACGAGGAGGGCCACAACCCCCACCCACATCTCGCCGGCCCCCATCGGGCGGCCCTGGAAGGACAGCGCACCCCACGCGGGCAGCGTCACGGCGTACAGGATCGAGCCGACGACGACGCCGACAACCGCAAACACACAGGTTTCGAGGATGCAGGCGAGCTTCGTCTTGCCCGGCGCGAGGCCGACGAGGCGCAGGACCGCGAGGTCGCGCTCGCGCCGACTCATGCCCAGGCGCGCAGCCGCTGCCCCCATCGAAATGATGGGGACGATGAGCAGGGTGGCCGCGAAGTACGCAAGCATCACGTAGAACGAGGCCATCCCGTCGAGGCTTGAGGGGTCGTCGGCCGTGGCGGACGCAGCGGCGACGGCAGCCCTCGCCCCGAAGGCCATGACGCCGCCCGTGACCGCGAGCAGGAACGCGTGCGGCAGGGCAAAGGCCGCGACCGTGAGGACGGACGTTGCCCGGTCACGCGACCGCAGGAGCGCCCCGGCGGCGGTGCGTACCGCGCTCATCGGGCCACCCCCTGGTTGGGGGTTCCACTGCCTCGTGCCTCGAGGGAGATGCGGCCATCGCGCACGTGGATAGTGTGCGGCAGGCGCGCGGCGACGGCGGGGTCGTGGGTGACGAGGACAAGGGATGCCCCCGTGGAGGCGCAGGCGCTCGTCAGCAGGGACATGACCTCACCGCCGGTGGCCTGGTCGAGGGCCCCCGTGGGCTCATCCGCGAAGATCACCGAGGGATCGGTGGCGAGCGCACGGCCGATCGCGACGCGCTGTGCCTGTCCTCCCGACAGCTGGCCGGGGCGGTAGGGGCCAGCGCCGTCGAGCCCGAGGTTCGCGAGGATTTCGCGGGCGCGGGAAATAGCCTGCGATTTGGGCGTGCCCGCCAGCATGAGGGGCATCGCAATGTTCTCTTCCGTGGGTAGCTCGGGCAGGAGCTGGCCATCCTGGAACACGAAGCCGAAGCGGCGCAGGCGCAGGTCGGAGAGCACCCGCTCCGACATAGTCGTCATCTCTTCACCATCGAGCGTGATCGATCCGGAGCTGGGGCGCAGGACACCCGCCAGGCAGTGCAGGAGCGTCGTCTTACCGGAGCCCGAGGGGCCCATGATCGCCACCTGCGTACCCTGCGGGAGGGTCAGGTCGACGCCCGCCAGGGCGTGGACGGGCGTGTGCCCGCGCATGTATGTCTTCGTCAGTGCTCGGGTCACCAGACCCGCGTTGTTCTCTGTCATGTCTCCACGTTATTCCCGAGGCGCATCTCACCTCCATGAGGGAGTGCCCTGGTTGGCCCCTGAAAGCCCCCCAATCATTGACCGAGATGGCGGAAATCACCGATTCTAACGGCCTTCGTCTAACCCTTACACCAGCATGCGGGACTGTGTTCCCACACCCCAGGCCACCTAGACAAACGGCCGGTAGGATCGGTTGTATCCGTTCCGGTTGTCGGAACGGCACTACGCCAAGGAGAACACCATGGGTCTGGAAGATCTGAAGAAGCAGGCTGAAGAGAGCATCGAGAAGGTCGTCGACGCGGCCAAGGAGAAGGCTGAGGAAGCCAAGGACAAGCTCACCGAGCTGGCTGGCGAGGCCAAGGACAAGGCCAAGGAAGCCGCCCACGCCGCCCAGGACAAGGCTGAGGAAGCCAAGGAAGCCGCCCAGGACAAGGCGACCGAGGTTGCCGACGAGGCCAAGGACAAGCTCGGCAAGTGAACCAACAGAAGGGGCTGGGCCGCAGGGCCCGGTCCCTTTTGCATACCCGCGGGCAGGTACTCGAGGGCCCCTCAACGGGCCGCACGCACCCTCGCGGGGACGCGCAGGCACCCAGTTGCTACTTTTGACACATGACCCCAGCCCTGGATCCCCTCGCCGCCCAGCTGCTGCTACGCGCCTACGCGCGGGCCACGAACATGCTCATCGCGGGGCGTTCCTTCGCGACGGACGACCCGGCGTTGGCCACCCTGCTTCGCTCGTTTGGCGCCCACGTGCGCCCAATTGCCGAGGCCGAGGGGACCCCGGCCTCACCCCCGGTCGTCTTCGCGCTCGAGGAAGATGCGGCCCCCACGCCCGGGGCGATCACGGGCCTGGCGCCCGGAGGCACGTTCCATGCCGTCATCGCCCCCGACGGGCGCACGATCACGGGCCCCGGCGACGAGGGGCGCATCGAGTGGGCGCGCACCCACATGCCGGTTACCGAGGCGGCGGCACGCGCCCTGGCTCCCCTGGTGGCGGGCCGAAGCGTGGGACTCTCCCTCGTCCTGGAGCCGAAAACGGCCGCCCTGGCCCTCATGCTCTCCGAGGCCGGGGCGCGCATCAGCGTCTTCGGCTGGGCATCCGAGACACGCGAGGACGTCGCTGCCCGCCTGCGCGAGGCCGGCATCCCCGTGTTCGCGGACTCGCGCGCCTCCCGCGAGCGCGAGTGGGAGCTCGCACGCGAGTTTTTGGCCCAGCGCAGCGAATTCCTGCTGGATGACGGCTCCCACCTGATCCGCCTGGCGCACGATACCCAGCGCTGCCCCGGCGTCCTGGACGCGCTGGTCGGCGCGGCGGAGGAGACCACCTCGGGGCTGCGCCCCCTTCGTTCTTTCGATCTACGCATTCCGGTCCTGGCCTCGAACGATGCGCGGTCGAAGACCCTGTTCGACAACGCCTACGGGACGGGTCAGTCGTGTTGGACGACGATCCTCGACCTGATTGACCCGCGCGGCGTCGGTGCGCCCGTGGCGGGGATGAGCGTCGTCGTCATCGGCTACGGCGACGTGGGTCGCGGCTGCGCGCGTTTCGGCGCGGCGCTCGGGGCGCGCGTGACCGTCGTGGAGCTGGACCCCGTGCGCGCCCTGCAGGCGTCGATGGACGGGTTCGCCGTGGCCTCGCTGGAGCAGGCAGCCGCGAGCGCCGGCATGTTGATCTCCGCGACGGGCGAGCGGGCGACGATCCCGCTGAGCGCGCTGGAAGCGGCGCCGGGCGGCGCGATCGTCACGGTCGCCGGCGGCGTCGACGGGGAGGTATCCATCGACGAGGCCGTGGCCGCCTCCTGGGTCATGGCCGAGTCGGGCGATCCCCACGTGCAGACCCTGACCAGCCCCTCCGGCAAGACGCTGCGCATCCTCGAGCGCGGGGAGGGCATCAACTACACGGCGGGCGAGGGAAACCCCATCGAGATCATGGACATGAGCTTCGGCGTGCAGCTGGCATCCCTGCGCGAACTCCTCACCCGCGAAGGCGAGCTATCCCCCGGCCTGCACGACCTGCCGCGCGAGGCGGACGACGCGGTGGCCGCAGCTGCGCTGGGCGCCCTGTCCCTGTCGTAGTCGCAGGTCACGTCCACCGGTGGGCGGGTGCGCCCGCCCCACTTCTACACTGTTACTCAGCGTCCCCCACTGAAAGGTCCCCCATGAGCGACGTGGTCGTCTGGTCCGCCGGCATGGTCATCCCGATCACCGCCCCCTCGATCCTCGACGGCGCTGTTGCCGTGCGCGACGGGCGCATCGAGCACGTGGGAGCGCGCGACTGGGTCGTCGAAACGCTCACGCAGCGCGGCCTTTCCTTCACCGAACGCCACTTTGACGGCGTGCTGCTCCCCGGCCTCGTCAATGCGCACACGCACCTGCAGTACACGGGCATGGCGTCCGTGGGTGCCGGGCAGTACCGAGGTTTTGACGACTGGGCGCGCGCCTTCGACGAGGTCTACGACGCGGGCGGCCTGGACTGGGGAGGCGACGCGGCCGCCGGCGCCCGGCTGCTCCTGGAAAGCGGCACGACCGCCGCCGCCGACGTGGTGACGGACGCAGCCGCGGCCTCGGCCCTGCACGACGCGGGCCTGCACGGCGTCGCCTACTGGGAGGTCATGAGCTGGTCGAACGACGAGTGGCGAGCCCGAGGAGAACGCGAGGTCTCCGCATCCCTGGACGCCATGCCGACCCCTCCGGCCGTGGGTATCTCCCCACACGCCCCCTACTCCCTCGACGCTGAGCCGCTGCTGGATCTGCCGGACATGGCCAGGCGTCGCGGCATGCGCATCCACATCCACCTGGGTGAGTCCCACTCCGAGGCCGAATGGTCCGAAACGCGCACAACCGCCCTGGCGGACCTGTGGAAGAGCGAGCACTCCTCCTCGTTCACGGCGATGCGCTCGCGCGGCGGCGGCTTCTCCTCCACGCAGTTCGTCGACCAGCTGGGTGTCCTCGGACCCGACTGCCACGTCGCCCACGGCGTGTACATGCGCTCCGACGACCGCCGACGACTGCGCGCCCGCCAGACGGCCGTGGCGCTGTGCCCGCGCTCGAACCGTGTGATCGGCCTGGACGCGCCGCCCGTCGGCGCCTACCTCGCCGAGGGCAACATGATCGCGGTGGGCACGGACTCCCTGTCCTCCTCCCCGTCCCTCGACCTGCTCGAGGACGTCGCCCTCCTCTTCGACCTGGCACGAGCTCAGGGCTACGAGGATCAGGACCTGGCGCGCCGCCTCCTGCAGGCCGCAACCCTGGGCGGCGCCACCGCGATGGGCCTGGCGACCGGCCCCGATCGCCTGGGACAGCTCCAGTCGGGCGCGGTCGCCGACATGTGCGTCGTCGACGTGCCCGTCACCTCGATCGTGGAAACCATCGATACCGTCGCCCGCCACGGCGCCGGCCGCGTCGTCGAAACCGTCGTGTCCGGGCGCGTGCGCTACTCGGCCTCGCGCTAACTCTGTCGTTTCCCTTTCGCTCAGCCTCCCTTTCCCTTCGTTTGGAGCTTCGCATGACCGACGTGTCCCCGCTGATTGACGCCATGGGCCTCGCGCCCCACCCCGAGGGCGGCCACTACCGCCGCACGTGGACCGCGCCCGCGCAGGTGGATACGCCGCGCGGGAGCCGCCACAGCGCCTCCGCGATCATCTTCCTCCTCAACCGCGACGAGGAGGCCCGCTGGCACCTCGTCCACTCCGACGAACTGTGGATCTGGTCGGGGCCCGGCGCCCTCGAGGTGCACCTGGGAGGCAGCGGCAACGCGCCCGAGGCCAACCCGCGCATCGTCACGCTGGGCTCTCCGGCGGGCGCCGAGGCCTCCGATGCGAGCAACCCCGTGCAGGTCCTCGTGCCCGCCGGCACCTGGCAGCGCACCTTTGCCCGCGGCGACTACGCGCTGGCCACCTGCGTCGTCTCCCCCGAGTTCACCTTCGACGACTGGAAGCTCGCCGAAGGCGTCTGATCGCGATGGCACAATGTCCCACGGCGCGGACGCGCAGGGAACGATCATGCCACGGGAGGCCTTGAACGCGCGAGCACCCCGGTTCGGGCATAGGGTGAGACCATCCGCTCGACTCATATGGGCGGCTCGTTCCAAGGAGGAAACATGGGTCTGGAAGATCTGAAGAAGCAGGCTGAAGAGGGTCTCGAGAAGGCTAAGGAAACCTTCGGCGAGGAGAACGTCGAGAAGGCCGTCGAGGCTGCCAAGGACAAGGCGACCGAGGTCGTCTCCGATCTGAAGGACAAGTTCCAGAAGTGATCTGACGGGAGGGCCGGGCCGGCGCGGCCCGGCCCTTTCGCATACCCACGCGGCACTGTGTCCCATCCCCCAACCCCACGAAACCCCAACGATTCCAACGTTTCCCCAGCCCAGACCTCGTTCCATTGTTTCGTGCAGCGAAATGACGCCAGCGCATTTTTCGGCGCACCGATACTCTCATCGAGTCAGACCCGCCCACAAGGCGGAATCCCCCACGTCACCGGGAGGCCCCATGCGCCGCTCTGTCCGTTCCCTCGCTGCCGTTGCCGCCATCGCGGCCCTCGGCCTGGCCGCCTGCACGGGCGGCACGAGCTCTTCTTCTTCCGCCGACGCCGAGCAGACCTACGGCCCCGGCGCGCTGCCGACCGTGACGGAAGGCAAGCTCACCGTCGCCACCTCCGATCCCGCTTACTCGCCGTGGATCCTGGACAACGACCCGGCCTCGGGCGAAGGCTACGAGTCCGCCGTCATCTACGCCCTGGCCGAGGAACTCGGCTACACCGCCGACAACGTCCAGTGGGTGCGCGCCACCTTCGACGCGTCGATCACGCCCGGCGCCAAAGACTGGGACCTGAACATTCAGCAGTTCTCCATCACCGACGAGCGTAAGAACGCCGTCGACTTCACGTCCCCGTACTACACGACCACCTCGGCAATCATCACGAAGGCCGGCACCCCGGCCGCCGACGCGAAGTCCATCGCTGACCTCAAGGACGTGCTCATCGGCGTCCAGGCGGGCACCACCTCTCAGCAGTTCGCCTCCGATCACCTGGAGTCCGGCCTCAGCCAGAAGCTGCAGATGTTCAACTCCTCCGACGACACGGTCCTGGCCCTGCAGACGGGCCGCGTGGACGCGATCATCGTCGACCTGCCGACCGCGTTCTACATGGTCTCCGCGCAGATCGATGACGGCGTCATCATCGGCCAGTTCGACGACACGACGGGCGGCGAGGAGTACGGCATCGTCCTGCCCAAGGGCTCCAAGCTCACCCCCACGGTCTCCGCCGCTGTCGATCGCCTGGCCTCATCCGGCAAGCTCGCCGAGCTGCAGGAAAAGTGGCTGAACGAGGCACAGAACGTGCCCACCCTCAAGTGAGGCCCCACACTCATGAGTGACTACTCAAGTAACGCGGCGGCCACGCTCACCGTTTCGGCGGTGGAGCGTGGCCGCCGCGCTTATCGACGCAAGCAGACGGTCCGGTCGATTCTCATCTCCCTGGCTTCCACGATCGTGGTCGCGGGAGTCCTCATCGCCGTGGTCGTCAACTCCGACGGGTGGGAGGCCACCCGCAACACCTTCTTCAACGGCAAGTACTTCGTCGAGGCCTTCCCCCAGGTCCTGTCCGGCCTGTGGCTCAACATCCGGATCCTGCTGATCTCGGTGCTGGGCGTCGCCGTCTTCGCGACTCTGCTCGCGGCCGCGCGCACGCTGGCCGGTCCCGTGTTCTTCCCGATCCGCTTCCTGGCGGCCGCGTACACGGATATTTTCCGAGGCGTCCCCTTCCTGGTCGTCCTCTATCTGATCGGCTTCGGCATTCCCGCGCTCAACCCGACGACGCGCATCCCGACCGCGTTCCTGGGCACGGTCGCGCTGATCCTCACGTACTCCTCGTACGTCGCCGAGGTGCTGCGCGCGGGCCTGGACTCCGTCCACCCCTCCCAGCGTTACGCGGCACGCTCGCTGGGCCTGTCTCACGGGCAGACGCTGCGCATGATCATCGTGCCGCAGGCGATCCGCAAGGTCACGCCCGCCCTCATGAACGACTTCATTTCCATGCAGAAGGACGTCGGCCTAATCTCGGTCCTGGGCGCGGTCGACGCGATCCGTTCGGCGCAGATGGTCCAGGCCAAGACCTACAACATGACGTCCTACGTCGTCGCCGGCCTGCTGTTCATCATTTTGTCGTTCCCCTTCATTCGCCTGTCGGACTGGTACACGGCCCGACTGCGTAAGCGCGAGCAGATGGGAGGCACCGTCTGATGTCGGTCCCCACGATGAACGAGGCCTCCCCCGCCTCGGACAACACCACCCCGGTTCTGCGCGCCGTCGGCGTCGTCAAGCGCTTCGGCGACAACGTCGTCCTGCGCGGCCTGGACCTGGACGTCGCAGCGCACGAGGTCGTGGTCCTTCTGGGCGCTTCGGGCTCGGGTAAGTCGACGCTGCTGCGCTGCGCGAACCTGCTGGAGCGGGTCGACGACGGCCAGATCTTCCTGGCTGGCGAGGACATCACGGACCCGCGCGCGAACGCGGATCAGATCCGCGCGCGCATTGGCGTCGTGTTCCAGCACTACAACCTGTTCCCGCACATGTCGGTGCTGGACAACGTGACGCTCGCGGCCCGCAAGGTGCACGGCTGGAAGAAGGAACGCGCGCACGAGCGCGGCATGGAGCTGCTGGACCGCATCGGCTTGAAGGACAAGGCGAAGGAGTACCCGGATCGCCTCTCGGGCGGCCAGCAGCAGCGCGTCGCCATCGCACGCGCGCTCGCCACGAACCCGGAGCTGCTCCTCCTGGACGAGATCACGGCGGCACTGGACCCGGTCCTCGTCGGCGAGGTCCTGGACCTTGTGCGTGAGATCAAGGAGCAGGGCTCGACCATCCTCATGGCGACGCACGAGATCAGCTTCGCCCGCCAGGCGGCAGACCGCGTCGTGTTCCTGCGAAACGGACAGATCGTCGAACAGGGCCCGCCCGAGCAGGTCATCGATAACCCGCGCGAGCAAGCCACCAGGGACTTCCTGGCGCGCATTCTGCACTAACGACCGGGCGGGGCACCGACACACCACGGGTGCCCCGCTTCCGGTCTCCCGCACGAGGCAACGCAAAGGGCCCAGGATCCGCAGATCCTGGGCCCACAGCGTTGTCAGTATGGAATCAGTTGGCACCCTGGGTGATGGTCACCTTGAAGTCGGTCGTGATGCCGTCCGGATCGGTCAGGCTCACGGTGACCGGGTCGTCGTCCTCGCCCAGCGCACGCAGCGGGTGCAGGGTGACGACGTTCTTCTCGGACTTGCCGACCTCGAGGGCCGTGGGGTCAGAGACCTCGATCTTCCACTTGGCGGCCTTGTCGGAGTCGGCCAGCTTGATCTTCAGGTCGCGCTTCTCGGGGACCTTGATGCCGTGTTCGTCGATCTGAGCGATGGGACGCTCGACCGTCTTGACGTCCTTCGGGGTCACATAGGAGTGAGCGGAATCGGAATCGGTGGCGCAGCCGGTCAGGGCGGAGATGCCCAGGCCGAGCGCCAGCACTGCAGTAAGGATGGAACGCTTGTTCATAAACACCATACTAAGCATCCATCCTCACAGATATGCATCACAAGGCCCGTTTTGGGACGATGTCACACCCTCCCACATCACATGGACCAGACCAGCGCCCCCGACTCCACGTCCGCCCAGTAGGAGCTGGCTAACTCCGCCCACTGCTGCGGGAACTGCAACTGCGGGCTGTGCGTGCCCCCTCGAATGATGCTCTCGCGGGCCCCCAGGTCGGCGGCCTCCTCGGCGTACCACGAGGGCGGCCAGATCTCGTCCTGGTCCCCGTACAGCACATGCACGGGCACGCCCGTGGCCGCGAGCGCCGGGGTGTCGGGGCGCAGCTGGGAGAGGATGCGGGCGATGCCCACCAGGTTTTCCGAGGCCGTGTCCAGCGCGCGAATACGTTGAAATTCTGCCCATCCGACGCCGGGTTCGTCAAAGTTCATGTCCGGGAAGTAGGTGCGCAGCACCTGCTGGCGCGCGCCGGGGCCCGTGGGCAGGGGGTCGAGAATCGGCAGGGTGTTCATCCAGTCGTAGACAGCCCGGCCCGAGCAGAACAGGGTGACGGAGGCGAAGAGGTCGGGGCGCTTGACGACGGCCGCGCGCGCGACGATGCCGCCGAAGGAGTGGCCCACGAGGTGCACGCGACCCGTGGTCCCGGCCCAGGCCTCGGCGACGGCGATGAGGTCACCGACAAAGTCGCTCATCCCATACGCGCCCAGGCCGGCGGGCGCGGCGGACCCGCCCTGGCCTCGTTGCGAGTACGCGAGGACGTCCCATCCCGCCTCCCCGAGGAACGGCAGGACGGTCGAGTAGTCTTCCTTGGATCCCGTGTAGCCGGGGACGAGGAGCGCGCGGTTCTCCCCCGCGCCACCCGGGGCCGACACCGCCGAGATCGCAGGCGTGCCATCGACGAGGGCGGGGGCGCTCGGGCCGGTCAGCAGGCCACTGAGCTCGCCGGCCGGGGAGGGGACGGCGACGGGGGTGACGTTTGCTGCCAGCGCAAAAGGACCGAAAGGCTCTATCTGTTTCACGCACCCAATCGTAGAATGAACGCATGACGAACGAGACGATTGCGAGCCAGCTCGCCCACCGGACGATCCGCGCCTACAAGGACCAGCCCCTCACCGAGGAAGAGGTCACCACGCTGATGGACGTGGCGCGCCACACCGCCACCTCCTCGTTCCTGCAGTCCTGCACGGTCCTACACATCAGCGCGAGGCGATCGGTGCTGCCTCCGGCCAGCCCTACGTGGGCGGCACGAAGGGCGACCTGTTCATCTTCGTCGCTGACCTGTACCGCAACAGCCGCATCCGCGCCGAGCAGGGCGTCTCCTCGGAGGCCCTGGGGTCTATCAACCTGTTCCTCACGGCGCTGGAGGACGCGCTCCTGGCCGCGCAGAACGTGGTCGTGGCCGCCGAGTCGATGGGCCTGGGCACCGTCTACCTCGGCTCGATCCTCGCCGATCCGCGCCCCGTCGTAAAGGCGCTGGAGCTGCCGGAGCTGACCTTCCCGATCGTCGGCCTGCTCGTCGGCCACCCGGACCAGGATCCGGGCCAGAAGCCGCGCATGCCCCTGTCCATCATGACCGCGAAGAACACCTACCCGCGCGTCGAGTCCTACACCGAGACTCTGGCCGACTACGACCGCGAGGTCACCGAGTACTACGACCTGCGCTCGGGCTCGCGCCTCGAGTCCTTCTCGCACCTGGTCGCCACCAACATCGGCGTGGGCGGCGCGCACGTCTCCCCCATCATGGAGGTCCTCAACGAACAGGGCCTGTGCCTGCGCTGACTCTCCTTCCTTGACGAGGCCGTGGCCTCCCCTCGTGGTCACCTGACGACCGCCCGGGGCGCCACGGCCTCGTCGCATGCTGTGCTTGTCGCGCGCTTACAATGAGCGCATGGCTGAGCTTGGTTTTTCCACCTACGTGTTTATCGAGCGCATCGCCGCGAACGCGGCCGCGCTGCACCCTTTCCCGGAGCACAACGTTGCGCTCGTGCGGGACGCGCTGGCGGACGCCGGCTTCGACATCACGCTCCTCGGCCCTGACGTGCCGGAGGTCGGCGAGGGCGTGTACTTCCAGCCCGAGCCCTTCGACGACGAGGTCATGGGCCTCCTCGCGGACGCCCTCACCCTGCGCGGCATCGGCGCCTACGCCTACGCGCTCGTGGATTCGTCGCTGGGCGGGGACCTGGCGGACATCGCGCTGTTCACCCGCGTGGGCGACGTGTTCCCCCGCCACGGCCGCCATATCCTCATGACGCGCATGTATATTCAGCGCACCCCCACGGGCGCTGGCAACAAGGCCGTGACCTGGGCGTTCGGCTCCCCCGCTGACCTGGAGGAGGCGAACCTCCTACTGTCCCAGAAGTTCGACACCGAGCCAGTCACGGATCCTCGCGGGATGGCCGCCATCGAGATCCGCCACCCCGAGTTCGCGGCGGGCACGGCCGAGCCGATGGTCCTCCTCGACGAGATCTTCCAGGTGCTGGGCGCGGCCGGTTTCGAAGGCATCACCATGTGCAACGACCCGGGCCAGCAGGCCCAGGGCTGACAGAGACAACAAGGGCCACCGCGCAACCGTCGTTGGTTGTGCGGCGGCCCTTTTGTCAAGGGTTTAGCGAATTGCCTCCATGACGCGCACGCCGTCGAGCACGCTCACGTAGGGCAGGGGGTCCACGTCGGTCTCCAGGACATACTCGGTGAGCTGGTCGCGTACGACCGTGCGCAGCTCCTCGGGGTTCCAGGGCTTGCCGATGTAGTAGTCCAGGCCCGCCTGGTTGACCGCGCGGATCGTGTCAGACTGGTCGGCCTGCCCGGTGACCAGGACCGTGCGGGTCGCGCCGAAGCGCTCGTCCTTCATGAGCTCCACGAGGAAATCCACGCCCGACTTTCCGGGCAGGCGATGGTCGGACAGCACCAGCGCGAGCTCGTCCCCGTCCTCGACGATCTCGTCGATGACGGCCCACGCGTCGTCAACGTCCTCGGCGACTTCGAGCCGGATCTTGTCCCAGAACTGTTCAAGATCGCGCTCGAGTGCGTCGCGCACGTCTGCTTCGTCCTCAAGGGACAGGATTGTCAGGGTCATGATTCCTCCTCGTGTGGTTGGGCGGGCATCGAGATCCGCATGATCGTGGATCCCGGGTGAGAATCGATCGTGAGGGTGCCCCCATGATCGGCAATGATGCTTCGGACGATGGACATGCCCATGCCCAGGCCGAATCGGACGCGCCCCGCCTTGGTGGTGAAGTGGGGCTCCATAATCTTGTCGACGATTCCCGGGTCGATGCCCGGGCCGTTGTCGTGGATAGTGACGCTCACGCCCTCGGGCGTGGGACGCACGGTGATGCGGATGAGGGCCTCGGCCTCGCCGCGGGCGGGCAGCTCAGGCACGCCGCCCGAGGCCTCGGCTGCCGCGACCAGGTCGGCGTTCTCGTCCTCGATGGCCTCGGCCGCGTTGATGATGAGGTTCGTCCACACCTGCTGCAACTTAGCCGGGTGCGCACACACGGGCGGCACGTCCTCGTAGTCGCAGTCGATGCGGATACCGCGCACCCTGTGGGCGGTCAGGCGCAGGACGTCGTCGATGCCCTCGCGCACGTCCACGGGCTTGAGGTCCTCGGCATCCGGGCGCGCGTAGCCCTTCAGGGACTGGGTCAGCTCAATGACGCGGTCGCCCGCGGCGAGCACCGAACGCAGGGATCCGCCCAGGCGCGCCCCGGCCTCGTACGCGTCGATACCGCCCGGGATCTGCGCGAGCGCACGCGCGCCGTCCGCCCCCTGGACCCCCGCGCGCACAAGGCGCCGCGCGAGCGTGCGGTCACCGACGACGGGCAGGAGCTCCTTCATGAGGGCGCGCTCAACCGACGTGGAGCGCGGGGGCGCGGTGAGGGCGCGGGCCATCGCCTCCCTCGACGAGGCCGTGGCCGGTGCCGCGAGCGCCGCATCGACATCCTCGTGCAGATGCTTGGCGGCACGCACGAGGGCGGTCACCGGGTTGTTGAGCTCGTGGGCGATACCGGCGCTCAGCTCGCCAAGCATCGCGAAGCGCGCGCGTTCGACCAGCTCGGCGCGGGTGGCGCGCAGGTCCTCAAGAGTGGCGGCCAGGGCCTCCTTCTGGGCCTCGAGGTCCTCGGCGAGCATCGCGTTTTGCAGGTGAAGGTCCTCGGCGCGCATGAGGCGGCGCGTCAGCGAGCGGATCGCAAGCGCCGTCAGGGTCGCGCCGATCGACGGGTCCTCAGAGATGACGATCTGGAGCTGCTCGGTCGTCAGGCGCACCAGCGTCGCCTCGGTCGCCGTCTCGCCCGTGAAAAACGCGTCCTCCGCGCGGGCCAGCGACACGAGGCCGATGAGCGGTCCCGACGACGCCAGGTGCGCCAAGACCTCGCCCTGCGGGGAATCCCTGTTCAGCGACACTTGACCGTCGAGCACCAGGTAGACGGCGCCCACCGGCTCGCCCTGGGTCACCAGCTGCGTCCCCTCGGGGACAATCAGCCGAGGCCTCTGGCCGAGCACGCGCTCGACGCCGGCGAGGAGCTCCATGACGACCGCGTGCTCGTCGCGGTCCAGGCCCTCCAAGAGCGGACCCTGCACGGCGAAAGGCGGCGGATCGGCGATGAGCGAGCGGATCTGCCTATCCGAATAGCCGCACCCCTGCAGGTAGCGCACCATCGTCGAATACGCCTGACCCGACAGCAGCGGCACCGTCCACGGGGACTTCAAGACAGACGCGAGCGCGCAGGACTGCATGCACCGAGCCAGGTCGCGATGCTCGGACTTATCCGTCACCACCACCCACTGCATGCGCTGCATCGCCGGGAAGGTCCTCGCCCGGTCAATGAGCGCATCGATGTCATCGACCTCGGAGGTCACCAGGCCCATCAGCACGTGGTCGCCCGGCTTCAGGCTGGCCTCGTAGCCGGCCAGGTCCTCGATCCCATCGATACGGTCCAGACACAGGCCCGGGAAAGCATGCGCCAGATCCCTCGTCACGGGCGCGGCAATCGAGCGCGAGTCGTCGCCCACGACCAGCATGTGAATCGGGTAGCCGGCTCGGTGCCCGCCGCTTCGCACGTCCGTGCGGGCCAGCACCGATGCGTCCTCCGCCGCCGGCCCCTGCGTCCACCCGTGGGCCAGCCCCGGCCGGGGGCGCACCGCCCCCGACCCGACCATGGCCTCGTCCCCGGACACGTCACATCACCCCGATGAATCCCCAGGTCAGCGGCGCGATGAACGCCAGGAGGATGATGCCCACGACGCCCACGACGATGCCGACGATCGCCATCTCGCGGGTGGGAGTCGTGCCCGTCGAGTACGCGATCGCGTTCGGCGGAGTCGAGATCGGCAGGCACATGCCGAGCGAGCAGCCCAGGGCGATGACGATGGCGATTTCGGCGGCGCTCGTGGAGACCGTCGTCGCCAGGCCCATGCCCATGGGGATCAGGAGGTTCGCGGACGCGGAGTGCGAAATGACGTTCGAGGTCACCCAGCCCACGAGGGCCAGCACGAAGATCAGGAGGATGCCGGGGATCGAGGCCCACTGGATCGATCCGAGCATCCACTTGTCGAGGCCCGTAGCGGCCACGCCCGAGCCCAACGCAATACCGCCCGCGACCAGCCACAGGACCGGCCAGTCCAGGGCGCGCAGGTCATCCCCGCTCATCACCTTCGTCATCAGGAGGACCACGACCGGCAGGAAGCCGACGACGTTAGCGGAAATGTGGTGCAGGGACTCCGTCATCCACAGGAGGATCGTCAGGCCAGCGACCGAGTAGAAGATGATCGCGCTGCGCGACTTCTCGAAGCGCGCCGACGTGTCGATATCAAACTTGGCGTCGGTGGGGATGTAACGCCACGCGATGAACGCCCACGACAGCGCCAGGAGGATCAGCATGAGCGGGACAGCCGCGAGCATCCACTGCAGGAAGGTCACCTTCACACCCGCGTTCTCCAGGGCGCCCAGAGCGATCGCGTTCGGGGGCGTGCCGACCGGCGTGCCCATGCCGCCGACGTTCGCGGCGACCGGGATCGACAGGGCGATGCCGGTGCGTGCCTTGCCCTCGGGCAGGGCCATGATGACGGGCATCATGACGGCGAACATCGTCGCCGTGGTCGCCGTGTTCGACATGAACATACTCATGATCGCGGTGATCAGCATGACGCCCATGACGGTCAGGCGCGGCTTGCCCATGAATGGCTTGAGGAGCACGGCCGACAGGGCACGGTCCAGCTTGTACTTGGCGGCGCCATCGGCCACCATGAAGCCGCCCAGGAACAGGATGATAACCGGGTTAGCCAGGGCACCGAAGAACTTCGTGTATGCCGGGGCGCCCTCACCCACGCTCAGCAGCGCGTGGTCCGAAATGAACAGGACCTCCAGGAAAATGACGAGGACCGCCGTGCCCGCGAGCGGCACCGCCTCCGTCACCCACAGCAGAATCGCCGCCAGGAAGATGCCGAACATGCGCGTGCCGGCCACATCCAGGCCGGGTAGCTGCACGAACAGGCAGGTCACGATACACGCCAGCGCCGCTACGGCGCCGAATACCTTGACCGGGCTGATCGCCTGCTTTTTCTTGGCAAAATCTGCCGGTCGCGTGGACATATTCTGAGCGGAGCGCGGATTGATTGACACCGCGCCCTTGGAGCGTCGAGCCATTATGAGAAGACCTCATCGTCTTGCATGGATAGTGTCCGACCAGTGTATGCCAGCACACACAAAAAGGGAAACCGGGGTGGGGCATCCCAATGCCCCACCCCGGCTTAATGACGAGGCGCTGATCGACGCTTGACACCTCTCTCCCGATCACAGACGGCAAGATGCGATAACCGAGTCGCCTACTCCCAGTCACCGAACCGCGCGGGACCGGCTACTCGGCCCCGGCCTCGTCGATGTCGTAGCCCGTCGGGAGGGCACCCGGACGCGCCGGCTCCCACCCGAGCGCGGGGGCCACGTACTCCGCGAAGTTGCGGATAATCGACCAGTTTTCCTCGAATCCGAGCTGGTTAGGGATCGTCAGGAGGAGGGTGTCGGCCTCCGCGAGGGCGCGGTCCTGGCTCAGCTGCTTAATGAGCGTCGAGGGCGGTGTGGCCGTCGGCGATCAGGTCCAGGGCTGCGGCCTCCTCGGCGAGATAGAGGGGGTTCTCGTAGCGCATGTCTGAGTTATGGCGTTGGACGGAACACCTATTGCTTGCGGGCACGCGCAGCCCGCAGTCCGTTGGCGATGACGACGACTTCGGCGACCTCGTGCACGAGGACGACCGCTGCCAGGCCGAGCACGCCGGTGATCGCCAGCGGCAGCAGCACAGTGATGATCGCCAAGGACAGAACGATGTTCTGGTTGATGATCCTGCCGCCGCGGCGGGCGTGGCGCAGAGCCTGCGGGATGAGGCCGAGGTCGTGGCCGGTGAAGGCGACGTCGGCGGACTCGATCGCGGCGTCGGAGCCGGTCGCGCCCATCGCGATGCCCACGGTCGCCCCGGCCAGGGCGGGCGCGTCGTTGATGCCATCGCCGATCATCGCGGTCGGCGACGTCTCCGAGAACCCGGCGACGATACGAGCCTTGTCCTCGGGACGCAGCTCGGCGTGCACGTCGCCGATCCCGGCCAGCTTCGCCAGCGCAGCAGCGGTGCGGGAGTTGTCGCCGGTGAGCATGCTCACCTCGACGCCCTGGTCGCGCAGGGTCCGCACGACCTCGGGGACCTCGGGGCGCAGCTCGTCGCGGACGCCGATCGCACCGGCCAGGAAGCCGTCGACGGTGACGAGCACGCAGGTCTGCCCCTCGGCCTCCAGGTCTTCGACCCGGGCCTTGAGCGGACCGGCGTCAATCCAGCGCGGACTGCCCACCGCCACCCTGCGGCCGTCGACCAGGCCACCGATGCCGTGCCCGGCCTCCTCGGCCACGTCCTGCGCGGCGGGGGTTCCCCAGCCCGCGGCGGCGATGGCGGCTGCGAGTGGGTGCGTCGAGTGCTGCTCCACTGCGGCAGCCCAAGCAAGCACCTGCGCATCGTCGAACCCATGGGCGGCGACGATGGCGGTTACCTCGGGCCGGTTGCGGGTCAGAGTGCCGGTCTTGTCCACGGCCAGGTGCCGGATACCGCCGAGGCGCTCGAAGGCGGCCCCGCTCTTGATGACGACGCCGAACTTGGTCGCCGCACCGATCGCGGAGACCACGGTGACGGGCACCGCGATCGCCATCGCGCAGGGGCTGGCCGCAACGAGGACGACCAGGGCGCGGGTGATCCAGGTCTCCGGGTCGCCGAGCAGGGACCCGAGCACGCCGACGAGGACGGCGAGGACCATCACGCCGGGTACCAGCGGGCGGGCGATCCGGTCAGCGATCCGGGCTCGGTCGCCCTTCTCGGCCTGGGCCTGCTCTACCAGCTCCACGATCGTGGTCAGCGAGTTGTCGGTACCCGCGGCGGTCGCCTCGACCTCCAGCACGCCGGCGCTGTTGATCGCGCCCGCCGACACCGCTTCTCCGGGCGCGACCTCGACCGGGATCGATTCACCCGTGATCGCCGAAGTGTCCAGGCTCGACCGGCCCGAGCGGACCAGCCCATCGGTCGCGACCCGCTCGCCAGGGCGGACCAGCAGCACGTCGCCGACGGCGATCTCCCTGGCCGGGACCGAGGCGGAGGTCCCGTCGCGCAGCACGGTCGCGGTCTCCGGCACGAGCTTCAGCAGCGCGCGCAGCCCACCGCGGGCGCGGTCCATCGCCTTGTCCTCCAGGGCCTCGGCGATCGAGAAGAGGAACGCCAGCGCGGCCGCCTCCTCGACGTAGCCGAGGATCACCGCGCCCACGGCGCTGATCGTCATCAGCAGCGCGATCCCGAGCTTGCGCTTCACAACGAGATTCCGAATCGCACCGGGCACGAACGTGTACGCGCCCAGCAGCAGGCCCGCCCAGAACGCGACCAGCGCCGCGATGTGCAGCCCCGACCACTCCAGCGCCAGGCCAGTGCCGAACGCGACGCCGGAGAGGATCGGCACGACCAGGCCGGGATCACGCCACCACGGGCGCTCTACCTCCTCTGCCTCGTCCGCGGGACTGGTCGTCGGCTCGTCGCAGCCGCAGGCGGCGCTCACGAGGCGTCCCCCGAACTGCTCGCGGCGCAGCAGCCTGGCACCGAGCAGGCTGGGTCGATGCACGGCGCGCTCTCGTCCACGGCGAGGGTCACATCGACCAGTGCCGTCAGCGCCGCGGCCAGGTGCGGGTCGGCGATCTCGTAGCGAGTCTGGCGGCCCTCGGGCTCAGCGACCACGATGCCGCAGTCGCGCAGACAGGTCAGATGGTTGGACACGTTCGAGCGGGTCAGCCCCAGCTCGCGCGAGAGCACGGCGGGGTGGCTCGGGCCGTCAAGCAGGGACATCAGGATCCGGGAACGCGTCGGGTCGGCCATGGCCCGGCCGAGCCGGTTCATGACGTCGAGGCGCGAAGCAATAGTCAGCATGCACTGAACTATACAGCAGCTGCTGACCTAATGTCCAGTTGTCGCGGCTGCCGCACGCGCTGCGCGCACTTGCGGCGCTCGGCTCGGCCGGGCCGTCACCAAACGGGGGAAATGGCGTCATTAGAGGTACGACACGCCGCTAACCAGCTTCTAATGCTGCAAAACCCCCACCGCAGCCAGCCTCGTGCGCCACGTCGCCTACAAGACCTGGGCGCAGGGCCGATTGGCGCGAAAAAATCGCCCAGCACGGCCCCTTCAGCGGCATTTCCGCGAAAAGTTCGCCCAGCAAGCGTAAAAACGCCAATTTTGAGCCATTGTGAGCGCGCAGGGCGAACTTTTTCGCGCTCACGCACACATCAGGCCACGCCGGGCGAACTTTTTCGCGCAAGAGGAGCGACAACGTGGCGACTTTGAAACCGACAACACCACTGCGCGCCCCTGAACAGCAACCATTGAAACCGGCATCACCTCTGCACCCGAAAACTGCACCAAAAACACCCATTTCGCACCCACAAAGGCGATGACGGATTCAATCCCACACGAGCACGAGCGAGCAAAGGCGATGGCGGTTTCAGACAACCGGCCAACCTGGCTCGCGGGTTCCAGCTGCGCGACCAGCAGGTATCAATGTGCCCGCTACCCCAAAAACTCGCATGCAATTCCCCCGCGCACACTTCATGCTTTGAAATATAATCGTTGAAATTCCGGGCTTTTCACTCAGTGACGAACTGCAGGTGTCAGGGAATTGCATGTGAAACTGAGGATAGGGAACACGTCGAGGCACGGGACCGGCTACTCGGCCACGACCTCGTCGATGTCGTAACCCGTCGGGAGGGCACCCGGACGCGCCGGCTCCCACCCGAGCGCGGGGGCCACGTACTCCGCGAAGTTGCGGATAATCGACCAGTTTTCCTCGAATCCGAGCTGGTTGGGGATCGTCAGGAGGAGGGTGTCGGCCTCCGCGAGGGCGCGGTCCTGGCTCAGCTGCTTCATGAGCGTCGAGGGGTCGGCCGCGTAGGTGCGCCCGAAGGTCGCGATTCCCGAGTCGAGGTGGCCGACCTGGTCTCCCGAGGCGCTCAGGCCATACAGGCCGCGGTCACGCTCGGACAGGAGCGGGAAGATCGAGCGGGACACGGACACACGCGGCGTCCAGCCGTGGCCGGCCTCGGCCCACGCCTGGCGGTAGGCGCGCAGCTGCTCAGCCTGGATGTCACCGAAAGGCTTGTCACCGTGCTCGAAGACCAGCGTGGAACTCATGAGGTTCACGCCGTCGCGGGCCGCCTGGATCGCCGATGCGTTGGATCCCGCACCGTACCAGATGCGTGATCGCAGACCGGGCGAGTGCGGGAGGACCGGCAGAGGCGTGCCCGGGTTCAACTGGGTCGGGTACTGCTCGTGCAGGGGTGCGGCCTCGGCCATCGCCTTTCCGTCGATGGCATCGAGGAAGCGCTCGTAGTGGGCGCGGGCGAGGTCGGCACCGTTTCGCTGCTCGGAGTGGTAGCCGAAGGATTCCCATCCCTTGTAGGCGATTTCGGGGGCGCCGCGGGAGACGCCGAGGGCCGTGCGCCCGTCCGCGATCAGGTCCAGGGCGGCGGCCTCCTCTGCGAGGTAGAGGGGGTTCTCGTAGCGCATGTCGATGACGCCCGTGCCGACCTCGATGGCCTTCGTGCGCGAGGCAATGGCTGAGAGGAGCGGCATGGGCGCGGCCGCCTGCGGGGCGAAGTGGTGGACGCGGAAGAAGGCGCCGTTGACGCCGAGCTCGTCGTCGGCGACGGACAGGTCGATCGCCTGGTGAAGGGACTCGGCGGCGGTGATGCCGTGGCGGCCGCCGTTCGAGTAGTGGCCGAAGCTCAGGAATCCGAAGTATTTCATGGGTTCAGCCTATGGGGTTACGGTTGAATCTTCAACTATATGGGGTGTGGGATGCGAGATAGGCGGGCTGCCAGGGTCCAACAGTGGGCACCGAGCCAACATGGAGGACTTTTCACACGCACGCGGGCCCGATCGGCACATATTCGCATGCAATTCCCCCGCGCACACTTCATGCTTTGAAATATAATCGTTGAAATTCCGGGCTTTTCACTCAGTGACGAACTGCAGGTGTCAGGGAATTGCATGCGAAACTGAGGACAGGGAACGCTTCGAGGCACGGGGCCTGGCTGTGGTGCCCACGGGAGCAAGAACATCACCGCCACCCATATTTCGCACGTAATTTATCGCGGTCATTTTTCGAGACACCCCAAAAACGTTGCAATTCCAACGACGCAAATTCAATGTTTGAACAAGCCGCAGGGGAATTACGTGCGAAATTGATGGGCGGTGGCGGGGCCTGGCCGCGGTGCCGGTGGGCGGCGACAGGGTCTGGCCGGGCATCGAGACAACGCACCAAGCGACGCACCAGCAACGCAGGCGCCGCCGGTATGGAGGGTGCCGGAGGGACCGGAGGGCACGGGCGGGCTTCGAGGCGACGCGCCGAGCGAAGCTCGCAGCGCGGACGGCTCGCGGGCGGGCTCTCCGGCGCCCGGAACACCAGCGGGGCCACAAGCCACAACCAGGGAAAACAAAAACCGCAGATCCCGAAAGGATCTGCGGTTTCATCGTGCGCGAGGGGGGAGTTGAACCCCCACTCCATCACTGGAACACGGACCTGAACCGTGCGCGTCTGCCTATTCCGCCACTCGCGCGTACCCAGAAAGAATAGGGGCATCACACCCCCCGCGTCAAATCAGCGCCGTATGACCCAGGGCACAAGATCCCGTACAACCTCGATTAAACCGCACTATTTCGCAGAAAGATGCGACCGGCACACTAGAGCATCAACCTGCACGCAACGATGCCAGCGACACCCAACAGGCTTGCAGCGATCACAGCGACATCCACCCATCCGAGCCGCACGCGCGCCCCACGAGTCGCACCGTCCTGGGACTCGATGGCTCCGCGCATGGACATGGCGCGCCCGGTTTCGGCCGCACCTCGCGAGGTGGCCGACAGGATCGCAGTAATGACGTCGACACTCAGGCGCGCATACCCGCGCAGCGACAGTGTCGCCATGTCCTGACCGAGGCGCAGCTTGGCGGTGTCGAGCACCGCCTGCGCTTGGTCTCGCAGCATCGGCAGGCCTCGCAGGGCGGAGGCCATGACGAGCGACCACTGATCAACCGGCGCCCCCAGGAGCCGCAGCGGCCGCAGGAAGAAACGCAGAGCGGCCGCGAGCGAGGCGGTCGGCGTCACCCACGCGATGAGCCCGGATCCCCACAGGACGACGAGCGCCAGGGTGGAGACGCGTAGGAAGAGCTCGAGGCCATCCCCCAGCCAAGCACCGAGACAGCCGCCAATGAAGCCGGAGACGAACCACATGGGCGGACGCGGTGCAACACCGAGGGGGAGACGGACGACTAGCGAGGCAACGAGGAGGAGGCCTCCCACGATCGCGAGCGTCGACCAGCGCGGCGACAGGATCACGCACGTGGTGAGCACCGTCCAGCAGGCGATAAGTGTGCCGGGCCAGGCGCGCGACAGTGGCGTCGACCAGGGCAGGGGTCGAGGCAGGGTGAAGCCCGCACTGCGCCGCGGCTTGGGGCGCGGGGGCCCTTCGCCGAGGCCGGGAGGGGTCCTTGAGAAGCGGCCCTCGGTGGCACCGCCGCCGGGGCCGGTAGCCCCACAGGCGGAGTGGGGTTCCATCATGAGAGCACCCCCTCGGCGAGGTGTCCGTGGGTGTCGCACAGGGCGTCCATCCCCTCGAGGTCGTGGGAGATGACGAGGATGGACAGGCCGGCGCGCCGGCGCTCGTCCAGGACGGAGATGAGCAGGTCGCGCGAGGCCGCGTCGAGGCCGGCCATGGGCTCGTCGAGGATGAGGACGCTCGGGTGGGAGGCGAGCAGCCCAGCGAGGGCGACGCGGCGCATCTGGCCGCCGGAGAGGTCATCGATGCCGCGCGTCGCCAGGGCCGGGTCAAGGCCGACCAGTTCCATGGCCTCGGCGACGATGCGGTCGCCTTCCTCGCGGCTGATGGCACCCTTGCGATGCACAGATCCGGTGCCAATGCGCGGCCCATGACCGGCGGCGGCGAGGATGTCGGAGCGCACGGAGGGGCGCTGGAGCTGGAGGCGCGCGAATTGCATGGAGAGGGCGACGTCGCCGACGCAGCGCTCCATGGGACGCCCGCCGAGAGTGACCCGCCCCCAGGTGGGAACGAGCAGGCCGGTGAGGACGCGCGAGAGTGTCGTCTTTCCCGATCCGTTGTCCCCGGTGATGAGCATGGCCTGCCCGGGGTCGAGGATCAGGCTGACGTCGCGCAGGACAGGCTTCTCCCAGGGGGTGCCGAGGTCGTAGGTGTGGGCGACGCGGTCGGCCCACAGATGGGCGGCGTTAATGAGCGCAGGCGCGCCCGACACAGACGACACAGTCGGCGCACCGGGAGCGGGGGAACCGAGAGGATCCCCGGCCTCGTCGATGCGAAGCCCGTCCGCGGCGGCGCTCCCCTCCCCCGCGCGTCGGTCCGAGACGATGCGCCCGCTACGAATCGTGACGACTCGGTCGGCGCGCGCGCTTTCGGCGGGGTCGTGGGTGATGTGGACGACGGCGATGCCGCGTGCGGGCAGGGAGGCGAGGAGGTCGAGCATCTCGGCGCGGCCGGCCCGGTCGATCATGGCGGTGGATTCGTCGGAGATGAGCAGGCGCGGGGAGCGCGCGAGCGCGCCCGCGAGCGCGAGGCGCTGAAGCTGCCCGCCGGAGAGCGAGCGCGGGTCGGCGTCGGCGAGGCCTGCGAGGCCGACGCGCTCGAGCAGCTCCTCGAGGTCGAGGCCGGCGATATGCTCCGCGCTCATGCCCCAGGTGATATCTTCGGCGACACTCTGTCCGAGAACAAGGAGTTCGGAGCGCTGTCCCACGAGCGCGGTCCCGCCGACAGCCCCGAGGACGCCGCCACCCTCACGCACGCCAGAGCCGGGTTCGGCGCCCGCGAGGAGGAGGGCCAGGGTGGACTTGCCCGAGCCGTTATGTCCGACGATGACCGTGAATTCAGGCTGCTGGAAGCTGAGGGTGACGCCGCGCAGGGCGGGGTGGTCGGCGCCCGGGTAGGTGAAGTCGACGTCGGTGAGGGTGAGGGGCAAGTGGGACGAGGCCTCGGCCCCTTCACGCGGGTCCACCGAGCGGGCGGACGCATCCAGGAGCGGGTCCCAGCCCGCGTCGAGGGAGATGCGGCTGAGGATCGCACCGAGGAGCCACCGTGCGGCGAGGACCAGGAAGGCGACGCCGATGAAGCGGGTGATGGGGATCCAGATCCACCACCAGTCGACGAACCATTGGCCGAGCTGATGCCCTGCGTCGACGAAGCCGCCGGAGTAGGGGATGTTTCCAATCAGCTTGAGAAAGCCATTGAGGGTCTTTTGGATGCTCTCAAGGCCAAGGGTGCGCAGGTCGGACAGGACCCAGAACGCGACGCCCGTGCCGACGCCCCAGATGACACCGAGGCCGGCGGCGACGCCGCCGACGGGTAGCCAGGAAGCGCGCTTCTTATGGAGGAAGCCAATGATGAGGCCGACGAGGGCGGCCTGGAAGGAGCGGCCGGCGGTGGCGACGCCGCCGACGGCGATGGCAAGGAGGATCGTCGAGGCGAAGGCCGCGACGGCAGCCCGAGGCCGAAGCTTGAGTGAGACCATCGCGAGGGGGACGGCCGTGGCGACCTGGAAGAAGAGCTGGAAGACGGGGGTGACCGCGGCGATGAGGCCGAAGGTGACGGCCAGACCCGAGAGCGCGCCAGCGGTCGCCACCTCAACGGGGGTGAGGCGGCGGGCATCGCGCGCGGATGTGCTCATGTGCCTAGTCTCCCAGGCCCCGCCCACATCTGCGACCGCCGGGCCGGTATCACCCTCCACAATGCAGCGGGTAGCCCACTTGATGCCTGACAAGTCCAAGATTTTAAAGTAATTAGTTGTTGACAAACATGTCCCACATCACTAGGTTTACTCACTAAGTCCACTCGACACAGGAGTCATGATGACAAGCCCAACACCGCAGTACGGCCTCGGAAACAACGCGACAGGCAACGCCCCGAGCGCCCCTCACTCACCTTTTCAGCAGGTGACACCCCCTCAGAGCAAGCCGTTTTACAAAAAGTGGTGGTTCATCGCCATTGCAGTCCTCGTCGGCCTTGTCCTCATCGGCAGCCTGACGAACCCCAAGGGCAAGAACAGCACCAAGGACGCCGAGCCCTCGACAACGTCAACGACAACCGAATCGAGTGCGGACATCACCGTGCCCAACGTCGTCGGCATGCGCGGCGACGAGGCCCGTGCGACGCTCGAAGCACTCGGCAAGGTCGACATCTCCTTCAAGGATGAGTCGGGCAAGAAGATGGTACTCGACGTGACGAACTGGACCGTCACCTCTCAGACCCCCGAGGCGGGAGCAACTCTCAGCAAGGACGCTAAGGTCACGCTTTTCGTCCACCACGACACGGACGACGCCAAGCCGACAGACAATCCGACGACCGAAGCGCCATCGACGACCGATCCCAAGAAGGACGACGTTCCGCGCGACCACCGCAAGGCGCTGAAGTCCGCAGAGAACTACTCGAAGACGCTTCACATGTCGAAGCAGGGAATCTACGACCAGCTCACCAGCGAGTTTGAGGGATTCTCCCCCGAGGCAGCCCAGTACGCGATCGACAACATCCAGGCCGACTGGAACGCGAACGCCCTCGCCAAGGCCAAGGAATACGAAAAGACGCTCAACATGTCCGATGAGGCAATTCGCGAGCAGCTCGTCAGCGAGTACGGCGAGAAGTTCACTCAGGAAGAGGCCGACTACGCGGTCGCCCACCTGGACGACTGACTCGGATTTTCCGCAACAAGACATCTGAGACACAAGTGGGGCGGGGGTTGCACGTGCGTGCAACCCCCGCCCCACTTTCACCGGCACCCTCAACAATGGAAGCCACAACGACCACCAACACCTACTCCCTGTTGATTTCTCCGAAGGGGATATGGACACTCGGGGTGGAGAGGGCAGCACCTTCCACATGGCGGCGCTGATCGTCGAAGAAGATGTGCGGCTGCAGCACCTCCAGCATGGGCCCCTTCGGGAGGCCTCCCAGGAAGAAAGCATCGTTGACGCGCAGGCCCCACTGCCGGATCGAGTTGATTGCACGCTCATGGGCGGGGGCACTGCGCGCCGTCACGACGGCGACGCGGACCCGACGCCGGTATCCCTGCGGATCATCCACACTTTTTGAGTCCTCAAGACCCTGAATTCTGTTGATTTTCTCCAGAAAATCGGCCATCGGCCCGCGGTCGAGAGGCACCTCGGCCAGGGCACTCTCATTCTCCTGATACTCCTCGAGGCCCCCACTCTGGAACACGCGCTCGGCCGAATCATCAGCCAGCACACCGTCGAAGTCGAAGGCGATGCGCAGATCCGTGTCCCCATCGTCCGGTACGGCGTGCCCGACGACGTGGCCCGCCGCAAATCCCAGGCTGATCGCCTCTCGCACGTCGGCCTCGTTCGCGGAGAGGAACAGCGACATGCGCAGTGGCTTCATGAAGCGATACGGGGCACGGCCCTGCATGAAGATCGCGCGCGTGATGTCCAAGCCGTGACTCGCGACGGAACGCATGACCCGCATCCCGGTCTCCGGGTCATTACGTGAGAGGATGACGACCTCCACCAGCCGCTCCCGATCCGACAGGTCATTCAGGTCGAGGAGGCGCCGAATGAAGGGGAACGCGACACCCGGTTCGAGCACCTCATCGAGATGTTCGCGCTGATACTCCCGATACCGCTCCTCCCCCTGCTCGCGGAACACCGCGTCGGACTCTTCCAGGTCAAACAGGGCACTGGACGCAACCCCAATGACGAGGGCGCGCTCCAGATCGAGCTCCACAGCCATGATGCTCCTTCCGCACACTTCAACCTATCGACGCCAGGATAAAAACGAGCGTGCTCATCTGCGTCCGAGAAACACGCACATCGACGCCGCCAAAACCTCTGCACGACCCCCAGGAAAATACACCGTGTCATAATGCCGCACTCCGCCTTGTGAGGAACACCTAATTTTGTGTAGCATCTCCCTCGTAATCCCAAAAACACGAGAGGACCCAATGAAAACCCGCCTCGCCACCCTGACCGCGATCCTGGCCACCGCCACCCTGGCCCTCACCGCCTGCGCGGGCAGCTCCGGCTCCACCACCACCCAATCGGAGGCGACCACCCAGGAGGCCTCGGCCTCGTCGACGCGCACGATCACCGACCACGCAGGCAACGAGGTCGTCCTGCCCGAGAAGATCACCCGCGTCGCCATCGACCAGATCCCGATCGAATCCACTTACCTGGCCTACTTCGACGGCAAGGCCCCCTACCTGGTGGGCATGAGCGCCGCCCGCGTCAAGGCCATGAGCCAGACGATCGCCGCCGAGATGGCGCCCGAAATGATGCAGGTGGACACCAGCTACTACGACAAGGGCGAGCTCAACGCCGAGGCCCTCCTGAACCTGAACGTCGACGTCGTCTTCTACAACGCCTTCAACAAGGAACACGGCGAAATGTTCCGCAAGGCTGGCATCCCGGCCGTCGGCTTCACGACCCTGGGCAACCCCTCGGAGACCTACGCGGAGTGGATGGAGCTCCTTGAGGACGTCTTCAACGAGGATGGCCACATGGCCGACAAGATCGCGCTCGGCAAGGATCTGGTCGCCGACGCCCGCGCGCGCACCGCGAAGGTCCCCGAGGACCAGAAGGTCTCGACGATGGTCCTCATGGGCGCGGCCGACGGCCAGCTCGCGGTTGCGGGCGGCAAGGACGGCTGGTTCACCAACGAATGGGCCGACTCGCTGAACTACACGAACGTCACGCGCGACACCGACACTTCGCACACGCCCGTCACCTTCGAGCAGGTCCTCACGTGGGACCCCCAGGTCCTCCTCGTCACCGGCAAGGGCATGTCGAACATGACGGCGAACACCGTCCTGACGAACTCGGTCGAGGGCGTGGACCTGTCCACCCTCAGCTCCGTGAAGTCCGGCCGCGTCTACTCCACCGGCCTGGGCATGTGGAACTGGTTCACCCCCAACCCGGATTCCCCGATCGTGGCGAACTGGATCGGCGCGTCCCTGTACCCGGAGCAGTTCTCCGACGTTGACCTCGTGTCGATGACGAAGGACTACTACCAGAAGATGTACAACTTCACGCTCACGGACGAGCAGGCCCAGCGCATCGTCAACCCGGACTCCGCGTCCTGATACCTGGCCCCGGCCTCGTCTCCCCTATCGACGAGGCCGGGGTCCCTTGTGCGCTTTACTCCCGGCGCGCGTCGGGGAGAGGACATCATGAAGTCTGTACTGACCAGGAACGGGCGGCTGCGCGTGTGGGTGGTCCCCACGCTGATCGCCCTCATCGTCGTGTGCGCGGCGGCAGCCATGCTGATCGGCCGTTTTTCCGTGTCCCTGGAGGACGTGGTTGCGGCGCTGCGCGCGAGGTTCTGGGGTGGCCCGGCGGTGCCCCCGCGGGTCAACTCCGTCGTGTTTGACCTGCGGGCGCCGCGCATCATCGTGGCAATCCTGATCGGCGGTGGCCTGTCGGTTGCCGGCGCCTCGTTCCAGTCTCTCTTCTCCAATCCCCTGGCCACTCCGGACACGTTGGGTGTCGCGGCGGGCACGTGCGTCGGCGCCGTCATCGCCCTGCTGCTGGATTGGAACCTGATCGGCGTGCAGGCTGCGGCGCTCGTCGCAGGCCTGGGGACGATGGCGTTTACGACGGCGATTTCGCGCACGCGCACGGGTTCTTTCAACGTCATCACGCTCGTGCTCGGCGGCGTCATCGTATCCGCCCTGGCGAACGCGGTCCTCTCGCTCCTCAAGCTCACCGCCGACCCCACGAGCCAGCTCCCCGAGATCACCTACTGGCTGATGGGCTCCCTTGCCGCGGTCACCTACCACCAGATCGCGCTGGGCGCCCCCTTCATCATCGCGGGCGTCGTCGTCATCGTGGCACTGCGCTGGCAGCTCAACATCCTCTCCCTGTCTGAGGACGAGGCCCGCTCAGCAGGCGTCAACGTCTCCCTCATGCGCGCCATCCTCATCGTCGCCTCGACGGTCATCACGGCCTCGGTCATTTCAATGTGCGGCCAGGTCGGCTGGGTCGGCCTGCTCGTGCCACACTGCGCGCGCATGCTGTGCGGGCAGAACAACCGAGCGGTCATCCCCGTCTCGCTGCTACTCGGGTCGGCGCTCATGATCGTCATCGACACCCTCGCGCGCTCCCTGTCGGCCTCGGAAATTCCCATTTCGATCCTGACGGCCATCATCGGTGCACCCTTCTTTATCGTGCTGCTGCGTCGGACGGGGGGAGCGCGATGATCAGCGTCGAAAACGCGACCTTCACCTATCCGGGCGCACCCTCCCCGATCCTGACGAACGTGTCCTTCGAAGTGCCCGAGCGCTCACTCCTAGCGATCCTGGGGCCCAACGGCGCCGGCAAGACGACGCTGCTGCGCACCATGATCGGCCTGCAGAAATGGGACAGCGGGCGCACGCTCATCGACGGCACCCCCATTTCGTCGATGTCGACCCGGGCGCTGGGCCGCGTCCTGTCCTACGTGCCGCAGGCCCGCAACGCATCCAACGTGGCGCTCACCGGCCTCGAGATGGTGATGGTCGGGCGAGCCCCGCACATGCGCACCCTCGCCCAGCCCGGCGCGCGCGAGGAGCGCATGGCCCGCGACGTCCTCGACGAGGTGGGCGCCTCCCACCTGGCCGAGATGCCCTGCGCAACCATGTCGGGCGGCCAGTTCCAGATGATCCTCATCGCCCGCGCCCTCGTCGCCGACCCGCGCGTCCTCGTGCTCGACGAGCCGGAAACCGGCCTCGACTTCCGCAACCAGCTAATCGTCCTGGGACTCCTCGAGCGCCTCGTGAGGGACCGAGGCCTCGCCATCATCATGAACACGCACTACCCGGCGCACGCCCTGCGCGTCGCCGACCAGGTCGCGCTCTTCTCCTCCACTCACGAGGCCGTGGTCGGCCCCGCGTCCTCCGTCATGAACGCGGACACCCTCGCGAGCGTCTTCGGGGTGGACGTGGCGATCGGCAACGTCGCCTTCGAGGGAGAGGACGTGCAGGCGATCGTTCCGGTTCGACTAAGTGGAGATAAGTAGCGTCGTCACGCGGAAAACTTCTTCGTCACGATTGTGCAGGTCAGCCACATTTTCGCCGCGAGTGCGGTACCGTATAACTGTGATTCCGCACGCCCAGTCCGGGGGGCATCGATGCCGGGCCGGGGCAACGGGACCATGTCGACTCCGCAGACGGGGCCGAACGGTGCCCCAGCGTTGGGGCGAACACGAAGGAGGGCCCATGGCTACCGGGACCATCAAGTGGTTCAACGACGCCAAAGGCTTCGGATTCATCACTCCTGATGACGAATCCGGCGACGTCTTCGTGCACTATTCAAACATCATCGGCCAATCTGGGCGCCGCACTCTTCTAGAGGGCGAGAAGGTCGAATATGAGGCGATTGAAGGACCAAAGGGCCTCCAAGCTGTGAATGTGGCACGAGCCGAGTGACACTGTGTGCCCGGGTGGAGTCCCCACTCGGGCACACTTGCACGAAGTGATATGTTCTCTACTAATCTTCACGCATGTCTTTTTCGTTGACAAAACAATGCTTTAACAGCTTTTTACGATGCCTGTGCCATGCCTTACAAGGGCTTGTGCGGTATAGACCGAGCGGTGGAATCCGCGTAGAATTGTGACTGCACCAAGGGGGGCGACCACGAGTCAGCCCCCTTTTTTGATGCCGTCGCCCACCCGGGCGGCACGGACCAACAGGTTCACAAACACGCTGGCGTGCGGGGCGCGCTTCGTGCTTCCGCGCGAAGACACTCATAAGGAGAACCCCATGAACCAGATCGTCAAGGCTGAAACCGCCCCCACCATGTCCCAGGCCACCGCCTCGGCTTCCGTTCTCATCGCCCTGATCGTTGTTCTCGCGGGCCTCGGCGTGTTCGCTGCCCTTCAGGTCGCTTCCGTCGCATCGGTCGTCTTCGCGATCGTCATCGCTCTGACCGCCCTGATCGTTTCCCCCGCTCTTCTCTCGATCGCTCGCACTCGCGCCTGAGCTTATGCGGGGCGCGTGAACGACACGCGCCCCACCCCCGCCAGCGTGACACCACGAAGGTGTCACGCTTTTTCGTTGCTTTCTTGCACCCCTCTGACACTCGTAGCACCTCCTCCCTTCCCCCGGTCTGAGCACCTCCGCTCGGGCGCCGTCGCCCACCATGGCCCGATGAGGAGATTTGCATATTGTGCTCTCCCCCACTAAAGTCCGTCTGTTAAGCACAACATCAAGGAGGATGTCATGAGCGATTTTCAGATGAATCCCGTGGATGTCCAAGAGGCATCAGTACTTATGAGCCGCTTGGCCGACAGAATGTCCGACTTGGAGCTCACCAAGTCCGACGATTCCTTCGACTGCGGAGACGCCGTCGTGCAGGAAGCACTGGCCTACTTCGTCTCCATGTACAACAAGCGCGGCCAAACGACGCGAAAATGGCTCAATGGATGCTCCGACAGCCTACATACCACCGCACAAGCATCCGCAGACACCGACGATGAAGCGGCAGAGTTCTTCGCGGCACTTCGAGCCAAGCTGTAGGAATGAGGGAATTATGTCAACACGGTTTTCACAGCGTTTCCCAGAAGTAACGGGAGACCTTGGTGCAATTTGGTCGAGCCAAAACGAAATCAGAAATCGCAGGCGAGATATTCGCGATTTGGGCACTAGCCTCACCGACGCTATCAGCACATGCGGAGATTGGAGAGGACTCGCTAGAGAGGCCTTTAACGACAGCGCACGAGCGGAACAAAAAGAGATAAGCATTTGGGAAGACGGCTGCCTCCAGGCTGCCGACGCTCTGAAGAGCTACTACTTTATCCTGGAGTCGGTCATCAGAATAGTCAACAACATCCGCGCCCAAGCAGACGAATTGTGGGAGCAATTCCAAGCAATGTCCCCAGAAACCAGATCAAGTCAACACGCTGAGATTGAGGGCGTACTAGCTTATCTCCAGAAATCCTATGACGATGCGAAACATATCCTATCAGAAGGAGCATTGAGCACGGCCGCTTTTCTCAGGGAGGCCTTGTATTTCACACCAGAGGATATTCATGAGGAAACATCAAATGGCGTCAAGAACACGCTCGATTATGGGGATACTCGCTCCCTGACATATACAGAACTGGAGGAAATCCTTGCCCGACAAGCTGACCCTTCTTCCTCTCTTTTTGACATCGATCAGGGCCGCATTGGCGATTGCCACTTACTCGCCTCACTAAACGCTTACAACCAGACCAAGAAAGGACGCGAACATCTCGCAAAGATGATCACTCCTCTTTTCGACTCCAATGAACAATGTATCGGCTTCTTTGTCACTCTGCCTGGATATGATGGCGGCTACCAACGCGTCTTCGTGCAGGATGTCCTCGTTCACGGCAATGGAAACGATACACAGGCGGACATCGCTTCCATCTTCGAAAAGGCCTTCGTTCAGTCGCACATGGGGGGAACGCAAGGAAAGTTCCCCTCGTGGGGAGCATCAGGAAGCTTCAGCGCTTGGACAATGAAAGACATCTCCGGTGAGAACGCCACACCGACTTTTAGGGGTGGACTTGATCGAGGCGCCATGAAAGAAGCTGCTGTCAACGGCATCAAAGCGGAGAGACCCGTTGTCGCAGAATCCAGTATATTCACACATGACACGACCGTCACCACCCCCGACGGGGCTCACGAGAAAATTAAGATTGTCTCCCAACATGCATATACGGTGATTGGAGCAGACGAGAACGGCGTCACCCTCATCAACCCGTGGGGCCTTAACAATCGCAGCATTAAAGGCACAGGAGACACTGGAGCAACCTTCACGATGAGCTGGGAAGATTTCTACGCAAACTTTGGCGATGTCACCGTTGGGCGTATCCCATGAGCAACAGACCCGCACGCGTCCGCGCCATCGTTGTAGCTGTCCTCGTCCTGGCGTTCGTCATCCCCTGGACCTACGCACACATCGCCTACGCCTGGCCCTGGAAAGAAAAATCCACAGGCGAAGCCTGCACCGGCAACTACTACCTCACCCCATACGACAAGCAACGATCCATGAAATTGGGAACCATCCCCGATGGACGCGCCGTCTACATCAGCATCTCCGGAGAAGTCTCCAAGGGACGCCAGCTCGGTTCCTTCGGCCTGTCAGCACGCACCGACAAAGAACACTACGAATTCCTCGGAGGCGCTGTGGATCTCCACCGCGGCGACAGCACCACCATCGAGGGGGTCGGCACCTTCACCCTCAAGGAAGCCCACTCAGACATCGTCTGGTTCACCCCCAACCCAGGGAAAGCAACATTCTGCTTTGACCCAGACCCCGCGTTCACTGTCCGCAGCTATCCATAAGAAACTCACGGACGACATCACCTATCGGTCGCTCCGGTCAGTCTCACCGCCCCATCGCGCTGTCACACCGTCACTTGCCAATGTATTTCAAAAGTGAAATACTGCGACGTTCACTCCCATCGGTGAAAGGTAACAACGATGTCCACCCCGAACTACGGCGGCCAGCCCGGCCCCAACGGTCAGTTCCAGGGGCAGGTGCCCCAGCCCGGCGCCTACAACCCCCAGTACCAGGGACAGGCCCCCCAGCCCGGCGCCTACAACCCCCAGTACCAGGGACAGGCCCCCCAGCCCGGCGCCTACAACCCCCAGTACCAGGGACAGGCCCCCCAGCCCGGCGCCTACAACCCCCAGTACCAGGGGCAGGCTCCCCAGCAGGGCGCAAAGAAGAGCCGCGGCAAGATGGCGGCCATCATCTCGGTGATTGTCGTTGCCGTTCTCGTCATCATCGGTGGTGGCGCCTTCGCGCTCACCCGCATGGTTGGCGGCGGTTACAAGAGCCCCGAGGCCCTGGCTGAGGGAATCGATTCCGCTTTCTCAAAGAACTCCCTCGTGTCGCTGGCGGGCGCACTGTCCCCCTCCGAGATCACGGCGGCCACCGCCTGGCAGAAGGATTACAAGGCCAACGGCGGCGCTAACTGGTCAAAGGTGATGGATGCGCAGGCCCTCAAGGACTACATCGACCAGATCGAGATCAAGAATTCCGATATGGAGTACACGGTCGACAGCAAGTCCGATCAGCTGGCGCTCATCACCATTACCAAGTGGGACGGTGACATCCAGGTCAAGCCCGAGCTGGCCGACAAGATCCGCGAGCACTACAAGGAAGCCAAGGGTTCTGACCTGACGGCGAACGAGTCGAAAGTCTTCGACGATATGAAGGAGAGGATCGAGAAGAACCCGACCACCTCCGGCAACGTCCTGACGAACTTCCCCAACAACAAGCTGACGCTCGTCTCCGTCCAGGAAGACGGAAAGTGGTACTTGTCCGGCTACATGACGGCAGCTGAACAGTACCTGGGCACGGGCTCGGGCCAGCCGAACTACTCTGCGAAGTTCTCCGACGTCAAGGGAGCCTCCTCGCCCGAGGAAGCGGTGTCGGGCATGGTCGACGCCCTGCGTAACGGCGCGAGCCTGGGCAGCGAAGAGGTCTACCGCTACCTTGACCTACCCGAGCGTCGCGTTGCCGCGGTCTACGGCGGCTCCGGCTCGACCGGTGGCGTCGGCGACAGCATCCAGGTGAACTGGGGACTGACGTCCACGAAGGTGAGCGGTGGAGCTGTCGTCAACTTCGGCACGACGTCCATCACCTTCGATGGCAACTACAAAGTTGAGTTCAATAACGACACTGTGACCTACAGCTACGCCGACTCTGGCTCCAGCTACAACTCTCGATACACGAGCTCCAAGCCCCAGAGCCAGACCGTCCGATTCACGGAGGGCCTCGTCAACCCCGAGCGCCTCGGCATTTTCGCGGTGCAGGATAACACCGGCTGGCACGTGTCTTTCATCAGCACGGTCGGTAACCTGAACCTGCTGGAGGCGACGGATGCCGCGGTCAACGAGGCTGTCAACGGCATGAGCGGCTTCGCGGGATCCAGCGCCGACGTCTCGGCCGATGAAATGCGTGACATGGCAACGACCAACAAGCCGGTCGGCGCCATGCTGGTCATCGTGTGGAACTTCATGAAGAGCTCCAACTGACGCATCACCGCGTCTAACCGCGCATATCGAGGGGTGGGAATCCAGCAAGGGTTCCCACCCCTCCTCGTTGCCAGCACGGGCTACGCGACGCGGTCGATCACTCGGGCTGAGCCGCAGCGGCCGCCTGCGCGGCCGCCGGAGCTGCGGCGGCGATAGCCTCCAGCTCCGCCTCACCGTGAGCGCCGGACACGAACCACACCTCGTACACCGAGGGCGGCAGGGCCACACCCGAGGACAGGAACGAGTGGAAGAAGGGGGCGTAGCGCCACGCCTCCTGGGCGCGCGCCTGGTCGTAGTCGTACACGCCCGAGGTGGCCGCGGCCTCGCCGAACATGACAGAGAACAGGGATCCCGTGCGCTGGACGCGGTGCGCGACGCCGGCAGCGCTAAGCGCATCCGACACGATCGTGCTGATCTCCTGCGCGGAGGCATTGACACGGTCGTACACGCCCTGATCAGCCAGTTCGAGGGTGCGCAGGCCGGCGACCGTGGCCAGGGGGTTGCCCGAAAGCGTGCCCGCCTGGTAGACGGGGCCCAGGGGGGCCAGCAGGTCCATGACGTCCGCACGCCCGGCAACGGCCGCCAGGGGCATGCCGCCGCCCACGACCTTGCCGAAGGTCACCAGGTCGGGCACCCAGTCGGCGCCCTCCACGCAGGACGCGTCGACGAAGCCGGCGCTGTAGCGGCCCGAGGGCGCGCCTTCGACCCACCCGGCCACGGCCTCGAGGCCCCACCAGCCGGCGGGATCAACGCGGAAGCCGGTGAGGACCTCATCGAGGATCATGAGCGCGCCGTGCGCGGTGCACAGGCGGCGGATCTCGCGGTTCCACCCGGGGTGGGGCGGGACCGTGCCCATGTTGGCGGGGGCACCCTCGAAGATGACGGCGGCAATACTGCCACCCACCTGCTCGAAGCACGCGCGCAGGGCGTCAACATCGTTGTAGGGCAAGACAATGGTCTGGGCAGTGATGGCCTCGGGAACGCCGGCCGACCCGGGTAGGCCGCCGGTGGCGACGCCCGACCCGGCGGCGGCGAGCAGGCCGTCGGAATGGCCGTGGTAATTGCCGGCGAATTTCACGATGAGGTCGCGTCCGGTGGCGCCGCGCGCCAGGCGGATCGCCGTCATCGTCGCCTCAGTGCCCGTCGACACGAAGCGGACGCGCTGCGCGAAGGGCACGCGCTCGCGCACGGCGCTAGCCAGCAGCGTCTCAGTTTCGGTGGGTGCACCGAAGGACAGGCCGCGCGAGGCCGCCTCCTGGACGGCTGCGACCACCGCGGGGTGCGCGTGGCCGAGCAGCGCCGGACCCCACGACCCGACCAGGTCCACGTAGGAGCGCCCCTCAACATCGGTGACGCGTGCGCCGCTCGCGCTCGCGATGAAGCGCGGGGTGCCGCCGACGCCGCCGAAGGCGCGCACGGGCGAGTCGACGCCGCCGGGGATGACGGCCTTTGCTTGGGAGAATGCGGTTTCGTTAGTGGTCACGGCTACCTTCACAGAAGAAAACGGGGTTGTTGGTATGGTACGCGCGCTCAGCGGGCCCGGCGGGCGACCTCGAGGGCCCAGTAGGTGAGGACGGAGTCGGCACCCGCGCGGAAGATGCCGGTGAGGGACTCGTCGATGACGCGGGTGCGGTCGATCCACCCATTGGCGGCGGCGGCCTCGACCATCGCATACTCGCCTGACACCTGATAGGCGGCGACGGGAATGTCGGAGGCGGCGGCCACGTCGGCCAGCACGTCGAGGTAGGGGCCGGCGGGCTTGACCATGAGCATGTCGGCTCCCTCAGCAGCGTCAAGCAGCGCCTCGAAAAGGCCCTCGCGCCGGTTCGCGGGGTCCTGCTGGTAGGTGCGGCGGTCGCCCTTGAGGGTGGAACCGACGGCCTCGCGGAAGGGCCCGAAGTAGGCGGACGCGTACTTCGCGGAGTAGGCGAGGATGGCGACATCCGCGTGTCCCGCCTGGTCGAGGGCGGCGCGGATCGCGGCGACCTGGCCGTCCATCATGCCCGAGGGCGACACCATGTGTGCGCCCGCGCGCGCCTGGGAAATCGCCATCGCCTGGTAGAGAGGCAGGGTCGCGTCGTTGTCGACGCCTCCCTCGGAATCGAGGAGGCCGCAGTGCCCGTGGTCGGTGAACTCGTCCAGGCAGGTGTCCGCGCACACGACGAGCGCGTCGCCGACCTCGGCGCGCACGGCGGCGAGGCCGCGGTTGAGGATCCCGTCCTCCGCCCACGCCTGGGAGCCGATCGCGTCGCGGCGAGCGGGCACGCCGAACAGGTCGATGGCGCCCACGCCCGCTTCGGCGGCCTCGGCTGCGGCCCGGCGCAGCGAGTCGATCGTGTGCTGGTACTGGCCCGGCATTGCGGCGATCTCGCGGGGTTCGTCGATGTCGTCGCGCACGAAGACGGGCCAGATGAGCTTGGCGGGGTCGACGTGGGTTTCGCGCACGAGCGCGCGCATCGCGGGGGTCGAGCGCAGGCGGCGTGGGCGGATCGTCGGGATCGGGGAGGAGTCCACCCCGGCCTCGGCGAGGTAGGAGGTAACGGATTCGGGGACGGTGGTCATGAGTCTCTTTCTTCGGGTGCGTCGGCGTGGGCGGGGCGGGCGAGGGCGTCGATGAGGGCGCGGACGATGGCATCGGGTGTGGGGGACGAGGCCTGGGCCGCGACCGCGATCCCCTGCCGCCTGACGGTGGCTGCGGTGGGTGCGCCGATGGTCACGACCCGGGTTGTGGGGGGCGGCAGGCCGAGGAGCGGGGGGAGGGCGCGCGCCTGGGAGGAGGCGGTGAGGACCGCCGCGTCGTAGCGCCCCGCGCGAAAATTCCCCGCGATATCGGCGTCAATATCGTCGGCGCCCGCGGGAGTGGTGGTGTAGGCGTCGACGGCCTCGACACTCCAGCCAAGGGCGCGTAGCCCGTCCGGCAGCGTATCGGGCGCTGCCGCCGACCGGGGGATGAGGACCGAGCGCGCATCAGCCGACGGGGCGGGGAAGCACTCGAGCAGAGCGGCGGCGGATCCGGCCCCGGTCAGGTCGGCGCTCACGCCCGCGTGGTCACTGACCCATTGGGCCGTGGCCTCGCCGACGGCGGCGATACGCGTGCCGAGCGAGCGTGCTCGCGGAAGGGCATCCGCAACGGCCCGCGCGGCCCTCCAGGAGGAGAAGACGACCCACGCGTATCCGCCGTCAGCGAGCCGTGCGCGCGCCGCGTCGAGCTGTGCGGAATCCAGCGGCGTCGAGACGGTGAGGGCGAGAGCATCCACCTGGGCCCCGGCGAGGCGCAGGACGCGCGCGATGGCGTCATCGGACTTGGCGCGGGTCAGGAGGATCCGCCGCCCGGTCAACTCCGCGTTCACGGAGGGTGCACTCGCGTGGGGCTCGTTCACGAGGATTGCCTCGGCGCTTTCGTCGCTCCCAGGTCGGTGACCTCGGCCGCGCCCCGCGCGAGCAGCTGGCGCGCCACATCCTCGCCGAGGTGGGCGGCGTCGCCGCGACCAACCGAGTCCGTGAGCGGGAGCGCGCCACTCGCCTCGACCCGCTCGCGCCCGTCGACACTCATCACGCGCGCGTCGAGCAGGAGGGCCGAGGAGGCCTCGTCCACACGGGCGAACGCACCCACGGGAGCCGCGCACCCCGCACCCAGGGCGGAGAGGACAGCCCGCTCGGCGCTGGCCGCGAGCGCGGTCGGCCGATGGTGAAGGGTGCCCAGGAGGACGCGCAGGAGGGGGTCCTCCTCGTCGGGCGTTTCGATGGCGAGGGCACCCTGCGAGGGGGCGGGCATCATGACGGTGGGGTCGAGCACGTCGGTGGCGTGGGCGTCGAGGCCGATGCGCCGCAGCCCGGCGAGGGCGAGGACGACCGCGTCGAGGCGCTCACCCGTGCCGAGGGCGGAGGGCGCGGTGCCCGCGTCGGCGCCCAGGTCGATGCCGCGCACGCGCGAGAGCCTCGTGGGGACGTTGCCGCGCAGGTCGCAGACGTGCAGGTCGGGGCGCGCGGCGAGCACCTGGGCGGCGCGCCTGGGTGAGCCCGTGCCGACGAGCGCGCCCTCCGGCAGGGATGCCAGTGTCGCCCCGTCGGCCGCGCACAGGGCGTCGCGGGGGTCTTCGCGCTGCGGGACGGCCGCGATGCGCAGGCCCGGCGTGGGGGCGGTGGGCAGGTCTTTGTAGGAGTGGACGGCCAGGTCGCATTCTCCCCCAAGGAGGGTGAGCCGCAGCTGCGCGGCGAACACGCCGACGCCTCCGAGCGCTGCCAGGGGCGCCGCCGACACGTCACCGTGCGTGCGCACGACCTCCAGATTGACGCGCACGTCCTCGCCGAGGCGAGCCCCGGCCTCTTCGATCGCCCGCGCGACGGTGGTGGATTGGGCGAGCGCCAGGCGCGATCCCCTGGTTCCCAGAACGAACGTCCGCGTGGTCATAACAGTCCTTTCGCGCCCGCGCGGGCATGTGTGACGACGGAGGCGATGCCGGTTCCAGCGACCCATGCACCCGTGAGGGCCACGCCCCCCAGGGGACGCACCTGTTCCTCGAGCGCGCCAACGCGGCCGCGATACTCGGGCGGCAGGGGCGGGAGCGTGCCGTTCCAGCGGGCGAGGAGGTGGTCAGTGACGGCCTCGGCGGCGATGGTGACGCCGGTGAGCGTGCGGATATCGCGCAGGGCCCCCTCGACGGTGACGGCGGGTTCGGCCTCGCCGAGGCGCCCGTAGGACAGGCGCAGCAGGTGCGTTTGGGGCGGGAGTTGGTCGGCGAGCCAGGGCCACTTGACGTTGAGGTGGGACAGGGCCTTGGCCTCTACCGGCCGCTCGCCGGCGGGCGCGGGGGCGACCAGGAGGCCCTGGGAGACGGGCGCATCATCCAGCTCGGGGGCGCGCACGGCCAGGGTGAGGCGCGCGATGGGCGCACCCTCGGGAACGCTCACATCGGGGACGAGGCCGGGGATGCGCGCCTCGGTCAGCAGGCGCAGGGCGGCGCTGGCGCTGCATGCGAGCACGAGGCGCTCCGTCGTGACGCTCACGCCCGGCCCGTTCGGCACGGGTTCAGCTCCGGGGGTGGGCCCGGGCTTGGTCGGCCCGCACTCGAGGGTCCATCCCGTGGCCTCACGCCTCAGTGAGAACGCGCCCGCGCGGGTCAGGACGGTTCCCCCGGCCGCTTCGATAGCAGCCCTCAGCGCGTCGACGAGGACGAACATGCCGCCCTCGACGCAGGCTTCGGGGGTGCGGCGCGATCCGGCGGCGGCCAGACGTGCCGCGACCGCAGCGGCCAGGGATCCGTGACGGGCAGTCTCGGCGCGCAGGCCGGGAGCGACCGCGTCGGTCGCCAGCACGGAAGGATCGGCAGTGTAGATGCCCGCGATGATCGGCCGCACCGAGCGCTCCAGCACAGCCTCCCCCATGCGCGCAGCCACGAAACCGGCCAGAGTCTCCCCGGCCTCGTCCATGCCGACGCCGGCGCCCATCGAGCGGTCGTCGAGGGCGCGGCTCACCCCGGCCTCGCCGAGCACGTGAGCACAGTCAGGCGCGTCCGGGTGGGCCGGGATTCCCAGGAACGAGTCGCGCAGGAAGGGGCGCAGCTCCCAGCCGCCGCGCAGGGCGGGGGCATAGAGGCGGGCACCCGATCCGGCGGGCTCGACCGAGGTCAGCCCCAGGGCCTCCACGATCGAGGAGGTGTCGGTGCCACGCACAACGTATGTTTCCGCGCCCAGGTCCACGCTCGCTCCGCCAACCGTGCCCCGGGCGATGAGGCCGCCCAGGTAGCCGCGCGCCTCGATCAGGAGGGGACGCACGCCCGCGCGGGCCAGTTCCCACGCACTCACGAGGCCGGCGATGCCACCGCCGACGACGACCGCGCCGGGGTGGGCGGGGATGGCCTCCAGGGGGTTCATCGTTCGTCACCCAGCTCGTGCACCAGCTCCACGATGCGCGTCAGCACGTCGGGGTCGGTCGTGGGTGGTACGCCGTGCCCAAGGTTGAAGACGTGCCCGGGGGCGGAGCGTCCGGCGTCGAGAATATCTCGAACAGCCTGTTCGATAACGTGCCACGGAGCCTGAAGCAGCGCGGGGTCCAAATTTCCCTGCACGGCCTTCCCGGGCACCTGCTCAATAGCCCACGACAGGTCCGTCTTCCAGTCCACGCCCACGCAGTCAGCACCGACCTCGGCCATGTCGGACAAGATCGGCGCGCTGCCCGTCCCGAAGTGGATGAGCGGAGCGCGCTCACCGGTCACCGGGCTAACGGCGCCGGCGACGCGCTGCGCAACCAAGCGCGAATACGGCGCGACGGATTCCCTATAGGTACGAGGCGAGAGAGACCCCACCCACGAGTCGAAGAGCTGCGCGGCGCTGGCACCAGCCTCGATCTGAGCGGTAATAAAGTCGGCGCTCACCCGCGCACACCAGGTCATGAGAGCATCCCACGCGCCCGGGTCCGACGCCGCGAGCGCGCGCGCAGCCATGTGATCGCGCGAGGGACGCCCCTCAACCATGTACGCGGCCAGGGTGAAGGGGGCGCCGCCGAATCCGATGAGCGGCGTGGAGCCCAGCTCGCGCACCGCCGTTGCGACGCCGTCGCGCACGGACTGGGCACCCTCGGCACAGTCGCACGCACGCCCGGTGGAATCCGTCCAGGACCCCTCCCCGTAACGATGACTCAGCAGCTCGTCGATACTCTCGCGCGTGCGATAGGGATGATCGAGGACCGGGCCAACCCCCGGCTCAATCTCGACACCCACCCCGGCCAGGCGCAGAGGGACCATGATGTCCGAAAAGAAGATGCCCGCGTCCACGCCGTGGCGCCGCACGGGCTGCACCGTTGCCTCGGCGGCCACGTCGGGGCGCAGGCAGGCCTCGAGCATGGGCAGGCCAACGTCGGCGCGCAGCTCACGGTACTCAGGCAGGGAGCGTCCGGCCTGACGCATGAACCACACGGGGGTGGGCCCGCGTTGCCCGGTCAGGGCGGCGATCAGCGGGGGCGTCGTCATGTATCTCCCTTAATTTAATGATGTTTTCATGCGTTAATTCGCGCATTTCCGTCGTTTTCCAGTTTAGTTCAAGACAATTTCTCACACGTCGCAAATGCTTGGATTTACGTGCCTTTACATCCATTTATCCGCGGGAGAACGCCATTTATTTCGCTCATATGCCGAAATGACACGGCGTCACCAACATAAATGGCTTCGCTCCTCTGCCTGCGCTTCCCCCGTGCCCTTAAATGGACGCGTTGTGACTATTCATGTGCTCTCCGCGGACCACCGCTACACCCCCCTCGACGACATCGCCCGGCTCTCCAGCGCGGACGACCTGGGTCCTACCCTCATGCGCGCGCTTCCGCACGCTCGCGGAGTCATGGTCCTGCGCACCTGCAATCGCGTCACCATCTACATCGACGCTCCTGCCTCGTCCGACCCCCACACGCTGAAGGACGCGGTTGAGCGGGAGCTCGCCACCGCCTCGCACGCGCCGCGCGAGGACGTGCGCCTGCGGCACCTGTGGGGTCGCGACGGCCTCGTCGATCTGTTTTCAACGGCGGCGGGACTGGAGTCCATGGTCATCGGCGAGCGCGAAATCGCCGGGCAAATGCGCCGCGCCGCGCGCACAGCCTGGGAGGACGGGACCCTCAGCTGCGACCTGGGGCGCGCCGCCGAGCGAGCCTCGGCCACCTCCCGCCGCGTCGCCACCGAGACCGGACTGGCCGGGGCTGGACGATCCGTCGTCGCCGTCGGCCTCGACATGGCCTTCCGTCACCTGAGCGCGTGGGATGACACGCGCGTGCTCATCGTCGGCACGGGCGCGTACGCGGGCGCGACCGTCAGCGCCCTGCACGCACTCGGCGCATCGGATGTGTCCGTCTACTCGACGTCTGGGCGCGCACGCGAATTCGCCGAGGGACGAGGCATCGGCTGGGTTGATGCCGCAGACCTGCCCTCTGCTCTGGAATGCGCCGACCTCGTGGTGACGTGCCGAGGGCTGGGAAGCCCCGTCCTGACTCGCGACATGGCCGCCCAGGCCGGGCCAACCGTGGTCCTGGACCTCGCCCTCATGCGCGACACCGAAAGCTCTGTCGCCTCGCTCCCGAACGTCACTCTCATCGACCTGCCGACCATCCAGGCGTCGGTCCCCGCCGCCGATGCTGACGCGCTGACGCGCGCCCGCGCCATCATCGACGAGGAGGTCTCCTCCTTCGAGCGCGGCCTCGGCGCCCGATCCATGGACCCGGTCGTGCGACACCTGCGCTCACGCGTTTTCCGCATCGTTGAGGAGGAGATCGATCATCTCGGAGACGCTCCCCTCTCGACCGACGACGCGGCCCGAGCACTGCGTCACCTGGCCGCGCGCCTCATCCACAACCCGACCGTCATGGCGCGCCGGGCGGGCGAGGAGAGCCAGCAGGAACGCTATCTGGAGGCCCTCGGCGTGGTCCTCGGTATCGACGAGACCGCCCTTATTTCGGGGGACGACGCGGCCCCTCACGCTTTCTCGCCAGGTGATCACGGCCGTTCCCGCGGCGGCGTCTGCCCACACGATGTTCATACACTGGGTGCATGAGCACCCAGAAGAACGAACCACGCGCACTCGCCCTCGGCGTTTCCTGCTACGTGATCTGGGGATTCTTCCCCCTGTACTTCTCACTGCTCTCCCCCGCCGGCGCCGTTGAGGTCATCGTTCACCGCGCGGTGTGGGGCCTGTTCTTCTGCCTGGTCGCGCTCGCTGTGACGGGTTCGCTGGGAAAGATCCGCGCGCTGATCGCCGACCGGGGAGCCCTGTGGCGCCTCGCGGTCGCGGGCGCGCTCGTCGTCGTCAACTGGTCGGTGTACGTGTACGCGGTCCTCGCCGGCCACACAACCGACGCGGCGGTCGGCTACTTCATCAACCCCCTCGTGACGATCGCGCTGGGCCTCATCGTGCTGCGCGAGCGCGTCACGCCGATCCAGAAAGTGGCCCTGGCCCTCGGCGTCGTCGCCGTCGTCATCCTCGTGATCGGCCAGCGTTCAGTCCCCATCGTCTCCCTCACGCTCGCTCTGACGTTCGGCTTGTATTCCCTCGTGAAGAAGGACGTGGCCGCACGCGTCGACCCGCTCGCGGGCATGGCGATCGAGACGGCCGCAGTCTCGCCCGTCCTGCTCGGCTACTACGCCTACCTGGCGGCCACATCCTCCACGTCTTTCCATACGATCGCTTCTTCCGACGGCTCCGGGGTGTCCTGGGTGGTTCACCTGGCGCTCCTGGTGGGCGCGGGTGCGTTGACGATGATCCCCCTCATCATGTTCGCCTCGGCGGCGAGGGGCCTGACCCTGGGGACGATGGGCTTCCTGCAGTACCTGGGGCCAACCCTGCAGCTCCTCGTCGCGGTGTTCATCTTCCACGAGACCGTTCCGACGTTCCGCTGGATCGCGATGGGCGTCGTGTGGGTGGCGCTGAGCTGCCTGAGCGCCGACTGGCTGCTTTCCTCGATTCGCGCCAAGCGCCTGGCGCGCGCGGGTCACCAGGACTGAGGCCGGGCACGCATGGAAGGTCGGGCTACGTCGGAAACGGCGGGAGCCCCGGGAATGCCAGACCGGTACAAAACTCGCCCAGCACTGGGCATTCTTGGGCCAACCCGGTACAAAACTCGCCCAGCACGCCACAAACCGCCGATTTTGGGGCATTTTTCGTGCGCTGGGCGAATTTTGTCACGCTCAGGCCGACAACAGGCCACGCAGGGCGAACTTTTTCGCGCACTGGACGCGGTGACGTCGCGATGGTGCAACCACCGCCACCACTGCGACCGCTGCTGCAGGCCAGCATGAAACCGCCGTCACCACTGCGCGCCCCTGAACAGCACCCGTTGAAACCGACGACACCTCTGCGACCGAAAAACACAACAAAAACGCACATTTCTCACCCGCAAAGGCGACACCGGTTTCAACTGGCCCACCTCGCCGGCCCGCAAAGGCGACACCGGTTTCAGACGACCGCGCCGCGCTCAGCCACATGCCGACTCCTCAGAAACTCGCACGTAATTCGATCGGACCAGACCCTCAACAACACTCAAAAACGTTGAAATACCAACGAACACAATTCAAATTCTGAAATAGTCTCAGGGGAATTACGTGCGAAATTGCTAGGGGGAGCGGTGAGCGTGCTATCCACGCACAGTGACACAGCGCCGCCGGTGTGGAGGGCACCGGAGGGTCCGGAGGGACAGACTGCGGTGCCCGTGGGCGGCAGCGGGGCTTGGCCATGCTAGTCCAAGCGACACAAGTGCCGCCGGTGTGGAGGGCGCCAGAGGGACCGGAGGGCACGGGAGGGCTTCGAGGCGCGGGGCCTGGCTGCGGTGCCCGTGGGCGGTGGCGGGGCCTGGCCGGGCTTCGAGACGACGCGCCGAGCGAAGCTCGCGGCGCGGACGGCTCGCGGGCGGGCCGCCGCCCACGGGCACACCAAGCAGCCCGGCCCCACAAAGCACAGGCGGGGCCAGCAACACCAGCGGCCGGGTAAACCAGCCCTTACTCTCCGCCGCCGGGCTCGGGGCGTCCGGTGTAGTTGACGAAGCGCGCCATGTCGCCCTGGAAGAGGGCGGTGACGGTCGCGGTCGCGCCGGCGCGGTGCTTGGCGACGATGATGTCGGCCTCGCCGGGGCGATCTTCCTTGTCGTAGTAGTCGGGGCGGTGCAGCAGGATAATGATGTCGGCGTCCTGCTCGAGCGAGCCGGATTCACGCAGGTCGCTCATCATGGGCTTACGGTCGGTGCGGCCCTCAGAGTTACGGTTCAGCTGCGCGACGGCGATGACCGGGATGTCGAGGTCCTTGGCCAGGAGCTTGAGGTTTCGCGACATCGCGGAGACTTCCTGCTGACGCGACTCGACCTGACGGCCGCTCGTCATCAGCTGGAGGTAGTCGATGACGACGAGGCCCAGGTTTTCCTGCTGCTTGAGGCGGCGGCACTTCGAGCGGATCTCGGAGATGGTGATGTTCGCGGAGTCGTCGACGTACAGGGGCGCCTCGCTCATGCGCGAGGTGGTTTCGGCAACCTTGCGCCAGTCGACGTCGCTCATTTTGCCGGCCTGCATCTTGGACAGGCGCACGCCGGACTCGGCGGAGAGCATACGCATCGCGATTTCCTGCGAGCTCATTTCCAGCGAGAAGATCAGCGACGTGATGCCGTGCTTCATGGACGCCGATCGGCAGAAATCCAGGGCGAGCGTGGACTTACCCATGGCGGGTCGGGCGGCGACGATGATCATCTGGCCGCCGTGCAGGCCCTGGGTGAGTTCGTCGAGGTCGGTGAAGCCGGTGGGCACGCCGTTGAGCTTGCCCTGGTTCTTCTCGATGTCTTCGAGGGCGTTGAGGATGTCCGAGCTCATCTGCGTCATGGACACGTAGTCAGTGGTTTCGCGCCCGTCGGAGACGGCGTAGACCTCGGCCTGGGCTTGGTCGACGATCTCGTCGACGTCGCCGCCGGCATCCGCGTAGCCGAGCTGGACGACGCGCGTGCCCGCGGTGACGAGTCGTCGCATGATGGCGCGTTCGCGCACGATGCGCGCGTAGTAGGCGGCGTTCGCGGCGGTGGGCACGGAGGCGATGAGGGTGTGCAGGTAGGCGGCGCCGCCCACCTTCGACAGGACGCCAGCGCGCTTGAGTTCGCCGGCGACGGTGATCGCGTCGGCGGGTTCCGCGCGGCCGTTGAGCTCGACGATGGTGTCGAAGATCGTCTCGTGGCTGGGCTGGTAGAAGTCCTGCCCGCGCAGCATCTCGGAGACGATGTTGGCGGCCTCGGTCGTCAGCATCATCGATCCGAGGACGCTCATCTCCGCGTCGATGTCCTGCGGCGGGACGCGGTCGAACTGGTCGTCGGACATCGTGATCCTCTCGGGTGCGCGGGCGTGTAGGGACGAGGCCGGGGCCGGGCTGAGTGCCGCGAGCGCGGCCTGAAGCCCTGTGGATAGAGAGCCTTCAGGCGAAGACTAACGCGTTGTAGGAGATTGCGCGACCGACGCTGTGCACGGGCATGTGCACATATCGTGGATAACCTGTGCACAACGCCGACGACGCCTGTGCACAACGCGAAATGACCGATCTGTCAGGGCAGATATCCTCATCACAGTCACATCATTGTCATTCATTGAGCCATCTAGAATTTCCCAATGCACGGCTTTCCACAGGCCTGTGCACACATTGTGGAAAAGAATCGGAGTGTCATGACGAGCACACAGGGACCCAGCGACCCGACCTCACCCGCGAAGCGTGAGGGGGACCCGGCCTCGTCGACCCCGACGATCACCACGCGGATGATCTTGGCGCTCGCGCTGCCCTCCCTGGGGGCCCTGATCGCGGAGCCGCTGTTCACCGTCATCGACTCCACGATGGTGGGCCATCTGGGCACCCCGCAGCTGGCGGGCCTGGGCATCGCGTCGACCGTGCTGAACACGGCGGTCGGGCTCTTCATCTTCCTCGCCTACTCGACGACCTCCCTGGCGGGCCGCCACCTGGGGGCCGGGCGACGGGACCTTGCGATCCGCTCGGGGGTCGAGGCCATGTGGCTGGCGGGAGGCCTTGGCGCCCTCGCCGCGATCCTCCTGGCCGTCTTCGCCTCTCCCCTGCTCACCTGGCTGGGGGCCGACGCTGCGACGATGCCGCACGCCCTGGCCTACCTGCGCGCCTCCGCGCCCGGCCTCGTCGGCATGTTCGTCGTCCTGGCAGCCACCGGCACCCTGCGCGGGTTGCAGGACACCCGCACCCCGCTGATCGCGGCGTCCGTGGGCGCGGCCTTCAACGCGGTGGCCAACTGGGTGCTCATGTACCCCCTCAACCTGGGGGTGGCGGGTTCAGGCCTGGGCACCGCGATCACGCAGACGCTCATGGCGGCTTTCCTCGGGTGGATGATCGTGCGCGCGGCCCGGCGCGAGGGCGTGAGCCTGCGTCCCTCCACGGACGGCCTGTTCGGCGCAGCGCTCGAGGGCGCGCCTCTGCTCGTACGCACCCTCGCGCTGCGCGTCGCCCTCCTCGCGACCCTGAGCGCGGTCACTGCGATCTCCACCCAGGCCCTGGCCGCCCACCAGATCGTGTGGACCCTGTGGACGTTCGCCGCCTACGTGCTCGACGCGCTCGCGATCGCCGCCCAGGCGCTCGCCGGATTCACGACCGGCACCGGAGAGCGCGGCGCGATGCGCCCCCTCCTGCGCACGCTGTCGCGCTGGGGCATCGGCTTCGGCGTCGCAGTCGGCGTCGTCCTAGCGATCACCGCGCCCTGGATCACGCGCATCTTCACGACCGACCAGACCGTCATCGACTACGCGACCGTCGCCATCATCGTCGGCGCGCTCTTCCAGCCGGTCGCCGGCTACGTGTTCCTCCTTGACGGCGTGCTCATCGGCGCGGGCCGAGGCCGCTACCTGGCCGTCGCCGGCATCGTCAACCTGGTCGTCTACGCGCCCCTCCTGTGGGTCATCGCCCACTCCGCCACCCTCACCGCTCGCCCGTCCCTGGCGCTCGCAATGGTCTGGCTCGCCTACTCGGCCGTCTACACGGGCATGCGGGCCCTCACCAACTGGCTCGGCGCCCGCTCGCTGTAGTCGATCGACGAGGCCGGGGCCGGCCTCGTGCGCACCCCCGGTTCCACGCGGGGGTCGGCGTCCCGGCGGGGTGTACCCGGGCCTCGTCCCGAGGAGCCCAATCGTGACCGGAAACGCCCTAGCGAAGACGCTGCCACCCGTGTAAAGTGGGTAGCTGGACTATCCGCACCCGCGGCCGGTCCAGCAGGCCCTCACGGGCCATACGCAACGCCCTCCTGTCACGGACCGTCCGTGACCGTAAAGACCATAGGAGGTGGGAACCAACGTGCGTAACTACGAACTGATGGTGATCCTCGATCCTTCGATCGACGAGCGCACCGTCGCCCCCATGATGGAGAAGTACCTGGCACCCGTGGCTGCCAACGGCGGATCCGTCGAGAACGTTGACGTCTGGGGCAAGCGCCGCCTTGCTTACGACATCCTCAAGCGTTCTGAGGGCATCTACGTCGTCATCGACATGACCACGACCCCCGAGGTCGCTCTCGAGATCAACCGCCGCATGGGCATCGACGAGACCATTCTCCGTACGAAGCTCCTGCGCCCCGACGCTCACTGAGCCGACACCACACCCTCTAAGCCCGAGGAGCCGACATGGCCGGAGATACCGTCATCACTGTCATCGGTAACCTGACCGCTGACCCCGAACTGCGTTGGACGCAGTCCGGCGCCGCGGTCGCCGATTTCACGGTGGCCTCCACCCCCCGAACCTACGACCGTAACGCCGGTGAGTGGCGCGACGGCGACACCCTCTTCATGCGCTGCTCCGTGTGGCGCGAGACCGCTGAGAACGTCGCCGAGTCGCTGCGCAAGGGCATGCGCGTCATCGTTCAGGGTCGCCTCACCCAGCGCTCGTACGACACCCAGCAGGGTGAACGTCGCACGGTCGTTGAGCTGCAGGTCGACGAGGTCGGCCCCTCCCTGCGCCGCGCACGCGCGCAGGTCACCCGCACCGCCCCCTCCGGTGGCGGCGGCTACCAGTCCGACAACCGCGGCCAGCAGGGCGCGCCCCAGCAGGGCGGCGGTTACGGCGGCGGCCAGGGTGGATATGGCCAGGGTGGCGCCAACTACGGCGCACCGACCGGCGGCTCCCCCGAGGACCCGTGGCGCTCCGCCCCCGCTGGCGGCGCCACCTCCTTCGGCGACGAGCCCCCGTTCTAAAGTCGAGCGCCCCGGCACCTACGCCGGAAAGCGCCACGTCGAAGACAACACGCTTGGGGCGGCACAGTCCGCCCGGATTCACTAGGAGACCATCATGGCGAAGCCCCAACTTCGCAACAAGCCCATCAAGAAGAAGGCCAACCCGCTGAAGTCGGCCAAGATCGAAAAGATCGACTACAAGGACACCGCTCTGCTGCGTAAGTTCATCTCGGACCGCGGCAAGATCCGCGCCCGCCGCGTGACCGGTGTTTCCACCCAGGAGCAGCGCAAGATCGCTCGCGCCGTCAAGAACGCGCGTGAGATGGCTCTGCTGCCCTACTCCACGACCGGCCGCTGATAAGGGAAGGACACAGCTGATATGGCTACCACGAAACTGATCCTCACCCACGACGTCCCCAACCTCGGCCACGCCGGCGAGGTCGTCGAGGTCAAGGCTGGCTACGCCCGCAACTACCTGGTCCCCCGCGGCTTCGCCGCCAAGTGGACCGCCGGCGCGCAGAAGCAGATCGACCAGATCGCCGCTGCTCGTCGCCGCCACGAGATCGCCACGATCGACGACGCTCGCGCCGTGCGCGACGCCCTCCAGGGTGCCGTTGTCGAGATCTCCGGCAAGGTTGGCAACTCCGGCCGCCTGTTCGGCGCCGTCTCCGCTGCTGCGATCGCTGACGCGGTCAAGGAGCAGCTGGGCCAGACCATCGATCGTCGTCGCGTCATCATCGCCTCGCCCATCAAGGCCGTTGGCGACTACACGGTGACCGTCGGCCTGCACCCCGAGGTGTCCGCGAACCTCAAGGTCCGCGTTTCCGCCGCGAAGTGAAGGCTTCACGCATCGGTTGAATGCTGATTGAAGGGGTGGCCCCCGCTCATGCGAGCGGGGGCCACCCCTTTTGCTGTGCATGCAAGATCTGACGTTCGTCTACGACACGTCATTGCTCATCCCATTATGAGCGCGGCAACGGAGGGCACACGACGGGAGCACATACGCTCACATCTGGATAGGTTGTGCGCATCCGGATAGGTTATTCGCTTGTGGATAGGTTATTAACCTATCCAGATGTTCGTAACCTATCCGGATCGTCGTTTCCTATCCGCGTACGCATACTCCGCTGTGAACGCACTGCGGGCCCCGAGGATGCTCCTCGGGGCCCGCAACATCGGCGCTAGGACGCGCGGCTAGTTTCTTCGGCCGCCATTGTTGTTGCCGTTGTTATTGCCGCCGTTATTGTTCCCGCCGTTGCCGTTGTTGGAACCATTGCCGCCGTTGTTATTCCCGCCGTTGCCGTTGTTATTGCCGCCGTTGTTATTCCCGCCGTTGCCGTTGTTGGAACCATTGCCGCCGTTCTCCGAATTCTCGGTGGGCTCGGCGGAGGGCGTCTCGGTGGGGGTAGGCGTCTCGGTGGGCTCAGCAGCGGACTGCGGGGCCTCGGTCGTCGCGCTCGGCGCGGGCGTGGGCGCGTTGTTGTGGGCCTTGCGGTTGGACTCGACCTTCCAGGGGAAGTCGTCGCCCGGGAGGTTCGCGGTCGCCGGCTTCATGTAGTCGATCCACACGTCGACCGGCCAGTCGCCGCCGTGGAACTGATCGAGGCCACCCACGTCATCCAGGGGCACCGAGTTACCGGCGTCGTCGGACTGGTACATCGACACGGCGGTCACCATGCCGGGCACGAAGCCCACGAACTGGGCGGAGAGCTGGTCCGAGGAGGTACCGGTCTTGCCGGCCGTCGTCAGTCGCGCGATCGACGCATCGACGTTGGCGGCCGTGCCCTCGCCCTTCGTGACGGCCTCGAGGGCCGGCATGATCGAAGAGACTTCCTCGACGTCAAAGACGCGCTTGGGGGCCACGTCGCCGCTGTAGAGCAGCTTGCCGTTCGAGTCCTCAACCTTCTTGACGATGTGGGCGGTAACGCGCTCGCCACCGTTCGCGATCGTCGAGTAGGCGGTTGTCAGGTCGATGTTGTGCGGCGAGGAGGGGCCCAGGACGTTGAGCAGCTCGTCGTTCAGACCCACCGTGTCCTCGGGGATGCCCGCGTCAATGGCGGCCTTGAGCGTATTCTCCGGCTCAACATCGTCGTTCAGGCCCACGAACACCGTGTTCATCGAGTACGCGGTCGCCTTCACGAGGGTGACGTTACCGAAGGAGTAGCCGCCGTCGTTCGAGATGGGGGTGCCCATGCCTCGGAAATACTGGGGGGACTTGCCCGAGTACGTGTCGTAGACCGTGCCACCCAGGCGCGCGTTCGCCAGCAGGGCGAACGGCTTGAAGGACGAGCCGGCCATCGCGATGTCCTGCGTGACGGCGTTCTGCTGGCGCTTCTCGTAATCCGCGCCCGCGTACTCGGCGAGGATCTCGCCCGTCGCCGGGTCCATGGAGGACAGAGCCACATGCTGGTGCGTCGGATCCCAGCCCTCGACCTCGTTCATGCCCTCGGCGGCCGCGACGGCCTGCTCCTGGTGCTCCTTGACGATCGTAGAGGTGATGCGCAGGCCACCCTGGCTGATCTTGTCCTCGTCGAACTGGCCGGAAGCGATCAGCTCCTGCTTGACCTGGGCCATCAGGTAGCCGTTCGTGCCGGTCATCGAGGCCCTATTGAGCGTGTCGGGGTCGATGGTGTCGGGGAACACCGCGGCGTCCTTGTCTGCCTGTGTGATCCAGCCGTCCTCGACCATGAGGTTCAGGTCGCGCTCCCAGCGCTCCTTCGCCTTGTCGGGGTTGACGGCGGGGTCCCACGCGGAGGGCGCGGGGATGACGGCCGCGAGGAGCGCCGACTCGGACAGGGTCAGCTGAGAAGCGCCGTGGCCGAAGTACGCCTGGGCGGCCGCGTCGATGCCGTACGCGCCACGACCGAAATAGATCGTGTTCATGTAGGCACCGATGACCTCGTCCTTGGACTTCTCACGGTTGATCTTGATAGCCAGGACGGCTTCCTTAAGCTTGCCCGTGTAGGACGTGGTCTCGCCGATGTAGTAGCGCTCCACGTACTGCTGGGTCAGCGTCGAACCACCCTGGCGGGCGCCGCCGCGCAGGTTGTTGACGAGGGCGCGGAAAATGCCCTTCAGGTCAACACCCGAGTTCGTGTAGAACGTGCGATCCTCGGAGGCCACGATCGACTTCGACACGTAGTCGGGAAGCGTCGTCGTGTCGATGATCTGACGGTTGATGTCACCCAGGGTACCCATCTCGGTCGTGCCGTCGGCGTAGTAGACCGTGGTCTTCTGCGCGAGCGCCAGGTCATCCGGCGCGGGCACGGTCAGCGTGTTGTAGAGGTACAGGAACATCGCCATGCCCGCGATGAACACGCCCAGGAAGACGGTCAGAATTGAGAAGCCGATGCGCTTGGCCCACCGGTGCTTCTTCTTCGCCGGGCCCTTCTTACCGGCCGACGAGGCCTTGGCAGCCTTCCGGGATGCATGCGATCCGGCCGCGGCGCGCGCCGCACGTCGCGAGGGCAGCGAATCCCGCCCTGACGTGCCGGAGCCGCCAGGCTCGATGATGTCGTTCCAGTCAGACTGTCCGTTGTTAGTAGCCACGTATTCGCCCTTTCAGCGGATTGGTATACCCCTAGATTAACCAGGTTTCCTGAAAGAACCCCAAAGTATGGGCTGCAACACAAAGGGGTGGGTGCCGCGCACCCACCCCCTCGTGCAGCTTCCGCCGCAATCTCAGATCAGGACCACTGTTCCTCGGGACGACCATCGACAGCCCACAGGGTGTGGAAGACACCCTCCTTGTCTACCCGGTGGTAGGTGTGGGAGCCGAAGAAGTCACGCTGACCCTGGATGAGGGCCGCCGGCAGGCGCGTCGCGCGAATCTGGTCGAAGTAGGCCAGGGACGAGGCGAACACCGGAATCGGAACACCTGCGAGGGCCGCCTGGGAGACGACGCGACGCAGCGCGGGCGTGCACTCCTGGAAGCGCGTCGCGAACGGCTCGGCGGCCAGCAGCAGCGGCAGGTCGGGGTCGGCCTCGTAGGCGCGGGTGATGTCGTCGAGGAAGGCCGCGCGGATGATGCAGCCCGCGCGCCAGATGCGAGCCAGGGCGCCCTTGTCGATGCCCCACTCGTATTCCTTCGCGCCGGCCTCGATCTCGTCGAAGCCCTGCGAGTAAGCGACGATCTTGGAGGCGAACAGCGCCTGGCGCACGTCCTCGATGAACGCGGCCCGGGCCTCGTCCGACTCGATGACGAGGGCGCTAGCGTTGCCCGCGAGCGCCTGGCCGGCCGCGCGCTGGGCAGGCTCGGAGGACGCGCCGCGCGCGAAGGTCGCCTCGCCGATCGCGGTGACGGGGACGGCCAGGTCGAGGGCGGTCTGGACCGTCCACTTGCCGGTGCCCTTCTGCGAGGCGGCGTCCACGATGAGGTCGACAAGGGGCTTGCCGGTCTCGGCGTCCACCTGGCGCAGGACCTCGACGGTGATCTCCATGAGGTAGGAGTTGAGTTCGCCCTCGTTCCAGGCGGCGAAGATGTCCGCGATTTCGGCAGGCGTCGCACCCAGGCCCTCACGCAGGAGCGTGTACGCCTCGGCGATGACCTGCATGTCGGCGTACTCGATGCCGTTGTGCACCATCTTCACGAAGTGGCCGGCGCCGTTCGCGCCGATGTACGTGCAGCAGGGCACGCCGTCGTAGGTGCCGGCGATGGCCTCGAACATGGGGCCGAGGCGGTCGTACGAGGCCGGGGTGCCGCCGGGCATGATGGAGGGACCCCACAGGGCACCCTCCTCGCCGCCGGAGACGCCCGCGCCCACGAAGTGCAGGCCGCGCTCGGCGGCCCACTTTTCGCGGCGGATCGTGTCGGTGAACAGGGAGTTACCGCAGTCGACGATGATGTCGCCTTCGTCCATGAGATCGGCGAGCTGCTCCATGACGGCGTCCGTCGAGGGGCCGGCCTGGACCATCATGATGGCGACGCGGGGCGCGCGCAGGGACGCGACGAAGTCTTCCAGCGTGGACGCGGGAACGAAGGTCGCTTCGTCGCCGTGCTCCGCCATGAGCTTCTCGGTGCGAGCCGGGGTCCTGTTGAAGACGGCGGTCGCGTAGCCGTTGCGGGCCAGGTTGCGGGCGAGGTTTGCGCCCATGACTCCCAGGCCGTACACGCCGATGTCGGCCGATGCCTTCTCGGGGGTGAACGTGCTCATGCGATAACTCTCCTAACAAAAAGTTGAATTATTCCCAGAGTACGGCGGCATGGCCGGGGGTGCACCATGCGCGGGCGTGACGATTGTCGCCCCGCGCCCCTTCTTACTGCCCCTGGGCCTCGCGGGCGGCCTTCGCGGCGGCCTTGCGGGCTTTCTTTTCCGCGACCTTGGCCTCCCAGTGGGCCTGCTGGGCCTGGTACTCCTCGGCGAGGGCACGCACGTCGTCCGACGCCCACCAGTCGAGAAGCGCCTGACGGGCGGCCTCCTCGCCCAGCGGTCCGCGCTCCATGCGCAGCTCGAGCAGGTAGTCGCGGGCGATCTTCACGGCGCGCGAGGGGCGCAGCCCGAGGATCTCCATGATCTGGTCGCCGTCGAGGTCGGGGCGGATCGCGTCCAGCTCCTCCTGCTCACGCAGGGCGGCGATGCGCGCCTCGAGGTCGTCGTAGGCGGCGGACAGGTAGTTGGCCTTGCGGCGGTTGCGGGTCGTGCAGTCCGCGCGAGTGAGGCGGTGGAGGCGCTCAAGGAGGTCGCCCGCGTCGGCCACGTAGCGGCGCACCGCCGAGTCGGACCAGGCGGCCTCGCCGTAGCCGTGGAAGCGCAGGTGCAGCGCGACCAGGGTGGAGACGGCCTCGATCGTCGCCTTGTCGAAGTGCAGGGCCTTCATGCGCTTGCGCGTCATCTTCGCGCCCACGATCTCGTGGTGGTGGAAGGAGACGGTGCCGTTCGGCTCGAAGCGGCGGGTCGCCGGCTTGCCGACGTCGTGCATGAGGGCGGCGAAACGCAGGATGAAGTCAGGTGCGGGCACGGCGCCGTCCGGGCCGGTCTCCAGGTCCATCGCCTGCTCAACGACGGTGAGGGTGTGCTCGTAGACGTCCTTGTGGCGCTTGTGCTCGTCCACCGTGGAGACGAGGCCGGCGACCTCGGGCAGGACAATGTCGGCGACGCCCGTGTGCACCATCAGCTCGATGCCGCGGCGCGGGTAGGGCGAAATGATGAGGCGCTCGAGCTCGGCGCGAATGCGCTCGGCGGAGACGATCTCCAGGCGCGAGGCCATGGTCTCCATCGCGTTCATGACGTCCATGTCGACGTCGAGGCCCAGCTGCGCGGAGAAACGCGCGGCGCGCATGATGCGCAGCGGGTCGTCGTCGAAGGACTGCTCGGCGGACACGGGGGTGCGCAGGTTGCCGTCCGCGAGGTCGGCCAGGCCGCCGCACGGGTCGACGAGGGCCATCTGCGGCAGGCGCATCGCCATCGCGTTGACCGTGAAGTCGCGGCGCGTCAGGTCACCCTCGAGGGTGTCGCCGAAGGTCACCTCGGGCTTGCGCGAGCCGATCTCGTACTCGTCGGTGCGGTAGGTCGTCACCTCGACGACCAGGTCGCCGCGGCGCCCGCCGATCGTGCCGAACTCCTTGCCGATGTCCCAGGTCGCGTTGCCCCACTTCGCCAGGAGCTCCTCGGTGCGCTCGGGGCGCGCGGAGGTCGTCATGTCAAAGTCGTGCGGAGTAACTCCCAAGAACGCGTCACGCACGGGCCCGCCGACGAGCGCGAGCTCCTCCCCGGCCTCGTCAAAAATCGTGCCGAGTTCCATAATCGCGGGCGGGAGCGCCGCAAACGTCCTCGTGGCGTTCGCCATGAGGGTAGGAATGTCCGTCGTTCCGGCGTTTTGCGCGGTCACGGGGCCGTTATTCGGGGAAGTTGACTGGGTACTCATCGCCCTTAAGCATGCCAGGAAAGCACCCTGGCCGACTACCGGGGGCCGCGTACCGGCTAAAGTGGAGTCATGCCTGCACGTCCAGTTGACCGCCGAGGCGGGGTGCCCCGACCCCCGCGTCGGTCCGCTTCTGTGCGCGCTGGCCGCTCTCACCTGCCGATTTCCGCGGAAACCAGCGCGGGCGGCATCGTCGTCGACGTGCGTGACGGAATTCCCTATGCGGCGTTGATCGCGCGACGCAATCGAGCGGGTCGCATCGAGTGGTGCCTGCCCAAGGGCCACCTCGAGGGTTCCGAGACCCCCCAGCAGGCCGCGCTGCGCGAGGTCGCCGAGGAAACCGGCATCCACGGGCGCATCATCCGCCACCTCGCGTCGATCGACTACTGGTTCTCCGGCAACGACCGCCGCGTCCACAAGGTCGTCCACCACTACCTGATGGGGTACGAGTCCGGCACGATCTCCGTCGATGGGGATCCGGATCACGAGGCCGAGGAGGCCGCGTGGGTGCCGCTGCGCGACGTGTCGCGCCAGCTGGCCTACCCCAACGAGCGTCGCATCGTGCGCATCGCCCTGGACCTGCTGTATCGGGATGGCCGTGACTAGGCGCGCGCTGACGGCTGGCGTCCTGTGCGCGGCGATGGCTCTTCCCTTCGGCCTCGGTCTCGGCGAGGCCGGGGCCGCCCCGGCGCCCACCGTGACCTCGCAGTCGGACGAGTCGCGCCCCGCCGTCATGGGTACGGTCTCAGAGGATTCTGCTCTATCTGTTTCCATTAACTCGCTGTCGCCTCGAATCATCACAGATGAAAACGAACTCGTTATCTCTGGAACGGTCCGTAACGATTCGCCGACGACGCTCGCGAATATCTCCCTCGAGGTGTTCGTCGCCAACGAGACCCCGATTTCTGTCCCCGCGCTGACGACCGCCCTCTCCGATGACGAGCCGGACGCCACCCACGCGGCCTCCTCCTCGCTCACGGACGTCGCCCGAGGAGCCACGACTTCCTTCGAGATCCACATTCCCACGTCCTCGCTGCCTCTCACGGACGCCGATGAGTGGGGCCCGCGCGTCACAACCGTGACTGCGACCTCCGGCGAATACTCGGGCAAGGACCGATCGATCATCGTGTGGGACTCGGGCGCGCAGGTCTCCGCCTCGCGCGTGAGCACCGTGATCCCCTGGACATCAACGAGCGCCACCCAGGACCAGGGCGAACGCTCGGCGGTCCTCAGCCTCGCCTCCGCCAGCGGCGTCACCCTGGCCGTCGACCCGCTGCTGATCCCTCGCGGCCCGCAGCCCACGGCCACGCCGACCCCTTCGGCTTCTCCTTCGGCTTCTCCTTCGGCTTCCCCTTCGGCTTCCCCTTCGGCCGACGCGGGCCAATCCGGATCTGACCCCGCCCAGTCCGGCCAGTCCGACGCGGAATCGGGTCAGTCCGGTGCCCCCTCGGCCTCGCCGAGCGCGTCCCCCACCCCGACGCCCGCCCCCACGGCCACGGACCCAGCGCAGCGCGCGCGTGACCTCCAGTCCGAGGCCTTCGTCGCGGCGCTCCTGTCGAACGCGACCGAGATCATCGCCCTGCCCGAGGGAGATGCCGACCTCGGTGCCCTGTCGCTATCGGGCAACACCGGCTTCTGGGACCGCGCCTCGCGCTCGATGGCCGACTTCCCCGACACGCTGCGCAAGGCCGGGTGGGTCGCACCCGCCAACTCTCCGGCCAGCCCGAGCCCGTCGGCCTCGGCCACGCCCTCCCCCTCCGGGACACCCGAGGCCACGCCCACGCCGAGCGCATCCACGAACACCGCCGGCCAGTCCACCACGACGACCTCCGCGCCCGACTCCGGGCCCTCGATCCTGCGTAACGTCGCCTGGCCTGCGGACACGACCTTCGGCACGTCATTCCTGTCGGGTTTCGCCTCCTCGCAGCAGATCACGATCGCTCCGGTCGGCACCCTGACCCCCTCCGAAGACGTTCCCTTCACCTCCTACGCGCGCGTCAACGTCGACCCCGCCACCGGCGAGACCTCGACGGACGGGACGGGCGCACGCACCCTCGCCCAGCAGAGCGACATCGCGGCGCTCCTGTCGTGGAACGCATCCGGCGGCGACGAGCTCGACGCCGAACAGGCCCTCACCGCAATCACCGCGATCATCACCCGCGAGCGCCCAGCCTCCTCGCGCACCATTTTCGCTGCGGCCCAGCGCGGAACCGTCATCAACGAGCGGCTCACCGGCCGCACAAAAGCCCTGTTCTCGCCACGCTGGGTGAGCGCCATGTCCTTCAGCGAGATGGCCGCCAGTGAACCCACCGACATCGACCGCCAGACCGTCGGGGCCGGCGTCCTCGAGGCCGACACGGAGACCGCGATCTCGGCCATGGCCTCGTCCCTGACCATGCTCACACCGCTGGCGAAGGCGACGGACGACGCCGACGCGGTGTACGCCTCGGTCACCCCCCAGATTCTCCCGGCTCTGTCCGCGCAGCTCACCCCCTCCGAGCAGCTCGACGCGGCGACTGCCGTCACCTCGCAGGTCACGACCATGCTCTCCGCCGTGACCGTCGAGCCCTCCTCGGCCGTCAACCTCATTAACAAATCAGCGAACTTCCCTGTCCTCGTGCGCAATAACCTGCCCTGGCCGGTGCGCGTCGACGTGACCCTCGTGCCCGACGACCCGCGTCTGCGCGCCACCCCCGCCCAATCCCAGACGCTCGCCGCGCAGGGCGCGACGACGGTTGAGGTGCCCGTGGGCGCGATCGGCAGTGGCGACATCGAGGTCACGTACAAGGTCACCACACCCGACGGCCTCGTCCTCGACGACTCCCAGACCGTGACCGTGCGCATGCGCGCCGGGTGGGAGGATGCGATCACGGCCGTCATCGCCTCGCTCTTCGGCCTGCTCTTCCTGGTCGGCATCACGCGTTCACTGCGCAAGAGGGCCGCACGCAAGGCGCGGGCCGCATCCGGCGACACCGACACGACAGACATCACCACTGAATCCGAGACAGCAACGACGAAGGAGACCCCATGAGCTCGAACACGCCTCGCCGATCGATCCTGAGGGCATCGGCGCTCATGGCGTCGGGCACCATGGTGTCGCGCATCCTCGGCTTCGTGCGCAACGCGATGCTCATCGCCGCGGTCGGCGCGACCGCCGGCGGTGTCGGTGCCGCGTTCCAGACCGCGAACACGCTGCCCAACACGGTCTTCAACCTGCTGGCCTCCGGCATCTTCGACGCCGTCCTGGTCCCGCAGATCGTCGGCGCCATCAAGCGCCGCCACGACGGTGACACCTACGTCAACCGCCTGCTGACCCTCGCGGGAACCCTGCTCTTCCTCGTCACGTTCGCGACGATGGTGCTCGCCCCCGTCCTGGTGATGATCACGGCTGCGGGCTACACCGAGGACATTCGCAACCTCGCGATTCTCTTTGCCCTCCTGTGCCTGCCGCAGCTGTTCTTCTACGGCCTGTATAACCTGCTCGGCGAGCTCCTCAACGCGCGCGAGATCTTCGGGCCCTACATGTGGGCGCCCGTCGTCAACAACGTCGTGGGCATCGCGGGCCTCGGCGCTTTCCTCGCCATCTGGGGCGGCGCACCGGACGGCGGCATTCCCGCGGGCGACCTGACGGGCGCGCAGTTCTGGGTCCTCGCCGGATCCGCGACCCTCGGCGTCATCTGCCAGGCCCTGTGCCTGCTGTGGCCGATGCGTCGGGCGGGAGTCTCCTTCAAGCCGGACTTCCACTTCCGCGGAACCTCTTTCGGGTCGATGCCGCGCGTGGCCGGATGGACGTTCGCGACCCTGGGCGTGTCCCAGGTCGGCGTCCTGTCCACGAACAACCTCGCTGCCATGGCCGACGGTTTCATCGGCCGCAACGGCGCTCAGGGCGGCGTCGTCGGCATCCTCGCCTACTCGACGGCGTTCATGATCTTCATGGTGCCCCAGTCACTCATCACGGTGTCGCTGACGACCGCGATCTTCACCCGCATGGCGGGCGCCGTCGCCGACGGCGACGACCGCGCGGTGGCCGACAACTACCACCTGGGCGTGCGCACTATTACATCGCTGACCCTCGTCGCCGCAGCCATGCTGATGGCCGGTTCCATCCCCATGATGGAGATCGCGATGGCGGCCAAGGGCGGGGATCCCGAGGCCGTGACCGGCTACGCCCTCGTTCTCGCTTCGCTCATGCCCGGTGTCGCCTCGACCGGCATGGTCCTCATGAGCCAGCGCGTCTTCTTCGCCTACGAGGACGTCAAGCCCGTGTTCCTCATGGGCATTGGTCCCACGATCCTCCAGGTGATCGTGGGCTGGTCGATGTACGCCCTGACCGGCGCCCGCTGGTGGGTCGTCGCGGCCGCGCTCGGCGAGACCGTGTGCCGCCTGACCCAGGGCATTATCGCGGTCGTGTGGGTGTCGCGCGAGAACCGCTACGTCGACCGCGCGGGCCTGCTGCGCTCCTACGTGTCCTACCTCGGCGCGGCGATCGTCGCTGGCCTCGTGGGCTTCGGCCTCCTGTGGCTCATGGGCATCCACACCGAGATTTCGTCGACGCTGGGCCGCATGGCACTGGCCGGCGTGAAGCTCTCGCTCGTGTCCGCGCTGACCGGCCTCGTGTACCTCCTGGTCCTGCGCTTCGCAGCGCCCGGCGAATCCGCCGTCATGATGCGCCCGCTGCTCACCCGCCTGCGCGTGCCCGGCGCTGTGGTGAACATCCTGGCAGCGTCCTCCACGCCCACCCCCGCACCAGCTGAGATAATGACGGGACACACACCCGACGAGACGGAGGAACCGATGGCTCCCACGCCCGAACGCACCGGCGACGACGAGAAGCTGCCGTCGTTTGATGAGGTGCTCTCCGCCTCGCCGATCCCCGCGCCCCCCGCGCCTCCCGCGGCCCCCGCAGCCGATGAGGCTGAGGAACTGGCCGCTGCTGAGGGCGCGGAACTTGCCGACATGCCGCCGGCCCCCGCGCCCGCCGAGGTCCCGACCCTCGGCCCCGCGACGCAGGCACCCGTCGAAAACCCGCTGGTTGCCGAGGCCGTGGCCGCGCCCATCGTCGACGACATTGCCGAGGCCACGGAGGCCGCGCAGGCACAGGCGATCCCCGAGTCCCTCGCGGAGTACGGCATCGAGCCCGTGACGGACGAGACGGACGCCGCGCAGGTTGAGGCCCCCGCGTTCCCCCTCGCTCCCCCGCCGCCGGCCCCCGCCGCCAGCGGATACGAGCGCGGCGCTGAGGTCAACCCCGAGGACTACCCCCATCCCGCTCCCCTGACGGACGGCCCCTCGACGCATCAGATCCCGCGCGTGCAGGCACCCGAGGCGGTGCCCGCTCCCCCGGTCGAGGATGCCACCGAGGTCATGGACCCCGTCCCCCCGATGCCTGCCGCTCCCGCGCAGGCAGCCCCGGCCTCGTCAAACGAGGAGGGCTCCTCCAAGCGCTCCGGCACGCTCATCGACCCGACGAAGCCCGCGCTGATCTTCGGCGTCGTCCTGGTGCTCTTTGGCGCGATCTGGGGTCCGTGGATGGCCACCCGACCGGTCACCGATCTGGATCTCACCCAGTCCCTGCGCGCCGGCGTCGCACAGCAGCAGTCTGACGAGGAGCCCAGCCCCGCGCTCACGACGACGCCCCCGCCGGCCCCGACCACGACCCCCGTGATTTCTTCCGTGCAGGTCCTGTCGTGGAACAACGACGACGGCGACCACCCGGACCGCGCGATCAACATGATCGACTCAAACCCGTCGACGTCCTGGTCCTCGCGCTGGTTCGATAACAACCAGTTCCGCGACGAGACCTCCGTGACGATCGTCGTGAAGCTCCAGCAGAAGGCCACCGTGTCCTCGGTGACGCTCAACATGGATCCGGCGACGACCGGCGGCGAGGTCGTCGTGCGTAACGTCACGGACCCGGCGAACCCGCGCGGCGGAACAGAGCTGGCCATGTCAGCGTTGTCTCCGACGACGACGATTCAGCTGCCCGCGGCCGTCGAAACCGACTCGATCGCGCTGCAGTTCCGCTCCATGCCCAAGGGCCAGGACGGACGCAACTGGGCGTGGATCTCCGAACTTACAGTTCAGTAACCCTGAAGGAGGGTACGCATGTCTTTCGTGACGATTCCGGGCCTGGTGACGGCCGAATCCACCGATACCACCGCTGAGACCGCCGAGGTGCAGATCCCGTCGGCGCAGGTGCCCGAGGGCGCCACCGTCCACGACGTTGTCATCGTCGGCTCGGGTCCGGCCGGCTACACGGCCGCGGTCTACACGGCCCGCGCCGGCCTCGCCCCCATCGTGCTGGCCGGTCAGCTGGCCGCGGGTGGCGCGCTGATGAACACGACCGAGGTCGAGAACTTCCCCGGTTTCCCGGAGGGCATTCAGGGCCCCGAGCTCATGGACAACATGCGCGAGCAGGCCGAGAAGTTCGGCGCGGACGTTCGCTACGAGGACGTCATCGCCGTTAACCTCGAGGGCGACGTGAAGGCCGTGGCGACCGAGGACGAGGTCTTCTACGCGCGCGCCGTCATCCTGGCCACCGGCTCGGAGTACCGTCACATGAACGTGCCCGGCGAGGACGAGTTCTCCGGCCGCGGCGTCTCCTACTGCGCAACCTGCGACGGCTTCTTCTTCAAGGATCGTCGCCTGGCCGTCATCGGCGGCGGCGACTCCGCGATGGAGGAGGCCACCTTCCTGACGAACTTCGCGTCCGAGGTCGTCGTCGTGCACCGTCGCGACACCCTGCGCGCCTCGCGCGTCATGGCCGAGCGCGCCCTGAACAACCCGAAGATCTCCTTCGAGTGGAACGCGACCGTCGAGGAGGTCCTGGGCGACGAGGCCGTGACCGGCCTGCGCCTCGCCTCCACGGTGGACGGTTCCACGCGTGAGATCGCCGTGGACGGCGTGTTCGTCGCGATCGGTCACCTGCCCCGCACGGGTTTCCTGCGTGGCCAGGTCGCCCTCGACGAGGCCGGCTACATCACGGTCGACGAGCCGTCGACGCGCACGTCCGTCGCGGGCGTCTTCGCCTGCGGTGACGCCGTAGACCACACGTACCGCCAGGCCATCACGGCGGCCGGCTCCGGCTGCCGTGCGGCCCTGGATGCGGAGCGCTGGCTGGCCTCCCTGGGCGACCAGGCGTGACCTCCTCCCCCGCTGCCCCCGGCGCTGCGAGCGCTGGCGCGCCCCGGCCTCGTACCTGCCCGTGCGGGTCGGGGGCGATGCTGGCGCAGTGCTGCGGGCGCTACCTGGACGGCGAGTTAGCTCCGACCGCTGAGGCGCTCATGCGGTCGCGCTACACGGCGTTCGCGCTGCGCGACGAGGACTACCTGTTCCGCACGTGGCACCCGCGCACGCGCCCCGCTCCCCCCTACTGGGTGGAGGGGACGCAGTGGACGGGTCTGCAGATCCTGGGGGCCGAGGCCGGGGGTCCTTCCGACGAGGAGGGCACCGTGACGTTCGTGGCCTCGTGGCGGGACACATCGACTGGCGAATCCGGGCAGATGCGGGAGCATTCGCGCTTCTCACGCCGGGCCGGGCGCTGGATGTACGAGTACGGCGCCAACGACTGACACTACGGTAGGATTTCACTATGATTGCTCGTCGCCTCCTGACTCCCCCCGTGATCATCGGGGTTCTCCTCGTCGCTGCTGTCGCCGTCGCGGGCGGATTCATCACGAGTCCCCTGTCGATCGACACCACGGTGTGGTCTGACTTCGTCGCGTCGCGCACGCCGGCGATGAACTCCTTCATGACGGGCGCCTCGTGGCTGTTCGACCCCAAGCGCGCGGTCGTCGTGGCGCTGGTCGTGGCGGGCGCCGTGTGGTGGTTCATCAAGAAGGTCATGAACGCCCTGTACATCCTGTGTTCCGTCGTGTTCTCGGCCGCAAACAGCTACATCATCAAGCACCTGTACGAGCGTCCTCGCCCCGAGGAGGCGCTACGCCTGATCACCGAGGACGGCTATTCGTTCCCGTCGGGTCACGCGACGGCCGTGACTGCGCTGTTCGTGTCCCTGGTGCTGGTCCTGACGACGACGCGCGTCGGTCGCCGTCTGCGCTACCTGCTGTGGGCCGCGGCGCTGACGCTCATCGTCTTCATCTGCGTGACTCGCCTGTACCTGGGCGTCCACTGGGTGACCGACGTGATCGCCGGCTTCAGCGTGGGTCTGGGCTCGTCGATGATCTTGGCGCCGTTCATGATTGGGCCTAACGCCCTAAAGTTGTTCCGCTAGTTATCGGAGCTCAGTTGTTGCCGGGAGCGCCCGGGGCCACGGCCCCGGGCGCTTCTGTATGCAGATCGTTGGACGCGGCGTCATCGGCTTCATCCTCACAGGTTTGCGTTTGCAACAGCTTCCTGCCCACCTTCGCGACATCCCCCAGGCACCCACAACACCAGTCACACCGGGTGCCGCGGTGGCTTGAACACTGGAGACTGACCACCTGCCACCCACACGAGGCCTTCGAGCTCACGCCCGCGAAAAAACTCGCCCAGCACGCCATATAACACCATTTTTGGGCCATTTTTCGTATGCTGGGCGAACTTTTTCGCGCTTACGCCCACACCAGGCCGAGCAGGGCGAACTTTTTCGCGCCGAAACTGCTCGCCCTGCCGTTGTGTGAAACCGCGGGCACCAATGCTGGAGCCTCATGATGCCACCATGAAACCCACGACGCCTTTGCTCGAAGACATAGCATCAAAAACGGGTGTTTCTGTCGAGCAATGGTGCCGTCGGTTTCACTGGAGACAGAGCACGCGCCAGCAAAGGTGATGACGGTTTCACGAGAGTCACCGGCCACACCGGTGGATGGCGGCAGGGCCTGGCCGCGGTGCCGGTGGGCGGTGGCGGGGCCTGGCCGGGCTTCGAGACGACGCGCCGTGCCCATCAACACACCCGGCACCACTGGTGTGGAGGGCGCCGGAGGGATCTGCCGCGGTGCCGGTGGGCGGTGGCGGGGCCTGGCCGGGCTTCGAGGCGACGCGCCGAGCGAAGCTCGCGGCGCGGACGGCGAGCGGGCGGGCCGCCGCCCACCGGAACACACAGCGGCCGGGCCCGACGGCACCCGGAACACCCGTGAGGCCACAAGTAGCCCGGCCCACACAACCGCCCGGGTACATCACACGACCACCCAGGTACGCCAAAGGGGCGGGTACCGAAGTACCCGCCCCTTGTCGGCTCACTCAGCCACTGCCTCGTCGAGGCTCAGGCCGAATGATCCTCAGTCCTGGCGACGGCGACGCATCCACAGGAACATGCCGCCAACGACGGCCGCTCCCAGGCCAGCCCCGCCGATCAGGCCGTCGAAGCCGGTGCGGGCGAGGCCCTTCTTCGGCTTGGTGGCCGGGACGTCGGGCGCGACGTAACCGAAGTTCACGCCGGTGACCTTCTGGTTGTCGAAGCCGATCGTGATCTCACCGGACATGGAGTCGGCGATGCCGTCCGGGTCCTCGGTCTGGTCGAGGCCGGCGAGGTCGCCGTCCGGGTGGACCTTGACGCGGTAGGTGCCGGCGGGCAGCTTCTCGAAGGAGTAGTTGCCGTCCTTGTCGGTCGTCGTGGTGGCCACGACGTTGCCGTCCTTGTCGAGCAGGTCGACCGTCACGCCGGAGAAGGTCTCTTCACCGTCGGTGTAGGAGCCGGACTTGTCGGAGTCGCGGTAGACGCGACCGGCGATCGAGTAGTCCGGGACGTAGCCGAAGTTGACCTTTTCCTGCAGGGAGTTCTCCGGGCCCATCGTGTACACCGCGGAGGTGTCGTCGACGGTGGCGTCGGGGTCCTCGGTCTGGTCGTAGTCCTTGATGGACGAGGAGCGCACGACCTTGACGGTGTACTTGCCGTCGGGCAGGTGCTGGAAGGCGTAGTTGCCGTCCGCGTCGGTGTCGAGGGTCTGGAGGACCTTGCCGTCCTCGTCGAGGAGCTGGACGCTCACACGCTCGAGGCCGGGCTCGTCACCGTCGATCGTCTTGTCGCGGTTGTCGTCGCGGTAGACGGTGCCCTTGATGGTGTTGTTCGGGACGTAGCCGAAGTCGACGTCACCCTTGGTGGGGTTCTTCTCGTCGAGGGTGATCGGCTCGGACGCGTTGTCCAGCTTGTTGTCGGGGTCGCCGGTCTGGTCGGTGTCGGTGAGGGCACCGTCCTTGACGACCTTGACGGAGTAGGTGCCGTCGGGCAGGTGCTCGAAGGAGTACTTGCCGTCCTTGTCGGTCGTCGTGGTGGCGATGACCTTACCGTCCTTGTCGAGGAGCTGGACCGTCACGCCGGAGTAGCGTCCTTCGGTGTCGCCCTTCTTTCCATCGCGGTCACCGTCACGGTAGATGGTGCCGTTGATGGAGTTGTTGGCAATGTAGCCGAAGTTGACGTCCGTTTCGGTGCGGTGGTCGTTGCTCAGCGAGATGACGCCGGAGGTGGAGTCCTTGGTGGAGTCCGGGTCCTCCGTCTGGTCGAGGTCGGTGAGGGCACCGTCCTTGACGACCTTGACGGTGTAGTCGCCGGCGGGCAGCTTCTCGAAGGAGTAGGCGCCGTTCTCGTCCGTCGTGGTGGTCGCGACGACCTTGCCGTCCTTGTCGCGCAGCTCGACGGTCTGGTTGGCGTAGCCCTTCTCGGTCGCGCCGTGCGACTCGGAGCGGTCACCGTCTCGGTAGACGAGGCCGTGGATCGAGTAGTCGGGAACGTATCCGAAGTCGATGTTGTCCTTGGAGGGGTTGTCCTCGCCCAGGGTCACCGGTTCGGAGGCGTTGTCCTTGTTCGCGTCCGGGTCCTCGGTCTGCTCGGTGTCGGCGAGCTCGCCGTCCTTGACGACCTTGACGGAGTAGGTGCCGTCGGGCAGGTGCTCGAAGGAGTACTTGCCGTCCTTGTCGGTCGTCGTGGTACCCACGACGTTGCCGTCCTTGTCGAGGAGCTGGACCGTCACGCCGGAGTATCCGGGCTCGGTGCCGTCCTGGTCGCCGTTGCGCGAGTCATCGCGGTAGACGGTGCCCGACAGGGAGTTGTTGTTCACGTAGCCGAAGTTGACGTCCGTCTTGGACGGGTTGTCGTTGTTCAGCGTGATGGGCTCGGAGGCGTTGTCCTTCGTGGCGTCCGGGTCGCCGGTCTGCTCGAGGCCGGCGATGGGGCCATCCTGAACGACCTTGACGGAGTAGGTGCCCGCGGGGAGCTTGTCGAAGGAGTAGTTGCCCTTCTCGTCGGTCGTGGTGGTGGCGACGACGTTGCCGTCGGCGTCGACCAGGTTGACCGTCACGCCCTCGTAGAGCTTCTCATCCGTGTCCAGCGCGCCGGAGCGGTTGCCGTCACGGTAGATGGTGCCCTTGATGAAGTAGTCGGGCACGTAGCCGAAGTTGACGTTCTTCTTCGTGGGGTTGTCCTCGTTCAGGACGATGGGCTCGGAGGCGCTGTCCTTGGTGCCGTCCGGGTCCTCGGTCTGCTCGAGGTCGGTGAGGGCACCGTCCTTGACGACCTTGACGGAGTAGGTGCCGTCGGGCAGGTTGTCGAAGGAGTAGTTGCCGTTGGCGTCGGTCTTGGTGGTCGCGATGACCTGTCCGTCCTTATCGAGGAGCTGGACCGTCTGCTCGGGGTAGCCGGCCTCTCCCCCGTTGAGGGAGTTGGAGCGGTTGTCGTCGCGGTAGACCGTGCCGGAGATCGAGTTGTTCGAGATGTACCCGAAGTTGACGTTCTCCTTGATCGGGTCGTTCAGCTCGAGGGTGATGTCACCGGAGGTGTTGTCCTTGGTGGCGTCGGGGTCCTCGGTCTGGACGAGGTCGGCGATGGGGCCTTCCTTGTGGACGCGGACCTTGTAGGTGCCTTCCTCGAGGTTGGTGAACGCGTAGGCGCCCTTGGCGTCGGTGGTCGTGGTGGCCACGACGTTACCGTCCGTGTCGAGAAGGTCGACGGTCACACCCTGGTAGAGCTTCTCGCCGTTCTCGAGGGACTCGGAGCGGTCGGCGTCACGGTAGACGGTGCCCTTGATCGTGTAGTTCGTGGCGTAACCGAAGTTCACGTTCTTCACGGAGGGGTTGTCGTGGTTCACCTGGACGACGCCGGAGGTGTGGTCCTTGGTGCCGTCCGGGTCCTCGGTCTGCTCGAGCTTCTTGAGGAGGTCGGAGGGCTCCACCTTGACGGTGTACTTGCCGGCGGGCAGCTTGGAGAAGGAGTACGTGCCGTCTGCCTTCGTCGTGGTCGTCGCGACGACCGAGCCGTCCTCGCCGAGCAGGTTCACGGTGATGCCGTCGAAGCCGGGCTCGGAGTTGTTGAGGGACTCGGAGCGGTCCTTGTCGTAGTACACAGTGCCGGAGACCGTGTAGTCCTCGGCGTAGCCGAAGTTGACGTTGGTGACGTCCGGGTCGCTGCGCGTGAAGGTAATGGCCTGCGAACGCGAGTCCGTCTTACCGGAGGGATCCTCGGTCTGCTCCTTGTCCGCCAGCGGGCCGGTCTTGTCGACCTGGACGGTGTAGGTGCCGTCGCTGAGGCCGGTGAAGGAGTAGTTGCCGTCCTTGTCGGTCGTGGTGGTACCCACGACGTTGCCGTCCTTGTCGAGCAGCTTCACGGTGACACCGGACAGGTCGATATCGCCCGTGTTCTTCGTCTTATCGCGGTTCTGATCGAGGTAGACGTTGCCGGAGATCGCGTGCTTCTTGATGTAGCCGAAGTTGACGTTCTCGCGGACCGGGTTGTCGGCGTTGAGCGTGATCGCGCCGGAGGCGTTGTCCTTCGTGCCGTCCGGATCCTCGGTCTGGGTCAGCTCGGCGATCTCGCCGGCCTTGGTGACCTTGACCGTGTAGGTTCCGGCGTCAAGGCCGGTGAAGGAGTAGTTGCCGTCCGCGTCGGTCTTGGTGGTGGCGACGACGTTACCGTCGGCACCGACCAGCTCGACCGTGATGTCCTTGAAGGGGTCCTCACCGTTGTCGAAGGAGGAGGACTCGTTCGCGTCGTAGTACACCTTGCCGGAGAGGCGATGCTTGACGGTGATGGACGCCGAGGAGGAGTTGTTGCCGGGCACGAGGTCGTACTCGGGCGGGTTCACGAAGGCGGCCGTGTTGTTGAGGGTCTTGCCGTCGGTGCCGGCGTCCAGCGTGACGGTCACGAAGAGCGAGGCGTATTCGCCGGCGAGCATGTCGCCGATCGTCCACGTGGTGCCGTCGAAGGTGCCGGCCTCGTCGGTGCCCTTACATTCCTGCGGCAGGCCGGTCGTGTAGCCGGAGGCGCACTTGTGCGTCTCGGCGGACACGAAGGTGGTACCTGCGGGGAAGGCTTCCTTGACCTTGAGGTCGGGGGCCTTGCCCTGGCCGATGTTGCCGGCGTCGATGCGGTAGGTGACCTGGTCTCCGGGCTTCAGGTTGGAAGCGTCGGAGACGACGGTCTTGTTGAGGGCGACGTCGAGCGCGAGGGCCATGGCGACCTTGATCGGCTCGGCGGGCAGGATGGCACGGTTGTTCGAGGCCTGGGTGGCCGCGATCGCGACGGACTCGTAGGCGATGCCGGTCGCGTTATCGGGGGCCTTGATGGGCGCGATGATCGGGATCGATGCGCCGGCCTTGATCGGGGTGGCCTTGCCGTTGATGTAGATGCGGTAGGACTTCACGTCGGCCCACGAGGCCGGAGTAGCGGTCCAGTTGTTGTCGCATCCGGCGGGGCCAGCCGCCATCGCGTCGCCCTGCTTCATGACTTCGCCGCGGCAGGGGTTGTAGGAGGTTGAGTACTCGATGGTGACCTGCGAGGGGTCGATGCCCGAGCCTGCGCCGACCTGGAGGGGGCCGGTGAGGATGGGCGCCCACTCGGAGCCACGAGAATCAGAACCCTGGATGGCGGTATCACCAACGTGGGGCAGGATGCCGTACACGGTCATGTCGGACAGGTCCGCGTTACCGGAGTTGGTGGGGGTGATGCGGTACTGGCCGTCTTCACCCTGGCGGATCATGGACACGCCGTCGGTGTACTTCTTGTAGGTCGAGCCTTCCACGGAGCCGAGGCTCTCGAGGACGACGTCGGCACCGGCCTGCTCGGAGACCGTGAAGGTCGAGGAGACGGGGCAGACCTGGTCGGCCGTGTTGCCATCACCGTTGACATCGTAGGTGTCGTCGGTGGAGCCGTAGAAGCAGATCGTGGTCTTCTTGGAGGTCAGCGCGTACTCGGGTTCGGCTGCGGAGATGTAGGCCTCGTTCTTGTGCGTGCCTGCGCTCATCGAGGGGCCGACCTTGCCGCGCAGCTGGATGGTGGTGCCACCCTTGGTCTGGTAGCCGGGCCAGGTGACCTGGACGAGCTGGCGGGTGCAGCCGGTGGCGTCGGTGACGTCGCGGACCGTGACGGTCTTTTCCTTACCTGCGGGACCACCGGTGACGGAGTCCTCGACGAAGGTCATGCCGCAGGGCAGCAGGTCGGAGATGACGGGCTGGGAGTCAACGACGGTCGAGGTGTTGTTCGCGGTGACGCTGAAGGTAACCTCGGAGCCGGGGGACGCCAGGTTGCCCTTGATGGTGGACTTGGCGTTGTAGTACTTGGGCAGCGCGGTGCCCAGCGTGAGGATGTCGCAGTAGTCGTCGGCGGGGATCTGGATGGATCGGGAGCCGTCGAGGGACTTCATGGACCAGTCGGAGACACAGTTCTGGACGCGCACGTACTGGTCGGACTTGCCGGCCTTCCATGCGGCGGAGTTGGTATCGGCCTGGACGTAGGTGGTGCCGTCCTCGGTCGTTGGGGTGCCGGCGCCGACCGGGCCGGCGACGTTCAGGATCGAGGACTCACCGGCGGGGATCGTCTGCTTGTAGTGGAAGACGGTCAGGTACTCGTCGGCGGCGAAGGAGGAGAAGTCGAATGCCTTGCCGCGGTAGACGGTCTGAGTGCCGGTGTTGCCCTTGTTGGTCCAGTAGGTAATCTCGATGGGCGTCGTCGTCTGGGTGTCGATCGTCTTGACGCGCATGAGGGGCTTGTCGCAGTCCTTGGAGCCGTCGGTCGGGGAGACGAGGCCACAGGTCATGTAGTCGGTGTACTCCATGACGACCGGGACGTTGGAGTTGTTGGAGTAGCTGTACAGCCAGTTGCCCTGCTTGCCGCGCTCGAACTGGCTCATGGCGCGCTTGTTGAAGCCGCCACCGTAGCGGATCTCGCTGTCGAAGCGGTGCGTGAAGGAAGCATCGGCGGTGACAACGTTGGTCTCGTTGTGCATCTCCTTGCCGGTGAGCTTCGCGGTGTTGGTGACGGTCTCGTCCGTGCAGGTGTCGTCGTAGTGGACGGTGACGGACAGGACGATGTTCATGAACGCGGGGTTGACGTCGCCGACGTTCCAGGTGACGGTGTGGGTCGCGGCGTCGTAGGAGCTCTCGACGGTCGCGGCCGTGTTCGTCTTGGTGTTACCCGAGGCCGAGGAGGACACGTACTTCGCGCACGCGGGCAGCGGGTCGGTGATGACGACATCGGTCATGTTGGACTTGCCGTTGAGGCCGTCCACGTTGGTGTCGTACTTCGGCGTGATCTGGTAGGTCACGTCGACGTTCTTGGGGGTTGCGACCGGGCCGGTCTTGCTCAGGAGCGGGGTCGGCTCGGACTTGATCGTGACGGTCGCCTGGGAGGTTTCCTTGCTCTCGCCCGAGGTGAAGGTCGCGACCGGGGTGACGGTGGAGCCGCCGGGGGTCACGCCGCGCGGGGCGGTGAAGGTCAGGACCGTCTGGAACGACGAGCCGGCGGCGACTGTTCCGAGGTTGTAGGTGACGAGGCCATCGGCGTTAGCGGTCGGAGCCTTGATCGTGGGGGTGACGACCTTCTTGCCGGCGGTCGCCGTGGCGTTGACGCCTTCGGGGGCCGAGTCGAGGTTCGAGTTGCCCGCGGGGGTCACCGTGTGGGGCAGCGTGATGGTGACGACCGAGTCGAGGCAGTCCTCCGTGGTGGAGGCGCACGCGAACTCGACGACGTAGCGCTGCTCGACACCGGAGAGATACGAGGTCTCGTCGGGTGTGATGGCGAGTTTGAGCGTCGGGGCCGCCGCATATGTGGGCAGCGTCGTGACGCCGAGCATAACGAGGGCGGTCGTGACCAGCATGGCAAGCAGCTGGGCCGGCTTGGAAGCCTTCGACCACGTGTGGTTGATGTGCACAGCCTTCTCCTGAATGTGCGAAAAGTGTATATTTCAAGCCAATTTTACGAGTTTCTCAACAAGTGTGAAGAAGCTATTTTCCGAGATGAGAAGCCTTCCAACTTCACTTATGTAGGTCAGTTTTCAAACAATGGTGGAGCGCCGACAAACAACCGTCCACACGGTTTATACACAACTGTGCATAGCGCTGTGGATAAATACGGGCTTTCAGTGCAGCTGATGGGCCACTTTGCATGTATTTTGTGATGTGGCACCCTGATTCCCCACCTGTAACCAGGTGGTCGGACAAGTTTTATCCGAGCGCACAATATGGCCTCAGCGGCACCGCTGACCTGCTCAAATTGTCGAAGCTCACATACAGAAAACCCGCAACCACCAGGTTGCGGGTGACACGCGGACCTCCGTAGACAGGTTGAGAGTGTTGGCTCGGCCACGCGCCATCCCCAGACCTCCGACGTATCTGGTGGCACAGCTCGCCTGTCAAGTACGATGACCAGCGACGATAACGTGCATGACCACAGCACTCCAAGCCCGGGTTTGGGCGGACCCCTTCCTTGATCGAGAGCAGCAGCCGATGACCCTCCCACCCTTCGCCGACACGATCGCCGGCCAACTCCTGCGCTGAACACTCTCAAGGACCATCCATGACCACACTGATCTGGCTTCGCGACGACCTCCGTCTGGCTGACCATCCAGCTCTGACGGCCGCCTGCTCGGCAGCACATGGGCCCGTGGTGGCACTATGGATCCACGAAACCCGCAGGACCGATGAAGACAACAACCGGCACGGCCCACGCCCGCTCGGTGCGGCCACCCGGTGGTGGTACCACCGCAGTCTGCAGCAGCTGGCACCGCGGCTTGCTGACCTTGGCATTCCACTCGTCTTCGCCCGGGGTGATGCCGCGAACGTCATGCGCCGAGTCGTGGACGCCTTACAACCTACCGTCGTGCACTGGACACGACGCTACGCCCCGGCAGCCTGCCGACTGGACGCCGCCATCAAGCAAGAGTTGAAATCCCGCACCGAGGTGCACAGCCACCCCGGCAGCCTGCTCACCGAGCCCTGGCTGATGCAGACGACCAACGGCTCCCACTACCAAGTTTTCACACCGTTCAGCCACGCCGTAGCCTCCCTGCCCCTCGGTCCCCTCCTGCCCGAGCCCTCACCGGTCATTGATCCGGACGGCGCGGCCACAGCCCTCGCCTCGTTGCGGGAGGACGGCGTCCTGCAGAACTTAGAGGACATTGGCTTGCTCGACGACGGCCCCGCCTGGTGGGAAGAGACCCTCGCACAGCACTGGGAGCCCGGTGAATTGGCGGCCCTGCAGCAACTGGATGCGATTGACAGCTGGTTGCCCGGCTATGCCACACGCCGCGACCTGCCCGGGGAGGAAACATCCACCAGTAGAATCTCGCCGAGGTTGCGGTGCGGGGAACTATCGCCGCGCCAAGCCGTGGCCGCAGCCCGTAGCAGCACGGCCTCGGGCGAGGATATAGCCGCTTGGACCAGGCAACTCTACTGGCGCGAGTTCAGCTGGCACCTGCTCCACCACCGCGAATATCTCGAGGACACCCCCATGCGTCCGGCTTTCGCGGAATTCCCCTACGATCCCAACGACCACCTGGCGCAGGCCTGGCGACAGGGCCGCACCGGCATCGACCTCGTCGACGCTGGAATGCGGCAACTATGGCAGACAGGCTGGATGCACAACCGGGTGCGCATGGTCGCGGCATCGCTGTTCACCAAGAACATGCTCCAGCCCTGGCAAGACGGCGAGCAATGGTTCTGGGAGACTCTCGTGGACGCAGACGAGGCCAACAATCCTGTCTCCTGGCAGTGGGTGGCCGGCTGCGGCGCGGACGCTGCGCCCTACTTCCGCATCTTCAACCCTGACCTCCAGCGCACCCGCTTCGACCCGCGCAGCTGCTATGTCAAGCGCTGGATCCCGGAGGGAGCCGATCGGCCTGTCGTCCCTGTCGTCGACCTGGCCGAGTCGCGACGCGAGGCACTCGCCGCTTACGAGCAAGTACGCGGGGCATCCGGCTCCCATGCCAGGCCTCAACGTGGTTGAGGTGAGTGTCCACGGGATGACGCCGACGCCGGAGCCACCCTCACCAACGCCCGGGCCGGGCCGGACCTAAGACAGCAAAAAGGCCCGAACCGAAACCATCCAAGATGGCAAGGATTCGAGCCTTGTACGTCGAGTGGAGCTAACGGGACTCGAACCCGTAACCCCCTGCTTGCAAAGCAGGTGCGCTACCAATTGCGCCATAGCCCCGTTGGAGGAACTCAGTCCTCCACGGCGTCCGTGACGGACGTCCACAGGTCAGCGTTATCGGAAAGATCAACGAGAATTTGTCGGACGGCGATGCCGACGGCCACGACGGATCCGACAGCCACACAACAGGTGACCCATTTCTTCATGATGATCCTCCGCTTTCGCTCGCCTGCGGATGGTGGGCCTAGGTGGGCTCGAACCACCGACCTCAGTCTTATCAGGACTGCGCTCTAACCTACTGAGCTATAGGCCCAACCGGCACCCTTTCGGGCACTCGGATATAGTACACAGCACAGGGCCATCCGGCAAAATCGAGCGTTGGTGACGTCCAACACGACCGCGATCGTCCGGCCCTCGATGGAGAGGAGGAGGCCTCGTGACCACCGTCATCGAGCACGTCCGAGACTCGCACACACCGCTACGAGCGGACCTCTCCCCCGCCGACGCCCTCGCTCTCTCGTGCCTGGTCTACGTGGATTTCCACGCGCTGCCCGGCCCTCGTTCCGCGCGCGGATGCCTGCTCCGAGAAGTCGCCCAGGCCTCGTCAATCCCGTCTCTGTATCGCTATTCGTTGGCGTCCCACGCCGATCGTCCCCTCCTCGAGGCCGCCGGTGCGAGCGCGCGCTTCGGGGACCTGCGGTGTGCGATGCGGTCACTCGGCTGACGTCGAGCCCGCTTGCTCAGTTCGGTTCCGTCACCTTCATCGACGAGGCCGGGGCGACCTACGTGGTCTTCCGCGGGACGAATGCAAGCGCGGTCGGGTGGGCGGAGGATGCCCGCTTCGGCCTTGATTTCCCGACTGATTCGCAGCGGTGGGCCGCCAACTATCTGGCATATGCGGCGTCGCGATCCGATGGGCCGATTATTGTTGTCGGACACTCGAAGGGCGCGAATCTCGCGCTGTACGCGGCTGCGACGGTCACTCCTCCGCCGCTCAAGCACGTCTACGCGTTTGATCCCGTGGGTTTTCCAGCCCCGGTTGTTGACGGTGGATTTTTCGCGAGCATCTGCGGGCTGATACACATCTACGTGACGGCGGGTTCCTGGGTGAGTCCGCTGCTCCCCCTGCCCGCGCCGGCCACCGTCGTCGCGTCGTCATGGCCGGGGCCGCTCAGCCACAACCCCTATGCGTGGCGGTGTCAGAGGTCTTCGCTTGCGCCCGATTACCGTCAGCCGTCGCGGTCGGGCCGATTTCTGCGTGCTGTTCTCAGCGCACTGTTGCGGGCTCGCCCGACGCGGATTGGCATCAACTAGCGAACCGGACACCCGGGCCCTGTGATGCGCACGCGGGCCCACCTGGTGGCTATCTAAGCCCACCTACGCGCACGTTAACCCGACAGGTGGTGGTCTGGGCGGGCTGCCCACCATGCCACCAATGGGGTTTAGCTGCGCATCGGTGGGTTAAGGTCGCCAGTAGATAGACCCAGCCACCAGGCCCACTGGGCGATAAAGTGGCGACATTGAAACCACCATCACCACTGCACACCCCCAACAAGGAACCACAGAAACCGACATCACCGGTGTACCCAAAACCTTGACCACCTCGCCCATAACAGCCCGTTGTCAGCGTTGTTCATCAAGGTGGTCTGCACTTTGGCCTCGAACCGTGACCTCACTGCTGCCACATGGGGAAATGACGTCATTAGAACCCCGACACGCCGCCGACACGCCGACATCCAGCTCCTAATGCTGCAAAACCCCCACCGACGCCGATGTGGAGGGTGCCGGAGGCACCGCAAACTATGGTGGCGGGGCCGGCAGGCGGTGGCGGGGCCGGGACTGTTCCGGGACGGGGACGGGGCCTGTGGCCGAGCAAGGGCCGGTGACAGTAGCGAGCCGGTAGGCGTGACAAAGTTCGCCCGGCGCGCCCTGTCCCCCACTCAACCCGTGACAAAATTCGCCCAGCAACCTTAAAAACGTCAAATGTGGGGTGTTTCGAGCGCGCTGGGCGAACTACTTCACGCTCACACCCACGATCAGGCCGTGCTGGGCGAACTTCTTCACACGCAGGACCCCGCCCGTGGCGACTTTGCAAATAATGACACCACTGCAGCCACTGATGCAGGCCAGCATGAAACCACCATCACCACTGCGCACCCCTGAACAGCAACCATTGAAACCAACAACACCACTGCAACCGAAAAACGCACTAAAAACACCCGTATCTCACCCGCAAAGGTGATGGCGGTTTCAACCCCAGCCACGTACGAGCGCGCAAAGGCGACGCCGGTTTCAATCCCACGCAAGCACGCACAAGCACAGGCAAACCGGTTTCACGCGAAGGATCTGCGACACCCACACGTAGCTTCAAACCCACTCCTAGAAAAATCGCACGTAATTCGATCGGACCGACCCCACAACAACACGCAGAAACGTTGAAATACCAACGATCACAATTCAAATCCTGAAACAGTCGCAGGGGAATTACGTGCGAAATTAATGACCCGGCATCGAGCGAGGTACAGCACACACAGTCAGGTGAGGCCACGCAGCGCCGACATCGGGCGACAGTGAGCGATAGTGGGGCCGGGACGAGCTTCGAGACGACGCCCCGGCCACACGTCAGCGACAAGGCGCCACTGATGTGAAGGGCGCCGGAGGGAGCTGCCGCGGTGCCGGTGGGCGGTGGCGGGGCCAGAGCAAGCACACGCACCCCAAGCCCCGCCCGATTGGAGGCCGCCGCGGGGCCTGCGGGGCCTGGCCGAGCTTCGAGACGACGCCCCGGCCACACGTCAGCGACAAGGCGCCACTGATGTGAAGGGCGCCGGAGGGAGCTGCCGCAGTGCCGGTGGGCGGTGGCGGGGCACACGTACCAAGCACCGCCCGATTGGAGGCCGCCGCGTGGCCTGCGGGGCCTGGCCGTGCTTCGAGACGACGCGCCGAGCGAAGCTCGCGGCGCGGACGACTCGCGGGCGGGCAGGACACGCGGCGGCCGGAGATCAGGCGGGGCTACAAGGAGATCAGGCGGGGCTACAAGCAGCGCGATAACCGTCACAAGGCATAGCAAAAGGGGCCGACATCAGCCGACCCCTTGCGCGAGTGCCCTCACTCATCCATGAGAGACACCTTGACGCCACCCACCAACGAGGCGACGACGTTGTAGAGCATGGCTCCCAGCGTCGACAGGGCGGTGAGCAGCACGACGTTGATGACTGCGACGATGGTCGCGTAGGAGATGACGCGCGGCAGACGAGCGTAGTCCAGGAGGTCCGCGTAGCGTCCGGCGCCCATGGTCTTGAGGAATTCCTCAAGCTGGCTGAAGACGTGCATGGCGTCGACCATGAGCCACAGGACGATCGTGGCGACGACCATTGCGATACCCAGGGCGACGGACAGCAGGAACGCCACCTTCATGACGGTCCACGCGTCGATGCGCGCGATGGCCAGGTCAACTCGGCGGGGAGCGTCGCTGCGGGTGCTCGAGACGTGGTCGCTCATGGGTTTCCTTCCAGGTCGCACTTCCTACCTGCCAGGCTACCGCATCGCCTGGCACCGGCGCTGGTTCCGCGCCGCTTTGGCAGATTGATCACGGGACGAGGCGTGGGCCTCGTCCCGTGATCACGCGTCACTTGTCAGCGTCTGCGGTATCGTCACCGCCAGCGGGGGCCGAGGCCTCGTCCGCGGGGGCGTCGGTCGCCTCAGCAACCTCCGCGCCCTCAGCGCCCTCGACAGCCTCGGTGTTCTCGGACTCGTCGGTCTCGTCCTCGTCGCCCGAGTCGGAGTTGCGGGTGATCGCGATGATGCGGTCGCCGTCGTCCGGGCGGGCGAAGATGACGCCCATGGTGTTGCGGGCGGTGGGTCGCACGTCGGAGGCGTTGACCTGGACGAGCTTGCCAGACTCGGTGATGACCATGACGTCTTCATCGGGTCGGACGACGAGGGCGCCGACGAGGCCGCCGCGTTCGTCGACGAGCTTGCCGACGCGCACGCCGAGGGTGCCGCGCGACTTGGTCGGGTATTCCTCGACGGGGGTGCGCTTGGCGTAGCCGGACTCGGTGACGATCAGCAGGTCGGTGTTCTCGCGCGGGACCTCCATGCTGAGCAGTTCGTCGTCGCCGCGGAACTTCATGCCACGCACGCCGGACGTGGAGCGGCCCATGGAGCGCAGCTGGTCTTCGGTGGCGGTGAAGCGCACGGCCTGGCCGTCGCGGGAGACGAGGATGAGGTCTTCGTCGGCCATGATGGTCTGTGCGGAGACGAGCTCGTCGGGCTTGCCGTCCTCGTCCTCGCGCAGGTTGATGGCGATGATGCCGCCGGAGCGGGGCGAGTTGTACAGGCTCAGCGGGGTCTTCTTGACGAGGCCGCGCTTGGTGGCCAGGACCAGGAAGTCTGCGTCCTCGTAGGTGCGGATTGCGAGGACCTGTGCGATGTGCTCGTCGGGCTGGAAGGCCAGCAGGTTGGCGACGTGCTGGCCCTTGGCGTCGCGACCGCCCTCCGGGATCTCGTAGGCCTTGGCGCGGTAGACGCGGCCGAGGTTGGTGAAGAAGAGCAGCCAGTTGTGCGTGGTCGTGACGAAGAAGTGTTCGACCACGTCGTCGCCGCGCAGCTGGGTGCCGCGCACGCCCTTGCCGCCGCGCTTCTGCGAGCGGTAGTTGTCCGTGCGGGTGCGCTTGGCGAAGCCGTCGCGGGTGATGGTGACGACGACGTCCTCTTCGGGGATGAGGTCTTCCATCGACATTTCCCCGTCGAAGGGGAGGATGCGGGTGCGGCGCTCGTCGCCGAACTTGTCGACGATTTCGCCGAGTTCGGCGGAGATGATGGCGCGCTGACGCTCGGGCTTGGCGAGGATGTCGTTAAGGTCGTCGACACGGGCCTTGAGTTCGGCGTGCTCATCCATGATCTTCTGGCGCTCGAGGGCGGCCAGGCGGCGCAGCTGAAGGGCCAGGATGGCGTCGGCCTGGACGGCGTCCACGTCGAGCAGCTCGATGAGGCCGGCGCGGGCCTCGTCGACCGTGGGGGAGCGGCGGATCAGGGCGATGACCTCATCGAGGGCGTCGAGGGCCTTCAGGTAGCCTTCGAGGATGTGCAGGCGCTCGAGGGCCTTGCGCAGGCGGAACTTCGTGCGGCGCACGATGACGTCGATCTGGTGGTTGATCCAGTGGCGGATGAAGCCGTCGATCGACAGGGTGCGGGGCACGCCGTCGACGAGCGCGAGCATGTTGGCGGAGAAGTTCTCCTGCAGGCTGGTGCGCTTGTAGAGGTTGTTGAGGACGACCTTGGCGACGGCGTCGCGCTTGAGGACGATGACGAGGCGCTGGCCGGTGCGGCCGGATGTCTCGTCGCGGATGTCGGCGATGCCGCCGATCGCTCCGTCGCGCACGAGCTGGGCAATCTTGTCGGCCAGGTTGTCAGGGTTGACCTGGTAGGGCAGCTCGGTGACGACGAGGCACTGACGGCCCTGGATCTCCTCGACGTTGACGACGGCGCGCTGCGTGATGGAGCCGCGGCCGGTGCGGTACGCGTCTTCGATGCCCTTGTGGCCCAGGATGGTGGCGCCGGTGGGGAAGTCGGGTCCGGGGATCAGCTTGATGAGCGCTTCGAGGAGCTCTTCGCGGGAGGCTTCGGGGTGCTCGAGGGCCCATTCGACGCCGCGCGCGAGCTCGCGCAGGTTGTGCGGCGGGATGCGGGTGGCCATGCCGACGGCGATGCCTTCGGAGCCATTGGCCAGGAGGTTCGGGAAGCGCGCGGGCAGGATGGTGGGTTCCTGGTTGCGGCCGTCGTAGTTGTCCTGGAAATCGACGCATTCTTCGTCGATGTCGCGGACCATTTCCATGGCCAGGGGCGCCATCTTGCACTCGGTGTAACGGGGTGCGGCGGGGCCCAGGTTGCCGGGGGTACCGAAGTTACCCTGACCGGCGACGAGCGGGTAGCGCAGCGACCAGGGCTGCACGAGGCGCGCGAGGGCGTCGTAGATCGCAGCGTCGCCGTGGGGGTGGTAGTTACCCATGACCTCGCCGACGACGCGGGAGGACTTGGAGAACGAGGAGGTGGGGCGGTATCCGCCGTCGTACATGGCGTACAGGACGCGGCGGTGGACGGGCTTGAGGCCGTCGCGCACGTCGGGCAGGGCGCGCCCGACGATGACGCTCATGGCGTAGTCGAGGTAGGAGCGCTGCATCTCCTTTTGCAGGTCGACCTGGCGGATGCGCTCGGTGTCCGAGATGTGCCGCGCGTCAGTAGTCTGCTCGTCGCTCACGTTTTTCCTTACGTTGTTTCTGCTCGATCAGGCCCGCCCGGTACGAGGCCGGGGCTGGGCTGGTCGTGGGTGATGTCAGATGTCGAGGAAGCGCACGTCGGTGGCGTTGCGCTGGATGAACGTGCGGCGTCGGTCGACGTCGTCGCCCATGAGGATCGTGAAGGTCTCGTCGGCGTCTGCGGCCTCGTCGAGGGTGACCTGCTTGAGGATTCGGCTGGCCGGATCCATGGTGGTCTCCCACAGTTCGTGGTCGTTCATTTCGCCCAGACCCTTGTAGCGCTGGATGCCGCCTTCCTTGGGCAGGCGGCGGTTCGCGGCGGCGCCGGCGGCGAGCAGTTCGTCGCGCTCCTTGTCGGAGTATGCGAATTCGTGCTCGGCGTTGGTCCACTTGATGCGGTACAGCGGGGGCATGGCGATGAAGGTGTGGCCGCCCTCGATAAGGGGTCGCATGTAGCGGAAGAGGAGGGTCAGCAGCAGCGTGGCGATGTGCTGGCCGTCGACGTCGGCGTCGGCCATGATGACGATCTTGCCGTAGCGCAGCTTCGAGATGTCGAAGTCTTCGCCGATGCCGGTGCCGAAGGCGGTGATGAGGGAGCGGATGGTGTCCGAGGACAAGGCTCGGTCCAAGCGCGCCTTTTCGACGTTGAGGATCTTGCCGCGGATCGGCAGGATGGCCTGACGCTCGGGGTCGCGGCCGCCGACGGCGGAGCCGCCTGCAGAGTCGCCCTCGACGATGAAGATTTCGCACTCGGAGGGCGTGCGCGAGGAGCAGTCGCGCAGCTTGCCGGGCATCGAAGCCGACTCGAGGACGCCCTTGCGGCGGGTGGCCTCGCGGGCCTTGCGGGCGGCGACGCGGGCGGCCTGGGCGGCCTGGCCCTTGTTGATGATGGCCTTGGCGTCGGCGGGGTGGGCATCGAACCAGTCGGTGAGCTTGGAGTAGACCTGCTGGGCGACGAAGGTGCGGGCCTCGGTGTTGCCGAGCTTGGTCTTCGTCTGGCCCTCGAACTGGGGCTCGGTGAGCTTGATCGAGATGACGGCGGTCAGGCCTTCGCGGACGTCGTCACCGGTGAGGTTGTCGTCCTTGTCGCGGATGATGCCCTTTTCGCGGCCGTAGCGGTTGACGAGGGAGGTCAGCGCGGTGCGGAAGCCCTCCTCGTGCATGCCGCCTTCGGTCGTGTTGATGGTGTTGGCGAAGGTGTGGACGGACGAGGAGTAGGCGGTGGTCCACTGCATGGCGATTTCCACGCTCATGGTGCCTTCGTCGTTTTCGGCTTCGAAGTCGATGATCTCGTTGTTGATCGTCTCGGACTTCTTGGCGGAGTCGAGGTATTCGACGTAGTCGCGCAGGCCGTGCTCGTAGCAGTAGGAGACGGTGCGGTGGCCCTTGGTCTTCTTGTCCGAGGCCTCCTCGCCGCCGGCGATCTCGTCGCCTTCGTCGGTGGCGAACTCGCGTTCGTCGGTCAGGGTGATGCGCAGGCCCTTGTTGAGGAAGGCCATCTGCTGGAAGCGCTGGCGCAGGGTCTCGAAGTCGAATTCGACGGTTTCGAAGATCTCCGGGTCCGGGTAGAAGACCTGCGTGGTGCCGGTTTCGTCGGTTTCTTCGCCGCGCTCGAGGGGCGTGATGGGGGTGCCGCCGTTTGCGAACGACATGCGCCACACGTAGCCCTGGCGGCGGATCTCGGTGTTCACGCGGGTGGACAGGGCGTTAACGACGGAGATGCCGACGCCGTGCAGGCCGCCCGAGACGGCGTAGCCGCCGCCGCCGAACTTGCCGCCGGCGTGGAGGATCGTCATGACGACCTCGACGGTGGGCTTGTGCTCGGTGGGGTGCTCGTCGACGGGGATGCCTCGACCGTTGTCGACGACCTTGATGCCGCCGTCTTCCTGGATCGTGACCTCGATGTGGTCGGCGTAGCCGGCCAGGGCCTCGTCCACGGAGTTGTCGACGACCTCGTACACCAGGTGGTGCAGGCCGCGTTCGCCGGTGGATCCGATGTACATGCCCGGGCGCTTGCGGACGGCTTCCAGGCCCTCGAGGACGGTGATGTCCGATGCGCCGTAGGACTGCTCGCCTTCGGCGGTCTTCTCGTTGTCAGCCACGTGGCTCCCCTCGCATTGCGCGAAAATAGATGTTTAACCTTGTAGATTCTACCAAAAGTGGCGCTTGTTCCCGGGATTGACAGGCTCGGAGGGTTACTTTACAAACTGCATGATTCCAACGAAAAGTAGACTGTGATCAGTCACATGTCGATTGTGGTTGCGGCTGGGACGCACGGGGCCGCCCTCCCGGCTGGGAGGGCGGCCCCGTTACTCACTCGTCAGCAGCGATGATTCGCGCGCCAGGAGGCTCCGTACGACGCCGATACAGAGCTCTGAGCGGATGCGTGCGCGACGCCTGATCAGCTGATCACTTCGGCTGCCAGGTCCACTTTTGGTAATCCTTGCCCTGGCCCTGGAGGATGATCCAGTTCGGGTCGCGGAACTCGATGGGGTCCCTCTTATCCGAGATAACCCGGTAGACGACATATTCGACCGACTGCCCAGCAGGAACGTCGACTACGCCAGGCACGTATTCGAAGTCGTCGGGCTCCGGAGTCCGGAAGAAGTTAGGCGAGCCGAGCTCTTCGTTGTTCTGGTACGGACGGGGGTACATGCCACCAAATTCCGCCGCATTACCCTTGTTCGTGACCTTGAAGGTGATCTTGAGCGTCTGCTCGTTGTTATCGGCCTTGGGTCCGTACGAGATATCGGTAATCTCGTAGAGACAGTTAGCGCCCACCGGGGTCATGCTGAGCAAGCCGTTGGCTCCCGTTCCGTTTCCCTGCGTGGGTGCGGCGGACGGGTTGGTGTTGTTCGGCGCTTGAGGGTTGCCGGGCGCGGGGTTCGCCGGGTTTGCGCTGCCGCTCCCCGGGTTCGCCGGTGCGGAGGTGCCGGGTGCGGGGGCGGAAGTGTTCGAGGAGTCGTCGGAATCGGAGTCCGACATCGCCCAGATGACGACACCGACGATGATCGCGATGACGACGACGGCCGCGATGATGCCGATGATGAGCGGCGTCTTGGACTTGCCGCCCTGCTGGGGCGCGCCCTGGGGGAATCCACCCTGTCCGCCGTATCCACCCTGCGGGTTCCACTGGCCGTAGGCCTGCTGGGGTGCACCTTGGGGGAATCCACCCTGGTACTGGCCGGGGGCGTACCCACCCTGCTGGCCAAATCCCTGCTGGTATCCGCCCTGGGCGGCACCGGGGTATCCGCCCTGCTGGCCAAATCCCTGGGCGCTTCCTTCGTTCCTGGCGAATGGATTGCTCATGATGTCTCCTTAACAAGCCCTCACGCGCGGGCTAACGGAACAGCGTATCAGAGACCGCGCGGTCAGAAACATCATTTGGACGCCGACGTGCGCGGAGCTGTCACCCGTAGTCGGCGCGCGGACCTCGGCCACGCACGACGTATGGGCCTTTGCGCCACGAGGGGGCGACGGGGCCTCGGATAATGACCTGCTCGACGACGCCGGATCCGACCTTTTCGGCGATGCGCCGCTCGATGGTGGGTAGGAGCAGCTGGAGCTGTTTGGCCCAGGCCGTGGAGTCGGTGCGCACGACCAGGCGGTGGCCCTCGAAGGTCTCGATGCGGGCATGTTCGGCGACCTGCGGGCCGACGATGTCGCGCCATTTCGCCATGATCGACCCCATCTTGGTGGGGGTGTCCCATTCGCGCATCTTGATCGTGCGCGCCAGGATCGCGCCCAGGGAGTTGGCCCTGCGGTAGCGCGGGCGCATGGCTGCCATGCCGGGGGCGCGGCTCCACGAGGCGCCGGTTCCCTCCAGGGCCTGGCGCAGGGCCGCGAGGTCACCCTCGGGGTCTTCATCTGTCGACGAGGCCGGGGCTTCGATCCCGTTGGCGTGGCGGTAGGCGGCGGCTCGGGCTGCGGCGCGCGCGGCAACGCTCTCCTCGTCGGCGAGGCGGCCGAATCCATCGGTTTCGATGGCTGCGTATTCGCTGGATCCGTCGAGGCTGCGTCGGGGACGTGTTTCGTCCAGGCCCCACGAGGGCAGGGTGGACCTCGTGTAGCCGTGCGTGCGGGCGACGCTCTGGGCTCGCTCGAGGGCACGGACGACGAACTCGTCGGCGTCGGCTTCTTCGCCGGGGGCCACAGCTCCGCTCAGCTCGTCGGCGGCCACGTCCTCGCGCTCACTCATCGTCGGCCTCGTCGATGACGGTGCCGCGCTCGGGGTCGAGGCGCACGTGCAGGGCGTGGTGGTCGAGGGAGGCGGGCAGGTCGCCGGCGACCGCGCAGGTGACGATGATCTGCTCGGCCTTCGAGGCGAGGGCGGCCAGGCCCTCGCGCCGCGAGGAGTCGAGTTCGGCGAAGACGTCGTCGAGGATAAGGATCGGGGTGTCGCCGTCGTCGCTGAGCAGCTCGAAGGCGCCGAGGCGCAGCGCGAGGGCGACCGACCATGATTCGCCGTGCGAGGCATAGCCCTTGACCGGCATCGCGCCGAGGCTGAGGGTCAGGTCGTCGCGGTGTGCGCCGACGAGGTTGACGCCGCGCTCGGTTTCCTTCTCTCGCACCGACGCGAGGGCGGCGAGCATGCGCTCGGTCTGAGCATCCACGTTGGTGAGGTCGGCGCTGGCCGGGTTCTCGGGGTCGGTGCCGATGACGCGGTCGACCGAGGCGTCGAAGGCGAGGCGCAGGTGGCGCGGGGAGTCAGCGACGTCGTCGTAGGAGCGCGCGGCAGGCTCTTCCAGGCGCGATGCGATGGATGCGCGAGTGGCCGTGATGCGCGCGGACAGGGCGGCGAACTGCTGGTCCCAGATCTCGAGGGTCGACAGGTCGGGGGAGTGGCCGCGACGAAGCGAGGCCTGTGCGGCCTTCATGAGCGCCGCACGCTGGCGCGCGACCCGGTCGAAGTCGGAGCGCACGGAGGCGTGAATGGGGGAGAGCTGCGTGGCCAGGTCGTCCAAGAAAGATCGGCGCACCGACGGGTCGCCGCGCACGAGCGAGAGGTCCTCGGGTGCAAACACGACCGTGCGCACGATGCCCAGAATCTCGCGGGGCTTGACCTGCGCACGGTTGATGCGCGCGCGATTGGCCTTGCCGCGAACGATTTCGAGCTCGATGACCTGCTCGCGGCCCGAGGCTACGACCCGCGCGCGGATGACGGCACCGCCCGGGGCGGCCTCGTCCTCGTCGATGGGGATGCGCACGAGGGCACCCTCGGCGCCGACCCTATGCGACGAGAACGTGGACAGGTAGGCGAGCGCCTCGACGAGGTTTGTCTTTCCCTGGCCGTTCGCACCCACGAGGACCGTGGGGCCCTCGGGCAGCTCGACGACCCCGTGCTTCCAGGAGCGGAAGTCGTCGAGGGCCAGGTGGGAGACGCGCACGTCAGATGCCGAAGCGGATGGGCATCAGCAGGTAGCGGAACTGCGTGACCTCGCCCTCGTCGGCCTTCTTCTGGCCCGTGATGACGGCCGGCTTCGTGGGGTGCGTGAAGCCGAAGCGCACGTAGTCGGTGTCCAGGACCTGCAGGCCGTCGATGAGGAACTGCGGGTTGAACGCGGTCGAGATGTCGTCGCCGTTCAGGGTCGCCTCGATGGCTTCGGAGGCCTGGGCGTTGTCGCCCTGGCCGGCCTCGAGGACCAGCTGGCCCTCGGTGAAAGCGAGGCGCACGGAGGTCTTGCGCTCGGCGACCAGCGACATACGCTTGACGGCCTCGAGCAGCGCGTGGCGATCGACGACGGCCTGGATCGGCGTCGTGTCGGGGAAGAGGCGACGCACGGCGGGGTAGTCGCCGTCCATGAGGGTCGAGGTGGTGCGACGACCCTGGGCGGTGAAGCCGATGAGGGACGAGGCGCCGGGCTGGGACTCGCCGGACAGGCCGACCTCGACCTTGGCACCCGAGGTCATCGACTTGGCGACGTCCTGGAGGATGCGGGCCTTGACCAGGGCAACCTCTTCGATCGAGGTGTCGGTGGGCTCCCAATCGAGCTCGCGCATGGCGAGGCGGTAGCGGTCGGTAGCCAGCAGCGTGATCGACGGGCCGTTGATCTCGATGCGCACGCCTGTCAGCAGGGGCAGCGTGTCGTCGCGCGACGCGGCGATCGACACCTGGGACACAGCCTGCGACAGCGTCGACGAATCGATCGCGCCGACTCCCGTGGGCTGCGCGGGCAGCAGCGGGTACTCGTCGAGGGGCATGACCGCGAGCGTGAAGTGCGAGGAGCCGCAAACCAGGTTCACCTTCTGGCCATCGAGCTCGACGGAGACAGGCTTGGAAGGCAGCGACTTGGAGATGTCGGCGAGCAGACGACCGGACACCAGGACCTCGCCGGCCTCGTCGACGGTCGCGGGAATGTGCGAGTTCGCGGAGACCTCGTAGTCGAAGGAGGACAGGGTCAGCTCGTCGCCCTCAGCCTTGATGCGCACGCCGGCCAGGATCGGCGAGGCCGGACGCACGGGGAGCGCGCGGGCGGTCCACGACACGGCTTCGGCCAGAACATCGCGGGCGACGGTGAACTTCATAGCTGCCTCCAAAACACAAAACGGATCGGACACTACTTTACCCACAAGTGTGCCCACGTGGGGCAGGAAATTTGCCTCGCGCGTGCCATCACGTAGCGTCGGCGGCGACGTTGTTGTGCGGAGGCCTGTGAAAAAATTTTTGTCATTTGACTGTCCCTCCATCATAAGGGCTGTGAGTTCTGTGGATAACTCCCTTATGCGTTGGAATTTCAGTCAAATCTCTGTGATGTCATTCCGGGACGAGGCTGTGGATTCGTCACGAGCGCCTGTGCATGAAGCAAATGACAACTTTTTGAGATCCACAGGCAAGGCCTTTTTCTCCACAGCCGATGCGTATTCGTCCACCAGCTGTGCACAACTCCTGTGAATCTCGCGCGGGCGCCGACTTTCGTCAGCGCCCGCGCCATTTTCACGACTCCCTGGCCTTCTGCTTAATCCTATTTGTAAGCTCCGACACGTGGTTGAAGGTCTCGCGCTTCTCCTTCATGAGCTTCGAGATCTTCTTGTTCGCGTGCATGACCGTCGTGTGGTCACGTCCGAAGGCCTGCCCGATCTTGGGCAGCGACAGGTCGGTGAGCTCGCGGCACAGGTACATGGCGATCTGACGGGCCTCGACGACGTTGTGGCTGCGCTCCGACGAACCCATCTGCTCGATCGTGACGCCGAAGTAGACGGCGCACTGGCTCATGATGAGGCTGACGGTGATCTCGTTGTCGTCCGGGTTGGACACGAAATCCTTGAGCATCATCTGCGCGAGGTTCAGGTCGATGCGCTCCTGATACAGCGACGCCCACGCGCCGATGCGCACGAGCGCGCCCTCCAGCTCACGGATGTTCGAGGAGATGCGCGAGGCCACGTATTCGAAGACCTCAGGGGTCACCTCGAGGCCCTCGGCGTCCGCCTTCTTATGCAGGATCGCGATGCGGGTCTCCAGGTCCGGCGGCTGAACGTCCACGAGCAGACCCGAGGAGAAGCGCGACCGCATGCGGTCCTCGAAGCCCTTGAGCTGGGCCGGGGGCAGGTCCGAGGTCAGGACGATCTGCTTGTTCGCGCTGTGCAGCGCATTAAAGGTATGGAAGAAACCTTCGACCGTCTGTTCCTTGTCGCCGATGAACTGGATGTCGTCGATGAGAAGGATGTCGAGCTCGCGGTAGCGGCGGTGGAATGCCTCGACCTGGGAGTTGTCCGTCTTGTTCAGACGAATCGCGTTGATGAACTCGTTCGTGAACTCTTCGGAGTTGACGTAGCGGACCTTCAGGTGAGGCATCATCGACAGCGCGTTGTGGCCGATGGCTTGGAGCAGGTGCGTCTTGCCCAGCCCGGAATCGCCGTAGATAAAGAGGGGGTTGAAGGCGGTGCCCGGGGTTTCCGAGGCGGCCAGCGCGGCGGCGTGCGCGAAACGGTTCGACGGGCCGATGACGAAGGTGTCGAAGGTGAACTTCGGGTTGAGGTGGGTCGGGCCGGAGTCGGTGGGCGCGGTGACGAGGGCGGGGGAGTGGTGCTCCTCGTCCTCATCGAACGACGAGGCCGGGGTGGCCGCGGGCGCAGCGGGTGCGGCGGGGGTCGGCTCCTCCTCTTCCTCTTCTTCCGTGACGACCTCGAGCGTGGGGTCGACCGTGATGGCGATGCGGACGGTGCGGCCCAGGTGCACGGACAGGGCGGTCGTCAGCTTCGACTGCGCCTTGTCTTCAATCCACTGCTTGGTGAAATCGTTGGGGACGGCGAGGAGGATCGTGCCTTCGATATCGCCGAGGGGACGGGCCGAGCGCAGCATCGACGTGGCGACGGGCCCCAGCTCGTCGGTGGGGACTGCGTCCAGGGCCGCAGCCCACGCGCGTGTGAGGGAATCCGACTCCAC